>CAYJMJ010000026.1:30419-37582 GCA_964371095.1 uncultured Dehalococcoidia bacterium | reverse complement strand
TGGCAGAGCAACTGACTCTTAATCAGTAGGTTCGGGGTTCGAGCCCCCTTATCTCCCCCACCTCAAACCAAGCGCCCGCCGCACTGTTGTGCGGCGGGCGTTTCGCGTCAGAGGACAGAGAGCAGGAAGCAGAGAGCAGAGGGCGCGGCGACAGCAAACAGCAAACGGCAAACAGCAAAGGGGGCGGCGACGGCGAAGGACCGATGGCCGCGGTGCTGGTGATTGCCGAGACTGATTGCAGACGGGCGTAGCCCACCGCTTCGTGGCGCGGCGCTATACTCGATTTGGACAGGCTCCCCGCCGCGGCGGGCGAGCGCACGACGCGGGAGGCCCCGATTCCCGCCCGCGCCGGCCCCTCGGAGGAGGGGCGCACGATGGTGCGAGCCAACGAGTCCAGGCCGCAGGCCGCGGCCGCAAAGCTCCACCGCCAGATGTACCGTGACATGCTGCGCTCGCGCGAGCTGAGCGACCGCATGTTCGCGCTGAACCGGCAGGGCCGCGCCGCCTTCGCGGTCACCGGCCAGGGGCACGAGGCGACGCAGGTCGGCTCCGCCTACGCGATCAAGCGCGGCACCGACTGGGTGCTGCCGTACTACCGTGACGTCGGCGTGATGATCGCGCTCGGGATGACGCCACACGACATCCTGCTCGGCGTCTTCGCGAAAGCCGACGATCCCAGTTCCGGCGGCCGCCAGATGCCGTCGCACTGGTCGTGGCCGGAGGCGCGCGTCGTCACTCGCTCCAGCGTCATCGCGGCGAACCTGCCGCACGCGGCGGGCATCGCCTACGCATCGAAGCTGCGCGGGTTGAAGGAGGTGACCATCGCCTACTTCGGGGAGGGCGCGACGAGCGAGGGCGACTTCCACGAGGCCGTGAACTTCGCCGCGATCCATCGCCTGCCCGTCGTCTTCTTCTGCGAGAACAACGGCTACGCCATCTCCGAGTCGCAGGAGAAGCAGATGTCGGTGCTGCACGTCGCCGACCGCGCGAAGGGCTACGACATCAGCGGCCAGACGGTCGACGGGAACGACGTCATCGCCGTGCACCAGACCGCGAAATGGAACATCGAGGAGTGCCGCCGCGGCCGCGGGCCGAAGCTCATCGAGGCGAAGACGTACCGGCTCTCGCCGCACACCTCGTCGGACGACGACCGCCGCTACCGCACCCGCGCCGAGCTGGAGGAATGGATCAAGAAGGACCCGATCGACCGCTTCCGTAAGCGACTCATCGAGGAGGAGGCGCTGACCGACGCTGAGGATGCGGATCTGCGCGCCGAGGTGAAGCGCGAGATCGCCGCTGCCGTCGCATCCGCCGAGGCCGCGCCGGATCCGGCGCCCGAAGACGCGCTTCGCCACGTCTACTTCGAGCCGGAGCAAGCCTGATGGCCGAGAAGTCGTACATCGAGGCGATACACGACGCGCTCATCGAAGAGATGGACCGCCTGCCGGAGATGGTCGTCCTCGGCGAGGACATCCAGGAAGGCGGCGTCTTCCGCGTCACCGACGGCATGCTCGGCCGCTACGGTGCGCAGCGCGTCATCGACACGCCGCTCGCCGAGGCGTGCATCGTCGGCGTGTCGATCGGCCTCGCCACGAACGGCTGCGTCCCGGTGGCCGAGATCCAGTTCGCCGACTTCGCCTATCTCGCGTTCAACCAGCTGATCAGCGAGGCGGCCAAGTGGCGCTATCGATCGAACAACGGCTGGGGCTGTCCGATCGTCGTGCGCGTGCCGTTCGGCGCCGGCATCCGCGGCGCGATGTACCACTCCCAGTCGATCGAGGCGTTGCTCGCGCACGTCCCCGGGCTCAAGGTCGTCGCGCCGTCGACGCCGTACGACGCGAAGGGGCTCCTGAAGGCGGCGATTCGCGACCCGGACCCGGTCGTCTATTTCGAGCACAAGAAGGCGTACCGGCTGCTGAAGGACGACGTGCCCGACGGCGACTTCGTCGTGCCGATCGGCCCGGCGGCGCTCCGCCGCGAAGGCGATGACGTCACGGTGATCAGCTACGGGCTCATGGCGCACGAATGCCTGCAGGCGGCCGAGCAGCTCGCCGCGGACGGCATCGACGCGACGGTGCTCGACCTGCGCACGCTCGCGCCGCTCGATCGAGACGCGATCCTGGACGCGGCGCGGCGCACCGGAAAGGTGCTCATCGTGCACGAGGACAACCTGACCGGCGGGATCGGCGGAGAGATCGCCGCGATCATCGCCGAGCACGCGTTCGACGATCTCGACGCGCCGATCCGGCGGCTCGCAGCGCCCGACGTGCCGGCGATGCCGTTCAACGCGGCGGGCGAGGACTTCTGCATGCCATCGAGAGAAAAGATTGCCGCGGCGATGCGCGACCTGGCGGCGTACTAGGATGCCGGCGATAAGGTCGCTCAACATGCCGGATGTCGGCGAGTCGGTGACCGAGGGTACCGTTACCCGCTGGCTCAAGCGCGAAGGCGACCTCGTGCAACTCGACGACCTCGTCGTCGAGATCGAGACGGAGAAGGTCGCGGTCGAGGTGCCGTCGCCGTTCGAGGGACGCCTCGCCCGCATCCTGGTGCAGGAGGGCGAGACGGCGCTCGTCGGCGCGCCGCTGGCGGAGTTCGAGGTGGCGGGCGTCGCCGCCGCAGCAGAGAGCAGCGAGCAGAGAGCAGAGGGCCGGCCGGCAACAGACGGCGCGGCCACAGCAAACAGCAAACAGCAAACAGCAAAGGCGCCGGACGCTGCCACGGCAACGGACAACAGACAACGGACAACAGAGGGAGCGCCGCCGCCGACAGCAAACAGCAAACAGCAAACAGCAATTGACGCCGGGCCGGATGTTGAACTGCGGCGCACGCGCCGGCATTCGCCCGTCGTGCTGAAGCTGGCTGCCGAGCACGGCATCGACCTGGCGCTCGTGCAGGGAACCGGCATCGAGGGCCGGGTCACGCGCCAGGACGTCATGCGCTACCTCGACAACCCCGCCGCCCACACCGTCGCGCCATCGCCCGGCGAGGGCGTGGTCGGCGTTGCCCCGTCCCGGCCATCGCCAGGACCATCCCGTGTAGGGGCGCAGCCTGCTGCGCCCGGACCGGCCGAAACCGCGCCGGACGACGAGCTGTTCCCCCTCTCACCCACGCGGCGCACCATCGCCGCGCGCATGCTCGACGCCCACCGCTCCGTGCCGGTCGCGTGGATGGTGGTCGAGGCCGACGTCACGGAACTGGCGCGGCTGCGCGACTCCGCGAAGGAGCGATTCCTCGCTGGCGAGGGCGTCGCGCTCACCTACCTGCCGTTCTTCGTGCAGGCGATCGCCGCGGCACTCAAGCAGCATCCCGCACTCAATGCCACGTTCACCGATGAGGGCGTGCGCGTCCACCATCGCCTCCATATCGGCGTCGCGGTCGCAACCGAGGCGGGGCTCATCGTGCCGGTGCTGCGCGACGCGGATCGAAAGTCGATCGCCGGTCTGGCACGTGACATCGCCGACCTCGGCGCGCGGGCCCGTGACCGCAAGCTCACCATCGATGACGTACGCGGCGCGACATTCACGGTGGACAACACCGGCGCGTTTGGCTCGATCGTGTCACAGCCGATCATTCCGCCCGGACAGGCCGCGATCATCACCACCGAGGCCATCCGCCGTGAGCTGCGTGTCGCCACCGACGGCTCGTTCGCCGCGCGCTCCGTGATGAATCTCTGCATCAGCTTTGACCATCGCGCGCTCGACGGAGCGGAGGCGGGCGCATTCATGCAGTCCGTCCGCCGCAACCTCGAGGCATACAGGGCCGACCAGCCGGTCTACTGACGGCCAGTGGTCCACGGCGCCGGGTCGGGCCCCGCCTCGTGGCGCGTCAGCGCGTGACCGCCCGTGGAAATGCGGGATCCGCGGAGCCGGCTCGTCAGGCGCTCGTGAAGTGCACGGTGAGCACGCGGTCCTGGCTGAGGTCAATCTTCATGTCGACGGAGCGCGACTGGTACGGCTTGCCATCGAGCAGCACGCCGTCGCTGCGCATTCCGGGCGGCGGTTCGATGCGGACGGTCAGCGGCAGCTCCCATCCCGGCTGACGGCGCAGGTTCAGCCGATAGGTCCAGCCGCCTTCCTCCTTGTCGACGACGGGCGGCGTCATGTACGTGAACACGAGCTGCTCGCGCGTATCGCGCGGCATGGCGAAGAATCGTCCGAACACCGTCAGCCCCTGCTCCCGCCCCAGCTCCTCGATGCCGACTTCGCCGCCGGCGTTCTGAACCGAGAGGACGCGCGTCCCTGGCGGCGTCAGCAGGCGCGTGTAACCGCCGTACATGCCGCCGAGCATCAGCTTGTAGACGAAATCGGGATCCTTGCCCTGCTCCCAGGGCGCGAGGTTGTTGAAGTAGCTCAGCTTGACCGTCGTCGTCGCCGCACCCGCGGCATCGAGGCGCACGTCGACGTCGGCCGCATGCTCGATGACCTCATTGAGCTTCGTACTGTTCACGCTGGCATCGACGACCTGGAGGTAGTCGCCAGTCGAGTACGTGACGCCGCCGTCCCAGCCGAACTGACGCACCAGCTCCTCCTGCTTCGCGTCGTACGAGAACAGCATCAGGTCCTTTTCGTCGCCCAGCTTCTGCACGAGGTCGACGAGCGGCGACCACTGGTCGGACTCGGGCCGGAGCACGCGGTGCAGCACCTCGTCGGCCAGCACGGCGACGAACTCCTTGCGGTCTCCCGCGGGACGGTACGGTTCCCGGGTGTTCGCTTCGATGAGGTCGTAGGCGTTGCCCGCGTCCACCGTTATGTCGAATTCCGGGACGTCCACCGGACCGATGATCTCCAGCAGCCGCTCGAGCGTCGTCACATTCATCGCGATCACGCCGTCCACCGGCCCGCCGCCGCCGAGGCGGTAGAACCGGTCCGCCGCGCGCGCCGCCGTCGGGAAGTCGGGCGACCAGTTGGAAACCGTCATGTTCCAGCTGGTGTCCTTGAGCAGGTACTGCTTCAGGGGCGCGGGCGGTTCGACGTAGTCGCCGGTGCGCGCCATCCAGTCCTCGCCGTACTGCACGGCATCGTGGAACTGCATGTCCTCCACCCGC
The DNA here is from genome assembly GCA_964371095.1 of uncultured Dehalococcoidia bacterium. Taxonomy (GTDB): domain Bacteria; phylum Chloroflexota; class Dehalococcoidia; order DSTF01; family JACRBR01; genus CAYJMJ01. The sequence goes on along the minus strand of CAYJMJ010000026.1, from coordinate 32,535 downwards.
CCGTGATCGAGCCGTACCGTGCCGAACACCGAGACGAGCCCGCCAGTTGGGAGCAGCTCGGCGTTGTTCTGCGCCAGGATCAGGTACGTGCGGGGGCCGTCGAAACCGAGGAACTCCGGCGAGAACGCGCGCGCGCGGTGGTACGTGTCGAGGAAGTCGCGCAGCCGGCGCCGGCGAGCATCGAGTTCGCGTACGGCGCTGCGCACGGGCGGCAGCAGCGATTCGTCGCCGATCTGGTCCCGGAGCGCGTTCACGACCGTCATCCGCGATTCGATGTCGTCGATGTGCGGATCCACGGTATCGAAGACGAGCTGGCTCTTCTCGGGCAGCGTGCCGTTCTCCTCGCCGCGGATCGCGTCGAATGCGTCCGCCGCGTCGACGCCCTCCGCGCCGATCGCCGACGCTTCCTCTCCGATGCTGGCCAGCGATTCCGCGGCCCGCACCTGGCCGCCTACCCCGGGCAGTCGCCGGGCCAGGCTGAGGATCGGATCACCGTCGAGCCGCGAATGTGCGGCCTTGAACCTCTTTCCGGCGTCCTCGAATTCGCGGCGAGCGACCGCAAGGTCGTCGGCCGTCGCGCTGAGCCGTTTCAGCTCCAGCTGGCCCTGCCCGGCCCGCAGCGACGCGCGTCCGTCGTGGACGTCCGCGAGCGTCTTCCACGCCCGGTATGCCTCGACGGCGGAGATCGCCAGCACGAGCCCCAGCGCAACGACAAGCAGCCGCCCCACCGGGACGGCTGCCCTCCAGCGCGCCAGGCGCTTCGCGAATGTCTTCGCGGTCTGCACCCGGCGCCCTCCGCGTCCTGAGTCTGCTATCGGTGCGAACCTCGCGCCGACCGCCGGAGACCGGCACCCACAACGACCGCGCCCGCGCCGGCCAGCAGTAGCGCCGCAAGCAGGTGCGGCAGCGCCGTGCTGCTCGCCGTTGCGCCGTCGCCTGTGCTCGGCAGGTTGACGCCGGCGGCGACCGCGGCCGTGCCCGCCGTTACCGACGCCTTGCAGGAGACTCCGCTCGGGCTGGCGGTCACTTCGACGAGTCCGCCCGTCGAGCCAAGAGTCAGTGTGCCCGTGGCCACGCCGCTGGCGTCCGTTGTCGCATTCGCGGGCGTGACGCTCGCCCCGGTGCCCGGCTGCTTGGTCACGTTCAGCGGCACCGGCACGTTCGCGGCGGGGTTTCCGTTGCTATCGCGCACGGTGACGGTGACGGTGACCGTGCTGCCCGGCGCCCCGGCGGTGGCCGACGTCGTGATGACGCAGTTGCCTGTCGGCGGCGGGTACTGGGCGGACACGCCGCCCGCGTGCACGGTTGCCGCCAGCACTGCCACAGAGATCATTCCGGCAATTGTAAGCCTCGTAAGCATCTTTCTCCTCTTTCCTGCGAGCTGTGGCAGACGGCCCATTCGCCGCCGGGCGGCGCACGCACCCCACGACGGACACCGGCACACGTCCGATGGTTCAGCTCGTCTCGAATTTCCAAACGGACGTCGAGACAAGATGGTACAACCGCCGCGCCCGATTCAAGGCGCTTGTCAAGTTTCGCTTCGGACCCGGCGGCCCTGCGGACATCATAACAGCATGAACCGTGGGTGCCATCACCCATCGCCGCCGCCCTGCGAACGGTGGCGCCCCGTGATGCGACCGGCCCGTGCCGTGCGGCGCTGGACCGATGCGGCCCGCCCCGACCAGGATGCACACCACATCAGGCGGAGGTTCAGCGATATGCCGCCGAAGCCGGCCTTCTCGCAGGCGCGCTGGGCGCGGTCGTTGCCGATGAGGACGCCGATGTCGACGACGGTTGCGCCGCGCGCCCGCCGCGTTCGATGCCGCGTACGGCTGCCCCGGCGTGCGCGCCCTCAGCCGCACGATCTGATTCGAGCGGCACCCCACGGAACACAAGAAGCCCGGCGATTCCGCCGGGCTTCTTCGAGCTTCCCGATGTCGGCCCGCTACCGGCGCCTGAACCGGTAGGCCGCCGTCGACACGCCGAGTCCGCTGACCGACAGCACGGCGGCGATGAGCACCGTCACGACCGGCACGCCCGAGCCGCTCGGCCCGCTTCCCGTGTCCGGACCCGTGATCACGCCCGCCGCGCCGCCGCCCGGCAGCGTCGCCGTCGC
>CAYJMJ010000026.1:0-30319 GCA_964371095.1 uncultured Dehalococcoidia bacterium | reverse complement strand
ACGTCGCAGGCTCCGTCATCTCGGTCGGCGCTGGCGTCGCATTGACCTCCGGCGGGTTACCAGGGCAGCGCGAACTCACAATGCCCCCGATGCACGGCGTAGGCTCCGCTGCTTTGACCGTGGGCACCGCCGTGGGCTCAGCCCCACCGGGCGCACCGAAGCCCCTGACGGGCGCGATGTCGTCGAGAGAACTAATCCCGGACACGATGGAATCGATCGATCCGTCGGTGGTGTCCAGCCGGATGAGCGTGCCGTTTTGACCTGCCGCGAAGATGCCTCCAACGCCGTCTGCGGCGATCCCGTCAGGCTGGTTCGTCACGTCCCACGTGCCCGAGACGCTGCAACTGCCGGCACCGATGGTGAGCTGCCGGATCTTGTTGCTGCTCTGACCGGACACGTACAACTTGCCCGTCGAAGCATCGTACGAAAGGCCGTCCGACTGGGGCAGGCCGGTGCAGAGTGGGGTGTAGGTGTTCGACGTAAGATTCGCGATTCCGACCGATCCTGCGCTGTAGTCGGTGGCCCAGAGGTTGCCCGCAGCGTCGAACGCGACGCCACTCGAGTTGGTCATCCCGGCGAGGGCATGGAGCACCACGTTTCCAGTGGCGAGGTCTACTTCATCAATCGCACCGCTGAAACTCGACACGTACACCTTCGTCCCGGCCGGATTGAGGGCCGGATCGGCAGCCCCGCTGGTCAGGGGCGACGTGTTGACCTGGGTACCGAGGTTCGATGCGCCACCCGGAAGCGCCGGGTCGATACGAAAAATGTCCGGGTCGCAAAGCCCGGTTACGATCAATTTCCCGGATGGCTCGAACAGCAGGCTGTCGGCGCAGTCCTGCGGCGTCGCGCCGACGATCGTCGTGTCGCCCTTCGACGGGCCCGTCACGATGACCTTTCGAATCAGGCCGTCCGTGCTCGACACGTACACCTCGGTGACAGGACCGGCCGCCTCGGCGCGCGGCCACCCGCCCGCCAACAGGCCGATGCCCGCCAGGACCGCCAACACGGCAAGGGCGGCGGTCCGGGTCCTTTTTTTCCATGCCGAACGCATGGCAGCTTCCATTCTCGCTCCTCCTCCAGCTCCGATGACGGGGAATTGTCGAGGACGGCCGCGCCGCGGCAAATCGGCGCCGCCCTCCGATACTTTGGCTCGGCGAAGCATATCACCAGTGACGGCCTATTTCTTCCATTCATTGCGTGGAAATTGACAAAATGACAAGGAGCCCGGCGAACGTTCGCCGGGCTCCTTTTCCGTTGCCAGTGTGGTGCGCGGTGCCTACCGGCGCCTGACCCGCAGCGCCGCCGTCGACGCTCCGAACCCGACGATCGCCAGCACGGCCGCGATGAGCATCGTTTCGATGGATGGACCCGATGCACTCGGTCCGCTTCCCGTGTCCGGAGCCGAGATCACGCCCGCCGCGCCGCCACCGGCCTGCGTGGCCGTGGGCTGGGGCGGCGCTACGGTCGCCGTTGCGGGCACGGACGTTGCCGTAGCCGCGGGTATCGTTCCCGATGGGGTCGGCGTCGAGTTGACCGCCGGCGGGTTCTTCGGGCAGCGCGAACTCACGATCCCGCCGATGCACGGCGTCGCGTTCGCCGCGCTGGTCGGCACGGCTGTCGGCGCAGGCTGTTCCGGCGCCGCGCCGGCCGGAAGGTCGATCATCGCCACGATCAGCGACAGGCAGTCGCTGTCGTGGGTGCTCGTCATCGTGAGGGTGTTCGGGCCAGGACTCAGGAACGACGTTGCGTCCCAGCTCCTGATGTCCCAGAGACCGCCGTTCGTTCCCGACGCCGACGCGCCATTGGGGACCGAGTCCCCCTGCCAGACGCCGCCGGCGGCCGCTAACGTCGAGCTGTTGAGCAACACGGCACCGTCGTCGAACGACTGGCCGTCGCTGACGTGGAGTTCCAGGGACGCCGACCCGGACGTGTAGTTGATGCCGGGCAACGAGACGTTCCATCCATTCGCGTCGAACGCATTGGTCGTGTCTGAGTCGTTGCCGTCGAAGACAACGACATCGCGATTGTTAGCGGGGCTCCCGTCGTCGAAGAAGACGATGAGCGATGCGCCATTGACTTCCGCGTCCGCCTTGGTGAAGCTCGCGAGCGCATACGCACCGTTGCCGCTCACCAACGACGTCACATCCGCACGGTACGCCTGGCTGTTTACGCGGCCCCAGCAGTTGTCGCTGGACAGGCCGATGTTCGTGCCGACAACGGGCGAACCGCCGAAGGTGACTGCCGCATTGGCGGCGGCGTCCGCCGAATCGGTCGGCCCGTGCCAGAACAGCAGCGCCTTCGTCACGGTACCGGTCACCCCGCTCAGCGTGATGGTACCGGTGCCGATGCCCCGCATTCCCCCGTACCCTGCGGAAGCAACGTTCGTATCGTAGATCGTCTGGTAGGGGGCGATATTATTGGCGTCCGCCTCCCGGGGCGGCCTGCCAAGCACCGCGCCGAACGCAACAGCGACGATCAACGCCGCCCCGGACATCAGTCTGAATTTCATGGTGGCATCCTTTCCCATCACGGCTTCTTCCGGCGCAAGTATTGATAATACAGCTAACCCAGTCAACACCCAGGCTCCCGCGCCGCCAGAGAGTGCTGGCGCGCGACGAAGGAGCCCAGCGAACGTTCGCCGGGCTCCTCTTCGGTTGCCAGTGTGGTGTGCGGTGTCTACCTGCGCCTGGACCGCAGCGCCGCCGCCGACGCTCCGGCGCCGCCGACCAGTAGCACCGCCGCTGCGAAGATAACCGCCGCAGACAGGCCGGAGTCGGTCGGGCCGCTTCCCGTGTCCGGAGCCGAGATCACGCCCGCCGCGCCGCCGCCGGCCTGGGTGGCCGTGGCCTGCGGGGGAGCTACCGTCGCCGTCGCGGGCGCCGACGTTGCCGTCGCCGCGGGTACCGTTCCCGACGGGGTAGGCGTTGCGTTGACCTCCGGCGGGTTGTTCGGGCAACGCGAACTCACGATGCCGCCGATGCACGGCGTAGGGTTGGCTGGCGTGTCGACAGGGTTCAGCACAACCGGCACGCTGCTCACGCCGCCGAAGGCGAACATGAACGTGTTCGGGGTGCCCAGATTGGGGCCTCCCTCCGAGCTCGGCTGTCCGAGGGAGTAGGCCTGCGCGCCGACTGCCGTGAGCGCCGCCAGCGCATCGACCTCCGTTGCGGCTCCGCCGTAGAAGGTCTGGAACTGCTTGGTCCAGCCGGGATCGAGCGTGCCGAAGTCGAAGTCGAACAACGCTCCGTGATCGGCCGGACCCGCGTCGACGAACGCGCCGACGTTGCCTATGTCGGAGGGACCGGCCAGCGGGTTGGCGCTCGCGAAACCGTCGTCACTGGTGAAGACAAGCTCGGGCGCCGCGCCAGGCACCATCGTCACGTACTCATCAAAGGCGGTCGGCTCGATGTCCCAGTCCATGACACGCCGGTAGAGCAGGTGGATCGGAGAACCGGACGTATTCGTGATCGACACGTCGACCTGGTACAGATTGGCAGTGCCGGAACTGGGGTGATAGTTGTGGACGACGCGCATCGTGCTGCCGATGTCGACCGTAGAGACGGCGGTGTCGTCGGTCACGACGAAACTGACCGGCGTGAGATTGACCACGGCGTCGTCGTCGTTCGCGTAGCCCGAGACTGCGGATGTCGCGTCGGCCGCGCCCCAGCCTTCGCACGTGCAGCCGTCCGCAGTCGCTTCGGCATTCGTCGGCATGAAGCGAAGCCCAACGGTGGTGTTGCCGCCGCCTGATGACGGCGTGCCGCCGGGCACGTTGAGATGGCCCTCGGCCCAGACGCCGAGCTGCACCGTTCCGTTCGAGATGATTGCGTTCGCCGGATCCGCCCTCGATACGCTGGGTGACAGGCCCGATCCTGCGAGCGTCGCCACTAGCGCGACCAGCGCCGAAGCGCCGATGAGTCTGAACGTCCGATAGCCCTGCATTCGAATTTCCTCCTTCGGCGGCGACGGCCCCGCGTCACACAAGTTAAATCATAATAGTCTGCACATATCTGGGGCAATACGCTCCGACGGGCCGCACGCGTGGCATCAATCCAGATATCCAACGACACCCACGAGCTCCACGGTCACCTCGCCGGCAACCTCGAACCGCAGCAGCCGGTGCTTCGGCACGGCGCGGATGACCGCCTGCAGCCGGAGCGGGTTCACCTGGCCGGCGTACGAGCCGTCGCCGTCCCGCAGGACGAACGCACCGCGTGACGCCGGATCGAGGAAGATCTCCAGGTCCACGGCCCGCGCCGCCGCCGGCAAGCCCGGAACGTCGATGTCCAGCCGCATCACGCCATCCGGCTCGGGGCCGAGCTTCCGCCCGCTCCACCACGATGCCTGTCCGTTGAGCCGCACCCACATCTCGCCGCCTCCTCCCGTGTCACGCCGCAGCGCATCGAGGATGCGGCTTCGTGGCCACGAGGCGCCGGGACAGTCCGGCCGGTTCGCGGCATCGATCTGGTGGTGGCCGGCGAGCACGTCGTCGTCCACCGTCATCGGCATCCCGGCCGCGGCGAGCGCCGCCACGCACCACGCCTTGACCGCGACGTCCGCTTCGAGCATCGCCGATGGCCACGGGACGTTCGCCCGACGGCCATCCTCATGCTCGATGGAGATTGAGTGCGCGTTGATGAGATTGACGCCGCGCTCGCCGACGAGCGCGTAGGCCCGCACGCCGCCGCTCACGACCGGCCGCCACATGCCAGCGCGCTCGATCGCCGCGAGATGCCGGTTCGCACGGTCATACCGCTCGACGGAGCCGGTGACGCCGTTGCCCCATGACGCATCGAAGATCGACGCGTACTGCGACACCGTTCCATCCAGCCCGATGCCGAAATGGACGCTCACGCCGTTCGCGGCCCGCCAGGCATCATCGTCGAGCGTCCGCTTGTATCCGTCCATCCGGTGATCGACGAACAAGAGCGGCCTGTTCTGGCCTCTGGTTCCTGCCGGGTAGCCGAACGGCCCGCTCGGATGCGGTGTGGCGAAGGGACACCATCCATCGGCCATGCCTCGATGCTGGATGGCGCGGCCGGCGAACGCCAAACCGCGACGTCACCCGTGGGGTGGCCCCCCGTCTAGTGCGTGAGCAGGATCGCGACAACCACGAGCCCGTACGTGATTACGACGATGCGCAGCCATCGCCGGCCGAGCCGCCTCGCCACGCCGACGCCCAGGTACCCGCCGGCGATCGCTCCGGCGGCCATCACCGCTGCCGGTGCCCACCGGACCGGCCCAAACATCGCGAAATAGATGACGGCGACGGCATTGATCACGAGGGAGAGCACGCCCTTGAGCGCGTTCGAGTGCTGGATGTCGTCCGGCAAGAGGATCGCAAGGAACGCGAGCATGATGATGCCGAGCCCCGCGCCGAAGTACGCGCCGTACACCGCCAGCACGAACGTCGACGCCTGCAGCCCGGGCGGCACGTGGTCCTCACCGGTCGAGGCGAGCCGGTGCGTGAGCGCGAAGCTCGACAGCCGATCCTGAAACGCCATCAGCACGCAGGCGAACAGGATGAGGTACGGCACGATGGCGTCGAAGGCCGACTGCGGCGTGGACAGGAGGATGACCGAGCCGGTGAGCGCTCCCAGCACGGCCGGTGCGAGCAGCCGCACGAACCGCGTTCGCTGACGCCCCAATTCCGTTCGGTATCCGAGCGATCCGCCGACGTGGCCCGGCCAGAGCGCCACCGTGTTGGTCACGTTCGCCGTCTTCGAGGCGAAGCCCGCGGCCAGCAGCGCGGGGAAACTGATCAGCGAGCCGCCGCCGGCAACCGCATTGATCGCGCCAGCGGCAAACGCCGCGACGAGCAGACCCAGGTATTCGATCGCGCCCATTGCCGGTAACGATGCCCGTTGCCGCCGCTAGGCGCCACTTTCCCCGGGTTGGCCATGCCACGGCCGGGCAGTTGTGTATTACACTGGCCGCATCTGCAATCACTCCCAGCGAGGTGCGACATGACGACGGAGACACGCCCGGCAACAGGCGAAGGCATCGACTACAGCCGGATCGAGAGCGCCATCGGCCTCAACTGGTACGACGCCGATCCGAACCTGCGCCAGCTCGTCGAGCGGCTCGCTGCGCCCGAGGATCGCGCATTCTCGGAGAAGTGGCTGCGCCGCATGGGGGGCGTCGTCGGGGGTCCCATCGCCGCCCGAGCCGAGGTCACCGACAAGAACCCGCCTCGGCTCGAGAAGTACGACCACTGGGGCAACGAGGTGAACGAGATCGTCCACCACCAGGGCGTGCTCGACACGAAGCGCGATCTCTGGGAGAACGGCTTCATCGGCCTGCGCTGGTCGGAAGAAGTCGAGCGCACGCGCGGGGGGCATCTGCCGGCGGTCGTCAGCACCGGCTTCTCGTACTTCCTGAGCCAGGCGGAGACCGGCATGCTGTGCGCCATCGGCATGACGAGCAGCGCGGCCAGCATCATCGAGCGCCACGCGCCGAAGGAACTGCGCGAGCGGTTCCTTCCCCACCTCACCACGATGAACTACGACGAGGCGTGGGACGGCGGCATGTTCCTCACCGAGATCACGGGCGGCAGCGACCTCGCCAGCAGCGACTGCGGGGCGGTCAAGACCGCCGATGGCTGGCGCATCAACGGCTCAAAGTGGTTCTGCTCGAACCTCGACGCCGAAGCCATTCTTGCGCTCGCGCGGCCCGAAGGCGCCCACCCTGGCCTGCAGGGCCTTGCGCTGTTCCTCATACCGAAGCGCAGGCAGGACGGCACCCGCAACGGCATGCACATCCGGCGGCTCAAGGACAAGCTCGGCACCAAGGCGGTGCCGACCGGAGAGGTCGACTTCATCGACGCCGAGGCGTACCTCATGGGCGGCGAGCGCATGGACGACGACTCGGGCGCACGCGACGGCCAGGGCGTCAAACGCATGATGGAGATGGTGCAGAGTTCGCGCTTCGGCGTCTCGCTGATGGGCCTGGGCATCATGCGCCGCAGCTTCCTCGAAGCGGCGATCTACGCCCACCACCGCGAAGCGTTCGGCCGGCCGATCGCGCAGTACCCGCTCGTCCGCGAGACGCTGGTCAACATGGCCACCGAGGTCGAGGCGGGCTGCGCCATCGCCTTTGAGGCGGCGGAGGCCGGCGCGCGCCGCGATGACGAGTCGAAACGCCTCTACCGAATCCTCGTGCCGCTCGCGAAGTTCCGCAACACGCGTCGCGGTATCGAGCTCGCGTCGCAGGCGGTCGAGATCCACGGCGGCAACGGCTACATCGAGAACTGGCCGGTCGCGCGCCAGTTACGCGACGCTCAGTGCCACACCATCTGGGAGGGCGCCGAGAACATCATCTGTCTCGACGTCCTCCGCGCCATCGCCAAGGAGCACGCCGACGAGGCGCTCTTCGGCCGGATCGAGCACGCGCTGGGCGGCGCGGAGCACCCGACGCTCACCTCCACCGTAACCGAGGTCGGCCGGGCGCTCGACGAGGTGAAGGAAGCCGCGGCATACCTCGAACACGCGCCCCAGGACGTACGCCTGCTGCACGCCCGCCGCATCACCGATTACATGGCCGACGTCGCGCAGGCGGCGCTGCTCGTCGAGGAGGCTGACTGGGAGCTGGCCCACAAGAACTCGGCGCGAAAGGCGATCGTCGCGCGGCACTTCGCGTCGATGCATCTGAGCCAGCCGCCGGTCCGCGGCATCACGTCGGAAGATCGGACCGTGCTCGACCACTTCGACGCGATCGTGCGCTACCAGCCAATCCCAAAGGAGGCGCTCCAGGCGTAGCGCAGCCGAGGGGCTTCCCGACCGGGTTAGTCCGCGAGCAGCGCGCGGAACCCGGCGAGCGCGAGCACGTCGTTCGAGCCGTCCTCGATCATCGATGCACGGGCGTCGCGGTAGAGCATCTCCACCGTCACGCCCTTCGCCAACCCCATGCCGCCGAAGATCTGGATTGCGTCCGACGCCAGGTCGAACGCCGTCTGCGTGCAGTACGTCTTCGCCGCAATCGAGTAGTGCAGCGTGGGCTGGCCGGTCAGCAGCCGCCGATTCGCGAGCCGCGACAGCGAGCGCGCGGTCTCGAGCCGCGTGAACATGTCGAACAGGCGGCGCTGCACCAGCTGGTGCTCGACGATCGGCACGCCGCCCTGCACGCGCTGCCGCGCGTAGGCGAACGCCTCCTCGAACGCGGCGCGCGCCAGCCCGCAGAACGTCGTGCTCATGCCGGCGTTCGCCGAGGCGAGGATCGTGTCCGTCGCCGCGCCGAACACGCCCGGCTCGACGAGCATGTAGTGCCGCGGGATGCGGACATTCTCAAAGAAGATCTCGCCCTGGTTCAACGCGCGCTGCCCCAGTTTGTCGAGCGGCTTGCCGCGACTGACGCCCGGCAGGTTCAGCGGCACCACAGCGACGCCAGTGCCGGCCATCCCCATCGAGGGATCGACGCCGAGGAACGCCAGCGTGTGCGTCGCAATGGTGCCGTTCGAGACCCACGCCGACTTCTGGCCGTTGATCACCCACTCGTCGCCGTCGCGCACCGCCTGGCACTCGAAGTGGATGTCGGGGCGCGAATACTCGCCCGAGTAGAGGATGGCGTCGGAGCCGTGGTTCGGCTCCGTCGCGCACCAGCAGCCGATGAACTTGGCTTCCGTGTCCTCGACGTATGGCATGACGATCTCGCGCATCAGGTCGGGGTTGCCCGTCATGGCGGCGAATCGGAACGGCATCGACGTGACGCCGAGGCTGATCGAGAGGCCGGTGCTGCCCCAGCCCATTTCCTCGCCGACGACCCAGCCGTCCATCACGCCCATGCCGGGGCCGCCCAGCTCCGGCGGAAACGCGCGCAGGTGATAACCGGACTTGTACGCCGTGCGGAAGACGTCGCGCAGACGCGAGTCGGGCGCGATCACCTGCTCCGGCGTCAGCTGGTCGAGCTCGAGCGCCGCCGGCCGCATCACCTCGGCGGCAAAGCGGTGCGTCTGCTCCCGGAGCTGCACCTGGTCCGGCGTCAGGTCGAAGTTCACATCGATGGATGGCATTGCCGCAAGCCTTTGCTACTTTTCGAAGACCATCACGTTCACGCCGCCGATACCGGCGTTCTGAACGAGTCCGACCTTCGCTCCCGCCACCTGGCGCGCCCCCGCCTCGCCGCGGAGTTGGCGCACGATCTCCGTCACCATCGCGCCGCCCGTGGCGCCCATCGGATGGCCGCGGCTGAGGAGGCCGCCATCCGTGTTCACGGGGAACTTGCCGGTGATCTCGGTGCCACCCTCCCAGACGAACGGCCCGCCATCGCCGTGCGGCACGTAGCCCAGCTCCTCGATCGTCAGGATCTCGCCCGGCGTGAACGCGTCGTGCACCTGCGTGACGTCGATATCGCTCGGCCCGAGGCCCGCCTTTTCGTAGACCCGGTTCGCCACCAGCTCGGTCGGCCCCTCGCCGAGCCCTTCACGTCCCGACGTGTACATCGGCGAGCCGCCGGCCCACGCCCGCATACGGACCGGCGACGTCGTGCGCGTGCGCGCGAAGCTCTCCGACGCGAGGATCACCGCCGACGCGCCGTCGCTCGTCGGGCAGCACTGGTAGAGCGTGATCGGGTCGCACACCATCCGCGCACCGAGCACCTCCTCGAGCGTGATCGCGATGCGATACTGCGCGTAGGGATTGTGAACGGCGTTGCGGTGCGACTTGACGCTGACCTGCGCGAAGTGCTCCGGCTTCGTGCCGTAGTCCGCCATGTGGCGCTGCGCCATCATGCCGTAGGCGGCCGGCATGACGTTCAGACCCATGACCGAGGCGTAGTTCGTCGCGCCGACACCGCCCACCTGCAGCATGCCGCGCTCCATCTTCTCAACGCCGATCACCATCGCCACGTCGGCTGAGCCGGCGCGGATGGCGTCGGCGGCGAGCATGAGCGCTCGCGACGAGCTGCCGCACGCCAGCTCCACATTCGTGATCGGAATGCCGTGCTGGCCCAGCTCACCGAAGACGCGCATGCCGACGCCCACGGGCGGACCGGAGCCCCCGACGCGACCGAGATAACCCGCCTGCACGTCCTTGAAGTCGATGCCGGCCTCGTCGAGCGCGGCGAGCGCCGCTTCGCGGCCGAGATCTTCGATCGTTTTCTCCGGGAAACGTCCGAATGGATGCAGCCCCACGCCGAGAACGACGACCCCCTCGCTCATGGTCCTTCCCTCCTCGGCCGGAAGACGTAGGCGACAACGCGCCTGCCGGCGTCATCCGTCTTTACGTCGTGCAGCGCCATCTCGACCGGTACGCCGACGCGAATGCTGTCGAGCGGCGCGCCGGCGATCGCGGTCGCGACGATCGGCCCGTCATCGAGGTGCACCTGAGCGATCGCGTACGGCGCCTCCATGACCGACCCCTTCGGCGTCTGGTGGATGATCGTGAACGTTTGGATCGTGCCGAACGGGCTGAGCCGGCACTCGGCCATGCCGCGGTGTCCGCACTCGAGGCAGATCACGCGCTTCGTCGCGAACCGCGCGTGGCACGCCGGACACTCCACGCCGATGAGCTGGGGCGGAGCGCCGGCCTGTTCCGGGATCACGAAGAGCCCTTCCTTGATTGGAACCATGCCGGTGGTGGTCGTGGCGGCCATAGGTGTTCCTCCCGGTCCGCCGCGCTGAACGCGGCGGGCGCGGACGACTCTTGGGCCCGGTGTCGCCTCCTGAGAGTGCGGCTGCTGAGAATTGAACCGAGTCTCCGCCTCTGAAGGAAGGAGCAACAAGGGACGAACGGCACGGTCCGGCGGGTCCTTCGGCACGGCCGTTTCTGCGCCTCTGGGAACTTGGCGGCTCGGGTACTTCGGACTAGCGTGAACGTGCATCCGCGGATCGAGGTACCTCATGCCGTCGAAGACTTCTGCTCGCACTATCGAGCAGCTGGGGCTGGCACGGCTCCGGCGCCGGCAATTGTTCCCCCGGGAAGTTCGAGAAACCAGGAGTATGCGCGGGGCGCGTTCGCTCGCCCGCACCCGGGTCACGCTCGACCACAATCGCTGGTCGATCCATTCGATGGACATCACCAACAAGCTGCTGCAGACGCACCGCGGCGCGCCCCGCATGGTGCTGAATGCCGGTGACGCCCTGCGGTGGGGCACTGCGGACCACGAGGGGGTCGGCGTCTTCAATGACTGCGACACGTTCCTCGTGCCGGTGAGGCTATCGGGCACCGTGCGACCCGGCCAGGTGATCGTCTGTAACGGCTGGGACCCGTACAGTTCAAAGTCTGGACCGGGACGATGGACGTCGAGCCCGGCATGGTGAAGTGGCTGCACTTTGCGGGCGGCAACGGCCATCTGCGCTACTGGCCGGTCCAGTGGCAATACGTGCAGGTGGATCGCGCCGTCCGCGTGGACGTGGAGAACGTACATGCCAGCTAAGAACGTCAGGACGACGAAATCAGCGAAGACGGCGAAGGCGGCGCCGAAGAAGCCCGCGGCCGCGAAGAGGCCTGCGGCCGGGACGGCGTCGAAGAGGGCAACGGTCTCAAAGCCGAAAGCCGGGAAGACCGCCACGACGCGCACGGCGAGGACGTCCGCGAAGGCGCCCGCAAAGGGCAAGACTGCCGCCCCGACGATCACGGTCGGCGAGACGAATTACATTCTCGGGGAATACGGCCAGCTGATCACCATGGAAGAGTACGAGCGCGTGATGGGCAAGCAGACAAAGGGCTGACGGCGGCCCGGCAATTCATCCAGCGGAAAGCGAGAGGTACATGCAACTCAAAGAGGTCCTCGGACGGCGGCGAACGATTCGCTTCTTCCTGCCGTTCCGGCCGGTCGAGCGCGAGAAGATCCAGAAGATGCTCGAAGGGGCGCGCCATGCGTCTTGCGTCGGCAACGTCATGAACACGCGGGCGATCGTGATCTGGAAGGACCAGGCCGCGCCCGAACTCCTCAAGGCCATCACGCCGCCACTGGGCTATCAGCAGATGCAGACCGCGCCGGTGTTCATCTTCTGGTACAACGAGACCGCCGCGTACGAGATCGAGAAGTGGATCGGCGACCTCTACGGCCTCGCCGAGACGCGCCGCATCGGCAGCGACGTCGCTTCGACCAAGGCGCAGATCGACAAGGGGCTGCGGCCAGCGTTCGGCGCAGCGTGGAAGCAGATGTCGGTGTCTCCGCTGGCATTCATGGACGTCGGCCAGGCGATCGCCCAGGCGACCCTGGTGGCGTACGACGAGGGCCTGAGCACATGCTGCATGAGCAGCCCGCGCCTCGAGCAGGTCGGCAAGCTGCTCGATCTGCCGGATTCCGCCGTGCCCGTATGTTTGCAGGCCGTCGGCTACGCCGCCGAACAATGGGAGGCCGGCGGCCAGACGGTCAAGCCGCCGTTCGGGACGCTTTTCTCAGAACACAAGGCCGGCAAGCCGTTCGTACCGGACGCCGCCGTCGAAGAGGAGCTCCGGCGCGACAAGCTGATCTGCGAGCCGGCGCCGCTGCCCTGGCGCGAAGCCGAGCTGAAGTACCTCGTGCAGGGCCTGGGACTTGAAGAGCGGATCACCGCCTTCCCCATGCCCGGCATCACCCCGCCACCGAAAGAGACGCCTCGTGGCTGAGACCGAGCGCTCCATCCGCATTCTCGATGAGGGCACCGGCTTCTTCCGGCCGCCCGACCCGGACGGACTGCGCCAGTTCGTCCGCGAGCACAAAGACCGCCGCCTCGTCGACAAGCGGATGTCGGAGCAAGACGCGATCAGCCGCTTCGTATTCGATGGCGCCTACGTCAGCTACGACACCAACACTTGGCGGCGCGGCCCCAGCTCGCTGATGCGCGAGATCATCCGGCAGGGCAAACGCGACCTCTGGCTCGCGGCGAAGTTCAGCGCGCACGACGCCACGCTCCTCACCGCCGGCGGTTGCATCAGCAAGATCGATGTCGGCTGGATGGAAGTCGGCCGCATCATTACCGACGCCATGAACGCGGGACGCCTCAAGCTCTACGAGTGGACCAATGGTGCGCTCGCGTACCGCCACCTGGCCGGCGCGCTCGGCGTGCCGTTCCTGCCGCTCCGGTACGTCGGCGGCACCGACGTCTTCCGCCAGTCCGGCGCGAAGCTGATCGAAGATCCGTATACGGGACAGGCGGTCTGCCTCGTCCCGGCCGTCAATCCAGACGTCGCGCTCATCCACGTGAACCAGTGCGACATCTACGGCAACGCCCGCGTCTTCGGCCCGGGGTTGGCGCCCGTCGAGACCGCGATGGCGTCGAAACGCGTCATCCTCTCCACCGAAGAGATCATTTCCACCGCAGAGATCCGCAAGCACCCGGGCGCCACCACACTCCCCTACTACGTCGTCGACGCCGTCGTCGAGGCGCCGTTCGGCTGCTACCCGGGCACCGTGCCGGGACTGTACCGCGCCGACCTCGAACATCTGATGGAGTTCGGCGTCGCGCAGATGCAGGGCAAGATGGACGCCTACCTGGAGAAGTGGGTGCACAGCGTGACGTCCCACACGGACATGATGGAGAAGCGCGTCGGCCTCGCCAAGATGCAGGTTCTCCGGTCCGACGAGACGCACACGGAGGGATACTACACGTAGTGAGCACTGCGCTGGCATTCACCGACAACGAAGCGATCATCACGTACACCTCCCGATTGATGGAGGAGGATCGGCTCTACTTCGTCGCGATCGGCGGTCCGCCGCTGCTCGGCATCCTGCTCGCAAAGCAGATGCACGCCCCCGCCATCGCGTATGTGGTCGAAGACGGCACCATCGCCCCGGAGATGCCGATGCCGACGCCGCCGTTCATGATCGGCGCCGGCCTGGCATCGAGCCGCGCCGTCGCCTGGACCGACATGAACACCGTCGACTTCCACGCCGGTCTCGGCTATATCGATTACGGCGTGCTCGCGGCCGTCCAGGTCGACCAGTACGGCAACTTCAACTCGACGTTCAGCGGCGGCGACTTCGATCACCCGCAGCGGCGCTTCGGCGGGCCCGGAGGCGCGACCGAGATCGCCTCGCTCTGCTGGCGCACCGTCCTGATGACGCGCCTGCAGAAACGCAAGTTCGTCAACAGGCTCGACTTTATGTCGTCTCCCGGATTCCTCGACGGCTCGTCCGGCGCGCGCGAGCGTGCGGGCATGCCGCCCGAAACCGGTCCCTACCGCGTCGTGACCGAGCGCGCGCTGTTCGGATTCGACGACGCGACGCGCCGCATGCAGCTCATCGCCGTCGCACCGTGGTCCAGCGTCGACGAGGTGCTGACCGACATGGAGTTCGAGCCGCTCATCGCCAAGGAGATTCGCGTGCTCGACCCCCCGACCGACCGTGAGCTGGAGATCCTGCGCACGCAGGTCGATCCGACGGGCCGCACCATCGCCGGGGAATGGATCCTGCTCGAAGAGGCCGGCGGCAAGCTGCGGCGCGCGGCCGAGGCCAAAGCGTAGACCACCGCCCACCAACATCGAAGGGACGAAGCCTGGTGCTTCGTCCCTTCGTCATCTTCCTCGCCCGTGCCGGCCGTCGAACGCCTACATCCGGTCGATGATCTGGCGCGCGGCGGCGAGCGCGAGCACGTCGTTCGAGCCGTCCTCGATCAACGCCGCGCGGGCGTCGCGGAACAGCTTCTCGACGATGAATTCCTTCGCCAGACCGTACCCTCCGTGCAGCTGGATCGCGTCGCTCGCGACCTCCAACGCCGCCTGGGTGCAGTACACCTTCGACGTGATCGAGAGGAACGTCGCCGGCGGGAAGGCGCGCTCGTTGTACTTCATCGCCGCGCGCGATAGCTGGCGAGACGTCTCCACCTTGCTGTACATGTCGAACAGCTTCTTCTGTACGAGCTGGTGCTCCGAGATCGGCTTGCCGCCCTGGATGCGCGCCTTCGTGTACTTGAGCGCCTCCTCGAAGGCGGCGCGGGCGAGGCCCGTGAACGTCGCGCCCATGAACGCATTCGCTGTCGCGAGCGTCATGTCGATGACGATCGGGTAGACGTCCGGCGGCGCGAGCATGTAATCGGCCGGGATGCGCACGTTGTCGAAGAAGATCTCGCCCTGATTCAGCGCCCGCTGGCCGAGCTTGTTCAGAGGCTTGCCCTTCGTCACGCCCGGCAGGTCCAGCGGCACGATCGCCACGCCGCCGCCGCCCATGCCGCGCTCCTTCTCAATGCCGAGGAACGTCAGCGCGTGCGTCGCGATCGTGCCGTTCGACACCCAAGCCGACTTCTGACCGTTCAGCACCCACTCATCGCCATCGAGGTGGGCGGTGACGCTCCACCAGACATTCGGATCGCGGTAGAACTCCGTGCCCATCATGAGCGTGTCGGAGCCGTGCATCGGCTCCGTGATCGCCCAGCAGCCGACGTACTTGCCATCGCGGTCCTCGGCGAACGGCTTCACGATTTCTTCGAGCAGCCGCGGTTTCTCGTTGATCTGGCCAGCCGCGAACTGGAACGGGAACGACGTCACACCCAGCGCGATCGCGAAATCCGCGCTCCCCCAGCCCATCTCCTCGGCGATGATGTGGTTGCCGATCGCCCCCACCTCGACGCCGCCGAGCGCCGGCGGCAATCCACGCGTGTGGAAGCCCTGCTCGTAGCCCTTCTTGAAGACGTCCCACAGGATCGAGTCGCGCGCGATGACGGCCTCGGGGTCCAGCTTGTCCAGCTCGATGCTCGCCGGCCGGCAGACTTCGGCCGCGAACCGGTGCACCTGCTCCTTGAGCTGCACCATCTCCGGGCTCAGATCGTGATCCAGTTCCAGGTACGGTCCCATCGTCGACAACCGATCCTTTCCATCGTTCCGTGATGCGGCGGAGGGCGCGGCCGCACGTCGGGCGCCCCCGCATGGATGCCAAGCTATCGCCGCCCGGCGGGCCCGGGCAGGACCGAAGGACCCGAGGTCCACGGTCCACGTGGCCCGACTTGCCCCCGCCGGCGGCAGCGCGGCGGGCCGCATTGCCCGAACGGCATCCCGGATTCGGGCCGACGGCCCCTTCAGCCTGGAACACCCGCGGCGTACGGTGGCCGAAATCGCCGGGACAGCAAGGGAGAGCGAGGATCCACCATGGCCGAGGCGTCCGGGGCCGACTGGGTCGAGGAGCTGATGCGCAATTTCCGCGACAAGCTCGTCGGCGGACTGTACGAGGGCGTCTATGCGCTCGAAGGCGAACCCCTCCGCCGCGTCATGGACGCCCAGGCCGAGGTCTGCATGCGCGGATTCGTGGCGCTTGCGGACATCCCCGCCGATCTCGACTTCGACGGATTCCTCGAACGCATGAAGATCTCGGGCCCGAGCAAAGTGCAACTCGAACGCATCTCGGACGACGAGATGCTGTGGACGGAGTTGCACGCCGGCGAATGCGTCTGCCCGCACGTGCGCCAGGAAATCATTCGGCTGGACCCGAAGTTGTGCCTCTGCGGCGCGACGTGGGTGCGCTTGCTCGTCGAGCGCCACGCGCGGCGACACGCCTCGGTCGCGCTGGTGGAATCCGTCGCCACGGGCAGCCCGAACTGCGTCTACCGCATCATCCTGGGCGAAGCCCTGTCCTCCGGACCCGCCTGATCACTCGATGCGCGGAGCGCGCGGGTCTCGAGCGCAGACTGAGCCCACCTTCTGCACGAGGTCCGCGACGCCGATCCGCTTGAGATGAAAGTCCGCGGCGCCCGCGGCACGCGCCTCTTCCCAGTCGCTTTTCGTCAGGTAGGCGCTCAGCAGCAACACGGGCGCGTGTTCCGAGAGCCGCTTGCAGAGACCGAGCGCGTCCTCGTCGCCCGGATGCACGTCGAGCAGGATTACGTCCGGTGATACGTGTCGCACGAGCGCAGCGATATCATCGTCGATCCTCGCCGTACCGACGACGGAGACTTCGCCGCTGCGTTCGAGCGGACGCTGCAGACCGTGGCGAACCCGGTCATCATCGCTGACCAGCAGGACGGCGACGGGAAGCGGCTGGGGGACCACTCGTGCGACTCCTCGCGAACCTCACGGCTGTTCGGTGGTCCCATTCCAGCATTCACGCGCGCACGCTTGCTAGGGTCCAGCGGCCCGCAGAACCGGGCCGTTCGTACCGAGGCATCCGGCGGCGCGGTTCAACCTGGATACCGGCTGCTGTGTCGCGCCACGAACGCTGCCGCCTCGGACCGGCGGCGCAGGTTCAGCTTGCTGAGGATGCTGCTTACGTAGTTCTTGACGGTCTTATGGCTGAGGAAGATCTCGGCGGCGATCTCTTTGTTCGTCTTGCCCTCGGCGATCAGGCTCAGGATCCGCTGCTCCTGTCCGGACAGCTGCGACAGTTCGTCGCGCCGGTGCTCGGAGCCGGCGCGAAGCCGCTCCATCACGTTCGCGGTCACGGCGGGATCGAGCAGCGACTCGCCGCTCGCGACCGTCGAGATCGCGTCGGCCAGCGTTTGCCCGCGCGTCTGCTTCAGCAGATACCCGGAGGCGCCCGCGATGATCGACGCGATGACGGCCTCCTCGTCGGCATACGACGTGAGCATGATCACCTTGGTACCGGGGTCCTCCGCCCGGATCTCGCGACACGCCTCGACGCCGGAGCCGTCGCCGAGCCGCACGTCCATGACGATGACGTCCGGCTTCGTCCGATTGGCCTCGGCGACGGCGCTCTGCACGGAATGCGCCTCCGCCACGACGCACATGTTCGGACGCCGGTTGAGCAGCGCGCGCAGCCCTTCCCTCACGACTTCGTGGTCGTCGACGATCATCACGCGAATCTGCTCAGGCATGGGCGTATGCTCCTTCCAGCGGCACGGCCACCGTGATGGAGGTGCCTCCACCGATGCTGCTCGTGACTTCGTACGTCCCTCCCAGTGCGCGTGCCCGGTCCGCAATGTTCCCGAGCCCGCGATGTCCGATGCCTCCCGGGCGCGCCGTGTTGAAGCCGCGTCCGTTGTCACGCACCGTCAACTGCACAACGCCATCCTTGATCTGCAGCCGGGTCCACGCCTGGCTCGCCCGCGAGTGCTTCGCCACGTTCGCGAGCGCTTCCTGGGCGATGTGAAAGAGATTCTCGGCGACGTCGTGCGGCAGGTCGCGCACGCCGTCGTCTCGCACATCGAGATTCACCTCGATGAGCGAATTGATCCGCACCTCCCGCGCCAGGTCGATGAGCGCCTGCGACAGATCGCGCGAGTCGAACGCCGCTGGCCGCAGGTGGAAGATGTAGCTGCGTATGTCCTTGATGACCTGGTTCAGGTCGTTCACGGCCTTGTCGAGGCGCTGGCTGACGAACGCCGGATCGTCCGCCACGACGTCCGCGCAGTCTTCGAGGTTCAGCCCGACGCCGTACAGCGACTGGATGACGCCGTCGTGCAGATCCATTCCGATGCGCTCCCGCTCCTCGAGGATCGCCAGGTCCTGCGACCGCTCCAGCAACCGCGCATTCTCGATGGACGCGGCCGCCTGAGCCGCGAACAGCCGCACCATCTCTTCGTCTTCGCTGGTGAACACCTCGCCGCCCTGCTTCTCGCTGAGATACAGCCTCCCGACGATCTTGTCCTTGTAGACGACCGGCACGCCAAGCAGCGTGCGCATCGGCGGATGATGCGGCGGGAATCCGGCCGAGCGTGAGTCTCTGGTGAGGTCCCGCAGCCGCAGGCTCGTCCCCTGCCGGATGATCACGCCGAGCAGGCCGTCGCCCTTCGGCGGCGCGCCGATCGCCTCGCGCTCCTCCTCGCTGATGCCGGACGTGATGAACTGCTCCAGGCGGTCGTCGTCCGCCACGATGCCCAGCGCGCCGTACTGCGCGTTCGTGATCTCGCGCGCGAGGTCTACGAACCGCAGCAACAGCGGCTCCAGCATCATCTCCGAAGCCAGCGAGATGCCGGCGCTGTGCACGGCGGCGATCTGCCGGTTGCGCTGCATCAGCCGGCTCTGGATGCGGCGTAGGATGCCGAAGATCAGGATCGAGAAGATCGCCGCCCCGACGAATGCGACGCCAATCGTCGTGGCGACGGCCTCCCCCCTCGACATGCGATCGCCCAGTCCCACATGAACGGCGATCTCGACCGCCGCCACGAACAGGACCGGCGCGATCATCGTCAGGCGTCGCAGCTCCCTTAGAGCCGCCGCGACCGGCATGTCGTGGCTCGCGAGCGACATCGCCCGTTCCGCCCGCTCACGCATGGCCAGCGCGCCTCCCCGGAGTCAGCCCGCGACGGCCGCCGCGCCGCACGCTGTGTCCGCCCTCGCCGGTACGAGGCGGACGCATTGCCACACGCCTCACGACAAGACCCGTATCCCTCTCAGGCCGGCCTCCCCGAGTACGTCGGATCGGACTGGTCCAGCCAGACGTTCGACATCAGGAAGTTCGAACCGTACCACGTGGCGTTCCAGTTGTTCTTGATGTAGCTCCAGCCGACGCCGCGGGTCACCGGCGAACAGTAGTCCAGCCGCGCAAGCACGCTCTCGAGCAGGTAATCCTGGAGGTCGTAGCCGAGCGCCTGCCGCTTCTGACGATCGAACTCCTGGCGTTGAGCCTCGAGCTTGGCGTCGAGCGTCGGGTCCGAAATCAGGAACGAGTTCTTGGTGCCGCCCGTGTGGAAGTACGGATACACCCAGTCGTCCAGGTCGATCCAGCCGTTATCAAAGCCGAAGCTCGCCGGGAACGTGCCCGCCGTCTCGTCCGCCGCGGCGTGCAAGAACGCCGTCGCCAGGCCGTTATACCCGGTCGGGTCGATGGTCTCGTCGATGGTCAGCCCGAGGACCTCCTGGAACTGGCGCTTCAGCTCCGGCCGCGCCTTGTCCGGAATGTACGCGGGCACGCCGGCGAATATCATCTTGACCGAAGACGGTCCGCTGCCCGCCGCCCACAATTGCTTCGCTTCGGCGATGTCCTTGTCTCGCCCCGCCTGGTCCGAGCGGTAGCCCGGACGCTGCTCCAGGTCACTCTGCGGGATCGCAAACGCGGTGATCGGGAACGATACGGGGCCGTCGACGAGAAAGCCCTTCAGGCCAGGCGCGCCCGGGAACATCTGCTGGCCGACGCGCTGCCGGTCGATCGCCAGGTGCATCGCTTTGCGCAGGCGGAAGTCCTTGAACGGCGACTGCTCGGAGGCCCAGAGCCGCGTGTTCAGGAAGCCGGATGTGCCGATCTCCGCGAAGACCATGCCCTGCTGCTTTCCCACGCGCTGCGTGGTCGAATCGTCGGCGAAGCCCGTCGAGTCGACCTGCTTCGTGTTGAGCGCCGCCTCCTGCGTAGAGTCGCTCTGCGGCGTCCAGAGGGAGTGGACGCCATCCAGGAACGGTCGGCCGGTCCCGATGCCGCGCGGGTTGTCGTCGGCCGCGAACCACGAGGGATGCCGACGTACTTTCACGACTTCGAGCGCCTTGAACTCGTCGAGATAGAACGGGCCCGTGCCGATCATCGCCGTGTCGGTGTTCATCGTGTCCTTGTCGTCAACAAGCTCCTTGGCGACGATGAACGAGTTCCGGTCGGCCAGGTAGTGCATGAACGGCGCGGTCGGCGCCTTCGTCGTGATCTTCAGTGTGTAGTTGTCCACCAGTTCGAGCTTGTCGATCGTCTTCCACTGTTCGGCGCGGTAATACAGTGCCTTCTGCGGGCTGCTCGCGTTGATCTGCCGCTCGATGCTGTACTTGACGTCCTCGGCCGTCAGCTCGCGACCGGCAACGTTCGGGAAGTTCTGCTGCGCCCGAGGGTTCGAGTGGAATTTCACGCCTTTTCGGATCTTGATGATGTACGTGAGCTTGTCCGGCTGCTCGGGCATCCCGTCCGCCAGGTCGGTGCTCATGACCTGGGCGGCGTCGTCGTCGTACTTCAGCACCTTGCTGAACACAGTCGAATGCATGTTGTACATCGGACCGAACTGCGTCTGGTGCGGGTCGAAACTGTCGAGCGCCAGAGCGTCGAAGCCGAAGGACCGGTAAACGCCGCCTTTCGATTTCACCGGCGCCGACTGCGCGGCTGTGGGCGTGGCGGCCGGCGCGGTCCCAGTCGTGGTGGTCTTAGAGCCGCCGCCTCCGCTGTCGCAGCCGACCATCGCGAGGCCGGCGACGCCCGCGC
Source organism: uncultured Dehalococcoidia bacterium (assembly GCA_964371095.1). GTDB lineage: Bacteria > Chloroflexota > Dehalococcoidia > DSTF01 > JACRBR01 > CAYJMJ01. The sequence goes on along the minus strand of CAYJMJ010000026.1, from coordinate 9,337 downwards.
CGAGGGCGGCGCCACCCGCGAGCACCCTGCGCCGGCTCACACGCGCCTCCTGCAGTCTTCGCCAGTAGCTGTCTCGCTGCATGCCTCTCTCCTTCGTCTCTCGACGATTCGCGCCCCCGGCGCACCCTGTTACACGCGCAGCCTCGGGTCCAGCACGTCCCGCAAGGCGTCACCCACCAGATTGAACGCCAGCACTGCCAGCGTAATCGCCAGTCCGCTGAATACGGCCTGCCACGGCGATGAAATAATGAAGTTGCGCCCGGCGTTCAGCATCGCGCCCCAGGAGGTGCCCACGTGCACCATTCCGAGGAATGCGAGGCTCGCTTCGGCGATGATCACCGTGCCGAGTCCGAGCGTGAACACGACGATGACGGGTGCCAGTGTGTTCGGCGCGATGTGCCGAAGCATCAGGCGCACGTCGGAGGCGCCGATGACGCGCCCTGCCTCGACGAAAGGCAGCTCCCGCAGCGTCAGCACCTTCGCACGCACGAGCCGGGACACCTGCGTGCTTCCGATCAATCCGAGCGCGAGGACAAGGTTTCGGTCCGTAAGGCTGAACGCACTGGCGATGAGCAGCAAGAGCAGCAACGGTGGAAACGCCTGGAGGGCGTCGAGCAGCCTCTGCATGAGCGTGTCCAGCACACCGGCAAAATAGCCTGAGATGACCCCCAGGGCGAGCCCGGACATGACCGCGATCGCCATCGCCGACATGCCGATGCCGAGCGAGCGGCGCGTACCCCAGACAAGCCGCGACCAGATGTCGCGCCCTGCTTCGTCGGTGCCCAGCCAGTGCTTCGCGCTGGGAGACGCCTTGCCGTCCAGGAGCGTCTCGTCTCGGTCCGTGCTGTACAGACTCGTCGAGCTCGGGTTGTAGTCCGGATTCGGCGCGTAGAATTTCTGCTCCGGGTCGTACCGCGCGAATAGCTGTGTCGCCGCGGTCAGCACCAGCATGATGATGACGATGAGCGCGCCGAACGTGCCCAGCGGCTTGTGCCGGGCGGTGCGCGCGGCACGTCGCCACGCCGGCGGGCGTTCCGCCAGCGTGGTCTGCATTGCCAGCGCGTCGAGTGCGACGCCCCCAGCGGTCATCTCACGAGCCACGGCCACTCCCGGTCATCATGACCTCCTCATCCGTATCGGATACGCGGATCGAGCAGTGCGTACGTCAGGTCCACGATGAGATTCGTCGTGACCAGCGCTACCGCGATGATCAGCACGGCGCCCTGCACGACGGGCTGGTCGTTCTGCTGCAACGAAATCACGATGAACTGCCCGGCCCCGGGGATCGAGAACATCCACTCGAGCACCACGTTGCCGCCGAAGAGCACGCCGATGAGCACGCCCAGAATCGTAACGACCGGCGCAAGCGCGTTGCGCAGCGCGTGCCGCATCACGATCACCCGCTCGCGCAGCCCCTTCGACCATGCCGTGCGGACGTAGTCCTGCCGCAGAACTTCGAGCAGCTCCGAGCGAAGCAGCCTCATGATGACGGCCGCCTCGGCGAATCCGCCGGCGAGCGTTGGCAGGAGCATCATCTTCAGATTCGCGACCGGCGACTCCCAAATTTCGCGATAGGACGTCGAGATCAGTGGCGGCGTCCATCCCAGGACCTTCGTCACCAGGAGCAGCAGCAGCGTGCCGAGATAGAACGCCGGCACCGCCACGCCGAGCACCGTCACGAAACGCAGCACGTAGTCGATCCACGTGTCCTGGCGTATGGCCGATATGATGCCGATAGGCACCGCGATCGTCATCGCAAGCAGGATCTGCAGCAGGCCCAACTCCATCGACGCCGGCAGCCGGCCCAACATCTCCTTCGCCACCGACTTGTGCGTCAGGAACGATCGGCCGAGATCCAGGTGCGCCAGGTCCCAGAGATAGTTTGTGTACTGCCGCCACAGAGGCTTGTCGGTGCCGAGCTGCTGGCGGATCGCCTTGATCGCGGCTTCGTAATCCTGCGTACTGGCCTGTCCCTGCGCCGCCCGCTGCTCCGCCAGGTCCGGCCGGATATGGCTCGTGAAAAAGACGAGCGTCACTACGATGAGAACGACCGGAATGTTGAGGATCAGCCGGTGCAGGATGTATTGGCGCACCTAATGGCTCCTCAGGCGTCGGGCGTTGTTCCAGGCGAGAACAGCTGGCCGGTGGCGACGTGGTTCGGCTTGCGCTCGAGCTTGCCGGGATCCTGCGTGAACCCGCCGAACATGTCCCGGTGCCGAAATGCGATGAGCGTGTCCATCAACTCCGACGGCTCTCCGTTGGCGCGCTTCGCCATCTCCACCTTGAGCGTGTCGAGCGCGGGCCACACGTCCGGCCCGAACAGCGACTCCAGGTATGCCCTGGGGATGCGCGGATTGTCCTCGTCGACATCGCCGTTCGGAAGCAGGCGCGAGGGTGCCAGCGGCGGCACATAGTAGAGATTGGGCTCCGTGCCGAATTCCGGGTGCAGGCGAATCGCTACGTTCCATTTCTTGACGAGCTTGTACACCGCGCTCTTCTCGTCATCGAGGTACCCGAAAAAACGGACCCGGCCGGGACACTGGCGCATGCACGCCGGCGGCACGCCCTGCTCGACGCGGGGGAAGCATAACACGCATTTCTGCGATTGCCGCAGCGCCGGATTGAAATAAATGCGCTTGTACGGGCACGCCTCTGCGCAAAATCGGTACCCGTGGCACCGCGCCTGGTCGATCAAGACCGTGCCGTTGTCCTCGCGCTTGTAAATCGCCGTGCGCGGGCACGCCTCGAGGCAGGCCGGACGCGTGCAGTGCATGCAAATCCGCGGCAGGTAGAAGAAGTAGCTGTTCGGCCACTCGCCGTCTCCCTGGTCCTCGTCCCAGTTCATGCCCCACGTGACATCGGGGACCTTCGCGAGATGGGCGTCCGGGCCGCCGTTCCAGACCTCGTCGTAGTTGTAATCCCAGGCAACGCCGAAGTCGTTGCTCGTCGGCAGCACGCTCGGCTTCGACTTGCCGTCAGCGCCGAACCCGCCCGCGAGGTCCATCCACTGGCGCGGCGAGCCGTCGCCCGGCAACGTGTTGACGACGTTCCACCACATGTACTCCTGGCCCTCTTGGTCGGTCCAGAGCGTCTTGCACGCGAGCGAGCACGTCTGGCACCCGAGGCACTTGTTCAGGTCGAACACCATCGCGAGCTGGCGCTGCGGGGTCGGTGCACGGTTCGCCATCAGGCCGCCCTCCCGGCTCTCTCCGACACGGCCCGCCCGGCGTTCCAGACCGACGCGAGCACGAGGTAGCCGCCGAACGCCGCCGCGAACGAGACGGCGGTGGCGGGCCACCGCGTCAGGTCGCCGCCCAACGGGAACGGCGCGTGCAGCACGGTCGAGAAGATGAAGTCCATCCCGTCACGCCACGGGGCAAAATCACCGGGATTGATCCAGCCATACATCAGCACGCCGGCCGCCCACGCGAGCCACGAAAGCGCCTGCGGACCGTTCGCGAGGATCGCCCGCGCGAGCACGACGGCGAACAGCGGCAGGAAGATCGACGCCAGCAGCAGCGCGAGATCCTCGACGTTCAGCGCGTCCGTCGCGACAACGAGCGCACCGGCGCCGACCGCGGACACGAACAGCGCCGGCCGGAACCAGCGGTATCCGAAGCGGCCTCCGGCGAGTGACGCCGAGTATACGTTCGCCGCAACCGCGTTCGACTGCAGCGCGATGACGATGACGAGCGCGCCCGCGCCGATCGGAATCGACGAGATGAAGCCCGCGACGTCGCGCGAACTGACCGTGAACACCCAGAGTGCGCCGACGATCGCGTACCAGGCGCTCATTACACCGGCGCCGGTAAACGCGCCGGTGAAAGCGTCGCGAGGTCTGCGGGCATCGGTCGCGTAATCCGCCACGACAGGCAGCCAGAGAAGCGGGAGCGCCGCGATCAGGTCGAACCCTTGCGAGCGCGTCGGCCAGCCACCCATGCCGTCGGCGTCGTGCAGCACCGGGATGCCGTACGTCGTGATGCCGGTGAGCGTGATCAGCGCGATCAGCAACAGGCCGATCCAGAACGCGAACCAGCCGAGCCACCGCTCGACGAACGTCCTCGGCGCCAGCAGCGCCAGCGCGAGCGCGAGCGCGCCGAGCGCGATCCCCCACACGGTCTTGCCACCGCCGAGGCCGGGCACTGCCGCGGCGACGTTCGCCGCGAACGCCAGCGTGAAGGTCGCCCAGACGAGGTGGCGGACCAGCAGCATCGCGGCGATGACGCCGCCTGCCGGCACACCCAGTGTCGAAGAGAGGAGCCCCACCGTGTTCTTTCGGCGGCTCGCCGCGCTCGCCGCCACCGCGCCGAGCACCGCCGCTCCGGCCAGGCTTCCAAGCGCCGCCACGGCGATGGCGTCGCGGAGGTGCAGCGCTGGCACCAGGTACGCCCCCGGCACGAACGCGAAGAGGCTCATGCACAGCGCGCCCCAGAGCATCGCGTAGTTGCGCGCGGTCAGCGGGCGCGTCTCGGCCAGTTCGCTGGCCGCGGGCGGCGACGTAATCCAGCGGGCGGCGTCACGGAAGGCCATACTGCTCCTCCGCAAGCTCTTCCATCGTGGGTGACAGGAGGGCGGGCGCACGCCCATTGAGGCTCCCGAACGGTCCGGCGACGTCCACGGTGGCGCAGATGACGTCCTCCTCGTCGATCGATGCCTCCGCGAGGATTGCGTCGTGCGGGTCGGCGTCGGCCCGGCCGAGGTTGCGGCAGATCCGCGACTGCCCGTGCGACCGGACATCGAACACCGGCCCGACGAGCATCGCGCTCACGCCGTACTTCAGGTGCTCGCGCCCCTGGATCATCGCCGGCAGTCCGTGGCGGATCCACGCCTCGCCGACGGTGATCGACTTGTTGAACCCGGCCGGCGCATTCCACCGGCGCTCGTTGTGCGACGGATTGAGGACGATCTCCACACCCATCGCGTCCATCCGCTCGACGAGGCTGCGGTGGAACGCGTCGTAGCACACGAGCGTCCCCAGGCGGCCGATCTTCGTATCGATCGGCATCAGATCGGCGCGATTGCCGGGACTGAAACCGAAACGCGGCTCCGTCGGCGGAGCGAGGTTGATCTTCGGCGTGCGGCGCAGGCACACGCCGCCCGGATTGAACAGGTACGACTGGTTGTACACCTTCTTGCCGACCGTGTGGCGGCCCTTCACCGCCTCTTCCTCGATGTGCGGCAGGTACACGCAGCCGGCGCTGACGTACACGCCGTACTCGCGCGCGAGCGAAGAGAAGGCCGTCACGTATATCTCCTCGGCCTCGAGCGCGGTTTCCAGGAACACCGTCCGGAAGAACGACGTGCGGAACTTGAGCCACGCTTTCGAGAATCGCGGCAGATTCTTCGGCACAGCGCGCAGGAACACCTGGACGATCGTCTTCGCGTCGCCGATCTGCTCGTACGTCTGCGGCACGAACGCCAGCGGCAGGCCGATGCCTTCCGGGTATGCCACAAGCGTCGGTATCGAGCGGTCGACGTCCCGCATGGCACGCTTCATCAGCGCGGCCATCTTGCGGTAGAACGCGTCGCCGCTCGCGTAGTCCGCCGTCACCGGCTTGGCCTGAACGGCGACGAGATTCACCTTCACGCCAGCTTCTCCACTTCCACCGGCACCGCGCGATCGACCTGCTGCGGCACCCAGTTCCATCGGTAGTAGTTGAGATGCCCGTATCCGCCGGCCAGGTGGAGCCACTTGATCAGACCCGGGATGGCGAAGTCATACGACTTGCCGCCGCGGAACTGGAACGGCTCCCACGCGTGGTAGATCACCACCTGGCCCGGCCGCGTGGCCGGCGACACCTTGATGCGCACCATGAACGAGTCCATGTCGTTGCGGACGTTGACCTCTTCGTCGTCGACGACATTGCGCGCCTTCATGTCGGCCGGGTTCATGAACAGCGTCGGATGGCCGCGATGCGTGTGCGACAGCGTCTTGTTGAGCACCCACATCGAGTGAATCGACCAGCGCTGGTGTCCGCTCGTCATCGTGAGCGGGTAGTCGCCGCCCATGCGCGGCGTCGGCTTGTGCACCGGCAGCGCCTCGCCGGCCTCCAAGAACCACTCATGGTCGATGTAGAACTGGATGCGGCGCGCGTAACTGGGGTACGGCACCTTGTCCTCGACATGGAACGACAATGGGTTGACCGTCTTGTTCGGCTTGATGTCCGTCGCCTGGTTCTGGCCGACAGCGTCCACGCCGATGTGCGTGAACCGCACGATGCCCTTCTTCTTGAACGTATCGAGGTTCGTCTTCTCGGGGAACGCGCCCGCGCGCACCGTATCGTCGATCAGATCCTGCGCGATCTTCTCGTCGTCGTTCGGCCCGACCTTGCCGCCCATCGAGAACCGGTCGAGCAGGCCGTTGAACTTGAACGCGCGATCCCTGCGGTCCTTGTACGCGTTCGCGCCTCGCGCCCGAGCACGCTCCTCGATCTTCTGGGCGAGCAGCCAGTTGATCTCCCACTCGGGCTTCGCCTCGCCCGGCGGATTGACCGCCTTCTCGGTGAAAACCAGAAAGTTCAGGTGAGCCGTCGGAAAGCGGAAGTCCGTCTTCTCGTAGTACGCGGCGGCCGGCAAGAACACGTCGGACTGCCGTGCCGTCGCGCTCATCCGGTAGTCGATGGTGACGACGAGCTTGTAGTTCGGCCAGGCGTGCTTCAGCAGCAGGCTGCCGCCGCCGCGCGTACGCCGCAGCGCATTGCCGCATGATTCGATGAAGACCTGGGGCGTCTGGTCCTTCGCCGGCTGGATCAGGTTTTCCCACCAGCCTTTGTCTATCGCTTCGTTGAAGTACTCGTCGAACGTACGCTTCATGCCGGTGTCGGACCACGCGGCGTTGTTCCAACTCTCCTTGTAGCCGGCGTGCCAGTACCAGTAGAAGTGCGGCGGAATCAGGAGTCCCGACATCGGCAGCGGCGAGAGCTTGCTCTCGCGCGCCTCGGCGCGTTCGACCTCGACGGCGAGCATCTCCGGCGTCAGATCGGGATCGTGCTTCGTGGCCTCGTCCTCGATCTCGAGCTGGTTCGCGGCGATCTCCATGAAACCTTCGAAGCCGAGCTTGCCCTTGACGCCGTTCGCCATCACGAGCTGGCTGCTGTTGTGGCCGCGCAATCCCGTGCCGGGCCGCCCGAAGTTGCCCGTGAGCGCCAACACGAGCGCCATGCAGCGCTCGATGAGATCGCCGTGATAGAACTTCGGCGTGTTGAAGCCCTGGAGGATGTGTACCCGCTTCGCGTCGGTGATCATCTTCGCCAGCCGCCGGATGGTGTTCGGCGAGGCGCCGGTGATGCCGGCTGCGTATTCGGGCGTGTACTGCTGAAGTAAGTCGCGCAACAGCGCGAACGCCGGCCGCACCTCGACCGATGAGCCGTCGTTCAGCTTCACCTGGAACGCGCCCTCGAGCGCCGGGGTCACGTTGCCGAGTTTCAGCGTGTCGCGCGGCGCGCGTGCCGGAGCGCCGGTGGTCGTGTCCCAAAAGTACAGTTGGTCCTCGCGGCCCTTCCCGTCGACGTCCTGCTGGCGCAGATAGCGGCCGGTGTCTGTGCGAACGAGCAGGGGCAGGTCCGTCTGCTCCTTCACGAACTCCGCGTTGTACTTGCCGTCATCGATGATGATCTTCGAGACGGCGAGCGCGAGCGCGGCGTCGGTGCCGATCTCCACCGGCACGTACAGGTCCGCATGAATCGTCGACGCGTTGTAGTCCGGCGCTATCGACGCCACCTTCGTGCCGTTGTACCGCGCCTCGGTGATGAAGTGCGCCGAGGGGATGCGCGTGTACAGCGGGTTCATATGCCACATGAGGATCAGGTCGGCGTGGTACCAGTCGTCGATCGAACTGCAGAACTGGAACTTCCCGAACGTCTCGTACATGCCGACGTTGAAGTCGGACGTGAGAGCATTGTTGTCGAACACCGTGCCGCCGAGGAGCCGCACGAGACGCCACGCCGGTATCGAGCCGTGGATCGTACCGCCTTCACCGGTGCCGAAGTCGAGCATGACAGACTCCGGCCCCTGGTCCTGCACGGCGTCGATGATGCCGTCGGCGACCTGCGTGAGCGCCTGGTCCCAGGTGATGCGCTCCCACTTGCCCTCGCCGCGCTCGCCGGTCCGCCGCATCGGATACTTGATGCGTTCGCCGCCGTACATCACCTCGCTGAAGCTGCACCCCTTCTGGCAGCCGCGCGGGTTCATGTCCGGCACGCCTTCTTCGACAACCGGGTACTGCGCGCCCTGTTCCTCACGAAAGACGACGCCGTCCTTCGTGTACACGCGCCACGAGCACGAGCCGGGGTAGCAGTCGACGAGGTGCGTGCCCCACGTCACCTTGTCCCACGTCCACTTCTGCCGGTAGATGTCTTCGAATGTGGAATAGGTCCGGGCAGCCGTCGAAAGAATGCGGTCGAAGTGCGGTAGCGGAATGAGGCGGCTCAGCCCCAGGCCGGCGACGATGGCCCCGCTGCCCTTGAGAAATGTCCGCCGATTAATTCGGCTCATGACAACTAATCCGCATCCATTTAGAAGCCCAGCCGTCGTCCGGTACGGGCGTCCCGCTGGCACCGTCCGCATTGGACGGACCAGTCGCTCATCGTCTTCGCCTGTATGGACGCCGGCTGGGCTTCAGACCCCGGCCTCTACTGTTATCGTTAGCGCTTGCTCGCTGTTTGCGGTCCACCCACCTCCACAGGGTCGCGTGTGAACGGTTCAAACAACGTGTGCCAGCGGTACACGATGAGCGTGTCCAGTAACTCCGACTTGCCGCCGGCTCGCACCTTCTTCAACTCGCTCTGCATCGTGTTCATCGCCTTGTGAACACGCGGGCCGAAGAGGCGCTCCAGGTACTCCGTCGGAATGCGCGGCGTCTCCTGGTCGAGGCTGCCGTCCTCCTTCAAGCGGTACGGCGACATCGGCGGGATGTAGAAGATGTTGGCCTCGGTGCCGTACTCGGGGTGCAGCGGCAGCGCCACCTCCCAGTCGTACACCAGCTTGTGGATCGGCCGCTCCTTGTCGTTCAGGTAGCCGACGAACACCAGCCGTCCCGGGCACTGCCGCGCGCACGCCGGCGCCACACCCTGCTCCAGTCGCGGGAAGCACATGATGCAGTGCTGGCTGACCTTCTTCACGTAGTTGAAGTAGATCTTCTTGTACGGGCACGCCTCGGCGCAGAACTGCAGGCCGTCGCACTGTTCCTCGTCCCGCAGCACGATGCCGTCCTGCGGTCGCTTGTACATCGCACCCCGCGGGCACGCCTCGACGCAGCTCGGGCGCGTGCAGTGGTTGCAGAGCCGCGGCATGTAGAAGTAGTAGGCGTTCGGGTACTCGCCGGCGCCCTGGTCCTCGT
>CAYJMJ010000025.1:37504-39128 GCA_964371095.1 uncultured Dehalococcoidia bacterium | reverse complement strand
CAGACAGAGGGCTACCAGCTCACGCTCCCGGCGTTCGAGGGGCCGCTCGACCTGCTGCTCCACCTCATCGAGCGCGAAGAGCTGGACATCACCGAGATCGCGCTGGTCACCGTCACCGACCAGTACATGGCCTACCTCCACTCCGGCGATCAGCTCAACCTCGACGCGCTCGCCGACTTCATCGCCATCGGCGCGAAGCTGCTGCTGCTGAAATCGCGCGCGCTGCTGCCGCGTCCGCCGGCCGGCGAGCCGGGCCTCGAACCGGAAGAGGACGACGGCGACGACCTCGCGCGCCAGCTCATCGAGTACAAGCTGTTCAAGGAGGCGGCCCGCGGGCTGCGCGACATCGAGGACGCGGGGCTGCACTCGTACCCGCGGATCGCGCCGCCGCCGGAGTTGCCCGCGCCGACGGGCCTCGACGGCGTGACGCTGAGCCGGCTGCAGGAGATGGTGATCTCCGCCCTCGCGCGCCAGCCCGAGGAAGAGCCCGCGCCGGTGATCCACCCGAACAAGATCACGGTGCGCGACAAGATCGCGCTGATCCGCGAGCGCCTCGCCTCGGATGGGCGCGTGAGCTTCGGCGCGCTGATCGATGCGTGCCGCACGCGGATGGAGATCATCGTCTCGTTCATGGCGGTGCTGGAGCTGATCAAGTCGCGCGTGCTCGATGCGCTTCAGGACGAGGCGTTCTCGGACATCGTGCTCGTCCCGACGGAGGAGCAAGCGGTGGACGTTGAGGTGACGTCGGAGTTTGACTAGGAGCTGTCAGCGCTCAGCTGTCAGCTGAGAGCCTGACGCCGAGCGGGTAGGGGACGAGGAACAAGGATTTCGCGGATTACGCAGATGGTATGGGCGATGGCCGGCACCCGTCATGCTGAGCGAAGCGAAGCATCTCGTCCGGCCGAGGCTGATCGTCGCGGGGGCAGAGGCGATCGCTCAGGCGAAACGGCACAACAGCTGGATCGGAGAAGATCCTTCGCTTCGCTCAGGATGACACGCTGTTCGGCTCATAGCTCAAAGCTGACAACTGAAAACCGATAGCTGACAGCCGGTGCGTGACGCGAAACACCTTCTGCACAATGGCCAATCAACCTGAGCGCGCTACCACCCCGATCCACCGCATCGTCATCGTCGGGACGGCGGGGTCGGGGAAGACGACGATCGCGCGGCGGATGGCGGCGATCATCGGCGGCGAGCACATCGAGCTGGACGCGCTGCACTGGGAGCGGGGCTGGCGGGAGGCGGAGGTCCCCGTGTTCCGGGCGCGCGTCGCGGCGGCGGTCGCGGCGCCGCGCTGGGTGCTCGACGGCGGCTACGCGAGCCGCGTTTGGGACATCGCCTGGCGGGCGGCGGACGTGTTCGTGTGGCTCGACTACTGGTTTCCGCTCGTCGCGGCGCGCCTCGTGCGGCGCACGTTCTCGCGCCGGCTGCGGAACGAGGAGCTGTGGAACGGGAATCGTGAGCGGCTGCGCACGCAGTTCATGAGCCGCGACTCGCTCTTCCTGTGGGCGGTCAAGTCGCACTTCAAGCACCAGCGCACGTACGTCGACTACTTCCGTCGGCCGGAGCTGGCGCACGTACGCTTCGTGCGGCTGCGCAGCCCGCGCGCGACGGAGCGGTTTCT
>CAYJMJ010000025.1:33949-37404 GCA_964371095.1 uncultured Dehalococcoidia bacterium | reverse complement strand
CGCTACAATCCGCGGGGTTTGTGAGGAGGACGATGAGCGGCATCCGGCGTGGAGCGTGGTTGGGCGCGGCGATCGCGGTGGCGATCGTCATCGCGTCGTGCGGCGGCGGCGCGTCGACGCGGACGCGGGACGCGGGCGAGGGCGAGGCGCGCTCGTTCATGATGGGCATCAGCACGCTGCCGCGGGAGCTGAACGCGAAGTCGTACGACGAGGCGTTCAAGCTGGCGGGCGACACGGGCGAGATGGTGCTGATCCAGCGGACGCCTCCGTGGGCCGACTTCCTGCCGGGCGCGGACATCGGCAAGCAGACGGCGGAGACGACCGCGGCCGAGAAGCAGGCCATCGCGGACGGCAAGCTGCGGCTGTTCTTCGCCATCGACCCGACGGACAGCTCGACGGGGCGGGACCGGCTGGCGGGGCTGCCGCCGTCGTCGAGCGGCAAGACGTTCGCGGATGCGGACATCCGGGCGGCGTTCGTGTCGTACGCCAAGTACGTGGCGCTGAACTACAAGCCGGCGTACCTGGCGCTCGGCGTGGAGATCAACCTCTACCTCGACAAGAACAAGGAGTCGCTGGCGGACTTCGCATCGCTGTACGCGGAGGCGTACGACCGGGTGAAGGAGATCTCGCCGGAGACGCAGGTCACGGTGACGTTCCAGTACGAGGACCTGCAGGCGATTCTGCCGACGGAGGACAAGCACTTCTCGGACTGGCCGCTGCTCCAGGAGTTCGATCCACGGCTCGACGTCATGGCGATCAGCACGTACCCGAGCTTCGCGTTCGATACGGCGGCGGCGATCCCGGACAACTACTACAGCCAGCTGCGCGCGTTCACGGATCGGCCGATCGTGATCGCCGAGATGGGGTACTCGTCGGCGGCGGGGGTGCAGGGCATCAACGACGGGACGGAGGAGGAGCAGGACGCGTTCGTAAAGAGGGCGCTGACGGAGGCGCAGTCGCTCCGGATGCCGTTCGTCATCTGGTTCGCGGGGTGGGATCCGGCATTCGCGAAGGACACGCCGCTCGAGGTGTTTCAGCACATCGGGCTGCGGCGCACGGACGACACCGAGAAGCCGGCGTGGCAGACGTGGGTCGAGGCGGCGCGGCGCCCGTACGTGCCGGGATAGCAGCATCGTCCGGGTGCGTTGACATAGCTTCGGCCGTACGATGCAATGCACCGCCGGACCGCGACGAGAGGAGGGGCCGTTGGAGTTGGAGCTGGACCCGAGCCAGCTTGGAACGCTCGACGTCGAGAGCGACGTGTGGGTGCCGTACGTCGACCTGCACGACGCGGAGATGGTGCCGACGCGCCTCAAGCTCGGCGAGCGCGACTACGTGTGGGACTCGAGCTTCCTCGTCAAGGGCTTCGGCGCGACGATGCCGGCAAAGATCCACGAGCTGCGCACGTCCGGCAAGGAGCCGCTCGTCGCCGAGCGCGGCGATCGCTACTACATCTTCGTGGCGGCGGCCTGACCGATGCCCCCTAAGCCGAAGGTCAACGAGCCGCACGTGAAGCTCTACCAGTCGGACTGCCGCACCTGCGGCCGCCACTACGAGGGCAACTTCCCGATGTGGGTGCGCATCGCCGACTTCCCGTGCATCTGCGGCGCGACCGTGCCGGCGCCATCCGGGCAGGGTGGGTGGAACGACTACCGTTATGACGACTAGCGCCCTGACAAGAAACTCGACGGCCGGCGACTTCACCGGCCTGGGCTAAGGTGCCGTGAATCCGCACGACGCGGGCTGAACGCCCCACGGCAGTGAACGGACCTCTTCATCAGCCTGCCAGTGCGGCGCGCCGCGCGCATTATCGATAGCCGACGCAATAGAGGGAGCCGAGGACACGCCATGGAGTACCGCGTTCGCGTCGAGCGTAACCAGCTGAAGTTCGCCGCCGCACACTTTGCCACGTTCGAGGGGCAGTGCGAGCCGCTGCACGGCCACAACTACGCCGTGGCCATCGAGGTGGCCGGCGCGCTGACGGACGACTCGTGGGTGTGCGACTTCGCGACGCTCAGGACGCTGGGCAAGGCGCTGTGCGACGAGCTGGACCACAAGTTCCTCCTGCAGCGCGACAGCCGCGTGCTGCAGATCGACGAGGGCATGAGCAACTGGAAGGTGCGCTTCCTCGAACGCGGCTACGTGTTCCCGAAGGCGGACGTCGTGCCGCTGCCGATCGACAACACGACGGCGGAGCGGCTCGCGGAGTGGTTCGCGGCGCGGCTCGGCGAAGATCTGCGCGCCCGCCGCGCCGGCAACCTCACATCGATCTGCGTCACCGTGGAAGAGGCTCCCGGGCAGGCGGCATCGGCCGAGACCGCGATGTAGGGCGGGCTGCGCCAGAGCAGACAACAGACAACAGAGGCCGCTTAACGGGCCTCTGTTGTTGTTCTTGGACTCTGTTGTCTGTTCTCTGTCTCTGTTCTCGGTTCTCGCGCGGCGCGGCTACGGCGCGCGTGGGCGGAGCTGGCGGCGGCCCAGGATCCAGCCGAGGATCGCGAGCGGCAGCAGCCACCACGAGAACGCCGCGACGGCGAGCGCGACCGTCGCGATGCCGAGCAGCACGTCGAGCGACGCCTGGAACGCGTCGGCGGCCACTTCGAGCGGGCCGCGGCCACCGGTCGATGGCTCCACCGTCGCGACCACCGGCGGATCGAGGTGCACGGTGATCGTGGCGAGATCGGTCTGATGCTCGACGAGGTTGATTCGCCCCTGCACCTGCTCGATCTCGGCGCGCACGGCGTCGAGGCGGTCCTGCACCTGCAGCACCTGGCCGATGTCGGCCGCCTTGCTCAAGAACCCGAGGTACTGCTGCTCGGTGGCCTGGAGATTGCGGAGGCGCGACTGGAGGTCGGTGTACTGCTCGGTCACGTCGTCGGAGCTGGATTGCTCGCCGCGGACCTTGCCGAGCTTGCGCAGGCGGCCCAGCGCGTCCTGGTACTTGTCGGCCGGCACGCGGATCGTGACCGAGGCGGTCTCCCGGTCGTCGTTGTGACCGAACGATGAACCCGAGACGAAGCCGCCCGCGCCCGCGGCGATGTTCGCCACGTCCTCGAAGCTGCGTGCGACGTCGTCCACGGTCACGTCGACCGTGGCGACCATGATCATCTTGCGGTCGAGCAGCGACGGCAGCGGCAGGCCGCCGCCGCTCGCGCCGCCGCCCTGGGAATCGCCGGCTGCGGATTGCGCCTGCGCCGCGGCACCCGCTTCGGTCCGAAGCGTCGTGCCAGACTTCGCGTCGTTGCCCGACGACGCCGCACCACCGGGCGGGGCGTTCGTGACGTCGCTGGGCGCTTTCGAGCTGCTGCAAGCGGCGCCGAGCGCCACGATGGCGACGATGCCGGCGGCGGCCAGCCCATTCCGGATCCAAGATTGGTGAACCATTGCGTCCTCCTCCACGTCCCGGGAAGACCGGGACATCGGAAAGACGCCATATGCGGGGGAAAAGTTCCCGG
>CAYJMJ010000025.1:0-33849 GCA_964371095.1 uncultured Dehalococcoidia bacterium | reverse complement strand
TCCCGGGAAGACCGGGACATCGGAAAGACGCCATATGCGGGGGAAAAGTTCCCGGGAGGGGAAGCTACCTAACGGATCGTCAACGTGCCGGTCACGGCAGCGCCGTAATCTGAAGACAGCGGGTCAGCATCACTGCTCTCGGTTAACCAGAAGCGCACGGTCGTGGCGTCGTCCGGGATATCCGGGAGAGGAAGTGTCAGTGGTTGCGCCACGTTCGAAGGCAGCTTCCCGAATCCGAAGATGGTGATCTGCCTGACGACTTTTCCGGCGGCGTTGTAGAAGGCGGTGCAGCCGCCGAATTGTTGGGAGTACGCCTTCTTAGCGCGAATCGTGCCGGTAATCGTCACTCCCGACGACGTGCGCTTCGCCGCGAAGGCGGTGAGGCTCACCTGCAGAGGCTGCAACGGTTGGTCGAGCGACTTCCCGCCGATCGGACGGACCTCATACTTCGTCGGATGCAGGCCGAACGACTGGAAGAACTGCACGTCGAACACCGAGATTCCGTGCGCAGCGAGCTCGAAGGGGCACGCGGGAGCCTGCCCGGTCGCGAGTACGTTGCCGGCATCGTCCATGAGCGTGCCGCCCAGCATCATGTTCCCGCCCCAGACATCGGTGTCGTTATGCATCTCGCCGACGACGTGCCAATCGCCGAGGTTGTCCTGATACATCGTCTCGTTATCGATGCACTTTGCGGCCAGGAGAATGAGCGGCGCGAAGACGAGCAGGGGCAACATGCGGCGCGCTCTGGATGACCCGGTGAGTGCTCGCAGGGCTAGCATCGTCGTCTCCTCATTTCCGCTGATTCAACCATCATGGGATGATCGGGCCGTTGCGTCAACGGGGTAAACGGCATGGCGAGCGGCCTGTCCATCGGGCGCCCCTTGAAGATTTTCCAGAGCGTTTACACCGCTACCGGGCGGGGATCATGCGCCGCGCACCCGGACGGGCGATCATGGGAGCGGAGGCAGCGTGGATTCGACGGAGCCGGCAAGGGGTGTGCGGATCAGCAGACGGCGGCTGCTCGGCGGCGCGGCCGTATCGGCGGCGGCGGTGGCGGCGGGCGGGGCGGTGGTCGCCGTGGTGGGCCACGAACGCAGTGGCGGCGGCCCGCGAGCCGTGGCCACGCCGGCCGATGCCGCCGGCGGATCACTTCCCGATGCGCTGGCCACCCACGACGCGCGCCTGCGCCACCTGCTGCGCCGCACGACGTTCATCGCGACGGCCAGCGACCTGCAACGCTTCGCCGGCATGCCGCTCGACGGCGTCGTCGACGCGCTGCTTGCGTCCGCATCGGCCGACGACAGCGAGACGGACGCGGCGATCGCGGCGCTGGCGTACGACACATCGAAGCCCGTCGACGTCATCGCCACGTGGCTGGCGCGAATGGTGTTGACCCGGCGCCCAATGCTGGAGCGAATGACGCTGTTCTGGCACGGACTGCTCACCAGCGGCCTGAGCAAGATCGGCGGCCAGCGTGCGGTGCTGATGCTCAACCAGAACCAGTTCTTGCGCGATCGCGCGTTCGGCCGGTTCGACGTTCTCCTCAAGGGCATGGTGCGGGACCCGGCCATGATGCTCTGGCTGGACCTCCACACGAGCAAGAAGGGGCAGCCGAACGAGAACTACGCTCGCGAACTCATGGAGCTGTTCACGCTGGGCGCCGGTCACTACAGCGAGCAGGACGTGCAGGAGTCGGCGCGCGCTCACACCGGCTACAGCCTGGACAGGAGCGGCGCCTTCGTGTTCCGGCCCGGCCAGCACGACGACGGCGTCAAGAACTTCCTCGGCGAAACGGGCAACTTCGATGCGGACGGCATCGTCGACGTGATCCTGCGGCAGGACGCGGCGCCGGCGCATTTCGCGCGCAGGCTCTTCGAGTTCCTGGCGTACCCGGATCCCGACGACTCCACCATCGATCCGATCGCGCGGGTCGCCCGCGCCAGCGGGTACGACACGAAACAGGTCGTGCGCGCTGTGCTGACGTCAGACGCGTTCTACTCGCCGCGGGCGTACCGGGCCATCGTCAAGAGCCCGACCGATTTCGTCGTGGGGACGATCCGGCTCCTCGGTGCGCGGCCGGACGCCCGCCTCGTCGCGCAGGCGAGCCGCGCGATGGGGCAGACGCTGTTCAATCCGCCGAATGTCGCCGGCTGGCCCGGAGGCAGCACCTGGCTCGGCACGAGCACCTGGTTCGCGCGCGTCAACTCAGCGGCGGCGCTGATGAATGGCGGCGCAAGAATCGGACCCACAGGCATCACGCTCGTCTTCCCGCAGCCTCCGGCGTCCGCGGACGAGGCCATCGACCAGGCGGGGCTGGCCACGGTCGACGGCAATATCAGCGACGGCGCGCGGGAGACGCTGCGCGCGTATCTCGACGAGAGCGGCGGATTCGCGTCGCTGCCGGCGCCCCAGCGCGAGGCGCGGCTGCGCGGGCTGCTGACGCTGCTGTTCGCATCGCCCGAGTACCAGCTCGCGTGAGGAGGCGACATGCTGACCAGGCGTGAATTCGTGAGGCGGGGTGCAGCGCTCGTCACGCTGGGCTCGATGCACGCGGCGCTGCCGCCCGTGTTCAAGGGTGCGTTCGCGATCCGTGCCTCGGATGCGGAGGCGGCCGCGCCCGGCGCGCCGCGCACGCTCGTCATCGTCCAGCTGGCCGGGGGAAATGACGGACTCAACACGGTCGTGCCGTACCGCGACCCGGCGTACGCGCGGCTGCGGCCGTCGTTGAAGGTGGACGCGGCACAGGTGCTGCCGCTCGACGACGAGTTCGGGCTGCACCCGGGGCTCGGCGCACTCAAGCCGCTGTGGGACGGCAAGCGGCTCGCCATCGTGCACGGCGTCGGTTACCCGGACCCGAACCTGTCCCACTTCCAGTCGATGCTGATCTGGCAGAGTGCGGGCCCCGGCGCGGCAGCGGGCGAGGGGTGGCTGGGCGCGTACCTCGCGCGGCTCGAGGCGGAGGAGCACGATCCGCTGCACGGTTTCAACGTCGACCGCGTCGTCGCGCCCGAGCTGTACTCGCCGAACGCGCCGATCATCTCCGCACCCGACGCGGCGTCGTACGGATTCCAGGGGCTGGCGCCCGACGAGGCCGAGGCGCGCCGCCGCCAGACGGCTCTGCTCAAGCTCTACGAGCAGTTTCCCAGGGGCATGCCGTACGCCGCATTGCTCGAGAGCACGGCGGGCGATGCCGTGTCCAGCGCGGCGTCGCTGACGGCGGCGGCCGCCGCGCACACGCCGACGTTCCCGTATCCGCGGACCTCACTGGCGAGCGGGCTGCAGCTCATCGCCCAGGTCATCGCCAGCGGAGCGAAGCTGCGGGTCGCGCACGTGACACTGGGCGGGTTCGATACCCACTCGGCGCAGATCACCGACCACGAGGCCCTGCTTGCGGAACTTGGCGACGCGCTGGCGGCGTTCTACGCGGACCTCGCTTCGATCGGAAGGGACCGCGAGGTCCTGACGATGACCTGGTCCGAGTTCGGCCGGCGCGCCGAAGAGAACGCGAGCGAGGGCACGGACCACGGCACGGCGGCGCCGATGTTCCTCCTCGGCGGGACGGTCAACGGCGGCCTGTACGGCACGCCGCCGGCGCTCGATGCCCTGGACGCGGGCAACCTGCGCTTCACGACGGATTTCCGCTCGGTGTACGCCAGCGTGCTCGATCGCTGGGTGGGCGTGCCCGCCGACGACATCCTCGGCGCGCGCTACGAGCCGCTCGACGGCCTGCTGAGCTGACGCGCGGGCGCGCTTCACAGCTTCCGGCGCATCTCGTATGCTTCGAGCGATGACCCACGGCGCCGAGAAGTACCTGATCACCGGCGGCAACCGCCTGTCGGGCCGCGTGCGTATCAGCGGCTCGAAGAACGGCGCCGATTACGCCATGGCGGCGGCGCTGCTCACCGGCGACGACGTCGTTCTCCACAACGTGCCCGCGATCGGCGACGTGCGGCAGATGGAGGAGATCCTCCAGCACCTCGGCGCGGTCGTCGAGCACCTGTCCAGCTCGTCGCTGCGGATCAACTGCGCGAGCGTGAGCGATTGCGAAGTGCCGGCATCGATGGCGGCGCGTCTTCGGGCGAGCTTCCTCGTCATGGGGCCGCTGATCGCCCGCTTCGGACGCGCCTCGTGCCCGCCGCCCGGTGGCGACGCGATCGGCATCCGCCCGCTCGACGTACACCTGGCCGGCTTCCGTATGCTCGGCGCGACGGTGTCGCAGGCGGGCGAGAAGTTCGATGTCAAGAAGGACGGCGCGCTGCGCGGCGATCGGGTGGTGCTCGACTACCCGAGCGTGATGGGGACGCTCAACGTCATGCTGGCGGCGGCGCTCGCCGAGGGCACGACGACGATTATCAACGCCGCGAGCGAGCCCGAGATAGCGAGCCTTGCCTCGATGCTCAACGCGATGGGGGCGAACATCCGCGGCGCGGGCACGCAGTTCGTGCGGATCGAAGGCGTGCGCGAGCTGCACGGCACCGAGCACCGCGTCATCGCCGACCGGCTGGAAGCGGGGACGTTCGCGCTGGCGGCCGCCATCACATGCGGCGAGGTAGAGCTGGAGGAGGCGGTGCCGGACCACCTGGACGCGCTGATCATGAAGATGCGGGAGGCCGGCGTCGCTGTCGAGCCGACCGACGCGGGCATGCGCGTGCGCGGGGAGGGCGGCTATCGGGCGGTCAGCGCCCAGGCGCTGCCGTATCCGGGGCTGGCGACGGACCTCCAGCCGCAGCTCGCGGCGTTCCTGACGCAGGCGGCCGGTGCGAGCACGATCCACGAGCGGGTGTACGACAACCGCCTGATGTACATCGCCGAGCTGCGGAAGATGGGCGCGAACGTCGTCGCGACCGGGCCCACGGCGATCATCACGGGCCCGACGCGCCTGCGGGGTGCGCCGGTGTGCGCCCTCGACGTGCGTGCGGGCAGCGCGTGCGTGCTCGCGGCGCTCGTCGCGGACGGCACGACCGAAATCAGCGATGTCTATCACATCGACCGTGCACACGAGGATCTGCATGGTAAACTGCGCGCGCTGGGAGCGGACATTGAGCGAGCGTAGCAAGCTCGGGCCGCGCCGGAACACCGGGCGCCGGCTTCCTCGGACTGGATCTCCCCACAGCAACTGAGACGCTTCCCGCCTCCGTCACCACACAGGAAGGGCAACCATGCTTCCGAAGCGCATCGGCATCGACCTCGGCACGGCCAACGTGCTCGTCTACGTCAAGGGCCGGGGGATCGTCGTCAACGAACCGTCGGTGGTTGCGCTTGCCAACCGGGACAACACCGTCGTGGCCGTGGGGCACGAGGCGCTCGACATGATGGGGCGCGTCCCCGGCAGCATCTCCGTCATCCGGCCGATGCGCGACGGCGTCATCGCCGACTACCTGATCACCGAGGCGATGCTGCGGTATTTCATCTCGAAGGTCGTGGGGCGCTTCAACCTGATCAAGCCCGAGGTGATGGTCTGCATACCGGCGGGCGTGACGAGCGTCGAACAGCGCGCCGTGCGCGATGCGGCCGAACAGGCCGGCGGGCGCCGTCCCGTCCACCTGGTGCCGGAGCCGCTTGCCGCGGCGATCGGCGCGCGCATCCCGATCCACTCGCCGAGCGGCAACATGGTCGTCGACATCGGCGGGGGGCGCACCGAAGCGGCGGTCATCTCGATGTACGGCATCGTGGTCAGCGAGAGCGTGCGCGTGGCGGGCGACCGGCTGGACGACGCGATCGTGGCGTACGTGAAGCGCCGCTACAACCTGATGATCGGAGAGCGCACGGCGCAGGAGATGAAGGTCAGCATCGGCGCGGCGATCCCGCTGGAGAACGAGCTGAGCATGGAGATCCGCGGCCGCGACCAGATCAGCGGTCTGCCGAAGACGCTCACCGTTCACACCGCCGACGTCACCGCCGCGATCCAGGACGCGCTCGCGACGATCGTCACGGTCGTGCGCACGGTGCTGGAGCGCACGCCGCCCGAGCTGGCGTCGGACGTCATCGATCGAGGCATCGTGCTCACGGGCGGGGGTGCGATGCTGCGGCACCTGGACATTCTGCTGACGCAGGAGACCGGCATCGCGTGCCAGGTGGCGGAGAATCCGCTGGACTGCGTGGCGATCGGCTCGGGGGTGGCGCTCGAGTACCTGGACGTCATCCGCCGCAGCCTGCCGACCGAGGAAGAGACGCTCGTCGCGAGCTACTGACGGGGGCTTTCAGCGATCTGCTGTCAGCGATCAGTTGTTCGGTCTCGATCACCACACTCTCAACGAGTTCCTGAGGGGCCGCCTGAGCACGGGACGAAACCGCTTGCCGGTACCTTGCGTCGCCATGTACTGTGTGATACATAGTACGCGGTCGAAGGAGGTTGAGGCGGCTTGGGGACCGAGGGTGACTGGGGCACGCAACTTCGGCGCGGGGTGATCGAGCTTTGCATTCTCGCGATCATCGAACGCGCGCCCAGCTACGGCTACCAGATCGTCACGGAGATGTCGGGCGCGCCGCAGCTGGCGTCGCCGGAGGGGACGATCTATCCGCTGCTTCGGAGGCTGAAGCGTGATGGTTATGTTGAGACAACGTGGCAGGAATCGGACGCCGGTCCGCCGCGGCAGTACTACCAGCTCACCGACAGAGGCCGCGCATCCCTCGTGACGATGCGCGCCGAATGGGGCGCGCTGGTCGACGCGATGGACGGCTACCTGCAGCGATACGGGGCGCATCATGCATGACGATCCACTGGCCGAAGACTATCTCGCGCACCTCCGGCAGGCGCTGAGCCGCGTGCCCGAAGCGGAACGCGTCGACGTCGTGCGCGAGATCGAGAGCCACATCGCCGAGTCACGAGCCGGCGGCGCAGCGACGGCCGATGTATTGCGGCAGCTGGGGCCGGCGGAGAAGCTGGCGCGGGCGTACAGGGCGGAACTGCTGCTCTCGGGCAGCGGCGGCGCCAACTGGTTCGCGCGGCTGTTCGGGATCGCCGGGCTGCTGCTGACCGCGAGCATCCCGAGCATGATCGTCATCCCGACGCTCGGCGCCATCGGGATAGCATTCGTGCTCGGCGGGGCGGCGGCCATCGTCGGCTCACTCATTCCGTTCGCCCCCATCTCCGTGGCGGGGCACTCGGGCGTCTTCGCGCACATGGTCGCCGCAGGCGTCGGCATCGGGTTGGCGGCGGGCGGCATGGCGGCGCTGTACGGGCTGTACTGGTACGTGCGACTGCTCGTCTCCGCGTTCAGGAGGGTGATGCGCGCATGAGCACCGCGAGCGTGACGCGACATTCGATGACAAACTGTTGCGAATTCTTCAGTTCCCGCCGGAGGGCGCAGCGCCCCGGCCGTTTGGTACGGTTCCACCGTGGGGCCGAGGCAGCCGCTCCTTCGCCGGTCTCCGTTTCAGCGTCCGGAGGCCGAGATCTGACCGGCCTGCCAGAAAAAGGACACGCGCGATGACCACCGAACCACTCCAGACCACGACCAAGCCATCTCTCGACGGGCGCGACCTCATCATCGATGCGCGCGACGTCGTCAAGACGTACCGGACCGAGGACGTGACGGTGAACGCGCTCCAGGGCGTCACCTTCAGCGTCGGGCGCGGCGAGATGGTTGCGATCATGGGACCGTCCGGCTGCGGCAAGACGACGCTCCTCAACTGTCTGAGCGGCCTCGACACGATCGACGAGGGGCTCATCCTCGTGAACGGAGAGGACATCAACAGCCTGTCGGACAACAGGCGCACGGAGTTTCGCGCGCGCCAGATGGGCTTCGTGTTTCAGTTCTACAACCTGCTCCCGGTGCTGAGCGCGATCGAGAACGTGGAGCTGCCGCTGCTGGTGTCCGGCACGAAGACGGGCGAAGCGCGGCGCATGGCCGACGTGGCCCTCGATCTCGTGCACCTGCGTGAGTGGGCGAAGCACAAGCCGTCGCAGCTTTCGGGCGGGCAGCGGCAGCGCGTCACGATCGCACGGGCGCTGGTCAATGAGCCGGCGATCGTCTGGGGCGACGAGCCGACGGGTGACCTGGACACGCAGAATGCCGACGAGATCATGAACCTGATCACGGACCTGAACGCGCGGAAGAACCAGACGTTCGTGATCGTCACGCACGCGCCCGAAGTGGCGGCGCGCTGCCATCGCATCGTCCACATGAAGGACGGCCGGATCGTGCGCGAGGAGATCCTGGCGGGAGTGCGGCCGGCATGAGCGAGCTGTTCGGTCTCTCGATGACCTACATCATGATCGCGCTGATCGTGATCGTCGCGATCGCGGCGGCGGCGGTCGGCTGGATCATCCTCCGGAACCGGGTGATGTTCTTCGTCGGCGTGCGGAACATTCCGCGGCGCCGCGCGCAGACGGTGCTGATCATCGTGGGGCTGATGCTGAGCACGCTCATCATCAGCACGGCGTTCAGCATCGGCGACACGGTCGATTACAGCATCACCAACCAGGTGTACAGCCGCATGCACAGCATCGACGAGGTCGTGCAGGCACAGTCGGCGACGGAGACCGGACAGTTCGACGCGTCGGCGATGATCGCCGCCAGGCCGATCCCGGAGGGCCAGGCAACGCAGTACGCGGACGCGTTCCGGACGATCCCGGGAGTCGACGGCGCGGTCAGCGTGATCCGCGGACCCGTGCCGGTGAAGGACGCTCGATCCGGCCAGACGGAGCCGCTCGTGGTGCTGGTGGGCGTCGACGCCACGCGCATGCAGGGGTTCGAAAGCGACATCGCGACGGTGGACGGACGCGAAGTCTCGATCAGCGCGCTCGGTGCGGACGACGTGTACGTGAACGAGTCGGCCGCGGACAAGCTGGACATCCAGAAGGGCGACCAGATCCAGGTGTTCACGCACAACGAGCCCCATTTTCTGACGGTGCGAGAGATCGTCGCCGACCGGGTGCTGACTGGCACCGTGCTCGGCACGCCGCAGGGGCTGGTGATGGGTCTGGCGCGCGCGCAGGAGCTGTTCGACCGCGCGGGCGAAGTCGACCTGATCGCCGTCTCGAACGACGGCGGCGTACGCGGCACCCTCGAGAGCGCAGAGGCGATCAACGACGCGCTGGACGCGAAGCTCCAGGGCACGAGCTGGCGCGGGGTGACGGCGAAGTCCGACGCGGTCGACGAGGCGAGCACGCTGGCCAGCGTATTCACGACGTTGTTCGTCGTGCTGGGACTGTTCTCCATCGCCGCCGGGATGATGCTGATCTTCCTGATCTTCGTGATGCTCGCCGCGGAGCGGAAGGTCGAGATGGGCATGATGCGCGCGGTGGGGACGAAGCGCTCGCACCTGGTGCAGTCGTTCATGTCGGAAGGCATGGCGTACAACATCGGCGCGGCGGCGATGGGCTGCGCGCTGGGCATCGCGGTCTCGTTGCTGATGATCCGGGTCATGGCGGCGCTGTTCAGCAGCTTTGACCTGTCGATCGTCTTCCACGTTACCGCCCGCAGCCTCATCGTCTCGTACTCGTTGGGCGTCGTCCTGACGTTTCTCACCGTCACGTTCTCGTCGTGGCGGATCGGCAACCTCAACATCGTCAGCGCCATACGTGACGCCGCGGACCCGATGCCGCTCCGGACGCGGCCGGAGTGGCACGGAGGTCTGGGCTCCCTGGTCTCGCACGCGATATGGCTCGTCTTCAAGCCGACCCGGCTGGGCGAATGGGCCAGAAGCATCGGGTTCCTGGTCCTGGCGCCCGTGCTCGGTGTCATCTGCGCCGTCATGTTCATGGGTGCGGTGGCGATCTACGGATCGTCCGGCGCCGCGAGCGTTGTTGCGGTGCTGCTCGCGGTGGCCGGGATCGGCGCCGCCGCGCTGACGGTGGTGGCCGCCGGGCTCGGGTTTAATCGCATCTTCCAGACGGGCGCGCTCTCGATCGTCGTCGGGTCCGTACTCATCATCGTGGGGTTTGCGTCGAATCTGGCGTCGCCGTACGGCATCGGCCTGACGCTGGTGCTGCTGGGGTCCGCGCTCACACTGGTGATGCTGCGGTTCGCGCAGCGCGCCGTCTTCACGACGATGGGCCTGTTCGTACTCGGCTACTGGGTATTGGGGGCGGGCGGCCACGTGCCGCCGAAGCGGCTCGAAGGCGACGTCGACTTGTTCTTCGTGAGCGGATTCATCATGGTGCTGGCCGGGACGTTCGTGATCGTCTACAACGCGGACCTGATGCTCGCGGTGCTGACGCGGCTCGGCAGCAACTTCTCCCACCTGGTGCCGGCGATCCGCACGGCCGTCGCCTACCCGATGGCCAACAAGTTCCGCACGGGCATGACGATCGCCATGATCTCCCTGGTGATGTTCGCGCTCGTCATGATGACGACGATGAACTCGAACTTCAGCCGGCTGTTCCTGGGCGATGACGCGCTCGGCGGCTACGACGCCGTAATCTCCGAGAACCCCAGCAACCCGATTCCCGATATCACGGGTGCACTCCGTGCGGCCGGCGAGGACGTATCCGCCATCACGCGGGAGGATGACCTGAGGCTGGCGAACCGCCGCGTCGCGGAAGTGCGCATCGCGCCGAAGGCGGGCCAGACGGGCGACGACTTCGCCAAGTACGGCATCATCGGGCCAAGCTCGGAGTTCACGCAGGGCAACGCGGTCGGGTTCCAGGCGCGCGCGGAAGGATTCGCGACGGACGCCGACGTCTGGCGCGCCCTTCGCGAAGAGCCCGACACGGCGATCATCGATGCCTTCGCTCTGCCGAGCGAGGGTTTCGGTCCGCCCGGCGGATTCAGGCTGAAGGACATCAAGGCAAACGTCACGGTCTTCACGCCGATCCAGATCGAAGTGCGGGACTCGTCCGATGCGGGCACCGTGCGGCCGCTCCGGATCATCGGCATCATCTCGCTGAAGGCAAGCGCGGTGTATTACGGGCTCTTCCTATCTCCCACGGCGTTCGACACGATCTTTCCGCATCCGGAATCGACGATGCACCTGCTGAAGCTAAAGCCGGGGACCGACTCCGCGGCGGAGGCGAAGAGCATCGAGAAGGCGCTGACGGCGCAGGGCGTGCAGGCGGACTCGCTGCGCAAGCTGATCGAGGATCAGCAGGCGCAGAACCAGGGCTTCATGTACCTGATCGACGGATTCATGGGTATTGGCCTGTTCGTGGGCATCGCCGCGGTCGGCGTGATCGCGTTCCGGACGGTCGTCGAACGGCGCCAGCAAATCGGGATGTTGCGCGCGATCGGATTCACGAGACGGGCGGTGGCGACAAGCTTCATCATGGAGTCGTCGTTCATCACGCTGCTCGGCGTGCTGAGCGGCATCGGCCTGGGCCTGTTGCTGGCGCAGCAGCTCGTAACGTCTTCGGACTTCGCGCCGGGCACGAACGTCAGCTTCTACATCCCGTGGCTCGAGATCGCGGGGATCGGCACATTCGCGTTCGTCGCGTCACTGGTCATGACGATCATTCCGGCCCGGCAGGCGTCCAGCATCCCGATCGCCGAGGCGCTGCGGTACGAGTAAGGGGGAGGGCGCTCGCGTGA
The DNA here is from genome assembly GCA_964371095.1 of uncultured Dehalococcoidia bacterium. Lineage (GTDB taxonomy): Bacteria > Chloroflexota > Dehalococcoidia > DSTF01 > JACRBR01 > CAYJMJ01. Next base: position 22,378 of record CAYJMJ010000025.1, on the reverse strand, counting down.
AGACCGAGATCTTCGAATCGGACCCGTTCACGCCCAAGAAGGGCCGGCTGATTGCCACGCTGAACACGGAGTACCGCTTCCAGAAAGGCGACGAGGTGTACTTTGACGACGAGCCCTCACGGCTCAAGGTGCGCATTATCGACGTGCGCATCCACGTGAAGGGCAACGGCGAGGTACACCGGGACATCCTGGCGCTGAAGTTGTAGCGATGAAGGGAGCGCCGGGGGCGGCTGTCCGCACGTGAGATGCGGGCGGGCGCGGCAGGCTGCGCCCCTGCGCGGAACACCGCCGGCCGAAGAAGATGCTTCGCTTCGCTCAGCATCACCACGACCGGCGGGCTGCGCCCGGCCGGCTTGCCGGCTACCGCGGAACGTCCGCGGGCGCGTTGACCGTTGCCAGAACCGATGTTACATTGCGAAAAATTGCGCAATCATGCTCGTACGCTCGCTAGCGAGCCGCGCAAGGAGCCGGATGCCCATCGAGATCCCGGACGTCGTCATCGACCGCCTCCCGGTCTACGCGCGCGCGCTCGCCGCGCTCGAGCGTAACAGCCGCGAGGTCGTCAGCTCGCAGGAGCTGGGGGCGCAGCTTGGCGTCACGCCGGCCCAGATCCGCAAGGACCTCAGCTACTTCGGACGCTTCGGCAAGCAGGGGCGCGGCTACAACGTCAAGCGCCTGCTCGAAGAGCTGCACCAGATCCTCGGGCTGGACCGCAAGTGGACGATGGTGGTGGTCGGTGTCGGACAGCTCGGGCGCGCCGTACTGAGCTACGGCGGCTTTGCTCCGCAGGGGTTCCAGATCGTCGAGGCGTTCGATAGCGATCCGCGCGTCATCGGTGAGCACGTCGATCACATTACGGTCAGGCCGATCGACGACATGCGCGCCGTGCTGGCGGGGCGCGCGCCGGACATCGGCATCGTGACGTCGCCGGCGTCCGCGGCGCAGCAGATCATCGACGAGCTGGTCGAGTGCGGCGTGAAGGCGATCCTGAACTACGCGCCGATCGCGGCCCGCGCGCCATCGCACGTGCGCGTCAAGGACATCGACCCCGTGCTCTCGCTCCAGTCGATGACCTTCTACCTGAAGCACGAAGTGGCGCACGCCGGGCCGAAGTAGCCGCGCCCGCCGGCCAGCCCGTACAATCGCTAGCGGAGACCCAGATGACGCTCGACCAGCCGACCGACGAGGACAGGCGCCAGGCCTCGCCCGAGAACATCCAGAAGATGTGGAAGTTCGTCGAGAAGTTCGCCGAGAAGAGCGGCTCCTACCTCCATCCCCAGCGTGAAATCACCGAGTTCCTCGTCATCGGCCTCGCCCGGCACATCGACGAAGTCGGCCGGCCCCTGTGCCCGTGCAACTTCTACGTCGACAAGGCGGAGGAGGCGAAGCGGAGCACGTGGATCTGCGCCTGCGAGGAGATGCAGAAGTACAAGTATTGTCATTGACTGCTCTTCTGCAATTCGGAAGGTCTTCCGATCACCGAGTACTTGCCAGAGGGACACGAAGGACGCGAGATCTACGGTCTCGTAACGGATCCGCACCCCGATAAGGGGCGCGCGCTCGGCCGCCTCGAAGAGAAGCAGGGGCGGAAGATCGACAAGTAGCTGTCAGCTCTCGGCTGTCAGCGGTCGGCCATCAGCCTTCGGCTGCGGCCGACCGCCAACATCGTGGGAGTACGCACCGGGAAGCCCAACGTGCAGGTGTCTTAGCATCAGCGCGGCGGTTCGACGCCGCCGTGGCCTGCACGTAGCTCGTGTCACATTCGGCTAGGGCGGCGGGCCATCGGTTCGCACCGCGCCGGGCGCATGATCAACCACCCAAGTCACGCCGTTCGGATATGCCACGGTGGCGACGAGGGCAGCGAGCGCCAAGACCAGTGTCGCCGCGCCCAGAAGTAAGAAGAAGCGATTGAACCACGTTGATTGGTGCTCGGCCCGAGCCATGATCGCCACGTGCTCGGCCTGAATGCTCTCGATGGATTTCAGTGTCTGGGTCGATGTCTTGGCCTGCGCTTGGCGTAGTTGCTCGAGTTTAGCCATGCGCCAATCCTCGTAGTGCCACCGCGGATCAAAGGTCTCCGCCCATGCATGCCAAAGCTGATCTTCTGCGCACTTCGGCCGCGGTCTTTCTAATACTTGCCGAACTGCCGCTCCGCGCGGGGACGGGTATTCGTCTGTTGGCGTGAATCCAGCTGCCACCAGTTGCTTTTCTGCGGCGTTGACTTCGTTGTGGATGATCTGCTCAGGTGCGCGCCGAAAGCACCACAGAATATCGCTCTTCGGCAAATTGCCATGGAGTCGTTCACCGATCTGCACCTCGTGCAAGCCATTCATATAAACGAGCTTGCCCAAGAATCCGCAGCTAATACAAGAGTTGGGGTACTTGTCCTCAAGCATCACGCTAGTCTAGCGTGGCCGCCACATGGCGCATACATCCGCAATACCGCCTACACTATTCCTTGACCAATCCCTTCTTCACCGCGTAGGCCGCAGCCTCTGACCGGCGGCTGAAGCCGAGTTTGCCGAGGATGTGGCTTACGTGGTTGCGCGCCGTGTTCTCGCTGACGACGAGCTTCGCCGCGATCTCCTTGTTCGTCGCCCCCTCAGCGATCAGCACGAGCACCTCGCGCTCGCGCGCCGTCAGGTCGCCATCGTCTCCCGCGCCGGCGTGCGCGGCGACGAGCTTCTCGACGACGCCCCTCGTCACCTTCGAGTCCAGCAGCGACTCGCCGCGAGCCACCGACCGCAGCGCCTCGAGCAGGCGGGCGCGCGCCACGTTCTTGAGCACGTAGCCGGCGGCCCCCGCGAGGAGCGCCGCGACGACCGTCTCCTCCTCGGCGAACGAGGTCAGCATGAGCACGCGCGTCTGCGGGAGCTCGCTGCGCACCTCGCGGCACGCCTCGATACCGTCCATTCCGTCCATGCGGACGTCCATCAGCACGATGTCCGGCCGGTGCGCCCGCGCCTTCTCGATGGCTTCTTTTCCGTTGGCCGCCTCGGCGACGACGGTGAAGTCGGGCTCCACGTCGAGGGCCGCTCTCAGCCCCATCCGCACGACCTCGTGGTCGTCTACGATCATCAGCCGCGTCTTCATTCGTCCCCTCCCACCGGCACAGAGACTTCGACGCGCGTGCCCGCGCCGGGCTCGCTGCGCACATCGATGCTGCCGTGCAAGTCCTCGACCCGCTTCCGCAGGTTGCCCATGCCGTACCCCACGCGCCCGCCCGGCTCCGCCTCGCCAATGCCGACGCCGTCGTCCGCGATGGCCAGGCGCACCGTGCCGTCCTCGAACGCCAGCGCCACGTGGACGCTCGATGCGCGCGCGTGGCGGAAGACGTTGCCGAGCCCCTCCTGCACGATGCGGTAGAGCGCCGCGCTCGTCTCGATCGGCAGCCGCACGGGGGTGCCGCTCACCGCTACCTCGACCGGCATGTCGGCGACGGCCTGGAACTCTTTCACCTGCCCCTGCACGGCGCCGACGAGCCCCTCGGCGCCGCTGAGCAGCGGCTGCAAATCAAAGATGTACTGCCGGACTTCCCAGAGCGCGTTCTTGGCGAGCGCGGTCAGATCCTTCAGCCGCTGCCGTTGCTCCTCCGGGTCGCTGCCGACGCGGTCGACGGCGGTCTCGAGGCTCAACGACAGCATGTACACCATCTGCGCGATGCCGTCGTGGATCTCGCGCGCAATGCGGCCGCGCTCGCCTTCGGCCGCCAGCTCGGCGATGCGCGCCCGGAGCCGGACGTTGCGCACGCCGAGGGCGATCTGCCCGGCGACGGCGTCGAGCAGGCGCACCTCGTGCAGGATGGCCGCGGGCCGCTCGCGCGTGCCGGCGACGATCCAGCCTTCGATCGCCTGCGCCGAGCGGAGCGGCACGACGCCCACCCAGTCACAGCCGGCGAACGCGGCATCGAGCGGCGCGGGGAGCGACGAGGCCACGTAGGATCGCGCGCCCTCCGTGTCGAATGCGGCGAGGAGCCCGCCGTACTCCGGCAGCCCGTCGATCTCCATGCCGTAGGCGCGCGCTTCGCCGGCGCTCTCCAGCTCGTCGGGGATGAGGAGCGCGGCGCGGTCGAATCGCGACGTCTCGACGACCGCATCGGCCGCGCGCGAGGCGGTCTCGGCGAGGCCGCGCCCGCCCTCGAGGAACGATCGCGCGACGCTGTGCAGCAGCTCGCTGTCGCCGAGCGCATCGACGGCTTCCTGCCTCGCCGCGTCGAGATCCCGCGTCACGCTGCCGAGGTAGTTCGGAACGAGCGCGACGAGCAGCGGCGTCACCATCGCGCCGATGAAGCTGTTGTCCTTCCACCAGCCGTGCACGCCTTCGCCGAACGTCGCGAGGCCGAAGATGTACGCCACCATGTAGACGGCGCAGAGCACGACCACGCCGCGAAACGTGAGGAAGAACGCCGGGATGAGCAGCGCGGTCAGCGCGAAGTGGTAGTACGGGCTGCCCCAGCCGCCGCTCAGGTAGACCGCCGTCATCGACAGCACGAGATCGGCGAGGCCGAGCGCCAGCACGTCGTAGCTCTCCGGCGTGGCGATCCAGCGGCGGAGCGCCGGAAGCAGGACCGGCCGGATCACGGGCACGTAGAAGGTGACGGCCGCCGTCTGCAGCATCGTGCCGATGACGAGGTAGGGCTCGAACTGGCGGTTCCATGCGGGCAGGTCGGAGACGAAGACGATGAGCATGGCGACGAGCCACGCCGCCCAGCGCACGATGAACGGCGAGGTCAGGACGGCCAGGCGGATGCCGCCGGGGAGCGTCGCCAGCGACGTGTCGCCGTGCCGCCGCCAGAAGCTGCGGGGGATCGTCGCCACGCGTGTGCCGAAGTCCTCGATCGAGGCCTCTATGCGTGCCACGGGTGCATGATAGGAGATTGGGGGCGGCGGGAAGCGAGCGGGGGCGAGGAAGACAGGGCGGCCACGCCTCGGGTCCGGCGGTCAGCCCGGGCGAATGGCGTTTCGGAGGAAGAACCAGAGGTTGGCGGGGTGCTCGGCGAGGCGGCGCATCAGGTACGGGTACCAGTGGCTGCCGTACGGCACGTACACCCGGACGCGGAAGCCGGCGTCGCGCAGCCGGCGCTGCAGGTCGCCGCGGATGCCGAAGAGGAACTGGAACTCGACACGATTACGCTCGACGCCGAGCGCACCGATCGAGCGGAGTGCGGCGCGCAGCATCCGCGCATCGTGCGTGGCGATGGCGAGCCGGCCGCCGACGCCCATGCGGGCGAGATAGGCCTCGGCCAGGCGAGCGAATGCGGCGTCGACCTCCGGCCGGGACGGCCACGCGACGTCCGCGGGCTCGCGGTACGCGCCCTTGACGAGCCGCACCGGCGCCCCCTCGGCCGCGAGCGCGTCGATGTCGGCCGCGCTGCGGCGCAGGGACGCCTGGATGACGACGCCGGCGTTCTCGTGCGTCGCGCGCGCCTCGCGGAACAGGTCGAGCGTCGCCTGGGTGTAGCGGGAATCCTCCATGTCGATGCGTACGAACGTGCCGGCCTCGGCCGCGCGAGCGAGCACGGCGTCGAGCGAACGGCGCGCGAGATCGCGGTCGACGTCGAGTCCGAGCTCGGTGAGCTTGATGGACAGGTGGCTGCGCAGGCCCTCGGCGCGGGCGGCGGCCGCGAATGACGTGAATTCGCGGACGGCGGCGGCCACCTCATCGGCGGACGTCACCGCCTCGCCGAGGAACGAGACCGTGGCCTCGAATCCGGCGGCGTTGAGCCGCCGAACGGCATCGAGGGCGGCGCGCTGGTCTCCGCCGGCGACGAAGCGGCGGGAGAAGGCGCGGAAGCCCGGCACGTTCGCCGCGACGTGCGCGCCGGCGCGGCTGCGTGACAGCGCGAAGATCAGCCGCCGCAACATGGCCGAAGCATACCGCCGCGCCGCCGCCTCGGAGCATCCATCCGGCGTGCTCATGACGAAAGGCGTGGCTGTCAAGAACGCGTCCGGCCGTTGACAGGCGCGGTCGCGGCTTGACGTGCGCGCCTCGACGAACGGACGCGCACGCCGTACGCTCGACTCGATGAAGATCACCGTTGCGCTAACGCCGCGGTTGCTGCGCGAACCGCGCCGGCACGCCGTCGCCGTCGTCGACGTGCTGCGCGCGACCACGTCGATCATCACGATGCTCGAAGGCGGGCTGCTGCGCGCGATCGTCACCGACAACCTGCGGCAGGCTCGCAAGCTCGCGCTCAACAACTTCTCGTTGCTCTGCGGCGAGATCCGCTCGACGCCACCGGCGGGATTTGACTACGGCAACTCGCCCGCCGAGTTCGCCGGCCTGTCGTTCAAAGGGAAGTCGGCCGTGGTGTTCACCACCAACGGCACGCGCGCGCTGACGGCCGCGGCCGAGGCGCCCGTCGTCCTCGCCGCGGCGCTGACGAACCGCCGCGCCGCCGCGCAGAGGCTCGTCGGGGAAGCGGCACGGCGCGGGATGGATGCCGCCGTCGTCTGCGCGGGCGTCGAGCGCGGCACCGCGTTCAGCCTCGAGGACACGGCGGCGGCCGGCGCAATCGTCGAGGCGGTGCGGCAGTTCGATCCGGCCGTGGAGTTGACCGACGAGTCGTGGGCCGCGCTCCACCTCTGGCGCTGGTACCGCGGCGATGCGATGCGGATGTTCGGGCAGTCGGCGCACGGCCGCACGCTCCGCGAGCTGGGCTTCGAGGCCGACCTGCGCTACGCCGCGCAGGTCGACATCTTCGAGAGCGTGCCCGTGCTGTACGACGACGGCGACACGAAGGTGCTGCGCACGCGGCTGCCGCGACGGACCTGACCCCCGGCCCCTTCCCGACGCGGGAAGGGGAGCTCCGTTTGACGAGTAACCTCAAGGATGCGCGTTAGGACTGACCGGAGATCGGTCCGGATCTCCCGGTTCGAGAACCGGAGGACGCGGAGGCCGCGCGACTTCAAAACGGCGTCGCGTTCCTCATCGTACGATTGACGATCGTTGTGGACGGGGCCGTCGATCTCGATGACGAGGCCGGCAGCGTGACAGTAGAAGTCGGCGATGAAGCCGTCGATGATCTGCTGCCTGCGAAAGTGCAGGCGGTCGAGCGCATTGCGACGCAACTGCTGCCACAGCAGTCGCTCTTCGGGCGTCGGCACCTGCCGCATCTCGCGCGCACGCTCGGCTTTCGCGCCATCAACTCGCTGGACAACGACGATGTTTCGTCCCCCTCTCGATCCTCGGTCCATCGTTATGCTCAACTCGCCCAACCGAAGCTCCCCTTCCCTCATAGGGAAGGGGCCGGGGGTTAGGTCACGCGGGGCGGACCTGGCCGTTGCCGAAGACGATCCACTTGTAGGTGCAGATCTCGCGCAGGCCGACGGGGCCGCGCGCGTGGAACTTCTGCGTCGCGTCGATGATCTCGGCGCCCATGCCGAACTGCGCGCCGTCGGTGAACTGCGTGCTGGCGTTGACGTAGCACACGGCCGTGTCGACCTCGCGCAGGAAGCGCATCGCCGTCGTGTAGTTCTCGGTCACGATGGCGTCCGAGTGCCCGCTGCTGTAGCGGTAGATGAAGTCGACGGCGTCATCGTACGAATCGACGACCTTCACGGACGCGATGAGCGCCAGCCACTCCTTGCCGTAGTCAGCGTCGGTGGAGCGCACGACGCCCGGGCGGCCCTCGATCGCGGCGTACGCACGCTCATCGCAACGCAGCTCGACGTGCTTCTCCGCCATCGCGGCGGCGAGGTCCGGCAGGAACCGCGCGGCGACGTCGGCGTGAACGATGATTGTGTCCAGGGCATTGCAGATGCTGTACCGGCGCGTCTTCGCGTTGACGGCGATGTCGCGCGCCTTTGCGAGATCGGCGTCGCGGTCGACGTACGTGTGGCACACGCCGATGCCGCCGATCAGCACCGGCATCGTCGCGTTCTTCTCGACGAAGCGGATCAGCTCCTCGCCGCCGCGCGGCACGACGAGGTCGATGTACTCCTTCATCCGCAGCATCTCGCCGACGATCGCGCGATCGCTGGACTCGATGATCTGCACCGATCCCTCGGGCACGCCGCCGGCCGTGAGCGCGGCGTTGATGACGCGCCCGAGCACGATGTTTGACTGCAGCGCCTCTTTCCCGCCGCGCAGGATGGTGGCGCTACCCGCCTTGAGGCAGAGCGAGGCGATGTCCACCGTGACGTTCGGGCGATTCTCGTAGATGGCGCCGATGACGCCGAACGGCACGCGCATCTTGCCGACCATCAGCCCGTTGGGCAGCGTGCGCATCTCGATGGTCTCGCCCACGGGGTCCGGGAGCGACGCGACGGTGCGCACGTCCTTCGCGATCGCGGCGAGCCGATCCTCGGTGAGCGTCAGACGGTCGATGACGGCCGAGGAGAGCCCGTCGCCGCGGCCCCGTTCGAGATCCTGCGCGTTTGCGGCGAGGATCTCGGCCGCGTGCGCGCCGAGCGCATCGGCGAGGCCGTTGAGCGCGGCGTTCTTGACCTGGGACGAAAGCGTGGCGAGCCGCCGCGCCGCCCGCTTCGCCTCACGCGCCTTCTGCTCGATCTCCGATGCCGTCGCCGTCATGGCGGAAAGTGTACCTCGGGGGAGAGCGGAGGTCAGAGAGCAGAGAGCAGAGAGCGGACGGAAGACGGCAAACGGCAAAGGGCGGGCGAGGGCGGGTTCTGCGCCAGGCTGACAGCTGACAGCTGACAGCTCGCCGGCGTCAGGCGGCGGCCCAGCGGAGGAGCCAGAGCATCGCCATGCCGCTGCCGATCGTCAGCCAGACGTTGCGGGCGAACCAGGCGATGGCCGCCGCGACGATCGCGGCTACGAGACGGTCGTTGCCCGGGCCGGCGTCGAACGCGCCTCGGTCGCCCGCGTAGAGCACCGCGGGCAGGATGATGCCCGCCAGCACGGCCGGCGTCACGAAGCGGAGGGCGTCTCGGGCAGCGCGCGGCAGGACCGAGTGGTGTACGAGGGCGAGCACGGAGAGCCGCACGCCGAACGTCACGGCGCCCATGCCCAGTACGATAATCCAGAGCCTCATGCCGTCTCGACGTCCCCGGCGCCCTCGCCCACCGCACGGGCCAGCCCGGCGCCCGCCACGATACCGGCGACGGCCGCCGTGATCAGGCCGGTGCCGTACGGCCATCGGAAGCCGACGACGGCGATCGCGCCGGCGACGGCCGCCGCGGCGAAGGCGGGTCGATCGGTGAGCGACGGCACGATGATCGCGATGAAGGTCAGCGGCAGCGCGAAGTCGAGCGCCCAGCTGTCCGGCACGGCCGTGCCGACGAACACGCCGGCGCCCGTGCTGATCTGCCACGTGGTCCACAGCGCCAGGCCCGTACCGAAGAAGAACCAGTGGCGGTGCGGCGACGCGTCCGCGCGGCGATAGCGGGTGATCGCCATGGCGTACGCCTCGTCGGTCAGCAGGTAGGCGAGCAGCCACCGCCAGCGCCGGTCCAGGTGCTCGACGTGCGGCGCGAGCGACGCGCTGTACAGCAAGTGGCGCAGGTTCACGAGCAACACGGTCAGAACGATGACCGCCCCCGGCACGCCATCGACGATCAGCCGCACGCCGACGAACTGGCTGGCGCCCGCGAACACGATCGCCGACATCGACTGCGCCAGCGTCGCAGAGAGGCCGGACTTGACGGCGTAGGCGCCGTAGGCCATGCCGAACGGAGCGACACCGAGCAGCAGCGGCAGCTGCGCGCGCACACCCGCCGCGAACTCCGAGCGCCGTGTGAATGCCGGCATCGGCGAAGTATAGCCGTCGCATGGACGCTGACCGATGCAGGCGTGCGGCTCGCCACGCCCGGGCGCGCCGTTTCGCCGATCGATAAACGTCGCCGGGTCAGAGCTGACCGCTACGTGCCATAACGCGACGAAGTTCCTTGACATCGCGCCGGAACTGTAACGTCTCGGCGCTCGCGCCCGTTCTGATGTGTGTCGAAGGAGGCGGGGCCTTCGACAACGAGCGGGGCGCGGCAGCAATGCCGCACTCCGTTTTGTTTTCCCCAAACGCCAAACCGCGCGCCTGACGCCGCACACGATGCGCGAGCGCGCCGGTTGCGGCCCCGGAGCGGTATCGGATACACATAGGTATCGTTACCCCCAAACCCCGCAGGTCCGATTTGAAGGTCCTCTTCGCTGCTGTCGAGATGAGTCCGCTTGCCAAGGTCGGCGGGCTGGGCGACGTGGCGGGCTCGCTTCCCCGCGCTCTCCGCGCCGCCGGCGCCGACGTTCGCATCGCCATGCCGATGCACGGCGCGATCGAGCGCACGTCGCTCTCACTGACGCACCTGCTCAAGGCCGTCAATGTGCCGTGGCCGGGCGGACCGGAGCGGGTCGACGTGTGGCAGGCCGACGTTAACGGCGTGCCGGTCTACCTGCTCGAGAACGCTCGCTATTTCGGCCGTCCCGCCGTCTACGGCTTCGACGACGACCGGGAGCGGTTCCTCTTCTACTGCGACGCTCTGCTCGCCTGTGCGACGCACCTGGGCTTCCAGCCGGACGCGGTTCACGCGCAGGACTGGCACTCGGCGCTGCTGCTGACGCGGCTCGCGGCGTCCCCCGAGCATGCGTGGGCCGCGGCGGGCCGCATCTACACGATCCACAACCTGGCGCTGCAGGGGAACTTCGACGGCGGGTTCGCGGAGCGCTTCGGCATCGGGCCGGCGCAACTCGTCGCGCCCGCGGGCGTGCCGGGGGAGATCGTCTACAGCGCGATGGCTCAGGGGATCCTGCACGCCGACCGCGTCAATACCGTGAGCGACACCTACGCGAAAGAAATCATGACGCCCGAATACGGCGCGGGCCTCGACCCGTTGCTGCGGGCGCGGGCGAGCGTCGTCTCCGGCATCGTCAACGGCATCGACTACGTCGAGTTCAACCCGGCGACCGATCCGGCGATCGCGCAGCATTACACCGCCGACTCGCTCGATGACCGCGCCGCCAACAAGCGCGCGCTGCAGGAGCAGGCGGGGCTGCCCGTCAACGTGGGCTCCCTGCTCTTCGGCGTCGTGACGCGGCTGTTCGCGCAGAAGGGCATCGACCTCGTCGCGCAGGCGTTCGTCTCGATCCTGGCGCGGCACGACGTGCAACTCGCGGTGCTCGGCACCGGCGATGAGGACGTGCACCGCCAGCTCCTGGAGTTGCAGAATCGCTACCCGGACCAGGTGAAGATCTGGCTCGATTTCAACCCGCCGCTCGGCCAGCGCGTATACGCCGGCTGCGACTCGTTCCTCATGCCATCGCGGTACGAGCCGTGCGGTCTCGGCCAGCTGATCTCGCTCCGCTACGGCGCGGTGCCGCTGGTGCGGCGGACGGGCGGCCTCGCCGACACGGTCCAGGACGCGGACGCGGCGCTCACGTCCGGCAACGGCTTCGTGTTCGATGCGCCCGACGCACACCAGCTGACGGCCGCCGTCGAGCGCGCGCTCGCAGCGTTCCACGACCGCGCCGCGTGGCGGGCGATGCAGGAGCGCGGCATGCGGCAGGACTGGTCGTGGGGCCGCGCGGCCGGACGATACCTGGACCTCTACGCCGCGGCGGCCGCCGCACGAGCGGAAGAGCGCGGGCGACCGGCCCCTTGAGCGACGGACTCTACGCGGGCATCGACCTGGGCGGCACGAAGATCCTCGTGCTCATCGCCGATGCCGAGGGCAACGTGCTCGGCACGGCGCGCTTTCCGACGCTGGCCACGCAGGGACCGGAGTCGGTGATCGAGCGCATCGTCGACGCCGTCCACGCGGCGGCCGCCGAGGCGCAGGTCAAGACGAGCGCGCTCGTTGGAGCGGGTGTGTCCGCGCCCGGGCCCATCGACACGGCGGAGGGAGTGATCACCGACCCGCCGAACCTGCCGGGCTGGCACAACGTGCCGCTGGCGCGGATCCTGACCGAGCGGCTCGGCATCACCGTCGTGCTCGAAAACGACGCGAACTGCGGCGCCGTCGGCGAACACAGATTCGGCGCGGGACGCGGCTACCGGCACATGCTCTTCGTGACGATCAGCACTGGCATCGGCGGGGGCATTATCATTGATAATGAACTGTACGAGGGCGCATCCGGCGCCGCGGGCGAGGTCGGCCACATCGGCGTTTCGGTCGATGGACCCGCGTGCGGCGCGGGACACGTCGGCTGCCTCGAGGCGTTCGCCTCCGGCACGGCGATCGCGGCCCGCGCGCGGGAGATGATCGCGGCCGGAGGGCTGCCGCGAACCGCTCGCATCGCCGAGCGCGAACCGCCACTGTCGGCGAAGAGCGTGCAGATGGCGAGCGAGCAGGGCGAAGCCGAGGCGGGCGCGATTATCGCGCGCGCCGGCCGGTACCTGGGGATCGGGCTCGCCAGCCTGATTAACGTCTTCAACCCGCAGGCGATCGTCCTGGGCGGCGGGTTGACCAATATGGGAGATGCGATTCTCGGACCGGCGGTGGAGACCGCCCGGACGAGGTCGTTCGCGCAATCCTTCGTGGACGTGCGCATCGTCGAAGGGGAGCTGGGAGAGCGGGTGGCGGCGCTCGGCGCGATCGCGGTGGCTCGAAACCGGATCGCAACGAGATCCAGCTGAGCCGGCGGCTATGCTTGGGTGAGCGGCGATCTGCCGATACTCAAGACATGGCACGCGTCTCGGGTCACGCTCGCTCAGGTGGTGGGGTGGTTATGGTCGATGTCCGCACGGCGGCACAGACGGCACACAGTGAGCGCACGCGCGTGCTCGAACTCGCGGCGGTGGTCTTCCTCTGGCAGGCGGCCGTAGGCATCTACTTCCTCTCGCTGGTCCAGCAGTACCTGCCACAGGCGCTGCACACCGGCCTGGCGTTCCCCGGGTACGCGATGGCGTCGTACGGCGTCGCGAAGTTCGCGTGGCAACCCGCCGCCGGCTGGATCGCCGACCGCGCCGGACGCCGCATCACGATGCTCGCGGGCATGGTGGTGAGCGTGCCGGTCCTCGTACTGATGATGGAGGTGCCGGACGCACGCGCCTTCCTGGTCTTCTCCGCGCTCCTCGGCATTGGCGCCGCCACGATGTGGCCCGCGTTCATGGCGCACGTCGGCGAGACGACGCCGCACCACCGTCGCGCCCGCACGATGTCGCTGTTGAACATCGCGCAGATGTCGGGCATCGGACTCGGCACGCTCGTCGGCGTGCTCATGGTGGACTTTGTCACGTACTCGGGCGCATTCTGGATGTGCATCCTCTTCAGCACGCTGGCGCTCGGCATGGTCTGGCGCAGCGTCGATCGCAAGGTCGACGTGCGGACACTCATCATCCCGGCCGAGGCAGTCGCCGACCCGCGCCGCGCCGATCCGGCGGCGTGGAAGCCGGGCATCCTCGTGCTCGCGTTCATCGTGCTGTTCCTGACGATTGGCACGAGCCTTCACACACCGATGATCGGCGCCTACACGCACGATGTGCTGAAGGTGAAGTTGTCCTTCATGGCGATGCTGTTTCCGGGGCCCGCCGTGCTTGCCGGCATCGCGATGTGGAGGCTGAGCCACGTCGCCGACCGCTACGGCCGGCAGGTGCCGCTGGTCGCCGGCCTGTTCGTCGCATCGATCTGCATCTTCGCGCTGACGCTCACGACGAGCCCGTTCATCGCGGTCAACCTCGTCGTGGTGGCGGGTCTCGCGTACGCCATCAGCATTCCGGCGTGGGGCGCCGCGGCGCTCGACGCCACCGACGCCGGCAGCCGGGGCCTGTGGCTCGGCACGCTGAGCGCGGTGCAGGGGCTGGGCGTGGCGGGCGGCCAGGCGATGGGCGGCGTCATCGGCGGGGTCTGGGGCCCGCTGGCGCCGTTCAAGATCGCCGCACTGATGCTCATGCTCGCGCTGGCCATCATCGTCACCCACCAGGCGCTCCACCGCCGCCGGACCGGCCAGGGCGGCGCACGGCTTCTCGCGACGGCAGCGATCGTCGCGGACTAACCGTCTCTGTAACACGCAGCGAGTCGATCGCACAGGCGACGCTTCGGCCTATACTGTCGGCGTGCCTCGCCTGAACCTTCGATGGCCGGTCCTGCTGACGTTCTCGCTGGCCGCGTGCGCCGCGCTCAGCGGCTGCAGCGTCGTTGGCGGCGCCTCCGCGACGCACACGCCGACGCCCACCGAGACGCCCACTGCCACGGCCACGCCGACCGTCACCCCCACATCGACGCCGACGCCGACGCCGACGGCGACGGCGACGCCCGAGCCGACCGAGACGCCGGTGCCGGAACCGCCGCCGGTCACGCTCGGACTATCGCAGGGGCGCACGCTGACCGTGCGCACGCCGCGCGGTTCGGCTGCCGGCGCCACGGCGATCTTTCGTGACCGCCAGTACCCGATGGCGGCCGACGCGGACAGCTTCTGGGTGCCGATTGGCGCGAGCTACGACGTCGCGCCCGGCAACTACGAACTCGCGATCAACCTGCTCGATCCGGCCGGCGCGCTCATCGAGGTGCGCAGCGAGACGGTCGCGGTGAGCGCGACCGACTTCCCGGCGGAGTACTTGCAGGTGCCGACCGACGGGCCGAACGGCCTCCGCCCGCCCGAAGAGGTGCAGCAGGAACTCAACATCCGCGCACGCGTCTACGGTCAGGTCTCGCGCGTCAAGCTGTGGCAGGGCGCGTTCACGCTCCCGGTCACTGGGCCGATCAGCACCGCCTTCGGCACGGGCCGGAGCTACAACGGCGGACCCATCTCGACCCACCACAGCGGCACGGACTTCGCCGCCGATGAGGGCGCTCCCGTCTCGGCGTCCGCGGATGGGCGCGTGGCGTTCGCGGGCATGCTGACGACGCGCGGCAACTCCGTGATCATCGATCACGGGCTCGGCGTGTTCACGGCGTACCACCACCTCTCCCGGATCGACGTTACGGACGGGCAGATGGTCACGCAGGGCCAGATCATCGCCGCGGTCGGCATGACGGGCCTCGCCACCGGGCCGCACCTGCACTGGGAGCTGGTGGTCGGCGGACAGAACGTCGATCCCGTGTACTGGACGTTCGCGGGTGTCGCGCCCTGACGCCGGCGCGCCCGCGAGCGCGCCGCCGGCCGTCGATTCAGCGCGCCTGATCGAGATCTACCACGCGCTCGACGGGCGATATCGATCCGAGACGTGGCACTGGATGCCAGACGTCGCGCGCGGACCGATCGACGTCATCGCGGGCGCCGTGCTCGTGCAGCACACGCTGTGGGAGTATGCCGAACGGGCGCTGAACATGCTCCACGCGGCGGGCGCGCTCGACGTCCGCGCGCTGGCGACGCTGCCGTCCGAACGCATCGAGGCGTTGATCCGCGTGAGCGGCACGCCGCGCATGAAAGCCCGGCGGTTGCGCGCCGCGGCGGAGACGATCGAGCGCGCGGGCGGGCTCGATGCGTTTCTAGCGCTTCCGCATGTCGAGCTGCGGGAGCGGCTTCTGGCCACGCATGGCATCGGACCCGAGACCGCGGATGCGATCACGCTCTACGCCGCCGGACGGCCGGCGTTCGTCATCGACGCGTACACGCGTCGCACGTTCAGGCGGCTCGGCCTCGGGCCGGAGGAAGACGGCTACGACGCGTGGCAACGGTACTTCGTCGAGGGTCTCGGGGACGTGGCGTCGGTCGAGTTGTTCCAGCGCTACCACGGCCACATCGTGTTGCACGGCAAGGAGCTGTGCCGGTCGACGCCGCGCTGCGCTCCGTGCCCGCTTCTCGCGCAGTGCCCCGACGGGGGCTCGCGGAGAGCCGGCGCGACCGCGGGGCGCGTGCCGGGCGCATCTTGATGCGGTTTGCCGCCTTCGCCATGGCGGCGGGACTCGCCGTGGTGATCGCCGCAGCCGCCACAGCCTGCGGCGCCGCGCACGAGGCGAAGAACCGCGTGTTGGGACCCGCCGGCACGCCGACGATCGCGGGCACGGCGACGCCCACGTTCACGCCGACCAGCACGCCGACCGTCACGCCCACGCCTCCGCCGCCACTCCCGGCGAACCCGGATGGGCTCTCGCGCTGGGACGTGCTGCCGGTGCGCTTCTGCATCAGCGCGGGCGGGGAAGGCTATGTGACGAACGAGCAGTTCGTCGACGCGTTGCGGCGCGCGTTCGACGCCTGGGGCGTCGCGTGGATGAACGACGGCGCCTGCGGGCCGGTGACGGCGGACGACCGCGTCAGCGAGATCGGCTGGGGCAGCCTCGCCGCGGACAACGACCCGAACGGACGCACCTACGAGGCCGGCCTGACGCAGACCGTTACCCAGGAGTGCACGGCGAACTGCGACCCTGACGATTGGATTCGCCTGAGCGAGGCCGACATCACGATCGACAGCGCGCCGCCGGGAGAGTATCGGAGCGAGCGCTGTCTCTACAGCACCGTGCTCCACGAAACCGGCCACTTCCTCGGCGTCGGCCACCTGCCGCTTCCCGCCATCATGGCCGCCAAGACCGCGAACTGCCCCATCGAGCTGACTGCGGCCGATCGCGCGGCGTTGCGCGACCGCTACGGGGCGCGCGCCCCGTAGCTGGCCTCAGGTAGCGTTCGCGGCGAGGTCGTGGATCCAGGCGCGCGCCGAGCCGTCCGCCACATCGATGAAACCGACGGTGCCGAGGCGGCGCGTCAGATTGCGCGGGAAGACCGGGCTGCCGGGATTCACGAGCAGCACGCCGCGCATCTCCTCGACCTCCGGGAGGTGCGTGTCGCCGTGCACGAGGACGTCGACGCGGCCGCCGAAGTAATGCTCCATGATGGTTTCGAGCGTGCGGCGCGGAGGATGCTCGGGCAGCGTGGCGTCGTGCACCATGCCGATACGCACGCCGGCGGCATCGACGAGTTGCACCGGCTTCAGGCGCGGGTCCTCGGCGCAGAGCGGACGGCCGCCGCCGCCGTCATCGCCGTTGCCCCGCACGGCGAGCACCGGCGCGGCGCAGCGCTCCTCGAGCCAGTCCAAGATGTCGACGACGTGCAGGTCGCCGGAGTGGAGGATGAGGTCGACGCCGCGCAGCGCCTCGTACGCCTCATCCCAGAGCGGGCCGGCCTCCGGATAGTGCGTGTCGCCGATCAGGCCGATGCGGAGGGGCGAGTTTGTAGTCGGTAGTTCGTAGTTCGTAGTGGGGCGGGAACGGTTCACAGATCGGAGTTCACAGTCTGCATTTGACCGTTCACCGTCCGCGCCCCGCCCTGCGGTGCGTAAAGCACACAACCCCCTCTCGAGGGGGTCTCACACATGGGCAACGCGCCGGCTGCCTGATCGAGGCGACCAACTACGAACCACTAACTACCAACTAACAACTGGTGGCTACGCCTGCTTCGTCTGGCTCCGAAGGCAGCGCGTGCAGATCTTGACGCGCACCGCGTCGGCGCCGACGTGGACGATCTGCTTGTGCAGGTTCGGCCGGAACGCGCGGTTCGTCTTGTGCGCCTCGCGCTCCCAGCGTCCCGAGTGGCGGTGGCGGATATTGCGGCCGAAGGTCGTGCCCTTGCCGCACACCGCGCAAATCGCTGGCATTGGAGAATCCCCTTACAGGCGCAAGCGCCGTGCTAGAATCTTGAACACGGAACCTTAGCACGGGCCGCGAATCTGAGGCAACCGCCCCGCATGGCCAACCCCCCACCCGCACCCGGCCGCCGGCACCCGGCTGCCCCGGCCCGCATCGACGGTCCCTCGCTCGCTCGCGCGTTCATCGACGGCGCGACCGCGCTCCGGGAACACGCCGACGCGCTGAACGCCATCAACGTCTTCCCCGTGCCCGACGGTGATACCGGCACGAACATGTCCCTCACCATGAAGGCGGCCATCGACCAGGTCGGCGCCGCCGCCTCGCCTGCGGAGGCCGCGAAGCGCGCCGCCCGCGGCGCCCTGCTCGGCGCGAAGGGCAACTCCGGCGTCATCCTCTCGCAGATCATCTCCGGCTTCGCAGCGGCGATGCCGCCCGGCGACGCCGGCCTCGGCGCCGACGACCTTGCGCGCGCGCTCGCGCGCGGCCGCGACGCGGCGTATCGCGTCGTCTCCAGCCCGAAAGAAGGCACGATCCTGACGGCGATCAGCGCCGCCGCCGTCGCCGCCGGCGAAGCCGCGCAGCGCGACCCCGCCATCGAGACGCTCGACGCGGCCGTCAGCGCCGCGCAGGACGCGGTGGCCCGCACGCCCGAGCTGCTGCCGGTGCTCAAGGAGGCCGGCGTCGTCGATGCCGGCGCACAGGGCCTGTACCTGCTCCTCGATGCGATGCTGCGGTCGCTGCGCGGCGACGCGCCGCCGCCGCGGGACGAGCGTCTCGGCGCGATCGATGCCGGCTGGCTCGCGGCCACCGAGCGGACCCACGGCGCCGACGGCGAACCGTCCGGGTTCTGCACCGAGTTCGTCGTCACGGGCGCCGGCCTGGACGCCGACGGCATCCGCGCGAACCTCGCGGGCCTCGGCAACAGCCTGATCGTCGTGGGCGGCGACGACCTGGTGCGGGTCCACGTGCACACGCACACGCCGGATGCCGTCTTCACGTACGGCCGAACCCTCGGGGAGCTGTCGCACGAGAAGGCCGAGGACATGGAGGCGCAGTTCCAGGCGCTCGCCGCGCAGCGCCACCACGCCGCACGCACGACCGGCGGCATCGCCGTGGTCGCCGTGGGCGCCGGCGCGGGTATCGAGGAGCTGCTGCGCTCGATCGGCGCGACGGAGATCGTCCACGGCGGCCAGACGATGAACCCGAGCGCGGGAGACATTCGCGCCGCCATCGAGGCGACCGGCACGCGCGACGTCATCGTGCTGCCGGACAACAAGAACGTCATCATGGCGGCGAATCTCGCCGCCGAGGGGATGCCCGGGCGTGTGCGCGTGCTCCCGTCCCGCAGCATCCCGCAGGGCGTGGCCGCGCTCATCGCCATGAACCCGGAGAACAGCCTCGACGACAACGTCGAGGCGATGGAGCGGGCGATCGCCGCCGTACACACCGGCGAAGTGACGCTCGCCGCACGCTCGACCCACGTCCACGGTCTCGACATCAAGCAGGATCAGCCGATCGGTCTCGTCGACGGCGACCTCGTCGTCGCGGCCGACACGCTGGAGGCCGCGGTGCGCGACTGCGTCGCGCTGATGCTGGACGGCCATGACGGCACGCTCGTCACGCTGTATGCTGGCGCGGGTGCGGACGCCGGAACGACGCAGCGCATCGCCGGGGAACTGCGCGGCGACCTCGGTGTCGAGGTGGAGGTGGTCGAAGGCGGCCAGCCTCACTACCCGTACCTGATCGGCCTCGAATAGCTTGACCGTTCACATCGTCACGGACAGCACCAGCGACATCCCGCACGATCTCGCCGACGAGCTGCACATCACCGTCGTGCCGCTCAGCATCACGTTCGGCACCGAATCGTTCCGCGACGGCCTGGATCTCTCGGCCGACGAGTTCTACGCCCGCCTGCAGGAATCGAAGCACCTTCCGACGACGTCGCAGCCGCCGCCGGCGCTCTTCGAGTACGCGTACCGGCACCTCGCGTCGCAGGGCGACGTGGTCTCGATCCACGTGTCGCAGAAGTTCAGCGGCACCGTCGAAGCCGCGCGCACAGCGGCGCGCGAGGTAGCCCCGGACCGCATCTCGATCGTCGATACGGGGAGCGTGTCGATGGGGCTCGGACTCTGCGTGCTCGCCGCCGCGCGGCTGGCTCGCGACGGCGGCTCGCGGGAGGAATGCGCGGCGGCCGCGGCGGCGGTGGCGGAGCGGCTGCGCATCGCGGTGGCGTTCGAGACGCTGGAATACCTGCGGCGCGGCGGCCGCATCGGCCGGGCGACGGCGTTCCTCGGCGGTCTCCTCCATCTCAAGCCGATCCTCACCGTCAAGGACGGCGAGGCCCACCCCGTGACGCGCGTCCGCTCGCGCGCGAAGGCGATCGACGCGCTGTTCTCGCTCTGCGCGGACGGCGCCGTCAGCGAGGTGGCGATCCTCCACACGACGACGCCCGAGGACGCCGAAGCGCTCGTCGCGCGCGTTCGCGCCGCGGTGCCGTCGGTCGAGATTCACACCGGCCGGTTCGGCCCGGTGCTCGGCGTGCACGGCGGCCCGGGCATGCTGGGCCTAGCGGCCGTGGCAACGGAGCCGGTGACGTAGCGCGGAGGCAACGAGAACACGCTTGCAGACAAAGAAAACAGGAGCCGCGGCTAAGCCGGAAGCTCCTGTCACTCAGGTTGCTGCGCGAGCAACTCTGAGGTGGTACGCCATTATCATCGTCCTGACGCCCACCAGTCAATAGGCGCAGACCCGTCGGACAGGGCTGAAATGAATCTGTCAACTGATAAGAAGATTAAACGAATGGCCGTCTTCATTGACGGCCGCAACGTCTTCTATCGCCTTCAAAGACTTGGGTGGCCCACCCAATACGACGTCCGCGCCTTCGCAGAAGCCATCAGCAGTCGGTTCGACCTCGTCTCCGTTCACTATTACAACGCCACTCCGCTGCTCAGGTACACTCCGGAACCCCACTATGGGCAGCAACTGCGGTACTACGAGCACACCCGCGCCCAAGAGAACGTCACTGTGAAGCTCGGCTATCTGAATGACAAGGGATCGAAACCGCAGGAGAAGCTGGTGGACGTGATGCTCGCCCTAGACTTGGCTCTGGGCGCGGAGCGCGACTTATACGATGTTGCTGCGCTAGTGTCGGCAGATGGCGACTTTGCTGCTGCCGTGGAAGAGGCCCAAGCCGCTGGTAAGGAAGTAATCAACTTTGTGTTTGGCATAAAGCGGTCATTTCATCTCGCCGCCTGTTGTGATGAAGTCAGAACGCTCAAGAGCAAGCATTTCAAACACGTCGCCTGTTGACCGCCGAGTTTCGCGACGGTCTGTTAACGCCCGTTTCCGAAGCGTCCGCGGGCATCCGCCCTATCCGCGCACCCTCCCGCCGCGCTCGTTATGTAACCGCTATACTGAGAGCGACCCACGTCCGGATCCGGCATTCCGAGCCCTGCCGGTGCGTCTCGATGGCGCTCCGGTGTGACAAATGGCCTGCAATGACCGCCAGATGCTTGACGTTTTCCTGTCCGATCGGGCTTGACGGGGTGGGGGTCACTGATGATGATCGTTGCACATACGAAAAATGTTGACGAATCCGATATGTAGAGGCCCCGCGGCGGGAGCAGGAACATGAGGACGTTGAAGCTCGGGCTGGCGCTGGGCGCCGGCGGAACCAAGGGCGCGGCCCACGTCGGCGTCATGAAGGTGCTGCAAGAGGCCGGCATCGCGGTCGACGTCATCGCCGGCACGAGCATCGGCTCGCTGTACGGCGGCGCGTTCGCGGCCGGTTACACGACGCAGGAGATGGAAGACGGCATCCGCACGTACCCGCGCGCAGACGTCATCCGCTTCTTCATCCACCGCCTGAAGATCCGCAACAACAACCGCCTTTCCCGCTACTTCTACGACCGCCTGGCCGGCCTCCACATCGAGAAGCTGCCGATCACCTTCGGCGCGACCGCCTCCGACATCGTCGAGCACCGCTCCGTGACCATCACCACCGGCCCGCTGATCGATGCCATCGAGGCGAGCATCGCCATCCCGGTGGTCGCGCGGCCGGTGGTCCACCAGGGCCGCTACCTGCTCGACGGCGGCTTCTGGGACTCCGCTCCGGTCGACGCCGCCTCGGAGCTGGGCGCCGACGTCGTCGTGGCGGTGGAGCTGGGCGACCGGTACCAGATGCCGACGCCCCTGCGCGCGCCGGCCACGTGGCTCGCCGATCGCATGCAGAGCGTGTCGCTGCGGCGCAGCATGGCCGGCGTACCGTTCACGCTGAACGCCGTCCTCAGGGACGTCCGCAAGGGGCGGACCGCCGACCTCGTCATTCGCCCGCCGAAACTCGGCGGGTCGCCGTTCCAGATGGTGCAATGCCTCGACGCCGGCATCGCCGCCGCGCAAGAGGCGCTCCCCGCGATCCGCGCCCTGCTCGCCGGCGAGCCGCTGCCGCTGACGACGGAGGAACTCGTCGCCACTCCGCGCCTGGCCCCGGAGTTGACGTAGCGGCCGAGTTTACAGTTCACAGTTCGGGACGGAGCCGCGGCTCCGTCCCTGCTTCATATGCCCTGTCAACTGTGAACCGCGAACTGTAAACTGTGAACTACGCCAACATCCCCGGAGGAGGAACCGCCATGGTTGCGACCAACGATCGCGCGAACGGCGCGGCGGCCACCGGCACGTGGACCGTCAAGACCGGCCTCGCACAGATGCTCAAGGGCGGCGTCATCATGGACGTCGTCACCCCCGAACACGCCAGGATCGCCCAGGAGGCCGGCGCCTGCGCCGTCATGGCCCTCGAGCGCGTTCCCTCCGACATCCGCAAGGACGGCGGCGTCGCGCGCATGTCCGACCCGGAGATGATCTCCGGCATCATCGCCGCCGTCACGATCCCCGTCATGGCGAAGGCGCGCATCGGCCATTTCGTCGAGGCGCAGGTGCTCGAGGCGCTCGGCGTCGACTACATCGACGAGTCG
>CAYJMJ010000024.1:0-39690 GCA_964371095.1 uncultured Dehalococcoidia bacterium | reverse complement strand
GGCGGCAGTGACACCAGGTAAGCGTGAATCGCGGCGGCGGCGCGGCGGCCGTCTGCAAGCGCGGTCACGACGAGGTCGGCGCCGTTTACGTTGTCGCCCCCGGCGAAGACGCCTGGGCGGCTCGTGGCGAGCGTCTCGGGGTGGACCTGGACCAAGTTCCAGCGGTTGGTGGCGACGCCAGGCGCCGCGTCCTTGATGATCGGATCCGCGTTGTAGCCGATGGCGATGGCGACGGTGTCCGCCGCGATCACGAACTCGGAGTGAGGCACGGGCACCGGCCGCTTGCGGCCCGACTCGTCGGGCTCCGCGAGTTCCATGCGCTGGCACTCGACGCCCGCGACGTGGCCGGTGCCGTCGCCGATGAAGCGCAGCGGGATCGTCAGGAACTGGAAGTTGGCGCCCTCCTGGCGCGCGTGCTCGCGCTCCTCGCTCCGTCCCGGCATCTCTGCCTCGGTGCGGCGGTAGATGCAGGAGACGTGTTCCGCGCCCAGGCGCACGGCCGTGCGCACGCAGTCCATCGACGTGTCGCCGCCGCCGATCACGACGACGTTCTTGCCGACCTCGATGGGCTCGCGGAGGTGGGGCGGGAGTTGCTCCGGACGAAGGTTGCCGCGGACCAGGAACTCGGTGGCGGCGTGGATGCCGCGCAACTCTTCGCCCGGGATCGCGAGCGTGCCGCCGACGCCTGCGCCGGTGCCGACGAAGACGGCATCGAAACCGGTGCTCAGCAGGTCGTCGATGGTGACGTCCTTGCCGACCCAGGTGTTACCGACGAAACCGACGCCCAGATCTTCGAGGTACCTGACCTTGGCCTGCAGGATGTCCTTTCCGAGCTTGAAGCTCGGAATGCCGTAGAGGAGGACGCCGCCGGGCTCGGGCCAGGCGTCGTAGATCGTGGAGGCGTGACCGAGCTTTGCCAGTTCTTCGGCGACGGCCATGCCGGCCGGACCTGCGCCCACGACCGCAACACGGAGGCCGGTCGGCGGCGGCAGCTCGGGCAGCGGCATGCCACCATTCTCGCGCTGGTAGTCAGTGACGAATGCCTCGAGCTTGCCGATGGCCACCGGAGGCTCCTGGTGGCTGCCCGGCCGGATCGCGAATGCGACCACGCACTCGCCCTCGCAGAGGCGCTCCTGCGGGCAGAGGCGCCCGCACAGCTCCGGCAGGTTGCTCGTCTCGCGGAACTTCTGCGCCGCGCCGTGGACGTCGCCGCGCTCGAGGAGAGCGAACGCGCCGGGGATGTCGTTGTGGACGGGGCAGGCCTCCTGGCAGGGGGCGGTGGGGCAGTGGAGGCAGCGCATGGCCTCGATCCGGGCGTGCTCGACGTCGAAACCGAGGAACACCTCGTTCCAGTTCTTCTTTCGCGCCTCGGCATCCTGCTTGTTGATCGGCACGCGCGAGATCGCGAGCCTGCGTTGAACCTCGATATCCCTGGCCATGTACCTGTATCCCGGCAGCTTAGGTCCGCCCGCCCGCAGCGGGAGGTGTCACAAGTCTAGAGGCAGGAAAAACAGTTGTAAATGGCGGAACTGGACGCACGCGGGGCGGTGGCCGCGCTCAGCTACTGCGACGTGCCGCCGCTGAACGATGCGCGCAAGTAGTTGACGAGGTTCCAGATGTCCGTCTCGGAGATGACGTCCTTGTAGCCCGTCATCGCCGACTGGGGATAGCCGTTGGCGACAAACGCGAAGAACTGGCCGTCGGTGTGATACGGCATGTGGAGGCGGAAGTCCGCGGGCTGTGGATTCAGTTGCGCGGCGCCCGGGCCATCGCCGCGGCCCTCGGCGCCGTGGCAGATGACGCAGTTCTGCTGAAACAGCGTGAGGCCGCGAGCGACGGACTCCTGCGTGGGCGTCACCGGATTGTCGGCCGACGGGTTGCTCTGCACGGTGTGCGTATGCACGCCGAACGCGAGCACCGCGCCTGCGAGCAGCAGCGCCATAGCGAACGTCATCGCCGTACGGTACGCAGTTCGGCTCAACCAGCGGAGCTGCCGGCGGTAGAAGACGATGGCGACGCCGGCGAGGGCGGCGAAGGCGCCCGCAACCTCGTTCCAGACGAACACGGTGAAGGGCAAGGCGAATGTGCCCGCGCTCGCCGACGATCCGGACTGACCCGGAGCGACGCCAAGTATGAATTGGCGCGAAACGTCGTCGGCGTCCGAACGTCGAATGTCGGCCTGGACGCGCCAGTTGCCGGGCTGCGTGAAGTAGGAGCCGATCTCACGGTACTCGCCGTCGGCGCGCTTGCGGAGGATCACCTCAGACTGCGGGAGTGAGCCGGGCAGCTGCTCGTAATCGAATCGCAGACGCGCCTGCGTGACCGTTGTCGCGGGCGTGCCGTCGGCATTCTGGAGCGTCAGGTCGAACTGGTTGATGCCGACCCGGTTCGGCGTAATCTCGAGGAGGACCTTCAGCCCGCCTTGTTCGGCGGTCTGACTGTACTTCGTCGAGGCCGTCGAGGCCGCTCTCTGCTGGGCGACCTCGCCCTTGGCGGTCGATGCCTGCGTGAGGACGGCGACGGCGGCGAAAACGGCGGCGACGAGCGCGATCTCGATCGGCACCGTGACGGCGAGGAGCCGCCGTATCGACTCGAGCCGGCCTCGCTGGGCGGGATCCGGTTCGGACGCCGGCGGGGCGCCGTTCCCGAAGGCGGCGTGCGCGGCGGCGGCGAGCCTCGGCTTGAGGAAGGCGGCATTGAAGGCGGCGATCGCCAGGAGCGGTGCGAGCAGCGCGAGCTTCGCCAACAACACTCTGCCGTAGGTGGTGTCAACGATCGCTTGGCGGTTCGGGACCTCGGCGAGACCATTGAACGTGCCGGTTGCGAGAATCGCGACGACGCTCAGCCCGGCGATGATAGAGAATCGATCGAAGGCGGTGGCGAGGAGGAGGAATCGCTCCGACTCGCCGAGCTCACGGCGCGCCCAGCGGAGCAGCGGGACGAGCATGACGAGCGCGCCGAGCCATGCGGCCGAGGCCACGAGGTGTACGAAGTCGGACGCGACCGACCAGAACTTGCCGGGGTTCACCGCGCCGTGGCTGACGAACGAGTACGTGAACATCGCGCCGAGCGTGGCGATCAGCATTACGGTGAGTCCGGCGTCGCGCTTGCGGGGCGACTTGCCGAGGAACAGGTAATCGGCGCCGGCGAGCGCGACCGCCAGCAGGATCAACCCGGCCAGGCGGTACTGGCCCGTGTGGACCGTCGTGAGGTACGAGACGAGGCTCGTGGACGTCGCGAATCGGCTCACCGTCAGCAGCACGAGGATCGCGGAAGCGACGAACGACACCGGTATGAGCACGTGTGAGAGGGCGACCACCCAGCCCTCGATCGCGTCGGTGAACTTGTTGTAAGACTCGTCGTCGAGGAACGAAGCTGAGGGGCGCAGGCCGGCGACCATCATGAATGCCGCGCCGCCGACGATGGCGAGCGCAAGAAGCGCCAGCCACTTGAGCGCGACGTCGAGGTTGTTGGGCAGCAACTGGTCACCGCTCGTGGTGGAGCCGCCGGTCGTGTCGAGCGTCACGCCCTCCGGGTACGAGCCGTCCGGGTTGAGGACGATGAACGGGTACGTGCCCTGGAGGTTGTGGCCGTCGACCGAAGACACGTTGCTCCACTGCACGAAGTAGAGGCCGGGCGCGAGTACCTTCAGGCCGACGGACGCGAGCGTGGGGTCGTTGTCGTCGAACGCCGTGTCGGCGGTGTCGACGCGCGCCTGGCTCGTGTCGCGCACCTGAATCTGGGTGAGCTTGCGCTCCACCGCCTCGCTGAAATGGAGGACGACGCGCACCGGCGGACGGCGGACCGTCTCGTTGTTTCCGGGGCTGGCGCTGACGAGCGACGCGTGCGCGTACGCCGGCACCGCCGAGAACGGCGACAGCACAAGCGCGAACGCCAGCAGCATGAACGCTGCCGCCAGAAGCCGGATGGTACGAGCCCTCACATCGCTTCCCTCACCACCCGGCGTTCATCCGGGAGGGAGAGGCCGGATGGACCCCTCCCTCGCAGACACAAGAATCGTGATACGGGCCCGCGCTCGCCGGTCGAGCGGACCGCGAGTCGACCGGGCGTCGGGGATCGTCGATGTCACCAACCTCGCCGGTCAGGCCGCAGTCACCGTTCGTCGGCCCGTGCCCCCAATGCTTTGGCTACCTGTCGCCCCGCATGCTAACTGTAGCGGCAGCGGCGAACACGGCGATGCCGGCCGCCGCCATCGCGAAGATGAGAAATGTCCCATCGTGTCCGTCCCGCCGGCCGGCGCCGTCACCGGTTCGGGGCAACGATGACGATGGAGCGGCCGACGCGGCGGCAGGAGTCCCGCTCGCGGCGGGGGCGATGACCGTGGGAGCCATCGGCATCGCGGCAGGCGTGGCCATGTCCTCCTGACCGATCATCTCGAGTTCGGCGTCCTTGGCGAGGTCGGCCGCGGTGGGCTCCGTCTTCACGTAGAACGAGTACGCGCCCTCGGCCGGATCTCCGTCCACAGACGACACGTTGTGCCAGTTCACGACGTAGCGGCCCGCGGCGAGGTCGGAGTTCAAGGCAACGGAGAGATGTGCCGCGCTCCCGGAATCGATCGTCGCCGCTCCGCTGGTCACGGAGCTGCCGCCGTCGAGTGCGACGGTGATGCCGTACGAGCCGGCGGTTTTCTGGATCTCCTCCACGAACACGATGTCGACACTTGTAGGCGCCGTCTGGAGGACCGCGCCCTTGGCCGGCGTCAGCGTCTCGGGGTGCGCGTGGCCCCATGCGGTGGCCGCCAGCGCGAGCGCCACGACGAGCGCCGCCGAAGCGACGCCTGCGTTCCTGATCAGCTTGTTCAACGTGATGGTCTCCTTGTCAGTGTGCGGCTCCGGCCGGCGGCGTGGTCATGCCACCGGCGGCGGGTGTCATGCTTTCATGCGGCGTCGAGCTCCCCGAGGAACTCGGAACGGCCGTCGGGCGCGGCCCGCCGGCGTCGAAGGGCAATGACTTCGCAACGACGTCCCATGCCCTCTCGGTGAAGACGTGCCAGTCCTCGTGGACGGCCTGTGACAGCGGCTTGATGACGCCGATGTCCTCGCCGTCGTCGAGGGCCTGAAGCAGCTTGACGCTGTCGTCGTGCAACTTCTGGTTCAAGGCGCTCAGCTCGGGCGTCCAGTCTGTGAGCGCTGTGATCCGCACGAGCATCCGCGCCGTCGGCACGTACTTATTGTCGATCTTCCCGCCCTGCGCCGCCGCGTCCATCTCGTGCTCCGGCAGATCGGACAGCGTGATAGCCGCGTTCAGCATCTGGTTCTGCTGGATGCGCGCCGCGAGTTCGTCGATGCTGGCCTGCGACGCGCTGCTTTCACTTTTGGCGTTTTCGCCACCGCACGCCGCGGCTGCGAACACGAGCAGGGCGGCAGCCGTCGCCAGGCATGCTCCCGTTGTCAGGCGCTTCACGTCGCCTCCTTCACTCAGGATTGGTGGTCAGGTTGCGGCCGAGTGCATCGGCGGCCGAAGTTCCGGGCGGGGGACGAAGCCCCGCAAGACGACGCTGGCCGACAACAAGACGACCGCCAGCATCGCCGGAGAGAGTACGAGTGGTTCGCTGAACAGGAACTCGCCGAGCCCGCTCGGTAGCGGCGCGTCGCTGCACGTGCCGGGGGAGAGGTGGCAGTGTGACGCATGGACCGACTCTCCGCCTGCGTCGTCGAGGTGCGCGCCGGGCAGCAGGTGATCGTACGGGAGGACGGCCGGCAACAGGGCCAGCGCCGTCATCACACAGGCGGTGCGGCGGCCGAGGCGAAGCCACATTCTGCGTTGCATCAGCGCCGCACGTTCGGGCATCACGGACGATCAGATGGCAGCGGCCACGATCACGAACGCGGCGGCGGCGCTGCCGGCCGCGCGCGGATCGACGAAGCTCGATCCGAACTGGAGCGGATCGGAATGCAATAGCGGAAGAGCGATGATGGCCGCCATAGACTCGTTAGCCGTCCTCTTGGCGGAGAGTATACCCGCCGCGGAGTGGGCGGGAGGACCGTATTGCCGAAGGCGTCCCGCGAAAGTAGAATGCGGCCAATCTGTCCGGATTGGGCGGGTTGTCGAAGCCACGGAGGGTCGCTATGCCGCACGAGGACGCGCTCCGCAATGTCGAGCTGTTTTCCCAGCTTCCGAGCAAGGACATCACCCGCCTCGGTCGAGCGGTCGTGGAACGGACGTACAAGAAGGGAGAAACGATCGTCAAGGAAGGCGAGCAGGCCGTCGCGTTCTTCATCATCATCAGCGGCCGGGTCGAGGTGACCCAGTCGGGTGGCTCGCGGAAGTCGCAGTTTCTGAGCGAGCTGGGGCCGGCGAGCACGTTCGGCGAGATGGCGCTGCTCGACGGCGGCCCGCGTGCCGCGACGATCAAGGCGCTCGAGGAGACGAAATGCCTGGTGCTCTCGCGCTGGGACTTCGTCGCGGAGCTGCAGACGAATCCGCACATGGCCGTCGCCATGCTGCCGATCCTCAGCCGCCGCCTTCGAGACGTCGAGGCGAAGCTGGCCGCGACGCATTAGTCGCCAGCGCGTCCCTGTCACGCGCGGCGACGCGCCGCTTTTGCAGCGTGCCAGTCGGGCCGCAACGACACGACCAGAACGCGGTGCCTGCGCCGTTGCGTACGGGCACCTCGGGAAACCTGTGCATTCCTGCGAGTTCGTGCCGATCGGGCGGCGTCATCGCGTTGACATCCTGTTGGTGTCACTTTAATATCGGCAGTCACTAGTCATCATGGATCGTGGGCGAACCGCGGGTTCCGCCGGCAAACCGCAGTCGTCCAACCGAGCGGTGGCTTGCCGCGACCGTCGACGACGTACCGACGATAGTTGAGCACGAAGGAGAACAGGATGGCACGTCCGGTCGTTCATTTCGAGGTACACGGCAAGGACGGCAAGGCGTTGCGGGATTTCTACACCCAGCTCTTCGACTGGAAGATCGACGCGAACAATCCGATGGACTACGGCCTTGTCGCGGCCGCGCAGCCGGGTATCGGCGGCGGCATCGCGCAGTCCGACGGCGCACCGATGGTGACGTTCTACGTGGACGTACCGGATCTCGCGGCGACACTGGCTTCGGTCGAGAAGCTGGGCGGCAAGACCGTCATGCCGCCGATGGAGGCGCCCGGGGGGCCGACGATCGCCATGTTCCAGGACCCGGAAGGAAACACGATCGGCATCATGAAGGGCACGTAACGGCGGGCAGGCGGACAGCGACACTGCGCTGCCCGCCGCATCGCGTCGCGCGCAATGCCGCGCGGTCACCGGGAAGCGGAGGAGCGGTCAATGGCAGAGGACTGGGCGAGACCGGTGGTGCACTGGGACATCCATGCGCGCGATCCGAAACGGATCCGCGACTTCTACGCCGCAATGTTCAACTGGTCGATCGGCGACGGACCGATCATGATGATCGGCGCGGGCATCGGCGGTCCGGAGCCGGGACCCGCCGGCCACCTTATGCCGGGCGACGCACCAGGAGTCGCGCTCTACGTGCAGGTCCGCGACCTGGCGGCGTCGATGGAGCAGACGAAGGCGCTCGGCGGCAGCGTGCTGTCGCAGCCATTCGACGTGCCGGGCGGACCGACGATCGCGGGTATCGCGGACCCGGAAGGGAACCGCGTCGTCCTCGTGCAGCAATAGGGCCGGTCACAGGACCAGGAGCAGCGGCTGCTCGAGCAGACGTTTGATCTCGGCGAGGAACTGCGCGCCCTGGGCGCCATCGGTGACGCGGTGGTCGGCTGAGAGCGCGACCTTCATCATCTCGCGCACGACGATTTCCCCGGAGCGCACTGCCGGCTGCTGCATGACGCTGCCCACGCCGAGGATCGCCGTCTGCGGCGGCTGGATAATCCCGATCAGCGTCTCGATGCCATATGCGCCCAGGTTGGTGATGCAGAACGTCCCGGCGGTGATCTCGTCCGGGCGCAGCGAGCCGCCCTTGGCGCGGCCGACGAGATCCTTCGTCTCGCGGGCGATCGTGGCGAGCCGCTTGTCGCCGGCGTCGAGCACGGCCGGCGCGATCAGGCCTTCGTCGAGCGCGATGGCAATGCAGACGTTCTGCGCGTCGTGCCGCGTCATCCGGTCACCATCGGCGGTGACGTTGAACTCCGGATACGCCCGCAGTGCCAGTGCGCACGCGCGCACGATGAGGTCGTTGACGCTGATCCGCTCGTCGGTCGAGAGCGCAGCGTTTGCCTGGGCGCGGAACGCCTGCGCGTCTGTCATGTCGATGTCGACCAGCAGGTAGTAATGGGGCGCCTCGCGCTTGCTCTGCGACATGCGCCGGGCGATGGTCTGTCTCATTCGGCTCGTGGCCACGGGCTGCGGCGCGGGCGCGGCCGGACGCGCCGACGGCAACGGGGCCTGTGCGCTCGCGGCGGCTTCGACGTCGCGGCGGATGATGCGTCCGTCAGGTCCGGTGCCGCGCACTCCGCTCAGATCGACGCCCAGCTCGTCGGCGATGCGGCGGGCGACGGGCGATACGCGCTGGCGCTCGACTTCGGTGGTGGCGGCGGCGCCGTTGGCGGCAGCCGGAGCCGCGGCGACGGCTACGCCGCCGGGCGATGGAGTTGCCGGGCGTGCGGGCGCGGCCCATGCGGCGCCGGCGGCCACGGGCGATGCCGCAGCGCCACTCGCGTAGGCGGAGATGTCGTCTTCGGCGCCGGCGATGATGGCGATGATGCCGCCGATCGGGATCGTGTCGCCTTCGGACGCCAGCACCTTGCGGAAGATGCCGCCCTCGAACGCCTCTATCTCGACGTTGGCCTTGTCCGTCTCGATCTCCGCGATGATCTCGCCTCGCTCGACAGGCTCGCCTTCGCGCTTCCGCCAGTGAAGGATCGTGCCCTCGGTCATGTCGGCGCCCATCTGGGGCATGACGACTTCGGAGATCATCAGTGCGCTCCTATACCAGGCTCTTGACGAGCCGAATGATGTCCGCTTCTTGTGGCAGCGCCGCCTGCTCGAGATCGTGCGCGTACGGCATCGGCACGTCGGCGCCCGAGCAACGCAACACCGGCGCGTCGAGGTCGTCGAACGCGTGCTCCTGGACGATCGCGGCGATCTCGCCGCCGAATCCGCCAAACTCCCAGTCGTCCTCGACGACGATCGCGCGGTTGGTCTTGCGCACTGATGCCAGGATGCCCTCGACGTCGAGCGGACGTAGCGTGCGGAGATTCAGGACCTCGCAGTCGATGCCATCGTCGGCGAGCTGCCGGGCGGCGCGGTAGGACTGGTGCACGCTGCCGGAGTAAGCGATGAGCGTCGCGTCTTTCCCTTCGCGGAGGACCTCCGCCTTGCCGAACGGTAGCCGATAGGGCTCGTCGGGCACTTCGCCCTTCATCGTGTACAGGGCCGTGTGTTCGATGAAGATCACGGGGTTGTCGTCGTCGAACGCCGTCATGAGCAGCCCCTTGGCGTCGTACGGTGTCGCCGGGACGACGACCTTTAGCCCCGGGACGTGCGCGTACCAGCCCTCGAGGCTCTGCGAATGCTGGGCGCCGAGCTGGCTGCCGGCGCCACCCGCCATGCGGATGACGATCGGCACGTTGATCTGGCCGTTCGACATGTAGTGCAGCTTGGAGGCGTTGTTGACGATCTGATCGATGGCGAGCAGGCTGAAGTTGATGGTCATCAGCTCGACCATCGGCTTGAGGCCGGCCATCGCCGCGCCGATGCCCGCGCCGACGACGACGGACTCAGCAATCGGTGTGTCCCGCACGCGCCGCGCGCCGAACTCCTCGAGGAACCCCTTCGTCACCGCGTAGGAGCCGCCGTACGCGCCGATGTCCTCGCCCATGAGGAAGACGCGCTCGTTTGTCTGGAGCTGATAACGGAGCGCCTGTCGCAACGCCTCGCGGTAGGTGATCTCAGGCACCGTCGCGCTCCTTGTACACGTCACGCCACAGGCTCTCGATCGGCGGCGGGGGGCTTTCCTCGGCGAATTGGGCGGCGGCGCGCGCCATCTCGTCGGCGTCCGCCTGCAGCTTCTGGATGCCCGCTTCGTCGATCGAGCCGTCCGCGAGCATCTGCGTCTTCATTTGCAGGATCGGGTCCGATGCGCGCCAGCGCTCGACCTCATCCTTGGACCGGTAGAACTCGGCATCGGCCATGGAGTGGCCGCGAAAGCGATAACACAGCGCCTCGAGGAATGCCGGCCCCCCGCCGGAGCGAACATGCTGCGCGAGGCGCTGGACGCTCTCGTACACGGCGACGGCGTTCATGCCGTCGACCTGCTCCGAACGAATGCCGTACACGGCGGCGCTCTTGTAGATCTCAGCCGGGGCGCAGACGCTGGTCAGCGGCGTGCCCATGCCGTAGAGGTTGTTTTCGACGATGAAGAGCACCGGCAGTTTCCAGATGGCGGCGAGGTTCAGCGATTCGTGGTACTCGCCTTCGTTCACGGCGCCGTCGCCCAGGAAGTTGAGGACGATGCGGTCGGTGCCCTTGTACTGTTCGGCCAGGGCGAGGCCGCAAGCGAGCGGCAGGTGTCCCGCGACGATCGCGTAGCCGCCCATGAAGGACCTGGAGACGTCGATCAGGTGCATCGAGCCGCCGCGGCCACCGGTGACGCCCGTCTCCCGCCCGTACAGCTCGGCCATGATGCGGTCCGGTTCGATCCCGCGCGCGATTGCGTGACCGTGCTCGCGGTAGTGACTGATGATGTAGTCGTTCGGGCGCACCGCGGCGATCGCGCCGGCGGCGACCGCCTCCTCGCCGATGTACAGGTGAAGGAAGCCCTTGATGCGACCGTGGGCGTACATCTCGGCCGCCTTCTCCTCGAAGCGGCGGATCTTCATCATGGTGAACAGCAGCGCTCGGCGGTCAGGACCCGGTTGGGGCGTGTCGCCTGGTGCCGGCGTGCGCTGCGGCATCTCTATCATCGTCACTCCGTCCAGAAGTGGATTGCCTCACCGCTGACGGCGAGCGCCGCCTCTCTAATCGTCTCGCCCATCGTCGGGTGCGCCGCGATCGTCCAGCCCAGCTCGCGGGGCGTCGCTTCGAGCGTCATGCCCAGCGCAGCCTCGGCCAGCAGCTCGGTGACCATCGGGCCAACCATGTGCACACCCAACGTCTCGCCGGTCTGAGCGTCCGCGACGATCTTGATCACGCCATCCAGTGCGTTGATCGCCTTCGCGCGCCCGTTGGCACGTACAGGGAACTTGCCCACTTTGACGTCGAACCCGGCGTCACGGGCCTGTTGCTCGGTCAGGCCGATGCTCGCGACCTCGGGCTGGCAGTACGTGGCGCGCGGCACGTGCTGGTAGTTCAGGTCGGGAGCATCGACGCCTGCGAGGCGCTCGACGACCGTCACGCCCATCGCGGAGGCGACGTGGGCGAGGTTCATGATGCCGGTGACGTCGCCGATGGCGTAGACGCCCGGCACGGTAGTCATGAGCTGGGCGTCCGTCTTCACGTATCCGCGATCGACCTGCACGCCGATCTTGTCGAGACCAAGCCCCTCAACGTTCGCCTCGAAGCCGATGCCAATCAGCACCCGATCAGCGTCCAGCGTCTGCTCGGCGCCTTTCGCCGTGAACTTCACGACGCCGCGATCATTGACGGTCGCCGCCGAGGCGACCTGCGCACCGGTGACGAACTTGATGCCCTGTTTCTTGTATGCGCGCTCGAGCTGCACGCTGATCTCGGCGTCCTCGAGCGGCAGGAGGTGGTCGAGTGCCTCGAGTATCGTGACGTCGGCGCCGTATGCGTGCCAGAACTGCGCGAACTCGACGCCGATCGGGCCGCCGCCGATGATCACCGCATTCTTCGGAGGCTCGCGCAGCTCGAGCGCCTGCCGGCTGCCAATGACGGCTTGGCCGTCCGTCGCGAGGCCGGGCAGCGTGCGCGGCCGCGCGCCTGTCGCGATGATGACGGCCGCTGCCTCGATGGTTTCGTCGGCGCCGCTGACAGCGACCTGGTGCGGTGATACGAACGTGGCCTCGCCGGCCAGGACGCGCACGCGGTTCTTACTCAGCAGGAATTCGACGC
Organism: uncultured Dehalococcoidia bacterium; assembly: GCA_964371095.1. Lineage (GTDB taxonomy): Bacteria > Chloroflexota > Dehalococcoidia > DSTF01 > JACRBR01 > CAYJMJ01. The sequence continues at coordinate 27,700 of CAYJMJ010000024.1, read as the reverse complement.
CCTTGACCATCTGGTCGACGATCTGCCGGCTGCGGTCGATTGCCTTGCCCATGTCGAGACGGAGGTTGTCGAACGCGATCCCGTACGTCGCGGCGTCGCGGATGAGATTCACGACCTCGGCGTTCCAGAGGAGCGCCTTGCTGGGGATGCAGCCCCAGTTGAGACAGAGCCCGCCGACGCGCTCCTTCTCGATGAGCGCGACGCGCTTACCGAGCTGCGCCGCGCGGATCGCCGCCACGTAGCCGCCCGGCCCGCCTCCGATGATAGCGATGTCGTAGTCAGCCACGCTGCATCTGCTCCAGCGGAATGATGCCGGCCGCGGCAGGCATCGACTGCTTCTCGGCGTGGTAGGACGAACGGACGAGCGGTCCGGCCTCGATGTGCAGGAAGCCCAGCTCGCGACCGAATGCGCGGAACTGCTCGTATTCCTCCGGCTCGTAGTAGCGATCGATGGGGAGGTGCTGGAGCGTCGGCCGCAGGTACTGCCCGATGGTAACGATGTCGCAGCGCTGGGCGTGCAGGTCCCGCAGCACCTGGAACAGCTCGTCGCGCGTCTCGCCGAGGCCGACCATGAACCCGGACTTGGTGAGCATGCCTGGCGCGGCGTCCTTCGCGCGCCGGAGCAGCTCGAGCGAGCGCTCGTAAATAGCCTGCGGGCGCACCTGCCTGTACAGCCGCGGCACGCTCTCGACATTGTGATTCAGGACGAACGGCCGCGCGTCGACGACGGCCTGCAAGGCGTTCCAGTTGCCCTTGAAGTCGGGGATCAGCACTTCGACGCGGGTGCGGGGATCGTTTCGCCGGATGGTGTTGATGCAGGCGGCGAACACCTCGGCGCCGCCGCTTTCCAGCTCGTCGCGATTGACCGACGTGATCACGACGTAGTCCAGTCCGAGCGAGCGGACGGCTTGAGCGACGCGATACGGCTCCAGCGGATCGATGGCCCCGGGGCGGCCCGTCGTCACGGCGCAGAAGCCGCACGACCGCGTGCAGACGTCGCCCAGGATCATGAACGTGGCCGTGCCGGCATTCCAGCATTCGCCGATGTTGGGACAGCGGGCGTCTTCGCAGACGGTGTTCAGGTGGCCGCCGCGCATCAGCCCTTTGAGGTGCTGGTAACGCTCACCACCGGGAAAGCGAACCTTCAGCCATGCCGGTTTCGCGGGCGTGGGGCGGGATTCAGCTACCAACGGCCGCTCCCGTCATCGATTCTTCGCGCAGATCGACGCTGAACAGCCGCTCGAACGCATCGACGACTTCCACCTCGACGTCCCGCATGGGGAACGTCTCGCCGGTGAGGGCCTGCATCGATGTCACTCCGGCGGTCGCCAGTCCGCAGGGGATGATGTGCTGAAAAAACGACAGATCCGTGTTGATGTTGAGCGCGAACCCATGCGTCGTGACGCCACGCGACACGCGCACGCCGATCGCCGCGATTTTTTCCTCGCCGACCCAGGCGCCCGGCCGGCCCTCGGACCGGGCGGCGACGATGCCGAAGCGCGACAGAACGTCGATGAGCAGCGCTTCGAGGGTGCGGACGTACCACACGGGCCCCTGCCCGTACGAGCGCAGATTCAGAATCGGGTAGGCGACGAGCTGGCCGGGGCCGTGGAACGTGACGTCCCCGCCGCGATCGGAGCGGTGCACCTCGGCGCCTTGCGAAAGGAAGCCTTCCTGGGAGAGCAGGAGATGCTCGGTCTTGCCCCGGGCGCCGAGCGTATACACCGGCGGATGTTCGAGCAGTATGAGCGCAGGTGCGTCGCCGTCTTGCACGGTTTCCGAGATGCGCTGCTGGAGCCGCCAGGCGTCCTGGTAGTGCATCAGTCCGGGCCGGAGCAGGGTGCAGCGGGTTCCCAACGGCCGTTTCTTCCGGAGTGGCGTGCCAGTTCAATTTGAGCATATCACACGCCATTGGCTCCTCAGGGAGTATCGGTCCGGCGCGGCAACCGGCCGATCGGGCCAGACCCTCAGAGAGCGAGCGTTTCGGGTGAGATAGAGAGGCCTCCCGCGGGGACGGGAGGCCTCTGCCGTGTTGGGGGTTTCTGGATTGACTCTTCTCCTAATCTTCTCGGTCGCCGTGACGGTCGTCTCCGGCGTGATGGTCCTCAGAGTGGTCGCCGTGGCGGTCATGGTGGCCGTGACCGTGCTCGTCATGGCAGCCGACCGGAATTTCCGCCGCGATCGTTGGCGTGCCGTCGGCGGTCGGCGTGGAGGTGGCCGACGCGTCGGGCGTTGACGTGCCGTGCGCCTCGTCGTCGTCGCAATCGTCGTTATCTTCGTGCTCGCCGACGTGGCAGGGAACGTTGACCTGCGTGTCACCGGGCGTCGTCATGACGTGGGTTTCGCCCTTTTCGCACTCGTCGTCGTCGTCCTCCGGGTGGTGCGCCGGGTTTGTCGTCGGGATGCCGTGAATGTCGTCCTCTTCATCGTCGCCCGGAGTCGCCGTGGCTTCCGGCGTGCCGGTGGACGTGGCGTCGGGCGTGCTCGTCTCGGTCGCCGTCGCCGTCTCGGTCGCCGTGGCCGTGCCACTTGCCTCGGCCGTGGCGGTCGGCGTGTCAACGCCCGGCGTTCCGGCAGCGAGGACGCCGCCCGAGACGAGGTGTCCGGCCGACCGGAGGTCCACCTTGTCCTGCGATGCGAACGCGCCGATCACGGCGAACGAGCCCAACGTCAGCGCAATGACCGTCGCGGTTATTTTCTGTCTCACGGTGTCATACCCCCGAATCGACTTGAACTTGAACTCAACAGCGCATCCGCGCCCTTCTTCAGTTGTATCTTCGGGGGGGCGGCGCAGGTAACACCGTGAGCCGGGTTGATTATGAGAGTCGTATGAGAATGGTGCTCGCCGAGAGGGGTGGCAACTCGAGCGAGCGGCTGTCCGGTGCAACACGCTCCCGCACGCTGACGTTGTTCGGCTGGGCGAACGAGTTCGCCAGATCGGGTGAATCGCCGGAAATCTCCCAAACCGGCGCGTCGGTTCGCTGAACGTGCCCGGCCGCCACCGACACCCGCGCCGTCTGCGTGCGGTGCAGGTTGACAAGGTGGAGGTAGGCCGCGCCGGCCTGTTCATCGTATGTGACCGCGGCGTCGACGTACGGTACCTGCTGGCCGCGTACCTCGAACGTGTCGGACTGGCTGAACGCGTCAAGCGCGACCGAACCTCGATGCTCCGCCTGCACGAGGAGCGGGTAGTAGATCGTCTGGAGGAACAGCCCTTCGGGCGAGGTGAAGATGGGCGCGATGACGTTGACCATCTGGGCCATGTTGGCCATCGTTACGGAGTCCGCGTTTCGGATCAGCGTGTTGAGATACGAGGCGACGCACAGCGCATCGGCGAGGTCGTACTGCTCCTCGTGCAGGGTGCCGAACCGGGCGAAGTCGTTTCGGCGGTAGAACACGTTCCACTCGTCGACGCAAATGTGAATGGGCCGGCGGATCTCATAGCGGTGCCTGGCGGCCTCGATCAGCCCCCACAGATCGCGAAGGTACCGGCCGCCCAGGGAGCCGCGGGCCACGAGCGACTCGTAGGGGTCGCCTTCCGGGTCCGGGCGGAAGTAGTCGTGGTACGAGACGTAGTCGATGAAGTGGCCGGCTGTCTTCAGCACCGTCCAGTCCCATTCAGGCTCGCCGCCACCGCACGCGACGAGCCGCAGGTCGCGATCAGTCCAGCGCACGAACTTCGCGTACTCGCGTGCCTGCTCGGCGTAGGATGTCGCACTCTTGTAGCCGACCTGCCACGGGCCGTAGACCTCGTTCCCGAGGCCCCAGTACTTCACGCCGTAGGGCTCCCTATGCCCCGACTTGATGCGCTGCTGGGACCAGTACGTTTCGCCGCGGCCGTTGCAGTACTCGACCCACGCCTGTGCCTCGTCCATCGTGCCGGTGCCCATGTTGAAGCAGATGTACGGGTCGGCGGCGGCGGCGCGGCAGTACTCGATGAACTCGTCAGTGCCGAACTGGTTCGACTCGAACTTGCGCCATGCGGTGTCGCGCCGTGAGGGGCGTGCCGGCGCGGGCCCGATGCCGTCCTGCCAGTGGTAGCCCGACACGAAGTTGCCGCCGGGCCAGCGCAGCACAGGCACGCGCAGCCTGCGTACGGCGTCGAGGACGTCGGTGCGGAAGCCGGACGCGTCGGACAGGCGCGAGCCGGGCTCGAAGATGCCGCCGTAGATGCAGTGGCCCAGATGCTCGATGAACTGGCCGTAGATGTTGGGGTCGACAGGGCCGATGCGCCGGGCGGGATCGATCCGGATCGTTGCCGCGATCACGCGTCTTCGTCCTGGGCTTCGTCGGGGATCGGCTGCTTCGAGTGGCCGTTCGAGCGCACGCACGCGTGGCCGGCGGCGTCGATCGGCAGTCCGCAGAGCGGGCACACGGGCCGGCCGCCCGCGATGATGTCATCGAGTTGAGCACCCAGCGACGCGCACTGTTCCTGCGTGAGCCGCACCCGCAACGTGGGCTCGTCGTCATCGTCGTCGACGCCCATCTCGAAGGCGTAGAGCACGACGGTGCGATCGGCGGCGTGGAAGCCCATACCCATACGGCCGACCCGGAAGTCATTGTCAGCCACGACGGGGAACGCGGCGACGTCCGGTGGCGGAGGCTCGGCGTCGTACTCCAGCTGGGACAGCATCTGCTTGAGCGCGAGGCTCAGCGCCTGCATCTGTTCCTTTTCGAGCCAGATGGAGGCCGCCTGCCCCTCGGCGCCGATGAGGCGGAGCCGAAACGTGCGCTGGCCGGGCTGGCCGAACGCCTGGCCGTCGATCGCGCGGGCGACGCCGAAATCGGCCGTCATGGCCATGCCACGATGGCGGCGGGTTTCGAGACGGAGGAGGCGGTGGGAGTCAGCGGAAATTCCTCCTATCGATGTGTCTCGAACGTAGCGACAGGATCGGCTCTGCCCGGTTCAGCGTCAAGCGCCTCCGGGCGAAACCGCGAGGAGGCTCATAGGAGGACGGGCCATCCTCGCGATCCTGGCGCTGGATGGGGCGGGAGGCGTTCGCTAGGATGGATTCGGACGTGATCGCTCTGCAACCCATGAGGAGTACAAAGGATGGCAAACGTCGTGGTGGGGCAGGAAGCCCCCGATTTCACGCTGAAGGACGAGACGAACCAGGAGGTAACGCTGTCGTCGCTGCGCGGCAATCCGGTCGTCCTGGTGTTCTACCCGCTGGATTTCTCGCCGGCCTGCACGAGCGAGATGTGCGCGTACCGCGATGATCTGTCGCTGTTCGAGGGCAAGGGGGCCCAGATCCTCGGGATCAGCCGCGACAGCACGTGGACGCACAGGGCCTTCAAGGAGAAGGAAGGCCTCAAGCACCGGCTCCTGGCCGACATGAAGGGGACCGTGGCGCGGATCTACGGGTGCTGGAACGAGGCTGCCGGCATCGCTGAGCGGTTGACCGTTGTGATCGACCGCGATGGCAAGATCACGTACGTGGAACACAACAGCCCGGCGCAGATTCGCGACCAGAAGAAGGCGCTGGCGGCGCTGTCTTGAATCCAGCGTTGCCTCAGGCCCATGTTCACTCTCGTGCCGTTCAAACGGAGGGACGCTTTACAGCGGACCTTCGTTTGGGTTAGAACGAGATCGCTATGGTGCTTGAGCGGAAACTGGTCCTCGACGATAACGACATCTACTGTCCGGTCCGCGCGACTCTCGCGCTGCTCGGACAGAAGTGGGTGCCGCATATCATCCACGAGCTGATGATCGGCAAGCGGCGCTTCAACGAGCTGGCGCACGACGTCGGCGGCTGCAACTCCCGGACGCTGCGAGATCGGCTCAAGAGCCTGGAATCGCTCGACGTGGTCTCGCGAAATATCGTCGCCGTCATGCCGCCGTGGGTGGAGTACGAACTGACGCCGAAGGGACGGCAGCTCGGCGAGGCGCTGCTCGATCTCGAGCGCTGGGGCCGCGCGTACATGATCACGCCCTGCGTCTGACACCCGAACCTCCGTCCGATTCCGAAGGTGCAGCTTGCCCCCGGGTCGCCGCGTCCTGATCGTCCGATCACATTGACATACGCGGAACGCGACCCGTAGCGTTAGGCGATGACCTCCGGCGCCCAAACGAGCATCTCCGCCTTCCCGAGGGGCCACGAGTTCCCGCCCGCCAGGTTCGCCCTCGGCGCTGACGCGGTCACCTCGTACCTGCGCTCGGTGGGCGACGATGGCGACTATGGCGGGTACGTGCCGCCGCTCGCCGCCGTGGCGCTGGGTCTGAGCGCGCTCCAGGCGCAAATCTCGTTGCCCGATGGCTCGCTCCACACCGGGCAGGAGGTAGAGCAGTCGGGCCGGCTTCGCGAGGGCGAGGAGCTGACACTCACCGGCCGCATCGCGCAGCGTTCGGAGCGGCAGGGATTCGTCATCAGCGTCCTCGAATTCGAGATCCGCGGGAGCGGCGAAGCGGCCGTGCGCGCTCGCACGACGATCATGGCGCCGGCGGCGGCCGAATGAGCACGACGCCGGCACCGGTCGTGCGCGCGCTGACGCAGGCCCGGATCCAGGCCTACGCGGACGCGTCTGGTGACCAAAACCCGATTCACGTCGACGAGGAGTTCGCCCGCACGACGCCGTTCGGGGGCACGATCGCGCACGGCATGCTCGTGCTCGGCCTGATTGGCGAGATGATGTTCGGTGCGCTCGGGGAGCGGTGGCTCGCGACGGGCAGGCTGAAGGTGCGCTTCAAGGCGCCGACGCGGCCGGGCGACACCGTCACCGCATCGGCGGCGGTGACGAAGGAGTCGGCCGGCATGTCCGAGTACGACGTGCGGTGCGTGAACCAGAGGGGCGAGGCGATCATCGAAGGGCGTGCGACGGTGGGCACGGCATGAACCGCGAACGCGGCACACCGCCGCGCCTGTGCTACGGCTGCGGCGCCGACAACGAGCACGGCCTCCACATGGAATTCCGCCGAGAGGGCGAACGCACGATCTGCGACTACACGCCATGTGAGTTCCAGCAGGGATACCCCGGCCGCATGCACGGCGGTGTCGTGACGACCATTATCGACGAAGCGATGGGATGGGCCGTCTACCACGGGGCCAAATGGGGCACGACGGCGCGGCTGGCAGTGCGGTTCCGCCGGCCAGTGACTCTCGGGCAGCGACTGCGCGTGGAGGCGTGGATCACGAACGAGCGACACCGGCTCATCGAATTGAAGGCCGAGTTGCGCGACCTTGCGGGCGCGCTTCTCGCCGAAGGCGACGGCACGTTCATGCTGCTCGACACGCGAGCGGCGGCCGAACTGTCCGAACTGGCGCGCGGCGCCGGCCGCGAGGATGCACCGGAGGTCGTGCCGTGAGCGCACTGGTTTCGCCGGATTGGCTCGAGGCGCGACTCGGCGACCAGGCGGTGCGCGTCGTCGAATCGAGCATCGCCAAGGAGAGCTACGATCGGGCGCACATACCGGGCGCGCGCTGGGTCGATGCACACCCGGACCTGCTGCGCAACGGAGACGATTCGTCGGGCTGCGTGATCACGCCGGAGCAGTACGCGGCGCTGATGGGCAGGCTCGACATCGGCCCCGACATGACCGTGGTGTGGTACGGCGATCGCCAGAGTTCATTTGCCACGCGCGGATTCTGGACCATGGATTACTACCGGCACCCCGGCGGGTGCTACGTGCTGGACGGCGGCCGCGAGCGGTGGCTCGCGGAGCAGCGCCCGATTTCAAACGAGGCGCCAGCGGAACGGCTCGCTGTCTACCCGGTTCCGGCCGAGACGAATCGCGAAAACGAAGCATCGTGGCAGGACGTGAGCGCCGCCATCGGCGCGGCGGGCAAGGTGGTCCTCGACGTGCGGACGCAGGGCGAGTACGACGGCAGCGACGTCCGCGCGGCGCGGGGCGGGCACGTGCCGGGAGCCGTACACGTCGAGTGGCTCGATGCGACGGCCGGCGACAACGTGTTGAAATCCGAGCGCGACCTGCGCGCCATGTACGAGTCGCTTGGAGTCACGCCGGACAGGGAGATCATCACGCACTGCCAGCTCGGTGTCCGCGCGAGCCACACGTGGTTCGTGCTGAAGCACGTGCTGGGGTACCCGCGCGTCAAGAACTACGACGGCTCGTGGCAGGAGTGGGGCAATCGCGACGATCTGCCGGTCGAGCGTTAGTACGCGTCAATCTCGCGCAGCCGTTCGTCACTGATGCCGAAGTAGTGCGCGATCTCGTGCCGAACGACGTGTCGCACCCGTTCGCGCAGGTCGGACTCGTCGCGAGCGAGCCGCTGGAGCGGCTGCTGAAAGATGACGATGCGGTCCGGGAGCGTCATGTTGTATCCGGCGTGACGCCTGGGCAACGGCACGCCCCGGTACACACCCAGCAGCTCGCTGCCCGGCGGCACGCCGGTGCGGGCGAGATCGTCGGGGCGCGCGGAATCTTCGACGGCAAATTCGACGTTGCTGATGCGCTCGCGGAACTGCTCGGGAAGGCCTTCGATCGCGGCGGCCACCATGTCGCCGAACACGCTGTGCTCGACTTCATACACTCGACGCAGCCTCCTGACTACAGCGTTACGAGGTCGCTGCGGCGCCACAGGTACCAGGTGGCCGCGCTTCGGAAGGGCCGCCAGGGCTTCGCGACCTCCGCCATCTGGTCGGGTTTCGGCAGGGCGTCGAGGTTGTAGGCGACGCGCATCGAGTTCTGGACTCCGAGGTCACCGACGGGCAGCACGTCCGGGCGTCCGAGACAGAACAGCAGCAGCATGTCCGCCGTCCAACGGCCGATGCCCTTGACGGCTGTCACCATCTCGATGACGGCGTCGTCCGGGGCGCGGCGGATCGCGCGGTCCGTGAGCTGGCCCGACGCGAAGTGCTCGGCGAGGCTGCGCATGTACCCGGCCTTCTGGCGCGACACTCCGGTGCCGCGGAATGCGCCGTCATCGAGCGCGGCCAGCTCGTCCGGACGTGGAATCGCGCCGCCGAACAGCGCGAGGAAACGCGCCTCGATCGCCGCCGCCGCGGCACCGGCGAGCTGCTGGTAGAGGATGGAGCGCAACAGCGCCTGGTACGGCTCGCCGCGCACCTCGAGCGCAAAGGGCCCGACTCGCCGAACGATGTCGCGCATCACCGGATCGGTTTTCGCGATGTGCTTGCGTGCGGCGTTCGCGTCGTACGGCAGTGAGCGCCGGCGCATGCGCGCGCGCACGCTCGTGGGCGGCACGGCGCCGGTGCGGTTGCGGTCAATCGGCCTTGGGGAGGGCGTCGGGGCTATTTGCTGCTCCACATTCCGGCGGCTGCCAGATCGATCGAAGCGAGCGCTTCCGTCAGAGCCTCGTTCACGTCCGAGTCGCCGTCGCGCTCGATGCGTCCTATCAGGCTGCCGAGATACTCGCGGACTGCCTCGAGTCGATCGACCACCACGCCGGCCGTCACGGAATCCGCGCTGGCTGGGGATCCGGGCCGCGCGGGTGAGAACCTCGCCACAGGCTTCTGCTCCGCCTTGACCAGGAGCTGGAATACGTCGGGCCGAGCGTAGTGGCCGGCGATGTCGCGCGAGTGCTTCTGGCGGATCGCGGCCTCGAGGTCGATCTCGGCGTAGAGCGTCTCCTCCTTGTCGTAGATCGGCCCGGCGAGGTACTCGCCGGCCGGGCCGATGATCGCGGTGCCGCCGTTCGCCTGCACGCTGTCGCCGCCGAGGTCTTCCGGCAATGAGCCGGGCGTCACGACGCCGCATGCGGCAACGACGAAGCAGGCGCCCTCGAACGCGTATTGCCGCGTGCCGAAGGCGATGTGATCGTTCTGCGAGCTGTACGCCGGCCACACGGAGCAATGCACCTGCTCGCCCTGGGCGTACAGCGCGTACTTCGCGAGCGTCATCTCGTGCTCCCAGCAAATGAGGCCGCCGATTCGCCCGAGCGGAGTATCGAGCACCGCGAGGTCGCTGCCATCGCCGAATCCCCAGACGGTGCGCTCCGTGAACGTGGGCATCAGTTTGCGGTGGCGATGGATGACGTCGCCATCGGGCGAGAAGTAGACAAGCGAATTGTAGAGCGTGCCACGAGAGACGCTGTCGCGCTCGTCGATACCCATGACGACGTACGCGCCGGCCTTCCGCGCGGCTTCGGCAAGACGGGCGGTCGCCGGCGAGCCGATCTCGACCGCGTTCTTCCAGAGCTGCGCGAACACGTCGCCGGAGAAGACGCGCGACGAACTGATCCAGAACGGGTATCCCGGTACCCACGTCTCGGGGAAGACGATGAGGTCTGCGCCGGCGCTTCCGGCCGCGCCGATGATCTCGCACGCCTTGTCGACGGTCGCGTCGCGGTCCATGAAGATCGGCGCCGCTTGCACGGCGGCAGCCGTGAACCTTGGCAAGACATCACCCATCGAGGCGCCCTCCGCGTGTTATGTCCGTGGCGAACGAAACTATACCACGCATCGAAGGGCGCCCGAGTCCGACGAAACCGGCGGGCGCACGGTGCGGCGCGAACGTCGCTCGACGACGGGCACCTTGGGCCAGGCGCGGGATTTGACGGGCAAAGGGCGCGTGGTACGATGCCGTTGGTCGTGCTAGGCGGGGAGCCAGCGGTGCCCTGTACCCGCAAGCCGCTATAGCGGGGCTGAATTCCCGCTCGAGGTTGGTGTACCTGGGAACTGGCTGCGCCGAGCAGCGTTGAGGGCCTGGTCCTACGCGGCGAAGCGCTACGAACCCCGTCAGGTCCGGAAGGAAGCAGCGGTAAGTAGTTTGCTTCGGGTGCCGTAGGGTTACCGGGCCGGAGCTAGCTAGCGCCGCTAAGCCGAAGGGCCTGATCGACAGCGGGTGCACGACCATTTACTCACTCCTCGCGTCCAGTTCGACGCCTGGCAACCATCCTGACCCTCGGGCGCGGTAGCACAGGAGAGCTTAGTGCCGCTCATGCCGCCCGGGCCCGGCCGCGCCGGCGGCTTCGCCCGCGCACCGCTCGCACCAGGGAAGCGGAGTCTGCTGCGCGATCACCGGCGGCGGCGCCATCTGGCCGTCGCCGCGGTGTTGTTGTTGATCAGCGTCGTCGGGTGGGGCCTGCTGGAGCCGCGCACGGTGCTTGTCGAGGCTGACGGGCGCGCTGTTGAGGTTCGCACGCTGGCGTCGAGCGACAGTGCGTTGCTGCGCCGCGCGGGCGTCGACGTGCGCGACGGGGACCGCGTGACTGCGCTCGATGGCGGAAGCGTCCACGTGTTGCGCGTGGAGCGCGCCCGCGACGTCGTGCTCCGCGTCGACGGCGCCGAGTACCATCTGCGCACGCACGCGATCACGATCGATCAACTGCTCGCCGAGGCGGGCGTCGCCATGACGGGACGCGACAGCGTGCTTCAGAACGGCGCGCTGGTCTCGATGAACGCACCCGTCGATCCTCCCCGCCTGTTCGCCGTCACCGGCTCGTTCGGCGCGGAGCTGGCCGGCGCCGGCATAACCATCGACGTGCGGCGCGCGGTGCCGTTCTCCATCGTGGAAGACGGTCGCGAGTTCGTATCGACGTCGAGCCGGCCAACGGTCGCCCAGGTGCTGCGCGAGGCGGGCGTGACACTGGGGCCGGGCGACCGCGTGGCTCCGGACCTGCAGGACGCGCTCGATGCGGACAGCCGAATTGACGTGCGCCACGCAAAGGCGGTGACGGTCACGCTTCCGCACGACCACGAAGTCATCTACACGCTCGAGGGCACGGTCGGCCGGGCGCTTTCGGCGGCGGGCATCCAGCTGCCCGATGGGGCGCTGATCGACCCGCCAGCGGAGACGGCGGTGAGCGCAGGTATGTACGTGCGCGTGGTGCAGCTGTCCGCGTCCAGCGACGTCGAGCAGGAATACGTCGAGAGCCAGACCGTGTACCGATCCGATCCGAGCCTGCCGCCCGGCGAGACGCGCACCGTCCGGGGCCACGACGGCGTGCGCGTGCGCCGATACAGCGTGGGCTTCGTCAACGGCGAAGAGGCCAGCCGCACGCTCCTCGAGGAGTATTTCGATCCGGAGCCGGTGGACACAGTGATCTACTATCCGACGCGCACAGGCCGCAACGACAGCGGCCCCTCGGAGGGCGGTGCGGTGTCGCGGACCATCAACGTGTACGCGACGTGGTACAACCCGGCGAGCAGCGGGCGCTCGGCGAGCGACCCGGCATACGGGCGTACCGCCACCGGCGTCGTCGTCACGTACGGTATCGTGGCGGTGGACCCGGACGTGATTCCGCTCGGCACGCGCATGTTCATCCCGGGCTACGGCTACGCCGTCGCAGCCGACACGGGTGGCGCGGTCAAGGGCTACATCATCGACCTGGGATTTCCGGACGGGGTAAACGTTGACTGGCAGTCGAAGTGGGTTGAGATCTACATCCTCTCGTAGCGGCGCGCCGCGGGCGAAGAAGCGCTTCGGCCAGCATTTCCTTTCCGATCTCAACATCCTGCGTCGGATCGTCGATGCCGCCGAACTTGAGCCCGGAGAGACGGTGCTCGAGGTCGGGCCGGGCCTCGGAGCGCTGACGGCGGTCCTCGCCGAGCGCGGCGGGCGGGTCGTCGCGGTTGAAGTGGACCGGGACCTCGTCGCGCTGCTCGAGGAGCGCTTCCGGCAGACGCCGCAAGTGGCGGTCGTCGAGGGCGACGTGCTCGGTCGCTCGCCAGGCGAGCTGTTGCGCGCCGGCGGCGCCTTGGCCCCGTATGTCGTCGTCGCGAACCTTCCGTACAACATCGCCGCGCCCGTGCTTCGTCGTTTCCTCGAGGGCGACGTGCGCCCGCGGCGGCTCGTGATCATGGTGCAGTTGGAGGTCGCCGAGGCGATCGTCGCCACGCCGGGATCAATGACCCTGATGAGCGTTGCCACCCAGGTGTACGGCGACACACGGTTGGTCATGAAGGTGGCGCCGGGCGCGTTCTCCCCGCCGCCGAACGTGCAGTCAGCCGTGGTCCGGATCGACGTACTGCCGTCGGCGCGGGTCGACGTGCCGATCGACGCGCTGTTTCGCGTCGTGCGGGCGGGATTCGGAAACCCGCGCAAGCAGCTGAGGAACAGCCTGTCGTTCGGTCTCCACGTCAAGCAGGACGTTGTCGACGCCGTCATGCTCGCCGCCGGTATCGACGCGACGCTGCGGCCGCAGATGCTCTCGATCGATGACTGGGCATCGATCACGCGCGCGTGGGTCGCGAGGGCGGGCCAGTGATGCGGCGAGTGCGGGTCATGGCGCCCGCGAAGATCAACTGGACGCTCGAGGTGTTGCGAATCCGGCCCGACGGGTACCACGAGCTGCGCTCGATCCTGCAGACTATCGATCTCCACGACGTCATCACGCTGACGGAAGCCGATGGCATCACGCTGTCCATCGGGGGTGAGGCGGGCAGGCTCGGCGACGAGCCCGCCGAATCGAACCTGGCGTACCGGGCCGCCATCGCGTTCCAGCGGCGAACGCGCGCCAACCGAGGCGTGCACATCGAGGTCGCGAAGCACGTGCCGGTCGCGGCGGGGCTCGGTGGCGGCAGCAGCGACGCGGCGGCCGTGCTGCGCGGCCTCAACGTGCTGTGGGAGGCCGGCCAGCCAGCCGCCAACCTGGTCGAGATCGCCGGCGAGATCGGCTCCGATCCGCCGTTCTTCATCGTCGGCGGCACGGCGATGGCAACTGGCCGCGGTGATCGGGTCGAACCGCTGCAAGACGCCGTCGCACCGGCGATCGTCCTGGCGACGCCGCCGCAGGACGAACGCGGCGAAAAGACCGCGTCGATGTATCGCGCTCTCTCGCCCGACGATTTCGCCGAGGGCTACGTCACGATTGGCGTGCGGGAGATCGTGCAGGCGGGCCGCCCGATCGTCGACGAAGACCTGGCGAACGTGTTCGAGCACGCGATCGCGCGCATGCAGCCCGCGACGGCGATGGCGATGGAGGCGCTGCGCGCGCAGGGCCACGCCCCGCACCTCGCCGGATCCGGACCTTCGTTCTACCTGCTCGGCCACCGACCGGCGCCGGATCCCGACGAGCTGCCGGAGCGGATTCGCGAGCTGGGCTTCGAGCCGCGCGCGGTCGCGACGCTTCCGCGCAAGACGGCGCTTCGGATCGAGGAACTGTGATGCGATTCCGACGAGGCGATGACGACTCCGATGACCGAGCGCGGTTCCGATGAGCCCGCACTCATGACGCGCGGCATCGGCGCGAGGCGAGGCTGATGGCCGAGGTCTTTGCCGGCTTCGTCGTCGGCTACGCGCTCTCGCTGCTGGCCGCGCCGATCTCGGCGATCGCGCTCGTGCGCTCGAACCATCGGACGGGAATCGCGCAGCGCGTCGCGCCCGAGGGGACGAGCGTCGTGGCGCTCTCGGTCGTGTTGCACTTCGCGGCGATGATCGTATTAACCGGCGTCGGCCTGGTCCTCGGGATGGCGCTGGGCGGCATCGATGCGCGTCGGTCTGCGGGCGGTCTCGGCAGCCCGAACCTCGTCTACACGCTGCTTGTGGTCGCGCTCACGGCCGTCATCGTGATTCCGGCGCTCGTCGTGCCGGCAGCACGACGATACGCGGTGATGTGCGGCGCGCTGTTCGCCGCGGCGTTCGGCTGGGCGATGCCGTGGCTGGCGACGCTCGGGAGCTGAATCGAGTCAGCCGCGCTTCGCTGCTATAGTTCCGGCGTTATGCCCGGAACCATCCTCGACATGCACGTTCACACGACTGCCGGTGCGTCCGACAGCGGGCTCAGCCCGGAGGATCTGGCCGAAGAGGCCAGGCTGCGCGGCCTTACCGGCGTGAACATCACGGAGCACGACCGCATCTGGGATGTGTACAAGCTCAACGAGTACCGGGAGCGGCACGCGCCGCTCTTCGTGAACAACGGCATGGAGGTGTCCACCGACCTCGGCCACATGATCGTCGTCGGGCTGACCCAGTACGTCGCGGGCATCCGGCGCGCCGAGGAACTGCGGCGCGTCCTGGACGAGGTCGGCGGATACATGGTGGTCGCGCACCCGTTCCGGCACTGGTTCGATCCGGTGTATTTCCGCAAGCAGGGCAAGGAGCCGTTCACGATGACGCCCGAGCAGGCGGCGGAACGAATGCCGGTGTTCCAGCTGGCCGACGCCATCGAGGCGCTGAACGGCGCGAACACGCCGCGGGAGAACCTGTTCGCTCTGCGCGTGGCCAAGATCCTGGGGAAACCGGTGACGGGTGGCAGTGACGCTCACTCGCGATCCGGCATCGGGTTCTACTGCACCGTGTTCGAGCAGGAACTACGGACGCCGGAAGACATGCTGCGCGAGTTGCGCGCCGGACGGTTCCACGCGCACCACGGGTTGCTGCAGGGCAAGCTGACGTACTTCACGGAGGACAGCCTCGAGGAGGCGGCGCCCGGATTGGCGACGTAGCGGCGCACGCGATTCCGCGTGGTAGACTCTCGTGAGCCGTCCTCCCGATGACGGACCGGGTGCCCGGAAGCAGTCTTTCGGGCCTGCCGCGCGCCGGCGCGGCCTAGATATCACGGTCCCCTCGATGTCCTACGTGGCGCTAGATCTTGAGACCACCGGCCTCGACCCCGAGACCGACGAGATCATCGAGGTGGCGGCCGTTCGCTTCGATGCGAGTGGCGTCATCGACACCTACCAGTCGCTCGTGAACCCTGATCGCAAGCTGGAATATCGCATCGCGCTGCTCACCGGAATCGCTGCCGACGAGCTCGAACGCGCGCCGCACTTCGCGAGCATCGCCGGAGAGGTGGCGGCATTCATCGGGTTAGATCCGGTCGTCGGCCAGAACCCGACGTTTGACACCGGATTCCTCGCGCGGAAGGGCGTGCAGGTATTCGGCCCGACGTATGACACGTTCGAGTTGGCGAGCCTCCTGCTGCCCGGGTTGCGTCAACACACGCTGGGCGCGATCGCCGACCACCTTGGCATCGAGTTCACGGGCCGACACCGCGCGATGGCCGACGCCGACGCCGCGCGGCAGGTGTTTGCCGCGCTGCGGGAGCGGCTCGCGGCATCGCCGGCGGATGTCCTCGCCGAGGCGGCCCGCATCGCTGCCGCGAGCGACTGGCCTCTGCGGCGCCTGTTCGCGGAGGTCGCGGCCGAGCGGCCCCGGCGGCCGGGCGATGGCGAGCGAGAGGGCATCGTCCACGGCTTCGTCAAGGCGCCGCCCCCGCAGGAGGAGGCGATGTCGCCGTCGACGCGGCCGGTGCCTGTTCCGCCGGACGAGGCCGTGGCGTTGATCGTGTCTGGCGCGGCCCGCCAGAGCATCGAGGAATTCGAGGAGCGGCCGGAACAGGCGAGCATGACGCGCGCGGTCGCGGAGGCGATTGCGGAGGGCGACCGGCTGATCGTCGAGGCGGGGACCGGCGTGGGCAAGTCGCTGGCGTACCTGGTCCCGGCCGCGCTTAGCACGATGCGGAACAGCACGCGCGCCGTGGTCTCGACGAACACCATCAACCTGCAAGACCAACTGCTGCGCCAGGACATCCCGATCGTGCGCCGGATCCTCGCGGGCGCCGGAATCGACGGCGACGACCTGCGCGTCGCGCAGGTGAAGGGCCGGCGCAACTACCTGTGCCTGCTGCGCTGGGCATCGGCGGGGCGCTCAGGCACGATGAGCGCGGACGAGGCGCGCGTCCTTGTGCGTTTGTTGTTCTGGTTAGGCCATACGGACACGGGTGATCGCGCGGAGCTGAATCTGCGGCGAGAAGAAGATGGGCCGTGGTCGCGTCTCAGCGCGCAGGAGGGCGGCTGTCTCGCGGCCCAGTGCCCGTACGTCCGCGATGGCTCGTGCTTCCTGCATCGTGCGCGGAAGCGGGCCGAATCGGCGCACCTGGTGGTCGTGAACCACGCGCTGCTGCTGTCCGACGTGCGCGCCGCCGGCAACGTGCTGCCCCAGTATCAGCATCTGATCGTCGACGAGGCGCACCACCTCGAAGATGAGGCGACGAGCCAGTTCGGATTCGCGGCGTCGGAGTCGGACCTAATGTCGTGGCTGGATCGGCTGTACACGCGCGTCTCGCGCGATCGCGAAGGCGGGTTCGTCGCGACGATCTTCACGGCCATACGCGCATCGCAGCAGGCCGTTGGGCCGGCGCCGCAGCTGCAGGCGATGGCGCGCGATCTGATGACGGCGGTGACGCGCGCACGGGATCGCGTGCCGCTGTTCTTCCGCGCGTTGCTGGAATTCGGCCAGCAGCACGCGAGCGGCCGCGGCGACTACGACGAGCGCATCATGATCAACCGCGCGATGAGGGTTCAGCCGGACTGGGCCGACATCGAATCGAACTGGTTCGAGGTCGACGAGATGCTGGCGCAGGTGAACGGCGTCGTCGATGACCTACAGGCCGCACTCCTGCAGGCCACTTCCACGGACGTCCTCGACCGGGACGCGGCGGTGGCGGAGGCGAGTGAACTGTACGACGGCGGCGAGCAGCTGCGCGCGGGGCTGTCGCGGATCATCGGGCAGGACGATCGTGAGGCGATTTGCTGGCTGACGATGCCGCGGCGCGATGCATCTCCTTCGCTCGCGAGTGCGCCGCTGTCCGTATCAGAGACCTTACGGGCGAGCCTCTTCGGATCGAAGGACAGCGTCGTGCTGACGAGCGCGACGTTGAGCACGGACGGAAACTTCGACTACATCAAGGGGCGGCTGGGGATCGAGGACGCGCGCGAGCTGTTGCTCGGATCGCCGTTCGACTACCAGCGCTCGACGCTCATCCTCGCGCCGAGCGACATGCCGGAGCCGAACCAGCAGGGCTATCTTGCCGCCGTGCAGGCCGCGCTCATCGACCTCGTGCGCGCGAGCGAGGGGCGCGCGCTCGTACTGTTCACGTCGCACAGCGCGTTGCGCGCGGCGTACCAGGGCATCAAGCGCCAACTCGAAGAGCAAGAGATCCTGGTGCTCGGCCAGGGCATCGACGGCACGCCGCGGCAGTTGCTGGCGACGCTCCGCGATAGTCATCGCACCGTGCTGCTCGGCGCGTCGAGCTTCTGGGAGGGCGTGGACGTCACGGGCGAGGCGCTCTCGCTGCTCGTTATCGCGCGGCTCCCGTTCTCCGTGCCGTCCGACCCGGTATTCCAGGCGCGGTCTGAGCTGTTCGAAGCGCCGTTTGAGCAGTACGCGGTACCGCAAGCGATCCTCCGGTTCAAGCAGGGCTTCGGCCGACTGATCCGCCGCAAGACTGACCGCGGCGTCATGGTCGTGCTGGATCGACGTCTGCTGAGCAAGCGCTACGGCCCGTCGTTCATTCGGTCGTTGCCCGCGTGCGAGTTGCGCGAGGTGCCGCTCCGCGGCCTCGCCGGCGAAGTATCCGACTGGCTCCGGCGGCCCGATGCCGCGGTCCGCGCATGAACGTCGTCCTTCGTCCGTTTGGCGCGGGCGACGCCGCGTGGCTCGACGGCTGGATCGGCGCGACTGCCGCACAGGTCGAATACGGCGAATTGTGTGGCGAGAATGCGGGCTCGGACCTCTGTAGGCGACTCGCACGGGAGCGCACGCTACGTGCGCGCGTCATCGAGCGGGACGGCGCGCCGGTCGGCCTGCTTGTGTACCGGCTGCGAGCGCCGCGCCGGGACGCGGCGATCATCGAGCTGGTGGCCGTTCCTGCCGAACTGGCCCGGAAGGGCAGCGGCATGGCAGCCGCCGCGCTCCTCGAAGCGGAGCTGCGAGATGCCGGCATCCGCACGGTGTACGCGCCGGCAGCGGCCGCCCACGGCATCGACGTGTACTTCTGGATCCGTCTCGGGTACCGGCCGCTGGCATCGCCCGAATGGCCGTGTGCGCGGCAGGGTGTCGCGTGGCTGCGGCGCGAACTATCGGGGTGAATCCGCGGCGTCGTCGCCCGAATACACCAGCTCCTCTTCGAACTCCTCGGGAAGCGTCTCGCCTCGCTTGGCCGCGCGGCGGCGCCGCTTCAGGCGGCCGGCCATGATGACGTTGGTCACGAAGAGGTGGGCGAGGCCATATCCGAACCCGGCCAGGGCGGCCAGCTGTACGGCGTAGCCGACATCTCCTTTCGGCGGGTTGATGAGGCTCGCGACCAGCACGCCGGCGACGAAGGCGAAGAACACCGGGAACGTGCGCCAGCGCCACTGAGGCAGCCCACCTGACGGCCCGCTGTCGACGCGTTGTCGCGACCCGGGCCTCGACGTGCGCTCGGCCGCGGATCGTGCTCGCTTGCGCTTTCTGGACATCAGTGCCTCGCCGGACGAATCACGCGCGTCTCCTGTATCGACGCGTGCGCCCGGCCGCGGTGCGCGGGCGAGGCGATCGTTGAGGCGTGCCGGTGGTGCCGCGGGCTCCCGCCGCGGGGCCGGCAAGGCAGATGTGGCAGGCGAACTGGAGCGCCAGGTACTGGTCGTCGATCCAGACCTCGCCGCAATCCTTTGCCTCGATATCGTTACGCGGGTTCAGGTGGTACCGGTTGTCGCACCAGTTGCACTCGGCCGACATCCGCAGTTCGACGTCCTCGCTGCAAACGATGCAGACGAAGACTTGCGATTGAGGTTCAGTTTCCATTCAGATGCGGATCCCCAGGAGAGTTGCCAGCGTTCGAGTCGCGGATGCTCTTCACGTAACGCAGCGCCAGCGCACGTTCGTCGTTCCGGTCGCCAGCCCAGCCGTCGAGCCGCGCCACGCGGATGAGCTGCAGGCCGCGCTGCACCTGCGGCCCCGCCGGAACGCCGAGTTCGATCAGGTCGCGGCCGTTGAGCGACGGCCGAACGTGGCGCCACTCCTCAAGGTAGCGAAGCGTCAATCCCGCCGCAATCGAGTCGGCGCAAGTGACCGCGTACGCGGCCACGGCGGCCGCGGGGTGTCGATCGAGCAGCATCACCACGCCGGATGGCTTGACGGCAGGGCGGCGCAGCATCGGCGTCGCTGCCGCCACGGCTGAAACGCCGCGCACGGCCGTGTGCTCGGCGCGCTTGAGGCGCAGGCGCGTGCAGATGTTAGCGGCATCGTCGGCAGAGGCCCTCGCGGCGAGGAGCGCGAGCCCGAAAGGGATGCGCGGCAGCGCCGGCACGGGCGGTTCCGCCAGCGCCGCCGATCTCGGCGCGTCCCAGTCGAGAGCGCCGTGCGTCGCCGCGAGTACGCCCGCCGAGGCGCACGCCTCGAGCGCATCGCCGGCGGTCGGCTCGTCGAGGACGAGTTCCAGTTCGCGGCGCAGGCGTTCGCCGCCGATCGTATCGAGGTAGCGCACGCCCAGGCGTAGAAGACCCGCCGTCTGCGGCGCGATCGTGAAGCCGAGACGGGCGGCGTAGCGCAGGGCGCGGTAGATGCGCGTCGCATCGTCGAGAAACGAGCGGTCGTGCAACACGCGAATGACCCGCGCCCTGACGTCAGTGACGCCCTCGCACGGGTCCAGCAGGTCCGGCGGACCGTCGAGCCGTAGCGCCATGGCGTTGACCGAGAAGTCCCGGCGCCGGAGGTCGTCGACGATCGGCGCGGGCGTGATGCGCGGCAGTGCGCCGGGCCGTGCGTACGTCTCGGTGCGCGAGGTTGCCACGTCGATGCGCGTGCCATCGACGGTGAAGCTCGCCGTGCGAAAGCGGGCGTGCGTCGTCAGTCGAACGCCGGGCATGGCGGCCTGGACGACGTCGATCGCGTCGTGCTCGGTGACGATATCGACGTCTGCGAGCGGCGCGCCGAGCAGGAGGTCGCGCACGGCCCCGCCGACCGCGAAGACTCCGCCCGTCCCCCGGTGGGCGACGATCCGGCCGAGTGCGTCGCGCACGGCTACAGGAAGCGAATGCAGAAGATCGCGCCGCAATTCGGCTGCCGAACGTTCGGTGGTGGTCATCGGTCGCAGTATAGGCACGGTGATCGATGGCGCGGCGGACGCTTGACACTGCTCAAAGGGGACGCATATGGTTCGTTACCGAAACCAGCAGCAGAAAGGGCCTGACATTGCCGTTTCAGAAGCCCGACGCCGTCGATCAGCACATTCTGAGCATTCTCGAAGACAATGGACGGGCGACGAACCGTGAAATCGCGGAGGCGGTCGGTGTGTCCGAGGGCACCGTGCGGAACCGCATCGAGAGGCTGATCCGTGACGATGTGCTCCGCATCGTCGGCGTGACGAACCCGGCGAAACTCGGGCTCAATACTGCTGCTGTCATCAGCATTTCGGGCGAGCTGGCGCGGATCACCGAGATCGCCGAGCGCGTCTCGGCCGCCCAGGGGGTGGTGTACGTCGGCTACACGACCGGCAACGCGGACATCATCGTGCTGGCGTTTTTCCCCAGCAACGACGACCTCACCGACTTCATGACGCAGACCCTGGCCGCCATACCGGGCATCTTGAAGGCCGAGACGAATATCATCTTGAAGCCCGTACGGAGCCTGTTCCCCGGCGCCACGCTGAACGTCGTGGGCAGGCAGACGTCGCTCGCCGCCTCGAGCAGGTAACTTGCGCACTGGCGGTTGTGTAACGCCAAGCGGCACGGGGGTCCGCCCGCACCGAAGCCTCCGGCGTAGGGGAGAGCCATGATCGAAGAGGTATCGAAGGAGCCCGCCAAGAAGGTTACGACCTTCGACCACGGCGGCAATGAAAACGGCTGGCTCATCGAGTTGTACAAGGACGGAGGCCGGACGACGGCGTACCTGACAGCTGCGGCGCCGGGCGCGTTCAAGGGCTACCATCTGCACCGCGTCCGTGCGGCGCGCTACGTCTGCGTGCGCGGGCGAATGAAGATCATCCTCTACGTCGACGGGAAGCGGCAGGAGCACGTGCTCGACGCCGCGATGCCCGAGCGGCTCTTCATACCGCCGAACGTGGCGACCGGCCTCCAGAACATCGGCGACGAGGAGGCGTGGCTGGTCAACTATCCGGATCCGCCGTACGACCCCGCTCTCAAGGACGAACAGGTCGAGTACAGCGAGGCGGAGCTGGAAGCGGGAGTCGTCAAGTAGCGATGGGACGCTTGCAGGATCTGGAGGCGCAGCTTCGTTCGATCGGCGCGTCCAACATCGGCACATGGACGGCCGCCGTGACCGATCTCACGACCGGAGAGCGCATTGCCATTGATGGGCGTCGGGCGATGCCTCCAGCGTCGCTGGCGAAGGTGCCGGTGCTCACGGCGCTCTACCAGGCGGTCGATGACGGCACGGTCCGCCTCGCCGACCGGATCACGTACGAGGAGGCCCACCGAAGCCTCGGCTCGGGAGTGTTATCGATGATGTCGCCCGGCGTCGAGATGTCGGTGCGCGACGCCGCCGTGCTGATGATGACGATCTCCGACAATTCGGCGACCAACATGTGCATCGATCTCCTCGGCCTCGACGCGATCAACGCGCAGATGCGTGCGCTTGGGCTGACGGAGACGGTGCTGCTGCTGCGGCTCGGCGATCCGCGGATCCGCATGGACGCACGGAACATGTCGCTGAGCTCCGCCGGCGACATCGACCGCCTGCTGACGCTCATCGCCCGTCGGGAGGCTGTGTCGCCCGAGAGCTGTGACGACATGCTGCGGATCATGCGGCGCTGCACGGGGCGCGCCGAGCTGTCGAAGTTGCTGCCGTGGAACGAGCTGAACATGCTCGACAACCCGCGGGAGAACTGGGTGGCGGAGAAGGGTGGCGCGATGACGAACGGCGTGCGCTGTGGCGGCGGGATCTTTCGCAGCGCCCGCGGCTTCTTCACCATGGCCGTCTTCTCCGAGGGTGGGCTGCCGGGCCCGGCGAACCACGAATCGGAGGCGAACCTGTTCCTCGGTCGCATGGGCAAGGCGGCGTGGGACGCGCTGGCCGGCTAGATCTGCACCTGACGTCTACTCGGTGGCCCGGCGGACTTCGGACGTGGTTCCGGCGAGCGCCGCATCAACCGCCTCGACCGCCGCAATGACCTGTGCCGACTCCTCGCCCCCGGTCGCGGCGACGGCATCGAGAAACATCAGGTCGTCCTTCACGGACTCGCGGACGTCCCGCAGGCGGTCGGATCCGACTTCGAACGAGCCCACGAGCGTGTCCACGAGCGCGGTGAGCGCCTGCCGGTGGAGGCGATAGTCGACGATCGCCGAGCGCATGTGCGACACGAGCCGCTCATCGCGGCCCGAGCCGTCGCCGGCGACGGTCTGGGGCGCCGCCACGGCGCCAACGACGTGCGCGGGCACGCCGACGACGGTTACGTTCGCCGGCACGTCGTGCACGACGACCGCATTGGCCCCGATCCGCGCATAGTCGCCGACGGTGATCGGCCCGAGCACCTTCGCGCCGGTGCCGATGTGCACGTAATCGCCGATCGTCGGGCCGTCGATGCTGAATCCGAGCTTCTTGCTGTTCGACAACCCGATCGTCACCCAGGGGTTGATCTGGCAGCGGCGTCCGATCTTCGTCCGTCCGTCGATCACGACATTGCCGTGCGTGATCATGAGCCCGGGCCCTGCCTCTACCCGGTTGCCTATCTGGACACCGAACAGCGTGCGGGACAGCAGGTCACACGCGCCGGGCAAAGCCGGCACGCCGCGCGCGCGGAGCCGCATCTTGACGCGGAAAAGCCAGATCGCCATCCAGCTCTCGACGAACGCGATGGTGAACCAGCGCCGGATGCGAGCCCATCGGTTCGCGGCAAACGGATGGTCAGGGATCTCCGCGAACGTAAACAGCACGTGCGCGTCGAAGTCCTGGGTCAGATCCTTGCCGGCCATGATGCCGCACCCCGCTTACGCCAAATCGAGAAGATCATGTCCGAATGCTGCGGCCGCGACCGGACGATACGATCGAGGCCGTGCCAGAGCCGATCGGCGGCGCGCTCCGGCATGTGATCGAGCGCCCACGCATACGGCGCCACGTTCCACAGCATCGACACACCGAAGCAGCGTTCCAGCTCGAGCACGTCGCTGCCGAGCGCGCGGACGTACGGCAGGTCGCCTTTGACGTTGTGATCCTCGGGAATCTTCCAGTACGGGCGCCACGGTGGGCGCGGACGCCGCAATTTCCGCTTGACCAGGTCCACGCCGCGGCCGATGCGGCAGGCGACACTCTCGAAGTTGGCCAGGGCGATGACCACGCGGCCGTCTGGGCGCGTGACGCGGGCGGCCTCGCGCATGAACGCCGAGGCGTCGGCGAAGTGGTCAAGCGAGCCCTGGCACATCACGCGGTCGAACGCGTCGTCGCGGAACGGCAACACCTCGGCGATGCTGCGCACCATGCGCGCCTGGCTCTCCGGCTGGACCCAGCGGCCGAGGCCGATCATCTCCAGCGACGCCTCCGCGCCGACCGCGAAGCAGCCGCGCGCGGCGATGCGCATCGCCTGCTTGCCGGTGCCGCACGCGACGTCCAGCACGCGGGCGCCCGGCGCGGGCGTCACGAGATCCAGCATCGTGTCCTCGATCACGCGATAGAGGATGTGCGAGTCGCGGCGCGTGCCGGCATCGAAGTCCTCGATCGAGTACGTGAGGTCGAGACCCGGCTTCTCGGTTCCGGCCACCATCAGCGTACCGATCCGTCGAGCGGCGACGGCGCGCCCGCGCCTGTCGCGACGACTGGTTGCGCAGGCCGCGATGCCTCGGGCTTGACCGCCGCCAGCACGACGTCGAACTCCTCGAACCCGCCGATGAGGCTCGCGAACCAGCGCTCGAATCGATACTGGCTGCCGCGGCTGCCGTTCGCCAGCTTCTCGATGAACTGCGCGAACGGGCCGCGCGCCAGCGCCAGGCCGGTGTCGTCGCCGCGCTGACCCGCGACGCGCAGGCGCGCCCGCTCGATCGAGAACGACGTCGCCGGCGCATCGGCCGGCTTGGTGCGCGGATCGTAGTAGTTGAACGTGTTGAGTGTGAGCAGCGGCCGCGGGCGCGCATCGCGCGAGGCGGCGATCGTCGACGAGGCGTGGGGCAGCGTCAGGTGGATCAGCGCACCGGGCTTGCTGATGCGCCACAGCTCGTCGAGCGTGTCCGCCACGTCGCAGCGGTACGCGATCGCCCGGCCGACGAACAGCTCGTCGACGCTGGCGTCGTCGAACGGGAGGTGCGGACCGGCTTCCGCGATCAGCGCCACGCCTGGTGCGGCCGCCGCCGCTACGCGGAGCGCGCGTGCCGCCTTCTTCGCCCGGCCGCTGAAGTCGAGCCGGATCATCATGACGATGCCGCCCGCGCCAATCGCAGCTCTTCCCGCTCGTCGGCCCGCAGCGCGAGCAGTCGCTCGACGCGCGCCAGGTAGTTGTGCACGACCTGCTGCGGCGTCCCCTCGTCGGTCACCTTGCCCTGCTCGATCAGGATGCCGCGGTCGCAGAATTTCGGCAGATTCAGCATGTCGTGCGTGACGAGAACCAGCGTGACGCCGCGCGCGCGCAGGCCGTGGATGTGGTCCATGCACTTCTTCTGGAACTCAGCGTCGCCGACGGCGAGCACCTCGTCGATCAGCAGGATCTCGGGCTCCACGTGGACGGCCACGGCGAACCCGAGCCGGAAGAACATGCCCGACGAGTACGTGCGCATTGGCTGGTCGATGAACTGGCCGAGCTCGGAGAACTCTACGATCGCGGGGAGCACAGCGCGGGCTTCGCTGAGCGTCAGGCCGAGCAGCACGGCGTTGAGGATGGCGTTCTCCCGTCCGGTGATCTGCGGGTGAAAGCCGGAGCCGAGCTCGAGCAGAGCGGAGACGCGCCCGTTGACCGTCACGGTGCCGGACGTCGGTGGCGTGATGCCGGACATCACGCGGAGCGTCGTGCTCTTGCCGGAGCCGTTCGGCCCGATGATCCCGAGGCTCTCGCCACGCCGCACCGTCAGGTCAACCCGGTCGAGCGCGACGAACGGGCGCCGCGCGTTCGAGACGAAGCGCGGCAGGTGCAGCAGCATCGTCTTGAAGTCGGTCGCCTCTTTCTGAAGCGACAGCGAGTAGTGCTTGGACACCTTCTCGAACGCGATCGCGACGTCGCCGCGGTCAGAGCGCATCGGCGAATCCCCCCTGCAACTTCCGGAAGCTGAGGGAGCCGATCGCCGCGATGGCGGCGGCGAACAGCAGTGCGGGCCACATGTCCGCGCCCGGGAGCTGGTTGTGGAGGAAGAGGCCACGCCAGCCTTCGATCAGCGACGCCATCGGATTGAGCAGCACGAGGTCATGATACTTCGCCGGCACGATGGAGAGGGGATAGATGACCGGCGTCAGATAAAACCAGATGAGGCCGACGAAGACATCGGTCAGGTGCTCCAGGTCGCGGAAATACACGTCGAGCGACGCGAGAAAAAGCACGACGCCCATGATCAGGATCGCCTCCACGGCGAGCAGATAGGGGATGCCGATGAGCCACGTCCAGTTCGGCGTGTAGCCGCCGAGGACGAGCAACAGCACGAGCACGGGGATCGAGAGCGCGTACTGTACACCGTTGTTGAGCACGGTCGCCAGCGGCAGCACGAAGCGCGGGAAATACACCTTCTTGATGAGCGCGCCGTTGGCGGCGAACGAACTCACGGCGAGGACGAGCGACGTCTGGAACCACGTCCACGGGAACAGCCCGGCGAGCAGCACCAGGTGGTAGTCCTGCACGTCGATGCGGATGAACTTCCGCAGCACGACGAAGAGAACGGCGCCCTGGAGGAGCGGCCGGATAAGCGACCAGAGGAACCCGAAGACGGTATCCTGGTATCGCAGCTTCAGCTCACGGAACGTGAGGAGGTACACGAGTTCCCACGCTCGTCGAACCTGCCGGTTGATACCCTCACCCCCGCGTCTCCGAAGCCGGATTTCCGCTAGCGTATCACATCGCGTTCTTGCGGAGACTCATCTCGACGGACTCGCTGGCGAGCCGCTCGTCATCGGCCCGGCGAGCACATCGCGGGCGTAGGGCAGCGAGAGTCGAGGCGGGGCGCGACGAGATGCGCGCCCCGCCTCCCTTCGGGTTCAAGTGAGGGGCGAGGGCCAGGCGACCACGCTCGAGCGCGTCAGCACTTTCCCGTGGCGACGACTTCCTCGCAGGTCGAGACTTCCTTGACCTCGACGGTTCCAACCATGCCGAACGGTGCGACGTACTCCCTGACCTTGGCTTCGGAGGGAGCGACAAGCACGAGGTTCATGCGGTGCTCGCCGGGGTAGACGATGTCCGACTGAATGCGGATGGCGAACTTGCTCGCGTTCTCCTGCGTCGTGTGTTGTCCGAGCATCTTCATCATCTCGGGCTGCTTCGTGGGGCAGGTTTCGGCGGTGTGCTTGTGCTCGACAAAGTAGATCGGCATGTGGCTTCTCCCGTACATAATATTGTCGATTGAGTCAGTCAATTATTGCCCTTCTCGGCGCCATCCGCAAGTCGCGCGTGGATACGTGGCGTCGTCGGGCGTCAGTCCGGGGTATGCCGGCCGCGGCCCAGCGCGCGCCGGGCGATCTCGACCGCAGCCAGGCCGTCGAGCGAGCCTTCCACCACGCTGCGTTGCCGCTCTTCGGTGACGTGCAGGTAGATCTGCGTCGTGTTCGGATTGGCGTGGCCGAGCAGCTCCTGGACGACGCGCAGCTCGGCGCCGCCGTCGAGAAGGTGCGTCGCGAAGGTGTGGCGCAGCAGGTGCGGGTGGACACGCTCATCGATGCCCGCGGCGAGCGCGTACTTGCGCACGATGAGCTGGATGGCGCGCTGCGAGAGGCGGCCGCCGCTTCGATTGAGGAATAGGGCGCTCAGGGTCGGCGAGCGGGGGGCCAGCGACTCTCGCGCTCGAGCATCGTCGCGTCCGGCGTCCGTCTCACGCCGTCGACGGCCGCGCATCAATCCCGGCCGTCCGTCGCGCAGGTAGCGTTCGACCGCGACTCGTGCCGGCTCGCCCATTACGACGAAACGCTGCTTGTTGCCCTTGCCGGTCACGACCATGGCCC
>CAYJMJ010000023.1:20766-44497 GCA_964371095.1 uncultured Dehalococcoidia bacterium | reverse complement strand
CTCTCTGCTCTCTGCTCTCTGCTCTCTGCTCTCTGCTCTCTGCTCTCTGCTCTCGTCGCCCGAGCTACGGGTGGGCCAGATCCGGCATGGGCAAACCGGGATCGACGTTGTGCACGACGATGCCCTGGCTCTCGAGCCAGTGCTGGTAGCCCGGCACCAGGCTGCTCGGCAGCGGCGAGAACTCGACGCTCACGCGGCTGCCGCCGCCGGCCTCCGAGATCGCGACCTCGGCGATGAACGGCTTGCCGCCGCTCGACGCGCTCCGCGTGCCGCGCAGTCGCGCGCTCTGGCCGTCGTCCGTGGCATCGACGATGCGCCACGTGCCGTCCGCGAGGCGCGCGCGCATCAGCCCGGCCACTTCGCTCTTCGCGTCCGGCGAATGCCACTCCACGCGATAGGGCAGGTGCGTGCCCGGTCCGGCGGAGTCGACGCGGGAGGCAGGCGGCACCGGAAAGTCGCCGGGCAGCGCGTTCAGCACGTCGCGTCTGGCGAAGTACGGATCGTGGTGGAACGGACCGCTGCCGCTCACGTACGCGCTGCCGGCGTACCCGCTCGTCACACCGATGACGACGGCAGCGGCGAGGACCGACGTGCGGCGCATCGCCGGCATCGACAGCGATGCGAGGGCGAGCGACCACCGCCGGTGGCCAACCGTTCGTACGGCGATCGTCGCCGGTGACCCGGCGACAGCGCGTCGGCCGGCGACGGCGATGGTGAACAGCGCCACGAGTGCCGCGGGCTGTATCCAGTAAAGGCCGCGCGTGGCGGCCGGCCGGTAGAGGTCGACCGGCACCGGGAACGGCGTCGCATTCTGCGTCGCGGCGGCGGCCAGCGCGCCGCCGGCGATGATCAGCGGCACCAGGTAACGCGGCCGCAGGTCCGAGCGCAGCAGCAGCACGCCCGCCACCGAGATCAGGCTCCAGTTGTAGAACGTCGAATGAGGCAGCAGCAGCAACATGCCGAGCACGGTCGCCACACGGGCGACGGACGGCGTGCACTTCCACCAAGCGAGAACGACGCCTGCCAGGCTCAACAGCATCAGGTCAGCCGCGATCAGCGGATTCGGGTCGATGCCGGCGCTAATCAGAAAGCCGTACCACGAGTACTGCCATCCCTGGATGTAGATCCGGTCCTGCTGCCCGGAGGTGAGGTGGTGCGCGATGTAGCCGACCGAGCCGGCGTAGTGGTGCACCGTGTACGGCACGACGTCCGGTCCCATCTTCCACACCGCCGCGCCGACGCCAGCGACGCCGAGCGCGGCGAGCATGCCCAAAGACGACAGCAGCGCCCGCCAGTTGCGGCTCCAAAGGAAGTACAGGAGCGGCACCGGCAGGTATTGCGGCTTCAACGCCAGCACGCCGATGAGCAGTCCCGCGACGATCGGCCGCCGTTCGGCGAGCATCATCCCGCACAGGGTGGCCAGCGCGAGCACCGGCATGAAGTGCCCGACCCGGATCGCCCAGTGCATCTGCGGCAGCGCCAGGACGCCGAGCGCCACCGCCACCTTCGCCGGCGCGCTCGTCACCGACCGCTGGGCCACGAAGGCGATGCCGAGCACGGCGGCGACATTGACGCCCGTGTAGATCATGAACGCCACGCGCATGCTGAAGTGCGCCAGCGGGTGCATCAGCACGCCGAGGCCCGGGCTGTACGTGGCGTTCAGCGAGAACGCCTGCGCCTGGCGGTAGAAGATCGGAAAGTCGCCGTAGCCCGATGTGTCCGGCCGGAACCAGACGTCGAGCGTGTCGGGAATCCACGCGACCAGCGCCATCAGCTCGATGCCGATGGCGGCGAACAGCAGGAACTCCGGCAACGCCCGCCGAAGCGGAGCGTAGCGTTCACCGTCGATGCGCGGGAGGAGCGTGGAGTACGACGACATGCGCGGGTAGCCTCATGCTCGGCATCAGCCGATGCCGTCCCGCTCGATCATCGTCGCGGCGCGGGCCGCGTCTGATCGGCGCTTCCCCGAAGGACTGCGCGGGTTCCCCCTACGCGGCCTCGACGGTGGTGACCGCATGTACTACGGGGTCTCTTTCGTCGGCTGCGTGCGCCACATCGCGCCGCACGGCCGTCACCTGGAGCTTGTTGCCCCAGCGGCCGAACGCGGCATCGGCGAGCGCAGCCATCGCGCGGTACATGGATTGGAGGATGGGCCGCGAAGCGAGCCGCATGATGCAGCCCGGCTCGTGGCGGTAGTACATCAGGTAGCGACGGGCATGGACCTCGAAGCGCTCGGCGTCCAGCGCGCGCGCGATGTCCGGCGCGCGGAGACGGGCAACGCGATTGCCCGCGTCCTCCCATGCCTGCGCGACGCCCAGCCGCACCATTACGGCGGTGCCGAGCGCGTCGGCAGGCTCGTTGATGCTCAGGGCGCACCGGGAGACGCGCGCCAGTTCGCGTACGCCGCCAGCGGGATCGGCCAGATGATGCAGCCCGTCGTGAACGTAGCCGATGTCCGCGGCGCCGTCGCGCAGCGGCAGGTGCTCGACGTCGCCGACGACGGCGACGTAGTCGAGTCCGTATCGTTGCGCTCGCTGGCGCGCGCGTCGGGCACAGCCCTCGGAGATGTCGATCGCGATGACGCGCGCGCCCTCCCGGGCGAGCATCTCCGCGTCCATGCCGCTGCCGCAGCAGGCGTCGGCGACAATCGCGCCGCGGAGCAACGGCAGACGCTCGACGCCGCGGCGGAACTTGCGGCGCAACAGCCAGCCATACGCCTCCGGTGCTCCGTGCGGGCGGCTGATCTCGAACTCCTCGGCCACGCCGCGGTCGAAGAAATCGGCCTGCCGGTGCTTGTGCTGGTGCCCGTGGTCTATCTCGTCGTGAACGTGCGACGCGTCGAAGCCGGCCGGCAGCAGGATCGGGATGCCGCACCGGACTGAATACGCACTGCCGCAGAGGCTGCATCGCACCTCGCCGTCGATGAGCGCGGCGGTGAAACCGATCAGCTCGCCGTCACGGCAATCCGGACACACGAGCAGCCGAAGCAGGTCGTCGCTCGCCATCGGGCGCTCCATCGTCATGCCGCCTCGGCCGCCGCGACGGCCGCGCGCTCCGCGTACAGGTACACCGCTTCCGACGGCGTCGCCGACGGCCGGATGCGGACGTCGAATCCTTCACCGCGCAGGATCGCGCACAGCGCATCGACGTCACCGTACGGAGGATGCACCTCCATGGCGATGCGCCGCACGAGCCGCAGCCACGCCGGCCGCTGTTCGAACAGCGCGAACTCCGACCCTTCGATGTCCACCTTGAGGAGCGCGATCTCGTTGATGCCCTGTTCGCGGACCACGGCGTCGAGGTCGATAGTTGCCCGGCTGTATTCGCCGCCCTCGAAGAGCCCGCCGGCGCCGATAAACCCGAGCAGCGGCGTGACGATGCCACCCACGCCGTTGAGCGCGACGTTACGCACCAGGGTCTCGTGCTCGTACTCCTGCGCTTCGATCGCGATGACGCGGCCAGCGCCCATGCGCTTCGCCGCGAGTACCGAGAACGCGCCAACGTTCGCGCCCAGATCGACGACCGTGTGGCCGCGGCGCGGCACGAACGCATCATCGGGCCAGTAGCAGCGCCGCATGAGGATGTCGCGGAAGAGGCCGAAATCGACGCGCTCCCACCTGGTCGAGACGCCGACGTCGCGCACGGGCGGACGGAGCCGCGAGAGGCGTGCATCAACCGAGCGCAGCGTGCCACTGCGGAGGATGTCCGGCGCTGACAGCAACGTCCATGCGGCGGCTTTCGCGGCGACCGCCGTGCCGCACGCTTCCCGCACGAACATCAGGTAGCGCGGGAACTCCAGCAGTTGGGCGACCTTTGCGTCCAGCCGCTTCATCCGGCCTCCCCGGCGTTGCGCGTCCGCGCCGTGACGATGAAGTGCGCGGAGAGCCTCGGCAGCCGGTCGCCGAGGGCCGCGAACACCTCGAACCACCGCGATCGTTGCACGCCCGCCAGCACGTGCGAGCCCTGCACCCGCTCGATCGCGAAGTGGCGTTCGATCTTCTCGCGCAGATCGTCCCAGACGAACATGCGGACGTGATAGTCGGCGTACGCGAACTTCGGCGTCTGGCCGATCAGCATGCGCAGGCGGTTGAGACCGAACAGGAGGTTGGGCGTCGTCAGGATCAACGTTCCGCCCGGCCTGAGCACCGCCGCGCAGTTCGCGAGGAACGCGTCGGTGTCGACGATGTGCTCGATAACCTCGGCGGCGATCACGAGATCGAACTCGCGCTCGAACGGAAACGCGATGGCAGCGTCGTGCGCGACGATGTAGGGCGCGGTCTGCGGCATGATGTCAATGCCGGCGACCGACCATCCGCGACCGGCGAGCTGATCGAGGTAGCGGCCGTCGAGACAGCCGACCTCCAGCACGCGTCCCGCCGGCATCGCCGCGACGATGCGTTCGATCTTGCGGTAGAGCGAGTGCTTCTCGAGCGCGACGGGGCGCGTCAGACCGGTGTAGCGGCCGGCGAACTCGGCGGTCATCGCTGCACCTCCATGCGCGCGGGCGCGGCCACGGGCGCAGCGGACTCCGACAGCGCACGTTCCATCAGCTTCACGTCGATCAGGAAGTCGTACATGGCGATCAGGTAGCAGAACAGCAGCCCGCGGCGGCCGTCGAGGAAGCCGCGCTTGACGAGGTAGAGCCAGCAGAAGCGCGCGACCGGCCGCATCGGTATGCGGAACCAGACGCGATCCTTGAGCGCGCGCCGCCGCTCTGCCCAGGAGCCCGTGAGGGAGCCACGCTTGCGGTTCGCCGCCGGGCTCGCGATCTCGGCGGCTTCGAGGTCGGAGTAGCGATTGTGACGGGCGACGAACGCCGAGAGGCCTTTCAGGTTCTCGTGCATGAGCGGCGAGCGCAGCGGCTCCACCGGACCATCGACGATCATGTGCTCGTGCACCTGCACGTCCTCGCAGCGCGCGCCCTCGCGCCGGAACAGCCGGAGCTGGTAGTCGGGGTACCACCACGCGTGCTTCAGCTCCTTGCCGAGGAAGATGTAGCGACGCGCCAGGTAGAAGCCCGCGACGTCTGCGCGCGTCACGGCTTGCCGGATCTCCGCGACCGTGTCGTCGAGCAGATATTCGTCGGCGTCGACGAGCAGCACCCAGGCCGTGGCGATGTCAAGGTGGTCGAGCGCCCAGTTCTTCTGCGCGGCGTGGCCCTCCCACGCGTGCTCAACGACCTCGGCCCCGTGCGCCGCCGCGATCTCTCGCGTGCCGTCGGTGCTGCCGCTGTCGACGACGATCACTCGCCCGAGCGGGCGCGCTGAATCGACGCAGCGCGCGATGTGCAGCGCCTCGTCGCGCGCCGGGATGATCACCGTGACGCCGGAATCGATCACGCCGCCTGCCTCCGCGTTTCCGCGACGTCCGCGTACATCGCCGCGAGCCGCGGCGCGACCGCGGCCCAGTCGTAGCGACGCGCGAAGGCGCGGCCCGCTCGGCCAAACCGCGCCCGCGCGACGTCATCGCGCAGCAGCGACGCGATCGATGCCCCGAACGCCCCGGCGCTGAGTTCGCTGACGACGCCCGCGCCCGCCGCGGCGATCTCTGGCGCGATATTCACGCCCGGCGACACGACGACGGCGCGTCCCGCCGCCAGCGCCTCGGCCACGGCGATGCCGAAGTTCTCCGAGTGCGACGACAGCGCCCAGACGTCAGTAGCGGCGAGCGCGGCCAGCTTGTCGCGTCCGCGCAGCATGCCCGTGAACGTGACCGAGGCGGCGATTCCCTCTCGCGCCGCCACGGCGGCGAGCGCCGGCGTCAGCCCTTCGTCGTCGGGGCCGACGATCGCCAGGCGCGCCTCGGGCACATCGCGGGCGGCCAGCGCGAACGCGCGGATCAGCAGGTCAAGCCCCTTCTTGTGCGAGATCCGGCCCAGGTACGTCACAACCGGTCCATCGTGGCCGCCGAGGAAGCGGCGGCGGAACTCGCCGGCGGGGGGCAGATCGTCGAAATCCGCGCACCGGATGCCGTTGGGGACGACCGCCCTCGGCACGGCCGGCGCAACGTCGCGCAACAGCCGCGCCTCGTCGTCCGAGGTGACGTGCATCGCGGCCGCGCCGTCGAGCATCGCGCGCTGCCAGAGCGCATCGTTGATCGCCTTGAGCGGCCGGCTCCGGGCGCGGAGATACGGGTCGAGCGCGCCTCTCGGCGAGACGACGTAGGGCACGCGGGAGCGCCGCGCCGCCCGGTACGCCGCGTACTGCGGGAACAGGAAGAGCGAGTGGATGTGCACGACGTCGTACCCGCGTGCCTCCTCGTCGAGCGCGCGGGACAGCGCGGGCGAGTACGCCAGCCTCCGCGGCCAGCGCGCGGGAAAGAGGCGCACGTCGAGGGTCTCGGCGCCGCCCGGCAGATCGGCGGGCGACACGCGGGCGTGCGATGGCGCGGATGCGGTCTCGGCCATATCGGTCGCGAAGATCGTCGTGTCGACGCCGCAGCGCGCGAGCGCCAGCGACGACTCCACGACGGCGACGGGCGGGCCGCCGGTCCGGGCGGCGAGGTTCGGGATGACGTGCAGCACTCTCATGCGGCGGCCCCCACCGGCGACGTCAGGCTCTCGGCCCAGCAGCAGAGCGCGTACAGGGCCCATGGCCGATGCCACCGCCGGCCGTCGCGCAAGAACGCCCGCCAGACGCCCGCGACTGCGTCCACGTTCAGCACTCCGGCAAGCACCTCCGGCGGACGGCGAAGCGTTGCCGCGACCTCGTCTCGCAGCTCGCTCGCCAGCCAGCGGCCGAGCGGCAGCGCGAATCCCTGCTTGCGGCGCGCGAAGATCTCCGGCGGCAACAGGTCGCGCGTCGCCTCGACGAGCAGCCCCTTTCCCCCTGTCTTCAGCTCTCCCGGCAGCGACAACACCCACTCAACGAGCGGGTCGTCGAGATACGGCACGCGCACCTCGACGCTGTGCGCCATGCTCATCGCGTCGGTGTCGCGCAGCAGCACGTTCTTCGTGTAGTTCGCAAGGTCCAGCGCCGAGATCTGCGCGTGGACGTCGCCGGTTGCGTCGATCACCGCCGCGCGTGGCAGCGCGCCGTTGGGCGCCGTCGCGAGCAAACCTGCCGCCTCGTGGTCCAGGAAGAGGCGGCGGAGCAAGTCGTACGACGACCCGCCGGCGCGTCCGGAAAGCCACGCCGACATCTTCTCCCAATTGCGATTCCGCATCGCAACGACGGATGCG
Organism: uncultured Dehalococcoidia bacterium; assembly: GCA_964371095.1. Lineage (GTDB taxonomy): Bacteria > Chloroflexota > Dehalococcoidia > DSTF01 > JACRBR01 > CAYJMJ01. The sequence continues at coordinate 37,317 of CAYJMJ010000023.1, read as the reverse complement.
CCAGCCGCGATCGTGCCGACCAGCGGCGGCAGGCGTCGCACGCGATCGAGCTCCCGCACACGCGAGACGTATCCGTACCCGTCGAACAACTCGTCCGCCCCCAGGCCGCTCAGCGCCACCTTCAGCCCGGCCGACGCGGCCGCGTGCGAAACCACGTACGTGTTGATGCCGTCAAACGTCGGCTGGTCCATCGCGATGAACGCGTCACGACGCCAGCCGAGCAAGTCATCCGGTCGAAGCGTCAGCCGCACGTGTTCGCTGCCGATGTGGCGCGCGACCATCTCCTGATACGGCGCCTCGGAGTACGCCGCGTCGTCGAACGCCACCGATACGGTGCGCACGTGCGGCGTCTCACGCGCCGCGAGTGCCGCCAGCAACGACGAGTCGACGCCGCCCGACAGGAAGACGCCAAGCGGAGCGTCTGCGACCAGGTGGCTGCGGACGCTGTCTTCGAGTCGTGCCCGCAGTTCGCGTGCGGCCTCCCCACGCGACATCTCCGTTGACCGGACGTCCGGCGGGCTCCAGTATCGCCGGAGCGTAAGTGCGTTGCCACGCAACGTCGCCGTATGCCCCGCTGGCAGCGCAAACACACCGTCGATCGCGGTCAGCGGCTCGCTCACCGCACCGTACGCCATGTACGACGCGATGCCGGCGGACGAGAGGCGCACCGGCACACGGCCGGTTTCCAGTAGCGCCTTCACTTGCGACGCGAACAGGAAGCCGCCCGTGGGCTGCGCGTAATACAGTGGCTTGATGCCGAGGCGGTCGCGCGCCAGGAACAGCTCGCGCCGCGGCCCGTCCCACACGGCGAACGCGAACATTCCGCGGAGCCGACGCACGCAGCCGGCACCGAAGCGGCCGTACGCCTTCAGTACCACCTCCGTGTCGCAGTCCGAGACGAAGCGCTCGCCTGCGGCCGTGAGTTCCGCGCGCAGCTCGCGGTAGTTGTAGATCATGCCGTTGAAGACGATCGCCGTGCCGGCGTCGGCGTCGTGCATCGGCTGATGCCCCGCCGGCGACGGATCGATGATCGCCAGACGCCGGTTGCCGATCGCGACGGCGGTGTCGTCTGAAGTCAGGAGCGCGATGCCGGCGTCATCTGGCCCTCGCGCGGTCATCCGGTCGCACATCGCGACGACGGCGTGCTCCGCGCCGGACGGGTCGGCCATGACGGCGCCAGCTATGCCGCACATGCGTCCGCCCCCTCCGCTCCTGTCCGCGCGGCTGCTGCGGCGCGGAGGATCTCCAGCAGCCGCGGCGCCGCCTCGTCGAGGCTGTAGCGCTCCTCTACGAGGCGCCGGCCGGCCGCGCCCATGCGCCGGCGCAGGTCAGGGTCGCACGCCAGCAGCGCCAGCTTTTCGCCCCACTCCTGCTCCGTGAGGGCGAAGAAGCCGTTGACGCCGTCCTGTACCAACTCCACGTTCTTGCCGACCGGCGACGCCACGACGGGGATGCCGACGGCCATGTACTGTTTGAGCTTGAAGCCCTCCTTCGCCCGGTTGTACGCCGTGTCTCGCAGCGGCATCACGCCGATGTCGAACGAGCGCAGGTTCTCGACCTCGCGGTCCAGCGACCATCGCCGGTGCTCGATGCGCGGCCACCCCACACGTCGCGCGCACTCCGGTCCCACGACACGGAACCGCACGTCGAGACCGCGCGGCATTCGCGCCATCACCGCCGGCATGTCCGCGACGTCTGCGGGCTCCGTCCCTGTCCAGCCAATCACCACGCCGTCGCCATCGCGACGCGCGGGGGGCGCGTAGTACGCCAGGTCGAGCGCGCCCTCGAACGTCGTGACATTCGCATTCCACCGTCGCGCGTACTCGGCGACGTCGGGGTTCCCGGTGAGCACCATGTCGGCCATTGCGATGCGGCGCTGGATATGCCGGGCATCGGTGTGCAGGTAAAGCGCGTCGTCGATGTGGTACACGACGCGTGCGCCGTGGAGCCTGCGCGCGAGGAAGCAGAGCAGCGATTCGAGCAGCGGGCGCGCGTCATACCGGAAAATCCCACGCTGAATGAAGATCACGTCGCAGCGCCACGCCCGGGCGATCTGCCACAGCCGAACCGGCAGCGCGATCCCGTACCAGTACAACGCCTTTCGCGGACCCGCGAGCAACCGTCCCTCGCACAGCAGCTCGAAGATCCGCACTGGCGACGGCGGGTAGACGGCCGTCTCCACGCCCGCCGCGCGGAACCGCGGCGCGAACTGGTAACCGAACGCGCGACTCGCCGCGTTCTTCTCCGTCAGCAGCGTGAACATCGCTACGCGCATCTCGACTCCGCGTCCTGCGCTCCTCCGTCCTCCGCCGCGTCCCACCGCGTGCCTTGCGGTACCAGCTTCCACTCCCGGTACCCGAACGTCCGCATCTGCTCGACGTTTCGCGTCTTCGTCCACAGACCCAGGTCGTACCCGAACGCCCGCACCGCACGCACGACCATCTTCTTCAGCGCGTTCGGCGTCAGGTAGTCCGTGTCGGTGATCACGTACGGCCGCGCGACGACCTCCGCGTTCTCCTCGCGCCAGTCCGGCTTCGAGCTGTCACGCCGCGCCTGCCAGAGCAGGTTCGCCGGCAGCCGTGGGTTGCCCTCGATGACGAAGCACTCCAGTCGCAGCGAGCGGAACAGTTCGGCGATGCCGTCCGGGCAGAACCGCCAGTAGTCCTTGTCGTGGCGGTGGATCGCTGTCCGCAGCGGCACCGAGCCGACGAGCACGCCGCCCTCTCGCAGCACGCGCCGCATCGCCACGACGGCTTCCCATGGCGCGTGACAATGCTCGAGCACGTTGAAGCACAGCACCGTGCCGGCGGATTCGTCGGCGACCGGCGCCAGGTCGCACACATCGCAGACAAAGTCGGGCGGGTCCGCCCCCTCGTACGCCTGCATGTCCTGCGTCAGGAACTGCGTGTAGCCGCGATCCTCGAACGGCTTCCAATGGAAGTTGATGTCCCAGCCAACGCCTACCTCCAACACTGGCTCCGGCAGCGGCTGCCGATCCAGCAGGAATCCCAGAAAATGCTGCTCCGTGAACCTCATGCGGCGCATCCCTCCTGCGCTGTCCGAGTTTCGGCAGCGCCGTCGCACAACACGCTGCGGTAGATCTCGTAGAGCCGGCCTGCCACCGCTTCGTGGCTGTATCGCTCCGCGACGGCCACGTGGCCGCGGCGTACCAGCACCGTTCGCAGCGCTGCGTCATCGATCACGCAAGACAGCGCCTCCGCCAGCGCCCGCTCGTCACCTTCCGGGAAGATCAGCCCGGCATCGCCCACCACCTTGGGGATGAACCCCGACGACGATGCAACAATCGGCAGCCCGCACGCCATCGCCTCCAGCAACACGTGGCCGAACTGCTCCTTCCACCGCGGCGTCGTCTCCGACGGCAGCACGAACGCGTCCATGCAGCGGTAGTAGCGCGGAAGCGCACGATGCGGCACCGCCGCCACGTGCCGCAGCCGCTCGCTCAGGCCCGCCGCGTCGAGGGTGCGCCGGAGTTCCGGCAGCAGGTCGCCCGCGCCGACGAGCAGCAGCTTCCAGTCGCGATCTGGCATGGCCGCCAGCGCGTGCGCGAGCGTCAGCAGCCCTTTCTCCCGCACGATCCGTCCCGCGAACCCCACGACGAAACTCTCGCCCAGGCGAAGCTCCGCGCGCAGAGCGTCTTCTCTGCCGGGGCCGAACTCCTGCGGGTCGATGCCGACCTGCGGGAGCAGCGTCACCGGTCCGCTGAAGCCCTTCCTGCGGAGCACCTCCACCGCATCGTCGTTTCCGGGAATCGCGTGGGCAATGCGCGGTACGTTGAACCGCTCGATCGCCCTCGACAGCGCTGCCATCGCCGGGCTGCGCCGCGGGACGATGTCCTCCCACGAGAACAGCACGGTCTTCGGCCGCTGGCCGAGTGCCGCGAGCGTGAGGTTGAGCTGCAACAGCGACAGCGCCACCGGCTCGTGCTCGACCTGCACGACATTCGGGCGAAACTCGCGCAGCAGCGGCACCAGCCGCGTCGACGTGAAGATGTATCGGCTGCCCCAGGACTCGAACGCGACCGGCAGCGCAATCACGCGCAGCCGCTCGTCAGCGCGCTCTTCCGCCCTGCGATCGATCAGATCGCCGCCCCAGTGCTCCGGAACGAGCGCCAGCACCGACACGTCGGCGTACCGGCGCACGAGCGCCTCGTACTTCGCTTGCGCAAACCGCGTCATGTAGGAGTGGCCAATGACCAGCAGCCGCACCGGCCCTGCGGCGTCGGGGGTCGAGGCGAGGCGGTGTCTGTCGGGGAGTCGCGGTACGTTATGTTGAGCCAAACTCACCGCGCCTCTCCTTCCGCGATTCAGCCGTCGCGCCTGCCGCCCTGTACAGTCCCGCGAGCATGCCCGCGAGCAGCCAGAAGTACACGTTCAGCGGATCGAGGTCGATGTACGGACCCTTGAACAGCGCGAGCGCCATCACGGCGAGCAGCGCCAGCACCGGCGCGGCGAGCTGCCGCGACCGCACATCGAGCCGCCCCCACGGCGCCGCGAGCCGGACGCCCATCGCGGCGAAGGCAACGACGATGCTCACGAGACCGATGATGCCAAGCTCCAGCGCCGCCTTCGCGTACCAGTTCTCGATGAATCTCGTCTCGCCGGCGGAGCCGTAGCGCAGCGCCGCGTTCGTGTCCCAGCCCGTTCCGTGGCCCGCAATGCCCGACGTCAGCGCTCCATCGAACTCCCTCGACGCCGTGCGCAACTGCTGCTGCGCATGCGCCGGGATCATCGAGGCCACGCGCACCGGGTTGGCGCCGGCGATCGATGCGGATGCCAGCAGTGCTACCGCGACGAGCGTGGCACCCGCGGTCCATCGCATCGGCACGCCGGCGAGGATGAACGCGAGCAGCGACATCGCGGGCACCGCGACATACGCCAGGCGGACGCCCGATGCGATTGCGGCGGCGCCGAGCACGATAGCGCAGAGCGCCCACCAGCCGGTCCGGCGCCGCAGGGCCATCGCGAGCCCGGCGGCATACGCCACCATTGCGAATCCGAAGTACTGCGTCGCGCCCGTGAACGTGCTCGGCACGCGCGGGATCACGATCGCGTGGCCGTCCGGCCCGAACGCCACCGCGCTGTACCTGACGTGCTCGAACCAGGCTCCGTACATGCCATCGAACGGGCCGAAATGGTTGATCCAGGGACCGAACGGGACTTGGGTCGCGCGGGTCGCCAGCAGGCATTCGGACAGGGCGACGGCGGCGGGAACGAGCCCGACCAGCGCCGTGATCCGCAGGACGCCCTCGAAATCGTCGGCTCTGCGGACGAATCGGTAGCCGATCGCGAGCATCGGTATGTAGGCGAGCCACACCTTCGCGCCGATGACGCCGACGGTGAGCGACGGCGCGCGGACGACGCCAACCACGACGAGCGCCGCGAACAGCGCGAGCGCTGGCACGCCGACACCGAGCGGCGACAGCGCGTTCTCATCGGAGCGCAGCATCGCCAGGCCAAACGCGATGTACAGGGGAGCCGTAACCGCGACGTCGCGAAGCGCGAGACCGGGGGCGCCGGCGATGAACACCGGCAACCCGGCGAACGGCAGCACTACGAGCAGCGCCAGGACGCCTCGCCGCCAGTCGATCGACAACGCCGCCAGGATGGCGGCAACCGCGACGACTGGAGCGAGGCCGGGACGCATCGCCATGGCGATGCCGGTCAGCGCGCAGGCCGCGGCCGCGGCGAGCACGGCGCGCTCTCGTACGGAATCATCCAGCCGCAAGGCGCGCATCATGCGGACAGCTCCTCGCGCAGCTCGCTGCGGTCGTCGAATCCGGCGGCGCGGCGGAACTCGCGGTGGAATGACTCCCACGTGAGTCCGAGCGATCGCGACCGGGCCGCCTGACCCATCCGGCGGCGCAGGTCGGGCGAGGCGAGGTCCTCGAGCCGCGCGGCGATCGCCTCGGGCGAGCGCACCGGTACCACGAAACCATCGACGCCTTCGCGCACCGCATCCGCGCCGGCGTTCTCCGTGACGATCACGGGCAGTCCCGAAGCCATCGCCTCGAGCACCACCAGCGCCGAGCCTTCGAGCAACGACGGCAGCACAAGCACGTCGGCAGCGCGATATACGCCCGGCATGTCCTGCGGCCGGACCCCGCTCTTGTGCTCGAACAAACCTTCGTACGGCCGCAGACCCGCGCCGCTTCCGAGCACCGGCCCCACAAGCGTCAGCTTGAACCGCGCCGGATCGAGCAGACGCATCGCGTCGAGCAGATAGCCGACGCCCTTGCGCTGCGTCAGCGTGCCGGCGAACAGCACTCGCAGCGGTCCTGCGGGCCGGTCGCCGTCCGCCGGCCGGAACGCCGAGACGTCGACGCCGTAGGGCACGACGTGCACGCGGCCCGGCGCGACGACGCCATCGAACGAGCGGGCGGCGAATCGCGAGCCGACGATGATCGCGTCGGCCAGTTGCACCTCGCGGCTCATGCGGCCGAGGTAGCGCTCCGGCACGTCGCCGCCGTGCATACTGTCGGCGAAGTCGGGGCGCAGGCGCGCCTCCTCGCGCAGGATCTCCAGGCCATGTTCGACGCGCGCGATCGGGTAGTCGAGGACCGTCCGGCCCGCGAGCACGCGCGCGCGCTTGAACGTCTCGAGACAGCCGCCGTACTGGCCGATGACCGTCGCCCCGGCCCGCAGCGCGCGTGCCGCCGCCGCGTCCGCCTCGACGTTTCGCCGCCAGAGCAGCGCATCGTTGAACGTCTGCACGCCGGCGCGTGAGAGCAGCACGCGCACGCCTTCGATGTCGCGCGCGACGCCGTGCGCGCGCCCCGCCAGCTCGTCGGGCAGGGACCGCCGCTCGACCTCGCGGCCGATGCGCGGCAGCGCGGCGAGGCTGCTTCCAGGCCGCGTCGCGAACGGCGTGAAATACGCGGCCACGTCCACGGCGACGGCGAGGGCCATCTGCCGGGTCGTCGGCAGGAAGCCGGGATCGACCACGACCACGGAACGCCTAGGCATCACGACGAGGACCGCCCGTCGCCGATCTTCTCGCACAGCAGCAGCAGCCGATGCGCATGGCCCGCCAGGTCCTGCCGCCACTCGGGACGGCGGCGATTGTCATCGAGGACGCGGAAGCCGGCCCGGTGCGCCATCGCCAGCAAGTCGCGCGTGCGGAAGCGGAACGGGTGCGCCCTGACGCCGATGCTGTCCGGGAAGCGGCGCTTCACGTACCCGTGGTAGCGCACGAGGCTGGCCACCGACACCGTGTCGCAGCCGAGCAGCATCAGCCCGCCGGGCCGCAGCACGCGGGCGATCTCGTCGAGGATGCCGGCGGGGTTGTGAACGTGGTCGAGCACGTTGTAGCAGACGGCCAACCCGAAACGATCGGGCTCCAGCCCTGTCTCCTCGCCCTTGGCGCGCCGATGTTGATAGCCGCCGCCCTGGCACGCCGCCACCGTCGCCGCGAGCGACGCCGGCAGCCGAAGCGCATCGGGCTGCATCAGCGGCAGCGGCTCCACGCCGATGAGCGCCCGCCCCTGTGCGCCCTCAAGAAAGTGCATACACCCCACGCCAAGCGGCCCGATCCCGACCTCGAGCCAGTCGCCGGATGGCGTGCCGGCCGGGAGTCGCTCCTCAGCCCAGGCCGCCGCGTTGACTTTCTCGGTGAGCGTGCGCGCGAACTCGGCGCCGTCGGACAGCACGTCGTCCCAGTAGGACTGCTCCGCCCGCTGCGCCTCGTGCCAACGCTCCGCCGACACGCCGATGCTCATCACTCACCCACCTTCACCACCGGCTCGACGCGCCGCTGCGCCGGCCAGACCACGTGCGCCAGCCGGCGCACGTCGGCCCGATCGACGAACAGGATCGATACGACCGGCACGTCGAGCGCCTTCGCCACGCGGCGCAGCATCCATCCGGTGCTCACCGCGTACGCCAGCAGCGACACGATGCCCGCGCCCATGATGCCGAGCGCCGGCAGCAGCACGACGAGGCCGCCCACCGTCACCGCCAGCGCGAGGAACTCCGGGATGCCGGCGTCCAGCGGGCGCCCGAGCGCGCGCAGGCACGCGCCGAGCACCCGGTTGACGCTCAGCACCACCGCCGCGACCATGAGCACCCGCGCGACGTTCACCGCATCGAGATAGGCATCCTTGAAGAAGAAGTGGACGAGCTGCGGCGTCACGATGATCAGCGGCACCGACACGGCGACGGATCCGAGCAGCGCCAGCCGCACGAAATTGCGCACGCTGTCGCGCCGCGCCGTGTCGGCGTCCAGGCGCGCAACGACCGGGAACGCGGCCGTGGCCACCGACTGACCGATGAGGTTCGTGAGCGACGTCATCGTGACGGCGGTGACGTACAGTCCGAGCTGTATCGGCGCGAGGAAGATCGAGATGATGAGCTGGTCGAGCCGTTCGTTCATCATCCACGTCACGCTGCCGGTGTGACTCTGCAGGCCGAACCCGAGGAGTTGGCGCGACAGCCGCGCATCGAACCGGAGCGATCGCCAGACGGCCGGCGCCAGCATCATGGCCGCAACGACGCCCGTCAGCGCCGTCGCCAGCAAGTAGGCCGCTGCCACGTTCCAGACGGTCAGGTTGTCCGCGATGCGCAACGCGAGGAACGCCGCTCCGGCACCGGCGACGACGAGCAGGCGCAGTATGTGAAACTCGACAAACCGTTGCAGGCCGTTCAGCATCGCCATGAGCGTCAGCGCGACCAGGTTGACCGGAATGAACGCGAGGAACAGATACGCCGTGCGCACCGTCCCGTCGCTGAAGTGCGCGAGCACGAGCGGCAGCATCGCGGCGCCGATAGCGACACAGGCGGCGGACTGCGCGATCGCGATCATCAGGCCGCTGCCGGCGAGCGTTCCGGCGGCGGTGGTCGACCGAGCGGCGTGGTAGGTGATCGCCTCGATCACGCCCATGCTGCCGATGGCGGCCAGGACCGTCGGCCACAGCAGCACCGCGGCCAGCTCGCCCCGCCCGTGCGGGCCCAGACTGCGCGCGAGCGCCATGCCGGTGAGCACGTTGATCCCCTGGATGACCACCGACGAACCGAAGCTCAGCGTGAGCGGACGCCGTGCGCCGCCCGTCGCGCGACGTTCGACCGCCGTCGCGGCCGCCGTCACGCGGCCTCCGTCAGCAGCCCGGCGTGCGCAGCGATCTCGTCCCGGAAGTAGGCGACCGTCGCAGCGATCCCGTCGGCCAGCTCCACGTTCGGCGCCCAGCCGTACCGGCCGCGCAGGCGCGAGATGTCGGGGCGGCGGCGCGCCGGGTCGTCTTCGGCCGCCGGCAGGAAAGCGACCTCGCAGCCGCCGCCCGCCGCCGAGGCGATCGTTTCGGCCAGCTCCAGCATCGTCACTTCGTGTGGGTTGCCGAGGTTGAACACCTCGCCGTCCGCGCTCGCGTCGAGGGCCACCAGCAGCAACACCTCGACGAGGTCCGACACGTAGCAGAACGATCGCGTCTGCCGCCCGTCTCCGAAGACCGGGAGTGGCTGGCCGCGGAGCGCCGCTGCGGCGAACTCCGGCACGACGCGCCCGTCATCGATGTTCATGCGCGGTCCGTAGGTGTTGAAGAGTCGCACGATGGAGGCGTTGATGCCGTGCTTGCGCCGGTACTCCGTTGTGAGGGCCTCCCCGAACCGCTTCGCCTCGTCGTAGCAGGCGCGCGGGCCCACGGGGTTGACGTTGCCCCAGTACGATTCGGGCTGCGGATGTTCGAGCGGATCGCCGTAGACCTCCGAGGTCGACGCGAACACGAACCGCGCGCCAACGTCGGCCGCGAGCGCCGCGAGCCGATGTGTGCCGGCGGAGTTCGCGAGCATCGTCTCGATCGCGAAGCGCTGGTAATGGAGCGGACTGGCCGGCGACGCGAGGTGCAGCACGAGGTCGACCGACAGCAACGGCGCGCGGACGACGTCCTCGCGCAGGAAGCTGAAATCCGGGTGCGACTCCAGGTGCTCGATGTTGCGCGTCCGGCCCGTGAGCAGGTTGTCGAGGCAGATCACTTCGTGCCCGCGTTCCAGCAGCGCATCGCACACGTGACTGCCGATGAATCCCGCGCCGCCCGCCACCAGAACCCGCATCAGATCGTCCTTCCCGGACCCACGACGGGCCGCGCCAGGTAGTGCGCCGGCGCGCCCGGGGCGCCTGCCTCGATCCCCGTGGCGATGTCCTGGAACGTGTACGGGCACGGCATTGCCGCGGCCACTTCGCGCCCCGCCTCCACGGAGTGAACCTCGATCAACATCAGCGGCCGCTCCGCGTCGATCGTGCGCGCGGCGCCGCGGATGACGGCGCCCTCGGCGCCTTCGACGTCAACTTTCATGAGATCAGGCGGCGCCATGCCGTCACGCACCAGCGCATCGATCGCCTCGGTGCGCACGCTGGCCGCGGACATCTCGTCGGCGGCCGCCAGGCGGCCTTCGAGCGTCGATGCGTGCATGATGAACGCGGCAGCGCCGGATCGGTCGCTGACCGCGGCCGGGACGACGTGGACGTTGCGAGCGCCGTTCGCCTCGACGTTGCGGCGCAGGCGCTCCACGTTGTCCGGGCGCGGCTCGAATGCGAACACGCGCCCGTTCGGGCCGGCGAGCCGGCTCGCGAGAAGCGTGAAGAACCCCGCGTGCGCGCCGATGTCGAACACCGTGAACCCTGCGCTCACGTGCTCCGCGAGCGCGTCCTGCACGCGCTCCTCGTGCGTGCCGAGCCAGTAGTATTTCTCGCACGATAAGTCGACGAACAACGCCGTCCCCTTCAACCGGCCGCCGCACACGTCGATCCGCCGCGCTCCTGCCGGCGCCGCGCCCGCCAGCAGGCGGCGCAGCGGATGCGCCGCGGGCGATCGGCGCACGACGTTGACGCCGGCGTGCGGCAACAGCCGGCGGCCGCGGGCGGCCACGCGGAAGATCAGCGGAACGCCCGACGGATCTGGTCCGGCGCCGGGCGCCTCTCCTGGCGTCATCGCGCGCCCGCCTCGGAGCGTTGCGCAGTCTCGACGGCGCGCGCCGACGCACGCCGCGGCGTCTGTGACCCGCCGTTCATGACGATGCCGATGATCCGAGGCGATGCCTTCGCCAGCATCGCGACCGCCGCCGCGCATTTCGCGCGCGATGTGTGGTCGCCACGCACGACGACGACGACGCCGTCCGATCGCGTGGCCAGCAACGTGGCATCCGTCGCCGCGAGCGCCGGCGGGCTGTCGATGACGATAGCGTCGAAGCGGCCGCGCAGCCCGGCGAGCAGCGCGTCGAAACGCTGCCCGTCCAGCAGCTCCGACGGGTTCGCCGGGCAGAGGCCGGCCGCGACCAGCGAGATGCCGTCGATCGAGGTCGGCTGCACGATGGTGTCCAGCGACACGCCCGGCACCGCGAGCGCCTCGGCCAGTCCGGGAGTCGAGGCCGCGCCGAACATGCGGTTCTGCGCGGGCTCGCGCAGGTTCGCATCGACGATGGCGACGCTCCGGCCGCTCTGGGCGAGGGTATAGGCATAGTTGGCTGCGGCCGTCGTTGCGCCGGCCGATCGGTTTGCGGCGGTGAAGAGCAACACCTGGGCCAGCCGGTCCTGCGTCTCAAGACGAATGGCGGTGCGCAACATGCGGAAGCTCTCGGCCGCCCGGGCGGCGCTCCGCCCCGCGATGGCGGTCGCGAACCGCCCGCTCCGGCCGGCCGTCCACAAAGGGACGCTCGCGAGCACGGCCAGCCCGGCCGCCGCCTCCGCGTCGTCGGCATCGCGCACGGTGTCCGTGAGATATTCGAAGATCACGACGATCGATGCGGCGCTCAGGAGCCCGAACACCGCCACGATGAGCGCCGTCTGCCAGTCCGGGCGAGGCGAGACGATCGTCTCCTGCGCGGGCGTCGCGGCTGATACCGTCGCCGTTCCCGGCAATCGCCCCTCGTCGTGGAGGGCGATGAACGACTGGATGACGGCGGTGGAGAGTTGTTCCGCTTCGGCCGCGGTCGATCCCGTCGTCGTCACCTCGACGAGCTGTGTTCCCGGAGGCAGTGCGACGACGATGTGCCCCTCGACGCTGGCGATCGGCGCACGCAGGCCGAGGCGGTCGATCACGCGCTGCGCGACGCCCGGGCCGTCGATCATCGCCGCGTACGAGCGCAAGAGCCGGTCGGACGCGACCGCCGAGGCGGCATCGCTGACCGTGGCCACGTCCGCCGACGCGGCACGCCCGTCCGAAACGAACAGCGTGGCCGACGCGCTGAACTCCGGCGCGGCGGGCTCGCGGCCGCGGATGCCGGACGCGACGCCGAAGGCGCCGACCGAGATCAACGTGCCGAGGAGGAGCAGCCACCACCATCGCTGGACGATGGCCAGGTAACGAGCCGCATCCATGCGAAACTCCCGTCTCTCCCGCGCCGCATTCCGCGGCCGTTGCGCCGCAGGCCCGTCGATCAAGCCGCGACCACTGGATTCTGATTCGCAACGCCGATCCGAGCCATCGGGGAGTTCCCCATATCGGGCGGCGCGCGAGTTGGCTACGCCGCCGTCTTGACCTCCCCTGGATCGGAGTTCTCCAACGCCGACACGGCTGGGGACCGGCGCACCGGCCTAGAAGGACCGCGCTCGCGACGCCGGACCACGGCGGCCTGCGCCAGGTACCACTCGATCGTCAGGCGCAGACCCTGCTCGAAGTCCGTCGTTGCCTCGAAGCCGAAGAATTCTTTCGCGCGCGACGTGTCGAGCATGCGGCGCGGCTGCCCGTCCGGCTGCGACGCGTCCCAGAGGATCTCACCCCTGAACGCGCAGAGCCGGGCGATGGTCTGCGCCAGCTCGCGAATCGTGATCTCGCGCCCCGCGCCGAGATTCACCGGCTGCGCGCCGTCATAGCGCTCGGTCGCCAGAACGATAGCCTCCGCCGCATCATCGACGTACAGGAACTCCCGCGAGGCGCTGCCCGTGCCCCATGCCACGATGCGCGCCTCGCCGCGCAGCTTCGCGTCGACGACCTTGCGCACGAGCGCCGGGATCACGTGGCTGCTCTCGGGTTCGAAGTTGTCGCCGGGGCCGTAGAGGTTCACCGGCAGCAGCGTGATCGCGTTGAACCCGTACTGGTCTCGATATGCCTGCGCCTGCACGATGAGCATCTTCTTCGCGAGGCCATACGGCGCGTTCGTCTCCTCCGGGTAGCCGTTCCAGATATCGTCCTCTTTGAACGGCAGGCGGGCGTACTTGGGGTAGGCGCACACGGTCGCCGTCGCGACGAACTTCTCGACGCCGGCGACGCGCGCCATCTCCATGAGCTGGATGCCCATGACGGCGTTGTCGTAGAAGAAGCGGCCGGGGTTCTGACGATTAGCGCCGATGCCGCCGACCACGGCCGCCAGGTGGATGACGATCTCCGGCCGCGCGGCGTCCAACGCGCGCTCGATGCCGTCCTTTTCGCGGAGGTCGTACTGGGCGCTGCGCGGCACGAAGACGCGCGCGCCACGCTCCTCCAGCTTCCGCACGAGGTGCCGGCCCAGGAAGCCCGCGCCTCCCGTCACCATCACCGACGCGCCGTCGAGCGATCTCACGCTGCCCATCGATCGTGCCTCGTTTCCCTAGCCTCCGGCTCGCGCGCCTCTTCGGGCCGCGCCTTGGTCCGGCGCGCGGGCGTGTGCACGCGGCCCCGTCTCGCCGATGTGAGCACGGCCGCGACGAGCTGCTCATACGATCGCAGCGCCGCTTCCTCGGACAGCACGTCGGCCGCCCAGGTGCGCGCCGAATCGACGAGGTGCGCGCGCAGGCCGGCGTCGTTCTCGAGCCGCATCAATGCCTCGAGCAGAGCCGCCGGATCGTCGGGCGTGACGACGAGACCGCCGCTGCTCCACGACACCTCGCGGGCCGTCTCGCTGCCCATGGCCGCGGCGGCGACGACGGGCCGCCCGGCCGCGTAGTACGACGTCAGCTTCGACGGCAGCGACATGTCGCCGACGCTGCCGCGCTGGTTGACGAGCAGCACGTCGGCTGCGGCAAGCACGCTCGGGAAGAGTTGCTCCGGTTGCAGCGGCAGGAAACGCACGTTCGCGAGCCCGTAGCGGGCGGCCAGCGCCTCCAGCATCGGCCGCTGGTTGCCATCGCCGATGAAGGCGAACAGCGCGTGCGGCATCGAGGCTGCGGCGAGGCGCGCGCACTCGATCACGTTCTCGAGGCCCTGCTTCTGACCCATGTTGCCGGCGTGGAGGCAGACAAGCGCGTGCTGCGGCCATCCCAGCCACTCGCGCATCGCTGCGCGATCGACCGTCGCGGCGCCGACGTGCGTCCAGTTCCGGACGCGCCGGATCCGGTCCGGCTCGACGCCCAGCGATTCGAGATACGGCCGGAATCCTTCGGCGATGACGCCGGCGGCGGCGGCGCCTCGCGCCGTCCAGCCCTCCGCCAGCCGAGCGAGACCGCCCACGCGGGCGCCGGCCATACCGCTCTGCTCGGCGGCGCGGCCCATCAGGTCCTGGAACACGAGGCCGTACGGGACGCCGAATCGTTTCGCCGCAATGCGCGCCAGCAGGCCGCCGCTCAGGCTCGGCACCACGCCGAGCACGGCGTGCGGCCGCGGCAGCATCAGCGACGACAATCCGGTGGCCAGGAACGACGCCTCGTACAGCCCGCGGCGCAGCGCCGATTGCCGGCGCGGCACGTAGTGCCACCGACGTTCCACCTCGACGCCCTCGCGGTACTCGCGCAACGCCAACGCGCCCGCGTACGCCGGGTCTACGCGCCAAGCCGGATAGTGCGGCATGCCGGTAACCGTCGTGACGCGATAGCCCTGCCGGGCCAGGTGCTCGGCGAGTCGCGTCGTGTACGGCGCGATGCCCGTCGTCTCGGGCGCGTAGTTGATGCTGGTGATGAGGATGCGCGTCATTACTGGCCGTCCATCTTCAGCAGCGGCTGCACCGTTCGCGCGACGTACGCCAGGTCCCGCACCAATCCGACTTCGGCCGCGTATCCCGCCTCGATCTCCATGCGCGTGCGCGGTTCGAGGCCCTTGCGGCCGCGCACCTGGAACGGACCGGTCAGGCCGGGCTTCACCGCGTGGATGTTCTCCGAAAGGCGCGGCTCGATCGCTTCCCGGCCGAGGTACGGGCGCGGGCCGACGAGGCTCATCTCGCCGCGAAGCACGTTCCAGAACTGCGGCAACTCATCGAGGCTGGACTTGCGCAGGAAGCGGCCGAGCGGCGTGCGCCGCGGATCGTCCTCCAGCTTCCAGTGCGTCGACAGCGCGGACGCCCGCTCGGGGTGCGTGAGCTTCCATCGCTCGAAGACGTCGTCCGCATCGATGACCATGGTGCGGAACTTCCACATGAGGAACGGGCGGCGGTTGCGGCCCATTCGCTGCGACGCGTAGAGGACCGGCCAGCCCGACGTCACGAGCACGGCGATCGCGACCGCCACGATGATCGGCAGCAGCGCCAGGGCCAGCACGGCGCCGAGCGCCACGTCGCTCGCCCGCTTTCCGAACTGCTCGTAGAGGCTGCGGCGGGGCAGCGTCAGCAGCGGCACGGGCGCATCGCCGCGCGCCGCGGCATCGGCGGCGGCGGGCAGCGAGATGGGGAACATCGGGGCCATGGTGGCGGAGAGGACGTTCGGGGCCTGCCCGGTTGTCAAGGAGCCCGCCTCCTGCGTCGCCGAAAACAATGCGAACCCGAGGCGCGTCCGTGCGCCCCGAGTTCATTACAAATCCATATTCATCGAATACGCCCCGAAACGAGATGCGCGTTCCCCCGATGTCGCCGGGCCTGACCGCGCATTGCCGAACCCTCTGTCCCCTACGCGCGAACCCTACTACGCTGTCGACATGCCTGAATTGCCGCGCGACATCGCCACCGAGTTCCTGTACGAGGCGCACATCGACCTCGCGGCGCCGGAGGCGATCGGGGCGTCGCCGTTCGGCTTGCGGAACATCTTCATCGTCACAGGCGGCACGTTCGAGGGGCCGCGGATGCGCGGCACGGTGCGCCCCGGCGGCGGCGACTGGTTCCTGACGCTCGCCAACGGCGTGGGCGAGTTGGACGTGCGCGGGACGATGCAGACGCACGACGGCGCGCTCATCCTCGTCACATATCACGGGGTCCTCGACGTGGCGCCGGAGGTCGTGCAGCGCGTGTTCTCCGGCGAGGACGTCAGCCCATCGGCGTACTACTTCCGCACGACGCCACGCTTTGAGACGGGCGACGAGCGGTACGCCTGGCTGAACAAGACGGTGACCGTCGCGACGGGCTACTTCGGCATCAACAAGGTCGGCTACCGCGTGTTCTCGGTCGTGTAGCGGCCTCCACCGTGCGCGCTGCCCCGACTCCGTTGCTGCGCTCCGGCGCTATCTATCGGACTGCCTGCGCGCGATAGACGACATCGAACCGCAATTTTCACTTTTTTTCGCCCCGCTCCATCCGGATCGTTGGCGCTGGCGAGAGGGATTCGATTCCCATGATCATCGGAAGATGACATGGGCGTGGCGCGAATTCAAAGGGTGTGTGTCACCCATGGGACCCTCACGCCCGGCCCCTCTCCCACAAGGGGCGAAGGGGAATCATCCGCCGGGGTTTGGCCGGAGCGTCACCGAAGACGCCGGTTGGGGATTCGGCGGAG
>CAYJMJ010000023.1:0-20666 GCA_964371095.1 uncultured Dehalococcoidia bacterium | reverse complement strand
CCGCCGGGGTTTGGCCGGAGCGTCACCGAAGACGCCGGTTGGGGATTCGGCGGAGCTGAAGCCCCGCTGGTACTGGTTTGGATCGGCCGACGGTTCCGTGATGCGCTGATTCGGCATCGACCACAAGACTCCAACCATGTGCGTCGATGGGGGAAAAGGTCGTCAGGACCTGTAGCGAAGGAGCCTTGGCTCGGCTCGCACGGCGAGCGATCGCCGCTGTGGTTCCCAGCGATCGCGCTCCGGGCGGCGAACGCAGCTAAAGCTGCTTCGCTACGAGATCGGCGCCGCGAATGCTGGCGGGCGGACGGGTCTGAAGACCCGTCCCTACTACAGGCGCCAGCGCTTGGATGCTGTGCGGTAATCCCGATCGAGGATGCTCATGATCACGTCGTCGTGCCATTCGCCGGCGACAAGGGCGCTGTCTCGCTCGACGCCCTCCACGGCGAATCCACACTTCTTGTAGGCGGCGATGGCGCGCTCGTTGTACGCGAGCACACGCAGGTCGATGCGGTGCAGCGCGAGCGACTCGAACCCGAACGACAGCACGAGCCGCGTCGCTTCCGTCCCGATCCCGAGCCCCCACGCCGCCGGATTGAAGATGCCGATCGCGTACCGCGCGCTTCGATGAGCGGGATCGATGCCGCGCAGGCGGGCGGTGCCGACGCAATGGCACTCGGCGTCGATGGCCCAGCAATACGGCTCCGCTGCCATCCTGTCGAACCAGCCGTCGACCTCTTCGGGAGTCAACGGAGGCATGTGGAGGTAGTCGCCGCCCATCATGCGGACATATTCGCTGTTGCGGCCGCAGGCGAAGCGATCGAGCCGGTCGGTCTCGCGAAGAGGGCGGAGCACGGCCAGCCGGCCGCGCAGGATGGGCACCGCGGGCACGGCTGCTACGCGGTCACAGCGACAGCGCGCTGGATCATCGACCGGAAGATGACCAGGCCGTCTGTGCCGCCGACGAGCGCCTCACCGGTGCGCTCGGGGTGCGGCATCATTCCAAGCACGTTGCCGCGCTCGTTCATGATGCCGGCGATGTTGTTGACGGAGCCGTTGGGGTTCGCCTCGGGCGTCGCTTCGCCGTCCGGCGTCACGTAGCGGAAGACGACGCGATGTTCGTCCTCGAGCCGCGCGACGGTCTCCGGGTCGGCGTAGTAGTTGCCCTCGCCGTGGGAGATCGGCACCATCAGCACCTGCCCCTCGCGGCCGGCGCACGTGAACATCGTGCCGGCGTTCTCGATGCGCAGGTACGTCGGCACGCATCGGAACTCGAGGCTGTCGTTGCGCATCAGCGCGCCGGGCAGCATGTGCGACTCACACAGGATCTGGAAGCCGTTGCAGATGCCGATGACCGGCTTGCCGGCGTCCGCGTGCCGCACCACCGCCTCCATCACCGGCGAAAAGCGCGCGATGGCGCCCGTACGCAGGTGGTCGCCGTACGAGAACCCGCCCGGGATCACGACCGCATCGTAGTCATCGAGATTCGACTCTCGATGCCACACGAGATCGGCCTGCTGCCCCAGCTCGTGCGTGAGCACGTACTGGCAGTCCCGCTCGGACCACGTCCCCGGAAACACAAGCACCGCAAACTTCATGCGTCGCCAGTATAGCGACACGATCGCCGTTCGAACTTCGAAGCGCGCGAGGTGGCCGCCCGGGGCGACGGCCGCGCCGATACTTTGGCGATGAACAAATGACGCACGCCGCCCATCAGTCGTATGCTAGGGCCCCGAAGAGGGTCAGTCGCCAGCTCGGCTCGACGGGACGAGGGGCAAGAAGAAGAAATGGCGGACTCGGCCGGCAACTCGGACGTCATCGACCCCTCGACGCGCCAGTCGCAGCTCGGCGTCGCGGCGCGCGACACGATCCGCGCCCACGCCTCCCCCGAGGGCGTCGTCACCCTCCTCTTCACCGACATCGTGCAGTCCTCACGCTTCCGTCAGCGCCTCGGCGATGCGGCGGCGCAGGAGCGCCTGCGCGAGCACAACGCCGCCGTCCGAGCGGAGGTCGCCGCTCACGGCGGATTCGAGGTCAAAGCCCAGGGCGACGGCTTCATGATCGCATTCAGCGACGCCGCTGCGGCGCTCGCCTGCGCCGTCGGCATCCAGAAGGCCGTCGCCGACGATAACGAGCGCCATCCCGGCGAGGCCTTGCACGTCCGGATGGGCCTCAACTGCGGCCAGGCCATCAAGGAGGAAGAGGACTTCTTCGGCGGCGTCGTCATCGTCGCCGCCAGGATCTGCGCCATGGCGAAGGGCGGCCAGATCCTCGTCTCGGAGGCCGTCCGCGTGCTCGCCGGACTGCCCCAGGGCATCGGCTACGAGCGCTACGGCCGCCGCCGCCTCAAGGGGCTGGCCGATACCTACGGCATCTGGTCCGTCGTGTGGACCGAGTCACCGCCGAGCGGCCTCGCGAAGCTCTGGAGCAACGCCTCCGTCAGGGCCGCCACGCTGGCGCTCGTACTGCTCGTCGTTGGAGGAGCCGTCGCCGCAGCGTTCCTGCTGGGCCGAGGCGGCGGTGCCAGCTCCGTCGGCCGCGCCGCGCCCGGACAGATGGCGATCGGCTACCGGGCGAGCGCGATCGCGCGCGTCGCCAGCGGAGACTGCAAGACGCAGGACCTTGTGATCCGGGGCGCCGTCGACGGCGAGGTCACGGGCGACCTGCCGGGCCACGTCACCGGCGACGGCGAGGTCACGGCGCATGTCGCCGATAATTGCCAGTCCGGCTACAGCAAGACCGATCTCGTCCTGACCGACGCGAACCAGAACACCCTCAGGGGCACGCTCGAAGGCCCGCTCAACGCCCTCACGCTCTTCACGCAGTCGACCAGCGAGCCCACGAAGGCCGGCTACGGCACGAGCGTCTTCACCATCCTCGGCGGCACAGGCCTCTACGAGGGAGCGACCGGCACCGCCGCGTGCAACGGCGTCATCACCGGCCACTTCCAGCCCGACGGCTCCGTCCTCGCCGATACCGAGGGCGATTGCCGCGGCCAGCTCGTCACGAAGGCGAACGTTCTCGTTACACCCGAGCCGCTCCTCGTCCAGCTCGCCGCGACGCCCCTCAAGGTCGCCCTCTCGACGGACGCGTCCGGGTCGGCAAACACCATCGGACTCGCGGTCGTCTACGGCAACACGCTCGATGCGGTGCAGAGCGGCCTCACGCTGCGAGTGCCGGTGCCTCCCGGCACCACGATGTTCGCGTCGGCGCTGGGCGAACTGCACGCGGCGGAGGGCGAGCGCACCTGGAAGCTGCCCGACGTCGGCGCGGGCGAACTCAAGCGCTTCGAGTTCAGGCTGAAGATCACCGCCGCCCAGGGCGCCTCGGTCCCCCTCACCGCCGAGATCAACGGCGAAGGCTTCCCCCACCCCATCACCAGCAACCTCATCACCATCGAAGTCACGCGCTGAGCGTCACCCGGCAGCTCGCGTCGAGGCCGCGGTAGACGAGCCGCTTGGCGAGCTGCATCGCCACGGCGGGGCCCTCGCGCGCGCCTTCGAACGCGCCTACGCCGAATCGATAGTCGAATCCGCGACGGCGTCATCTTCCTCCGGTTCTGAATCTATCGCGAAGTCGCGCTCGAGCTGCAAACCGCAGGCCAGCAACGCGATCGTGCCGCCGACCGCCGCCCCGAACACTGCTACATCGACCTTCTGAGACGAATGCCCTTGTGTGAGCGAGAGGATTGAGTAGCGACTCAAGTTCGGACCCGAGAACAAGAGGAAGACGCCAGCAAGAACGAGCCCCAGCGGGATCGTGTGATAACGCCTCAGCATCGCCGATCCGGCGATCAGCAGAACGACTCCGAAGCCGTATTGAACCGCGGATGCGGTGACCAGCCGGTCGACTTCGTCGTTGGCTGAACCGCTGCCAATGCCAAAGCCACCTTGAACGGCGTCCGTCCGGATGAACGCCGCCGTCGCCGACACGGCGACGAAAACGAGCGAAACGGCGAGCCCAACCTGGAACAGGCGCCGGCTCACCTCGGGTTGCCGCCAAGCCGGTCGTACACGAGCACGGCCGCAACGAGGATGGCGGCGAGGAAGCCGGTGTCCATGAGTACCTCCGCTAGCGTTATCGCATGCGACCTCTTGTCGCACACTTCGGAAGTGCGGTCAAGCGTGCGAGCGCGGACCGTGCGTCGTCCAGCTCTGGAGGCGAGTGCTTCGACCTTGGCTCTACCGCCCCACGAACTTCGGCGGCCTTGCTTCGACGAAGGCGCGCGGGCCCTCGCGGGCGTCTTCGGTCGACTGGGCGATGGCCATCGCCTGGCCGGCCTCCTCGAACGCCTCGTGCCAGCTCGCGTCGAGGCCGCGGTACACGAGCCGCTTGGCGAGCTGCATCGCCACGGCGGGGCCCTCGGCGAGGCGGCGGGCGAACGCCGTGGCGGTCGCGACCAGGTCGTCGCCCGGCACCACCTGCGACACGTAGCCGAGGCGCAGCGACTCCTGCGCGTCGATGAAGTCGCCGGTCCAGATCATCTCCAGCGCCTTCGCGACGCCGAGGATGCGCGGCAGGAAGTAACAACCGCCGTCGCCCGGCACGAGCCCCACCTTCACGTACGACATCGCGAACTTCGCGTGCTCGGAGGCGATGCGGATGTCCGCCATCGACGCCATGTCCATGCCGGCGCCGACGGCCGCGCCGTTGACGGCGGCGATGTACGGCTTGTCGAGCAGTTGCACGGCGCGCGGCACGGCGTGCACGCCATCGCGCAGCCAGTTGCGGCGCTCGGCGGGCGATGGCGGCGCGTCGCCCGGCGACGATTCGCCGATCATGCCGCCCTTGAGGTCGGCGCCCGCGCAGAACCCTCGGCCCGCGCCGGTCAGGATGACGGCGCGCACGTCGCGGTCGAGGCGCGCGTCATCGAGCGCCTGCGCCCACTCGCGGATCATCACGTCGGTGAACGCGTTCATGCGCTCGGGCCGGTTGAGCGTGATCGTTGCGACGCCGGCGTCTTTGGTGTAGAGGATGTGCTCCATGGGTGCCTCCTTGTGGGGGTTCCAGCGTGGCCTACGATAGCAGCCCCGATGGTGGGCGGAACAGGGAGCAGAAAGCCGAGAGCAGATCTCTGTCGACCCGAATCTCGGCACAGCGTTTGTCATCGTCCCAAGCGACACGAAGGCAGGTCGATGTCCGACCTCTGCTCCCTGCCCTCTGCTCTCTGCTCGCGCGGGGGACGCGCGCTTGCGCGCGCGGTGCGCGCGGACGACAATCTCAGGGCTTCGGGGCGGCGTCGCCCCGTGCCGCACAGGAGGCTCCACCATGGATTTCAAGGAAGTCATCGGCCGCCGTCGCTCCATCCGATTCTTCGACCCGGACCGGCCGGTCGAGCGCGAGAAGATCCAGAAGATGCTCGAGGCGGCGCGCCTCGCGTCGTGCGCGGTCAACGCGCACTGGGCGCGGGCGATCGTCGGGTTCCGCGACGACCTCACCGAGGACCAGCTCAACCGCCTCAAGACGCCGGTGGCCGGCCTCAACACGGAACTCGCGCCGGTACACATCCACTGGTTCAACGACCTCGGCATCGTCAACAAGATCGAGGGCTCGCGGCTCAAGGAGCTGGTCGACGTGGGCGCCTTGGCGCCGACGCACGGCTGGAGCCACAAGTTCGTCGATGACTTCGTGTACCCGCAGATCCTCAAGCCGCTGACCCAGAGCCCGGTCTACCCGGTGCCGTCGACGATGGACGTCGGCATGGCGATCTGCCAGGCGCTGCTGACGGGCGTCGACGAAGGGCTGGGCGTCGGCATGGTCACGCTCAACGGCGCGGTGCTGAAGGAAGTCTTCCACACGCCGGACGACTGGATCCCGCTCTCGACGATCCTCGTCGGCTACCCGTCCGAGTCGTGGAACGCGGGCGGCCAGCGGCCGCGCCCGCCGTTCGAGGAGCTGTACTTCGAGGGCGACTTCGGCAAGCCCTTCAAGCGGGACCCGAAGGTCGTCGAGGAGCTGAAGGCCGCCAAGATGATCCAGGAGCCCGCGAAGCCGCGCGATCCGGCGCGCATCGACGAGATCCGGAAGCTCGCGGAGAAGTACGGGCTGCCGATGTAGGTGGCTGGAGGTTGGAAGTTAGAGGTTCGAGACGGGCTCCAGCCTCCGGATTCGTCGCTCCGACCTCAGACTTCCGACCTCCGGACGCCCTCGACCGGGCCACTCGGCATCTCGCGCGTGAGGGGCGGCTCCGCTAGGCTCGCTCCATGACCGTTGCCGAGACGCCGCCCGAGCCGCCCGTCGAGTTGAAGCCGCTGCTGGAGTACGCCTCGGTGCAGACGTGGCTCGACGGCCTGCGCCAGCACTGGGGCGGCGATCCGCTCGCCGACGACCCCGAGCGCCTGCCGATGCTCGAGGCATTCTGCCGCCACGCGAACCGCGACCCCGACCAGATCATCAAGGAGACGACGATGATCAAGGACGGCGAGAAGCGCATCCGCATCAAGGGCCGCGAGCGCTACTCGAAGCTGATCGACGAGTGGCAGGCGACGATCGAAGGCTCGCGCATCCGCAAGGGCAAGTGGGGCAACACCGTGCGCAGCTTCCTCATCCACAACGGCGTGCTGCTCGCGGCGGGGATGCAGAAGTAGGCGGTCGGAAGTCGGAGGTCGGAGGTGGGGGGAGGCCGCTGGACGTCCCGAGCCCGTAGTCAGGCCGTCTCGCTTCGCCTGTCGTGTCTACTTCTTGGTTCTGCGATGTTGGCCGACTACGGCCGGTGTCGGACTCCGACCTCCAACTTCCGACCTCTCAGCCACCACTCCGCTACGCCGCGTTGACGGCCGCGCCCTTGAGTTCGCGCTGGACGAGGGTGAGCAGCTCGTCCGGGCGGAACGGCTTGGTCACGATGCCGTCGGCGCCGCAGGTGTCGATGGCGGCGAGGTCGGGGTTGCCGGTGATGAGCAGCACGCGCGGGGGCTCGGGGTTTGTCTTGAGCGCGCGGCAGACGTCGAGGCCGCTGAGTTTCGGCAGGCCGACGTCGAGCAGCACCAGCTCCGGGCGCTCGCGCCACGCCGCCTCGAGCGCCTCGCTGCCGTCGAGCGCCTCGACGATGCGCGAGCCCGCCGGTTCGAGCGCCGCCCGCAGCAGCGCCCGCACGACGGGCTCGTCATCGACCACCAGGATGCAGCTCTGCTCGCGCACCTGTCTCCCTGTCAGCGGCTCGCCGCTCGCGTGAGCGAGAGCGTGAGCCGCACGTCCTTGAGCACGGCCTTCGCCGCGTCGCCCTGGCCGATATCGATGCAGTCGCAGTAGGCCGCGAAGATCGACCGGTCCAGCAGGCGCAGCCCCTGCTCGTTCAACTCCTCGAAGTGATCGCGGCGCAGCCGGAGCAGGCGACGCAGCCGGTTCAGGTAACCCTCTCGAAGCTGGTCGGGCTTCGCGTGCGCGATCTCCTCGATGGTCGTGCGCAGGTCTTTCATCGGACGCTTCTCTCTGGACGTGTGCGCGTTCGCCATCTAGACCGCCGCCTGCTCGTCCGAGCCGAGATCCGGGCCGCTCTCCAGGCCGACGATGCCCTTGCGGATCGCGTAGCGGATGAGGTCCGTGCGGTTCTGAGCGTGCAGCTTCGACATGATGTGCGCCTTGTGCGCCTCAACCGTCTTGACGCTGATGAACAGCTCGCCGGCGATGCGCTGGTTCGAGTAGCCCTCGGCGATGAGCTGCAGCACCTCGCGCTCGCGGCTCGTCAGCAGGTCGTAGCCCGTCTTCGACTCCGGCTTCTTCGCCTGCCAGAGGTAGTCCTGGACGGCGTCGCCGTCGCTGATCGCCGAGCTGAAGTAGGTGTTGCCGCGGTGCACCGACTGGATGCCGAGCAGCAGCTCCTGCACGTCGGACTTCTTGACGACGTAGCCGCTGGCGCCGGCGCGGAGGGCGGCCAGGATCTGCTCGTCTTCCATGTATCCCGTCAGGATGAGGACCTTGGCCTTCGGCACGCGGCGGCGGATCTGTCGGGTTGCCTCGAGGCCGTTCAGGCCGGGCATCACCATGTCCATCAGCACCACGTCCGGGTGCACCTTCTCGCACGCTTCGAGGGCCTCGCGGCCGTTGCTGGCGTCGCCGACGACTTCGACCTCCGGCTGGTTCTCGAGCAACATGCGCAGCGCCTGTCGCAGTACGGCGTGGTCATCGACGATCAGTACCTTGATTCGGCTCGCGTGGTGGCGTGGCGCCATTCCGTTCGTCATGTCTCCGCTTCCTCCCTGAAGTGACGGGCGCCGCTTCCGCGAGCGCCGCTGATACCGATGCTTCCTGCCTGGTGCTGTCAGGGTTTTCCCTTAAGGGTCACCCTTACGAGCCCGCCAGTCTTACCACATGTGATCCGAGCCCGGCAAACGGTCTTTGCCGCCGACATCGGGCAGCAGCGAGACCGTCTTACTGAGTGATGCCGCTTCGCCGTACACCCCTTCGCGGCTCGCGCCGTCCACCGTGGCCGGGTAATCGCGCGTCGCGCCGCAGCGCTTGCAGCGGCCCCGGATCACGTCCTCGTCCGGCAGGCCGAGGATCCAGTGGTGGACGCATTCCTGTGTTTGCGCGTCGGCCATGTTCATCTCCTCCTGAACGAGGTGGAGTATGGCCGTGGATGAGGGGCCCGCACATAAGGGATTACCCTCGGATGCCGTAGGGGAACTCCCTAAAAACCTTAAGGCGCCCCGGATGGATTAGAGGGCGCGCGCGGGCCGTCTGGGGCCGCTGGCGGCCCGAATCGAGCGTCTTCGACCACCAGTTCGCAGGCTCCCGGCGGTGCGCGCGATAGCGCTGGCCATGGAATGTAAGGGCGCAGCGGTACCGCCTGCCGCGGGCGTGGCTACTCGTCGAGCCCGAGGATCTCGCGGCCCCGGCGCAGGTCCTTGCGCAGGACCCACAACTCGTACGCCCAGGGCGGGCCGAGCCCGCCGGCGCGGGCGCTCGCCGCGTCGGTGTTCTTGATCATGGAGCGGATGCCCTGCTGCTCGAGCATGTCGTGGAAGAGCTGCGCTTCGCCTTCGCCGTTCGGCTCGGCGAGCAGCACCAGCTCGTCGGGCGAGGGCAGGCGCGGCGGCCGGCCCGCGGCCGCACCACCTGACAGCCAGCCGAGGACGCGGGAGATGATGTTCATGCGCGAAGGTCCAGGGAATGGCGGAGGGGGAGGGATTCGAACCCTCGATCCCGGTTACCCGAGATAAGCGCTTAGCAGGCGCCCGCACTAGGCCACTATGCGACCCCTCCGCGGGTGCGCATATTCTAGCATGCACTCACCGGTCCGAACCGGGCCGCTACGCCGCCTGCGACGCGGCCTCGTCCTCGTCGCGCGCGTCCAGGAACGGCATGGCATTGCGCTCCCAGACGCGTGCCAGCGCATCGGCGATGCGCGGGCTGAACTGCGTACCAGCGCAGGCGACGATCTCGCGGATCGCGTCCTCGGGCGGCCGCCCGGTGCGGTACGGCCGGTCGTTCGTCATGGCGTCGAACGCATCCGCGACGGCCGTGATCTGCGCCGCCTCGGGGATGGCGTCGCCGGCGATGCCCGCGGGATATCCGCTGCCGTCCCAGCGCTCGTGGTGGCTCCGCGCGACGGCCGCCGCCAGCTCGAAGCCCTGCTGGCCCGCGAGAAACTCGCTTCCCCAGATCGTGTGTTGCTTCATCAGGACCCATTCGCTCTCGGCGAGCGTCGACGAGCTGCCAAGCACCATGTCGGGCACCCGAATCTTGCCGATGTCGTGCAGCACGGCCGCCAGGCCCAGTTCCTTCGCCGCGCCTGCGTCGTAGCCCAGTTGGAGCGCGATCGCCTCGGCGAGGCTGCTCACGCGCTGCAGGTGGCGTCCCGTCATCTGGTCGTGCGCCTCGGCCGCCCGTGCGAGCATCATCACCGTGTCGGCGTGAGCGCCCATCAGCCGTGCGGACGACGTCCGCAGCTCTTCGACCAGTGCGGACATGCGCACGATCGCCGATACCTGGGTTGCGACGGCGCCGACGAATTCGACGTCGCGCAGGCTGAACGCCGACGTCCGCTTGCTGCCGACGGAGAGCACACCGACGAGGCGGCCATCCCACCACATGGGCGCGATCAGGCCCGATTGCAGCCGGGCCGCCGCCAACATCGATCGTTGCTTCTCATCCAGACGCCTGTCACGGGTCAGATCGTCCACGATGATCGGCTGGCGGGTGCGGAGGAGGATCGACGATATGGTCCGATTGGGCGCGCTGCTGGCCAGCGCGTTCCATGCTTCCAGCCAACTCTCGCGTACGCGCGCGAAGGCGGTGGAGTCGATGCCGGGCCTGTCCACGCTCTCCATGACGAAATTCACGGCGTCGTACCCTGCTCCGACGGAGAGGCGATGGGCCACGAGGCGCAGCTTGGAGCCGACATCGCCCGGCGACGTCAGCAGCGGCACGATCTCGCCGACCATCTTCGCCGCGCGGTCGCCGCCGAGCGTGCGATTCAGGACGGCGCCCGAAGCGTCCGCCGCGCGTTGACGTCGCGCCGCGTACATCGCGTGGTCCGAGAGACGTATCAGGTCGTCGACCGCCTCGGCCTCTTGCGGATAGATCGCCAGGCCGATGCTCGCGACGATCGGCACGCGGGCGCCAGTCGCGGGATCGCAGAGGGCGGCGTTCGCCAGCGCCGCGAGGACGTCATCGGCATACTGCTCCGCGGCGGACCGGTCCGCGCCCCGAAGGATCGCCACGAACTCATCTCCGCCATACCGCCCTACGATCGCATCGTCGCGACGGAGCGCCTCAGCTATCTTGACGAGCACAGCGTCGCCAACCTGGTGGCCGTAGGTATCGTTCGCCACTTTGAGGCCGTCTACGTCGAGCGTTGCGACCGCCACCGTCGGACCGTCCGGCACCGCGATGAGGTCACGCAGCTCGCCGGTGATGGCGGCGTGGTTCAACGCGCCGGTCAGCGGATCGCGCCGCGCGCGCTCCCGCTCGTAAGCAAGACCCCTCTCGAGGAGCGCTGACTTCTCCTCGAGGCGCGCGTTGGATTCGGCGAGGTCGGCGTGCGTCACGGTGAGCTGGCGGTACAACTCCTCGAGCGCCTCGTTCCGGTTCCGGAGAGCCTGCTCGGAGCGCTCCCGCGCGATCGCGACTCCGGCCACGTGCGTCGCCATCTCGATGAGCCGCAGCTCCCGATCGTCCGGCGCCCGCGGCTCCGTGTAATACACGGCAAACGTGCCGAGCACCGCGCCCTCGATGGAGCGGATGGGGGTCGACCAACAGCTTCGGAGGCCGTGGTTCAGAGCCACGCTGCGGAAGCCGTTCCACAACGGATCGACGGCGATATCGGTCACGATCACTGTCTCGCCGCGGTGGGCCGCCGCACCGCACGAACCGACGTTCGGCCCGATCGCCACTCCGTCGATCGCCCGGCTGTACGCTTCCGGCAGACTGGGCGCCGAAGCGTGTATCAGCCGCGATCCATCCTCGCTGAGCAGAAGCACGGAGCAGAGCGCGCCGGGAGCCTGCAACTCGAGCCTCTGCACAACCGTGTCGAGCACGTTCGTGAGCGGCGCACCCGTCGCGATCATCTCGAACAATCGCCGGCCGGACTCCAGCAACGTCTCCGAGCGCTTGCGCTCGCTGATGTCGTGGATGACCGAGCAAATGAGCTGGCGGCCGCCAATATTCATCGGTCCGGTGTAAATCTCGACGTCTCGCAGCTCGCCGGAGGCGACCCGGTGCTGGAACTGGAAATAGCTGCTCGCTTGCGCCACCGACCGCGCAAGCTGCTGCCGGATGAAATCGCGCGGCGCCGGGTTCAAATCGAACACCGTCATGCCCGTGAGTTCGCTGTGCGGGCGCCCGTAGAACTCGCACGCCGCGCGGTTGGCATCGACGATTGCCCCGGACTCGGGATCGACCAGGATCTTGACGGCCGCGTTGCCTTCGAAGATCTGCCGGTACCGTTGCTCGCTCTCACGATGGTTTCGCTCGCTCGAACGGAGCGCTTCGAGCACCTCCAGGCGGGCGGTGAGGTCGTTCATGCAGCAGATCGTGAGATCGCCGTCGGGCGTTGCCACCGAGCTGAGGCCCACGTCGAGCGCGAACTCCGACCCGTCGCGCCGCAGACCGCGCAGGTTCAGGCGCTCGCCGAGGCGGCGCGGCGACGGATGCTCGCCGAATTCGGCGCGCCGCTCGACGTGGCGTTCCCGAAAACGCATCGGCATCAGGGTTTCGATGGTCACGCCGATCAGCGCGCCCGCTGCGTAGCCGAACATGCCGTCGGCGACATCGTTCGCGGCCACGACGGTGCCGGTGGCGTCGGCCACGATGACAGGCGCAGGCAGCGCCGCGATCAGCGCTGCCACGTCCGGCATCGTGCCGGCGCGGCCCTCGACGTTATGTTCGGTGGGTTCAGACACCGATGACCTTCCCCTCTACGCCCGGGCCCGCCGGTCCTGCCCGGGCGGAGCCGCCGGCGCCTCAGCCTGAGGACGGCACGGCGGAGTATCGGCACCCGTGGGAACGTTGTGCATGCCTCGGTATGGCGCAAGTGACCAACTATCGGCCGGATTTCGATCCGGGCCGGGGGCCGAAACGAGCCCATTTGCACCTTGACCCAGACTCGCGCGGGCGACACTCTACACGTCGATGAACACGGACCAGCTTGCCGCGTACCTGGCCCACCATATGCCCGATGCGGCCGGCATCAGGATCGATAACCTCGCCCGCATCCCCGGCGGCGCTTCGCGCGAGACCTGGTCGTTCGACGCAAGCTGGCGCAAAGGCGGCGCCGCGGTGGAACGCAGCTTCATCGCTCGCCGCGACCCGACGGCCAGCCTCCTCGAAAGCAACAACGACCTCGAATTCGAGCTGTATACGGCCCTCGCCGGCAGCGGCGTGCCGGTGCCGGAGGCGCTCTGGATCGAGCGCGACGGCACGTGGCTGGAACGCCCGTTCTTCATTATGTCGAAGCTGCCCGGCGCCAGCGACGCGCGCACGCTCGTCGCGACGCCGGAGTGGGCGGATGTCACCCCGATCGTGACGCGGCAGAAGGCGGCGATCCTGGCGAAGATCCACCAGTTTGACATCGCCCGCGTGCCGCTGCTGGACCGCCCGGCCTCCGCCACCGACGCGGCGCGGTACGAGATCGAGCGCTGGGAGCGCACGATGAGGCAGGACACGCTCGAGCCCCAGCCCGTGCTGGAGATGGCGCTGAGCTGGCTCAAGCGCCATCTGCCGCCGCCGCCGGAGCGGCTGGCGCTCGTCCACGCCGACTACCGCACCGGCAACTTCCTGTACGACCGAACCGGCATCACCGGCATCCTCGACTGGGAGATGGCGCACGCGGGAGACCCGATCGAGGACCTCGGCTGGCTCATGATCAAGTCCTGGCGATGGGCCGGCGACGACCGCGTCGGCGGCCTCTGCCTGCGCGACGAGTTCATCCGGCTGTACGAGGAGGCCGGAGGCGTCAAGGTGGACAAGGACGCGCTGAAGTTCTGGGAGGTCTTCTCGAACTTCAAGTTCGCCATCATCTTCATCACGGGAACGAAGTCCATCGTGGAGGGCAAGACCGCGGACCTGCTGCTGGCGCTGACCGCGTTCATCAACCCGGGTGTCGAGGCGGAGCTGATGGGGTTGATCTCATGAGGCCGTACCCGGAGGAGGTCGTCCGCGCCATCCAGGCCGGCATCGCGGCCCATTTCGCACCCGAACTCCAATCGAATTACGCCCAGGCGCAGTTCGCGTTCTCGATGATCCTCTTTGGCGTGATCCAGCGCGATTTCGACACAGCCGTGCCCGACCTCGTCGAGGACAACAAGGCGCTCCGCACGCTGCTCGCCGACGCCTCGGCCGCGCTCGCGAGCGTCGCTGGCGACGAGGCGCGCGGCGCTCGCGCGGTCATCGCGGCGTTGCCCGCGCCGGCGGAGTCCCTCCGGCTGTCCGCGCTGCGGGCGGAGAACGAGGCGCTGCGCGCCGCCATCGGGGGGCTCGCGCCGCTCATCGAGCCGGCGGCGGACGTCGCGGGGCTGGCCGCGCTGCGGCCCGTGCGGGCCGCCGTCTTCGCGCACCTCCTCGCGGACGCGAAGCGGCGGATCGTGCCGATCCTCACCGTCTGATCTCAAGCCCTCCCGCCCGTACAATGCGCTCGTGATCAGTCATATCCAGTCGCGCCTGAGCCAATTCCAGCCCTCGTACCTCGACGAGCCGGAGCTGCCGCGCGCGGCCGTGCTCCTGCCGCTGTACGAGGCGAACGGCGACCTCCATGTCGTGTTCACGCGCCGCTCGGAGCTGGTCGAGCATCACAAGGGGCAGATTTCGTTCCCGGGCGGCGCCTTCGACGCCAGCGACCCCGACCTTCGCTTCACCGCCATTCGCGAGACGTGGGAGGAGATCGGCGTCGCGATCGATCACGTCGACGTGATCGGCCAGCTAGACGAGATGGTCACGGTGTCGAACTTCTTGGTTCGGCCGTTCGTCGGCCGGATCACGGAGCCCGCGCCGTACCCGTTCGTCCACAGCGAGATCGAGGTAGCGGAGATCCTCGAGGTGCCGCTCGACCACCTCCGCGACGAGGCGAATCTCGTCGCGGAACCCCGCATCTACCAGGGGCGGCAGATCATCGCCTACTCATTCCGCTGGCGCGACCATGTGATCTGGGGCGCCACCGCGCGGATCCTCAAGCAGTTCCTGGAAGTGACCGCGGCGGCCGGCTGACGCGCGCCACGGAGGCGACGGCGTCGGGCCGCGCACTGGGCGCCATGCCCGGCCACCGGCGACTCGCGACGTTCCAGCTGAACGTCGAGCACGCGATCCATTCGGTCCCTCGCCAACTAGTTCTCGGCACAGCAAACCTCCAAGGATTCGAAAACAGGTACAAAATGTACCTGCTTTGCGATTGACCATGGTCACGCGTGAGGCGTAGAGTCTGCGCCGTGGGGGAGTGGGGCGCGGTTCCTCGCCGCCGTTCCCGGCTTCGCCATACCCCGCCCGGAACCCTGTCTAGCGAGCGCTTCGTGCGCGCGACGTGTCGCCGCGGCATGCGACGGAGTGCGACAGCGCCTGTCGCCCCATCGTGCTGAGATCGGCGCGCCACCGGCTGTAGCGACGTCATGAGGGGAGGGCACATGCCACATCGCTTTCACCTGAGGCTCTGATACCGCCGACTCGAAGCAAGACGGCACCCGCCGTTCGTCCGTCGGGGAGACCGGCCGGCGACCGCGTGTCGCGCCGCGCGCGGCGCGTTCCACAATCCGCTGAGGCACGTTGAGGAAAGGAAACTCGATATGAAGCGCTTGATCACGGCCGTCGTCGCGATCGTCGCTATGGGCCTCGCCGTCGGGCCGGGCCATCCGCTGAAGGCGACCAGTCCAACCATCGTGGCCGTCAGCCCGGCAACGCTCGTGGCCTCCACGGCTCCCGACGGGTGGTACTTCTGGAATGACTGGAACGACACCCCCACCGGCAGTCCGGGCGCGCTGGTCGCTGGCGCCGGCACGCCTCCGTTGGGCACCGGCAGCGTCGAGCTGGGCCCGCTGACCGACGACGGCGCCACCGCCGGCGGGCATTCGGTCATCGCGACGAACAAGTACTTCGGCACCGGGCTGGCTGACATCACGACGCTGACGTACTCAACCTATCAGCCGGGGCCGACACTGGCGGTCGCCCTGCAATTCGACGTTCGCTACCGCACGACGGATACGGCGTATGGCGGCCGGCTCGTGTTCGAGCCGTACCAGAATGGCGCCGTCACCGTCGGCTCAGGCTGGCAGTCGTGGTCGCCGCTCGCGGGCATCTGGTGGGCCTCGAAGACAACCGCCGCGGGGACCGGCGGCGCGCAGGTCGTTCCACTTCCCGCGGGCAACTGCGCCATGTCCACTCCCTGCACGTGGGCGGAGATCAACGCCGCCTTCCCGGACGCCGTGGTCTACGGGCGGTTCCTGCTGAAGGCCGGGTCGGGTACGGGCTGGGCCGGCTTCGACGGCAACGCCGACGAGTTGACGGTCGGTGTCAGCGGCGCCGACATCACCTACGATTTCGAGCCGGACTGCTCGACGGACTGCTACGTGCGGCCGGACGGCAACGACGCCAATCCCGGCACGGCGGACACCGCGGCACTGGCAAAGCAGACGGTGCAGGCGGCGATCGGCCAGGTCTCAGTCGGAGGGACCGTGCACGTCGCGGCCGGCACGTACGTCGAGACGGGGCAGATCGTCATCAACAAGAACCTGACGATCAGCGGAGACACCGTCACGAAGCCGGTGGTCAAGCCGGCGCAGAGCACGGGCAGCAGCGGCGACGCACGCGGCTGGATCCTCATTAACAGCGGCGTGACGGCGAACCTGGACCACCTGGTGCTCGACGGTACCGGGTTCAACGTGTACCAGGCGATCCGGTCAAACGGCGCCGGCACGATTGACAACGTCGACGTTCAACACATCAAATACGGCCAGTACGTCGGGTTCGGCGTGGCCACGTTCGGCAACATGACGGTCTCGAACAGCACGTTCACCGACATCGAGCGGGTGGGCGTGATCGCGTTCGGATCAGGCGTGACGGCCGCGATCATCGACGGCAACACGTTCACGGGCAAGGGCGCCGGCGACTGGCTCGATTACGGCGTCGAGCTAGGCGGCGGCGCCACGGCGACGATCACCGACAACGTGATCACCGGCAACACCGGCGTCGCGCTCAGTGACGGATCGACGTCGGCCGGCGTGCTCGTGACCACGTATTACGGGCCCGGCACCGGTGCGACGCTCACCGGCAACACGATCACGGGATCGACGGCGGCGGTCGCCGTCGGATACGACGCGTCGGACACGAGCACGGTCGTCGCGCATCAAAACGACTTCTCGGGCAACGCCGAGGGGATCACGAGCACCGCGCCGGCGGTCGACGCCACCGACAACTGGTGGGGCAGCGCCAATGGCCCGGCGCACGCATCGAACACCTTCAACGTCGGCGCGCAGGGCGTCACGGTCAGCGATGACGTGGCGTTCGTGCCGTGGCTCGACGCCGCGCCGCCGGCGGGCGTCAGCTTCGCTCCGGTGACGGACACGAGCCCGGCCGGCAGCTTCGCTTCGATCCAGGCGGGCGTCAATGCGTCGGCGCCGGGAGGCACGGTGAACGCGGCGGCTGGGACGTTCACGGAGAACGTGACGATCGCGACGCCGCTGACGCTGGCGGGCGCCGGGCAGGCATCGACGACGGTCATACCGGCGGTTTCCATCCCGAATCCATGCCCCGGCAGCTCGCTGTGCGGCAGCGCAACCGCCGCGAGCAACATCATCCTCACGCAGGCGAATGACGTTACCGTTCACGACCTGACGCTTGACGGAAACAACCCCGCGGTTACGAGCGGGATCTCCGCCGGCGGCTCGGACCTCGACGCGCGCAACGGCATCGTCGAGAACTACCTTGCCGGCGTGTTCGACAACCTCGTCGTGCACGACGTGACCGTGAAGAACATCTACCTGCGCGGCATCTACGCATCGAGCGGCGGCAGCGGCTTCAACCTGCACCACAACACGGTGCAGAACGTGCAGGCCGAATCGGCCTCGATCGCGATGTTCAACTACGGCGGCTCCGGCACGTTCGCGAGCAACACCATCTCCGATGCCAACGACGCGATCGCGTCGAACTGGTCGACGGGAACGCAGTACCTGGATAACGTGATCACCGGATCCGGTTCCGGCGTGCACACCGACAACAACGGTGGTTTCGGAGGCGTGGCCGACCTGATCCAGGGCAACAACGTGTCCGCCTGCAAGACCGACGGCTACGGCATCTGGACCTTCGCGCCGTTCGTCAACCCGACCGTGACGCAGAACACCGTCACGGGCTGCGCCGTCGGCATGGCGGCGTCCGGACAGCAGGCCGCGGTCACGACCACCTTCAGCGACAACGCGGTCGACGGCACGGGAGCGTTGGTGAGCTCCGGCGGGAGCACCGGCGTGTATGTAACGACGGACTTGTTCGGCTGGGGGACGGCCGACGTCTCGGCCACGCTCACCGGCAACATCATCAAGAACAACGCGGCCGGCATCGACGCCGACGCACAGGCGGGGTATACGACCACCGTCAACGCGAGTCGCAACGCTGTCTTCGGCAACACGGCGGGCGTCGTGTTGACCAATACGCCGACGCCGCCGGTGACGCTCGGCATCGGGGCGTTTGTCCTCGACATGACGCGGAACTGGTGGGGCGATGCGTCGGGACCGGCGCACACGCTGAACCCGGCAGGCACGGGTGACTCCCTGCCGGACGGCGTCACGTACAGTCCATGGTTGGGCGTTGGGACGGACGCGTCGCCGAGCGCGGGCTTCCAGATCGCCTCTCCGATGACGTGGATCGCCGGGCCGGCGGTCTGCGGAGCCACGTGCATACAGGCAGCGATCGACTTCGCGTCGGCCGGCGACACCGTGAAGGCGACGAGCGGTGTCTTCAACGAGCACGTGATCGTGAACAAGGCGATCACGCTGACCGCCGGATCGAACCCGATCATCGATGGCGGAGGGGCGGGAGACGGCATCACGGTGACCGTCCCGAACGTCACAGTGTCGTCGTTCGAGGTGCGGAACGTCGCGAACGGGATCGTCGTCGCGGCGGGAGCGAACAACGCGACGATCTCGTCGAACAACGTGCACAACTTCACGTCCGCCGGGGTGCGCGGCACCGGAGCGACGGGTGTGAGCGTCGCGACGAACACGATCGACGGCGGGCACACGGGTTCGTGCGTCGGCGGGTTCTGGGGCATCCAGGTCCTGAACGTCAGCGGTACGATCGACGCCAATACGATCAGCGGCATCGGCAACGGCCTGACGACGGGCTGCCAGGAAGGCCGCGTGATCGAGGCTGACGGCGCGGGCACGATCAACATCACGAACAACGTGCTCGGGACGTACCAGAAGAGCGGCATCATCGTCCGCGACACGGTCAACTCGGTCATCACCGGCAACACGACGGCGGGCGAGGGTCCGACGGCGGCGATCGCCCAGAACGGCATCACCGTGACGTCAACGGGCAGCGCCTCGATCAGCGGCAACCACACGAGCGGCCACGCGTACACGCCCGAGGGCAATGTTTCGTGCGGCATTCTCGTGTTCGACACCTCTGTGATCAGCGGCAATGACTCGACGCAAGACGAGGTGGGCATCTGCGCCATCGGCGGCAACGGCACGCAGGTCGCGAACAACTCCGTGACCGCGCACCGTCAGCAGGGCATCATGGTGGACGGCGCGACGAACATCCTCGTCGACAACAACCAGATCGACGGGCAGGGCTCCGGCACGACCGCATCGCCGGGAACCGATCCCGACACCGACACGCGCTACTACGGCGTGTTCGCCCTCGACTCGACCGGCACGATCTCCAACAACACCATCTCGGGAATTACGCACGGACTGTCGAGCGGCATCCAGAGCGGCGTGGGCATCCGCCTCTCGGCGCGCAACGCCGCCTCGACGAACATGACGATCATCGCCAACAACATCAGCGACGTGCAGAAGGGCGCGATCGTCGTCACGAACCCGTACGGCGGCAGCGTGGTCAACGGAAACGTGACGAACAATACGGTCACCGGCAACGGTGCGATTTCGTACATCGCCCAGAACGGCATCCAGGTGTCGTACGGCGCGACGGCCGGCGTTGCCGATAACGTCGTCAGCGGGTACGACTACGCTCCCAGCACCTGGGCCGCCGCGGGAATCCTCCTCTACCAGGCTGGAACGACGGTGGTCGCGCACAACGTCGTGCATGATGGCCAGGAGGGGCTCATCGTTCAGAGCACGAACAACGTGACCGTTACGGGCAACTCGTTCTCGAACATCCGAGACACGGCCCTGATCGTCTGGCTGGGAAGCAGCAACGGCACCTACACGGGCAACACGGCGACGGGCATGCCGGCGTCGACCGGCGTGTACATCGCCGACAACTCCGTGAACAACGTGTTCACGGACAACGCCTTCCGGACCAACGACACGGGCGTCGCCATCGACTACCAGTGGTCCGGCGCGCCGACCGGCAACACGTTCAACTCGAACTGCTTCGCCGGCAACGCGACGGCCGGCATGGCCACGTACGGCACGCAGGTGGGCGGTCCGGTCAACGCCCAGGGCAACTGGTGGGGGCACTTCTCGGGAGCGAATCCTCCCGGCAGCGGTGACGCGATTGACGGGCCAACCACGATCGACGCCAGCTCGCCGCTGCTTCTCGCCGTCGCCGGGTGCGCGCAGCCGGCAGACAGCGATGGCGACGGCTACACCGATGCCGAAGAGACTGCCATTGGAGAGGATCCTTACAGCTACTGCGGCATCATGCGGGCGGATGTGAATATGGACGGGAAGGTCACCCTGGCCGATCTCATCATTCTGGCCACACGCTACGGCGAGTACGTGCCACCGGCGCCGACGCGGCTTGACCAGAACAATCCACTGGACAACAGGATCGCGCTCGCGGACCTGATCATCGCGGCGGCCTTCTACGGACAGAACGTCGAAGCCTGTCCGTAGATTCGCGGCGAACGTACCGTATCAAGCGCGGGGAGGGGCCGATATCGGCCCCACCCCCCGTGATCCAGAACGATACTGCGCGCGGGGCAGGGCGGGAGCGTGCCCGGCGATGGAGCGCCAAGAAGTCGCGGCCGTGGAGCAATGCACTCATCCGCGAGCGGAGGCCCCGCCCGGTCCACTACGCGCGGCGGGGCATCTCTTCCCAGTAGAGGCGCAGGTCGTTCGAGGTGCGGA
>CAYJMJ010000022.1:34313-44564 GCA_964371095.1 uncultured Dehalococcoidia bacterium | reverse complement strand
CCCCTGACGCTCTGGGCGATACAGGAGGAACGCGAGGCGGAGATAGCGGCGATTCAGCTGGCCGCGACCGTCGCCAGCGAGCGGGCGAGCGGCGCCCCGCCGGGTTGACCTCGTTGCCGCCGCCGACGCGCGACCGGCGCTTGATGCGGGGATTCTCCTCGCTGTTCGCGTGGGCGAGGCAGATCCGGAGCCTCGTTTCCTGATCCTTCGCGTCGATGCGGCTGATGGAGCGGCGCAGCGCCACGGGGTATGCTGTGGGCCTTCCACTGTGCGTGCACTGACTGAAGGAGCGGACCGGCATGGCAGGACAGATGGTGTCATTCCCCAGCAACGGCACATCGGCCGAGGGTTACCTGGCGCTGCCGCCCGGCGGCAAGGGCCCGGGCGTCATCGTCATCCAGGAGTGGTGGGGGCTCGTCCCGCACATCAAGGCGGTGGCGGATCGTTTCGCCGCGCAGGGGTACGTCGCGCTGGCGCCGGACCTCTACCACGGCAAGACGACGAAGGAGCCCGACGAGGCCGGGAAGCTGATGATGGCGCTGAACATGGAGCAGGCCGCGAAGGACATGGCCGGGGCGTACGACTACGTCCGAAGCCACCCGGCGTGCACTGGTAAGGTCGGCAGCGTCGGCTTCTGCATGGGAGGCGGTCTCTCGCTGATGATCGCCGCGACGCGCCCGATCGATGCCTGCGTCGACTACTACGGCATGGGCGAGGCCCAACAACTGAAGGGCCTCAAGGCGCCCGTCCTCGGGCATTACGCCGAGAACGACACGTGGGCGAGCCCGGAGGCGGCGCGCAAGCTCGAGCAGGGGTTGCGCGACCTGGGCAAGCAGGTGCAGTTCCATACATACCCGGGCACCGAACACGCCTTCTTTAACGACACGCGCGCAGACGTGTACAACGCCGCGGCGGCGAACCTTTCGTGGGATCGCACGCTTGCGTTCTTCAGCGAGCACCTGAAGTAGCGCATGCCGGAAACGTGGCGAAACGGCGACTTCCTGATCAGCACGGATCCGTCGCTGCTTGACGTGGCCGTCATTCACACGTGGCTGTCTGAGTCGTCGTACTGGGTGCCGGGCATCCCGTTCGACGTGGTCAAGCGCGGCATCGAGGGCTCGCTGAACTTCGGCCTGTACGCGGAGGGTGGCAAGCGGCAGATCGGCCTGGCGCGGATCATCACGGACTTCGCGACATTCGCGTACGTGTGCGATGTCTTCGTGCTCGACGCGTACCGCGGGCGCGGGCTTGGTGTGTGGCTGATGGAGTGCGTGGCGGCGCACCCACGGCTGCAAGGCCTCCGGCGGTGGATGCTCGGCACGAAGGACGCGCACGAACTCTACCGGAAGACGGGCTTTGTGCCGGTCGCCGCGCCCGATCGTTGGATGGAGAAGGCAGACCCGGACGTTTACACGCGAATCGCCGGCACCGGCGCTGAGACGGAGGCACCATGAAAGCAGCGGTCTACTACGAAACGGGCGCGCCGAGCGTCTTCCGCTACGAGGAGCTGCCGGACCCGCCGTGCCACCCGCGCGGCGTCGTCATCGACGTGAAGGCGATTGCCGTCGAGGGCGGGGACGTGCTGAACCGCGCCGGCGGCGATATGCCGTCGAAGCCGCACATCGTCGGCTACAACTGCGCCGGAGTGGTGCGCGAGGCGGGCGCCGAGGTCACCGACCGCAAGCCGGGCGATCGCGTGACCGCGCTGATGGCGTTCGGATCGCACGCGTCGGTGGTCTCGGTCCCGGCGAGTTCGACGTGGATCGTACCCGACGGCTGTTCGCTCGAGCATGCGGCCTGCGTGCCGGTGTCGTGGGGCACGGCGCACGACTGCCTGTTCGAGTTCGGCCGGCTGAAGGCCGGGGAGACGGTGCTGGTGCAGGCCGGCACGAGCGGCGTCGGCATCGCCTGCGTGCAGCTGGCGAAGCGGGCAGGCGCGCGTGTCATCGCGACGTCATCGAGCGACGACAAGCTCGCCAGGCTGAAGCTCTACGGGATGGACATCGGTGTCAACTACGCGAGCGGCGACTTCGTGGCCGCGGTACGGAACGCGACGGACGGCGCGGGCGTCGACCTCGTCGTCGACTCGGTCGGCGGCAAGACGCTCGAGGGCAGCATCGGCTGCGTCGGCTACCGGGGGCGGGTGATCACGGTCGGCAATGTGAGCCGCGCGGGGAGGGCGATCGACGTGAGCGGCCTCTCGGGTAACAACGCCTCTCTGACCGGGGTGTTCTTCGGGCTCGAAACGTTCCGGAGCGCGGCGCGCGTCGTGCCGATGATGGACGGCCTGCTGCGCGACATCGCAAAGGGCGAGCTGCGGGTCGTCGTCGATCGCACGTACCCGCTGTCCGAGGCGGCGGCGGCGCACGCGTACATCGAGAGCCGCGCGGCGCTGGGGCGGGTGGTGCTGGTGCCGTAGGGGCGGTTGCGTCACGGGCTCCCGGGCATGTTGATGGGACCCTGATCCTGCAGGTCACCGTAGGCAGCGACGGTGGCCGATGCCGCCTCTGCGACGACGAATATGACGCCCGTCACGGTGGTCGAACCTCCCGGCGAGATGGTCGAGATGGTGCTGTAGCCGTAGGCCGGCGGCTCGAGCAGCGGCGCAACGCCGACGACGCCACCCTCGTGGTCGCGAATCGTTGCGCACGCGGTTGTTCCGTAGATCCACTTCGACGTCGGATTCTGTAGCGTCGTCGTCACCGTGACGGCCTCGAGGCCGTCGATCGGGGCGGCCAGCTTGTTGATGGCAACAGCGGACACAACGAGCGCGGATCTCGAGGTTCCATACGCTGTAGCTTCAATCCCAGTGATCACGGGCACCGGCGACGAGACGCCGCCGTCCAGCGGAATCGCGAACAGGGCAGCGGCCGAGTCGCCGGATCGTACCTTGCCACCGCACGCCAACTCCGGCGTCACGCGCGTCACGGGGCTGCCTTCCGCGTACGCCCCGAGTCTTATCCAGCCGATGTCTTGGCCGGCGTGGTTGCGCATCTCGCCGGTGACGATGAGTTTGCGCTCGCCCCCCGAGGTCACGACGCGCGTCTTCTGGATCTCGAACTCTGACGAGTCGAACGACAGCGGCGCGATGCAGCAGATCGTGCTGCCGCGCGCGATCGCCTCGACGACGCCGTCGGGCATGCTGTTGAAGAACACCGGCACCGTGACGGTCTCGCCGGGGCGAAGCACGGATGGGAATGCGTCGGCGCTGCCGACCTCCGCCAGCGTGCCCGAGGGCGTACGCAGCGTCGCGCAGACCTTCAGCTGGCTGAACGTGGCTGTGGACTGGTTGCGCACCTCGATCAGAGCGGCGCGCTTGTCCGGGTACGTGCCGAGGGAGCGTGCGACGAGGCCTTCGCCCGTCGAGTCGTCCGGCATGGGGAAGTTCGGATCGACCGGATAGCCGGAAGCTGCGGGGGAGAACTCGGCGCGTAGAGGCAGCGTCATGTCGAGGTAGGCGTCCGTCGGGAAGAAGAGTTCGAACGCTGCGCGCTCGCCGGGCATCAGGAACGACGGGCAGGTGTAAACCGTGAAGCCGTCGAGCGTCCGGCCCCCAGCATCGGTGACCCTTGCGGTCACCGCGACCTCGCGCATGGGCAGGTCGCCGGTGTTGACGACCTCGCCGACCCAGGGGCCGACGGGGCCGCGCTGGTGCGTGGACGTGACGCACGTCGCCGCGAGCAGCGGTAGTGCCGTCGCGAACAAGACAAACAATCGGATGCGCGCTCTCATGTTAGAAGAACGCCGATGATCCGACGAAGGTTAACGCCTCTACGCGCCTTCCTTGA
This sequence comes from uncultured Dehalococcoidia bacterium, assembly GCA_964371095.1. Lineage (GTDB taxonomy): Bacteria > Chloroflexota > Dehalococcoidia > DSTF01 > JACRBR01 > CAYJMJ01. The sequence goes on along the minus strand of CAYJMJ010000022.1, from coordinate 40,776 downwards.
AGATGCCGATGACGTGTCCCTCCGGGTCCGCGAACATCGCGAACGCGCCCATGCCGGGGATCGGCGTCGGCGGCACGACGGTGTTCGCGCCGAGCGAGCCAGCCTTCTCCAGCGTGGCCGCCAGGTCCTCCACGCTGACGTAGAACGTGACGTACGGCGGCGCTTCGGCCGGCGTCTGCATGATGCCGCCGCCGATGCCTTCGCCCTGAACGCCGACCATCCCGTATTCCGGATTCGTAGCGTCGATCGCCCAGTCGAACAGCTTGGCGTAGAACTCCTTCATCTTCGACGCGTCCTTCGCGCCGATCTCCCAGTGGACGACGGGGTGCGGCATGGCGTGCTCCTTTCGTTGATGGATGCGGAGCGATCGTACGATCGTCGGCGCAGGTGCGCACTCCCTCGTGTGGCGGGCCGCGGGCGCGCGGGAGTTTCCCGATTTGTCGCGCGGCGGACGGCCGCCTATACTTCGCGCACAGGCGATGACGGAGACGAGTACGCCGCCGGCGGCGCCAAGCGAGTCCGGGCACGGTGCGAGCCGGACGCAGCCGCAGCGACCGAAGATCCCTCCCGAGCCGGATGGCCGAACCCTCGCCGGAGCGAGGCAGTAGGGCATTCCGGAAGCCCCCGTTAGCAGGGCAGGGCGTGTTGGCGCCCGAAATGAAGCGCTCGCCGTCGGCGAGAACAAGGGTGGTACCGCGGGTCCATGTTCGGCCCGTCCCTTCAGGTGTAGGGGCGGGCTTTTCTGTTGCCGGAGAAGAGAACCTAGAACTTCGAACCTAGAACCTATGGTCAATCGAGGACCAGCGAGGGGCGAAAGACAAGCCGGGCAGGGAGACCAGAGATGAAGCCAGTGTCGACGCGGCCGAAGTTCGTGGAGATGGAGAACGCGACGCTCGAATGGTGGCGCGAGCGGCGGATGATCGAGAAGTACATCCGGCGCAACGCGGCGTCGGATCGGCGCTGGTCGTTCATCGACGGGCCGATCACGGCGAACAACCCGATGGGCGTGCACCACGCGTGGGGCCGTTCGTACAAGGACCTGGTGCAGCGATTCCACACGATGCTGGGCGAGCGGCAGCGGTACCAGAACGGCTTCGACTGCCAGGGACTGTGGATCGAGGTGGAGGTCGAGAAGCAGCACGGCTTCACGTCCAAGAAGGACATCGTCGAGTTCGGCATCGATCGGTTCGTGCAAGAGTGCAAGGACCGGGTGACGCGCTTCGCCGGCGTGCAGACCGAGCAGTCGATCCGCCTGGGCTACTGGATGGACTGGGATCATTCGTACTACACGAACTCCGACGAGAACAACTACACGATCTGGCTGTTCCTGAAGCGCTGCTGGGAGCGCGGCTGGGTCTACAAGGGCCACGACACGATGCCCTGGTGCCCGCGCTGCGCCACCGGCCTGTCGGAGCACGAGATCGTGACCGAGGGCTACCGCGAGGTGACGCACACCAGCGTGTACGTGAAGCTCGGACTGATCGAGCGGCCCGGCGAATCGTTGTTGGTCTGGACGACGACGCCGTGGACACTGCCGGCGAACGTCGCGGCGGCGGTTCATCCTGAACTGACCTATGCGAAGGTGCGTCAGGGCGATGAGGTGCTGTACGTCTCGAAAGGTGCGCTCAAGTCGGCGCTCAAGGGCGAGCACGAGGTCATCGGTGAGGTCAAGGGCGCCGAGCTGGTGGGACTGACGTATCGCGGGCTGTTCGACGAGCTGGCCGCGCAGTCGGGCGTCGAACATCGGGTCATCTCCTGGACGGAGGTGTCCGACGACGAGGGCACCGGCATCGTCCACATCGCGCCAGGGTGCGGCAAGGAGGACTTCGGCCTCAGCAAGGAGTACGGCCTCGCGGTCATCGCCCCGTGCGACGACGAGGGGCTGTACATCGACGGCTTCGGTCCATTGACCGGGTCCTTCGTCTCCGCGGACGAGACGCGGGACACCATCTTCACGTCGCTGCGCGACAAGGGGGTGCTGTACCGCACGCAGCAGTACGCGCACCGCTACCCGCACTGCTGGCGCTGCGGTACCGAGCTGATCTTCCGTCTGGTCGACGAGTGGTTCATCAGCATGGACGACCTGCGGCACAAGATCGCGGACGTCACGAAGCAGATCCGCTGGATCCCGGACTTCGGCCTCGCGCGCGAGCTGGATTGGCTGAAGAACATGGACGACTGGATGATCTCGAAGAAGCGGTACTACGGCCTCGCGCTGCCGATCTACGACTGCGAGGCGTGCGGCGCGTTCGAGATCATCGGCAGCGAGACGGAGTTGCAGGCGCGGGCGATCGAGGGCTGGGACGTCTTCGCGGGCCATTCTCCGCACAAGCCGTTCATCGATGCCGTGAAGATCGCCTGCAAGCAGTGCGGTGCGCCAGTGGCGCGGATCCCGGACGTCGGCAACCCGTGGCTGGACGCGGGCATCGTGCCGTACTCCACGCTGCACTACCGCGACGATCGCGCGTACTGGGAACAGTGGTTCCCGGCGCAGTTCATCACCGAGGCGTTCCCGGGCCAGTTCCGCAACTGGTTCTACTCGCTGCTGACGATGTCGACGGCGCTCGAAGACCGGCCGCCGTTCGAGGTCGTGCTCGGCCACGCGATGGTGCGCGACGAGCACGGCGAGGAGATGCACAAGAGCAAGGGCAACGCGATCTGGTTCGAGGACGCCGCCGACAACATGGGCGTCGACGTGATGCGGTGGCTGTTCTACCGGCAGAACCCGGCGAACAACGTCAATTTCGGCTACGGCCCGGCCGACGAGGTGCGTCGCGGCATGTTCCTGACGCTCTGGAACACGTACGCCTTCTTCGTGACGTATGCGGAACTGGATGGCTGGACGCCGGCCGCGGCGGCCGGCTCACTGGAGCGGACGGAGCTGGATCGCTGGGTGCTGTCGGAGCTGCACCAGCTGGTGCAGGGCGTGACCGATCGGCTGCAGGATTTCGATGCGCTGGCGGCGACGAAGCTCGTCGAGGCGTTCGTCGACGATCTGTCGAACTGGTACGTGCGCCGGAGCCGCCGCCGGTTCTGGAAGTCCGAGAGCGACAGCGACAAGCTGGCGGCGTACGCGACGCTGTACGAGTGCCTCGTCACGCTCACGAAGGTGCTCGCGCCGTTCACGCCGTTCCTCGCGGAGGAGATGTACCAGAACCTGGTCGCTGGAGGTTGGACGCTGGAGGCTGGGAAGGACGGGCCGCCGGAGAGCGTGCATCTGACGGATTGGCCGCAGGCCGATGCGTCGCGGATCGACCGAGGGCTGTCCGACGAGACGCGGCTCGTGATGCGGGTGGCGTCGCTCGGGCGGGCGGCGCGAGCGAAGGCGCAGCTTCGCGTGCGGCAGCCGGTCGCGGAGCTGTTCGTCAAACTGCCGACGCAGATGGAGGAGCATGCGCTGGAGCGCCTGGCGCCGCAGGTATTGGAGGAGCTGAACGTCAAGCAGCTGCGCGTCGTGCGCGACGAGACGGACTTCCTGCGCTTCGAGGTGAAGCCGAACCTCAAGCTCCTCGGCCAGAAGTACGGGCGGGAGGTGCAGGACATCTCGAGGGCGCTCTCGTCGATGCCGGAGGCGGAGCTTGCGACGATCGCGCGGTTGGCGGGCGCGGGCGAGGCGGTTGAGGTGGCGGGGAAGCGGCTGGCGCCGGAAGAGCTGCTGATCAACGGCCGCGAGAAGGAGGGTTTCGCCTCGGCGGAGGAGGGCGGCGCGGTCGTCATCGTATCGACGGAGCTGACGGCGGAGCTGGTGCAGGAGGGGCTGGCGCGGGAGATCGTGCATCGTATCCAGAACCTGCGCAAGGACGCCGGCTTCGAGATCGCGGACCGCATCAAAACGTACTACGCAGGCGACGCGACGGTGGCCGAGGTCATGCGGCGGTTCGGCGAGTACGTGCGGCAGGAGACGCTGACCGTCGCGCTGTCGGATGATGCGCCCGAGCACGGCGTGCACAGCGAGACGGCGAACATCGACGGACACGAGGTGACGCTGTCGGTGGTGCGGGTGTAGGAGGTGGTCGCAGTTCGCGCCCGGCGGATGGCCTCAGCGCCTCCGCGCCATCACCCAGCCGGCGGCGCTGACGGTCGTCCATCCGGCGAAGAGGCAGAGGAGCGGCGTCAGGGGGAGGTGGTAGCGGGTCTCGGGCCAGGCGACGATCAGGGCGGCCGTCCACGCCACGATGATGTACGCCAGCACGCTCCGGCGACGGTCGGGCGCGCGCAGCAAGAGCGGCGCTGCCGCCAGCGCGCAGAGGCCGACGGCGAAGAAGTACCAGTCGGCGACGCGGGACCATCGACGCACTTCGGATGCGGTCAGCAGCGGGTGGTTGTCGTGCTGCAGCCACTCGATGCCGTCTGAGTCGTTTCGGTAGAGGTAACGCAGCTTCGCCGTCTCCAGCGGTACCAGCTCCCACGGGTGGCGCGCCATGTAGCCAGCCGTTTCGCCCAGCGGCGGCGCGGGCGCGCTGAATCGATCCGGCCGATTTGGGTAGTTGCGGTCCAACCCGTTCGAGAGGCCGCTCTGTGAGTTGTCGCGAATAGGCAGGAATTCGTGGAAACGCAGCGCGTTGCGCGCGGTCCACGGCGTCAGCGCGACCACGAACCCCAGGCCGAAGATCGCGCAATACCGCAGGACCGGGCGCCAACCCGGCACGACGAGCTTCCAGAGCAGCGCGAACACGAACGGCAGGAACACACCCTCGGCGCGCACGAGGGTCAGGCAGCCGGTCGCGGCGCCCAGCACGAGGAGCTGCGGCCATCCGGCGCGGCGGGCGTCGATCGTCCACCAGACGAGCAGCGTGACGATGGCGAGGAATCCGAAGCAGAACAGCACCTCGGCCATGACGAACGTCGAGAAATACGCGTGTCCGGGTGAGAGCGCCAGCAGCAGAGCCGCCAGCATGGCGGTCCGCGAGCCGAAGACGTGTGCGCCCAGCACGTACGTGAGGACGACCGTGGCCGCCGCGAGTGCGACGTTCAACGCCTTCGCGGCGAGCAGGTGCGTGCCGATCGTCGCAAAGACGGCGCTGACGGCGAGCGGATAGCCCGGCGGCCAGTGCGCTGAATATCGGCCGAAGTTGTCGCGGAACGTGAAGTCGTGCGCGAGCGACTGCGCCGACGTGAAGTAGAACACGGTGTCGTCGAACCGGCCGTCGAGCGGATTGACGTTCGCGTAGGCGATCCAGGCCACGCGCACGGCGACCGCCAGCGCGACGACGATCGCGAGCAGCGCAAAGCGAAGCCAGTGGATCCGCCGGGCGTCGGCTATCATCGACTCGTCATGCAAGAGGGGACCTCCAGGCGCCCGGGCATTATAGGGTTGGATCGGGGCACCGCGCTGTGGCTCGCGGCGATCGTCGTGCTGGCGCTGCTGTTGCGGTTGGCATGGCTCGCGCACACCGATGCCGCTCCGCCACCGCTCTCCGATCCCCAGTACTATCACGTGACGGCGCAGAACCTCGCGGAGGGGCGCGGGTTCGCCGTGAAGGTCGATCGGAGCGGCTTCGCCGCGGGCGACGGGAGCGAGGCGACGGCGTTCTGGGCGCCCGGCTACCCGTTCGCGCTGGCGCCGCTCTACAGGATTTGTGGTTCATCGCTTCGGGTGGCCAAGGCGTTCAACGCGGTCGCGGGCGCGCTGACGGTGCTGCCGGTGTTCTACCTCGGCCGGCGCCTGCGCGGCGACGCGGCGGGCCTGCTCGCGGGCGGCCTCTTCGCGGTGGCGCCATCGCTCGTGTTCTGGACGGCGTCGCTCTTCAGCGAGCCGCTATTCACGCTTGGTGTGGCGAGCACGCTAGCGGCGGCCGCGTGGGCGGGAGACCGGCGCAACGTTGCGGCGGTCTTCGCCGCAGGCCTCGTCCTTGCGGCGACGGCGTTCGTGCGGTCGCAGGGCGTGCTGCTCATCGCGCCGGCGCTCGTGCTGCTGGTGCGCGACGTCGATGCGCGGGGCCTCGTCCGGGCGACGGCGCCCATCGTCGCTGCCGTTGCGCTGCTCGTCGTGCCGTGGGCGATTCGCAACCAGGCCGCGATGGGGAGGCCGTACCTGATCAACGACAGCCTCGGCTACAATCTGCGACTCGCCCACGCGCCGTACTCGACGGGGACGTCGATCGCGCCGCAAGATCTCTGGGACGAGCGGCCGGGCATCTCGTTCAAGGAGCGGGAGTCCTTCTTCGACGACGTGGGCCGGTCACGGGCGCTGGCGTATGCGCGCGCGCATCCCGGGCGGGAGTTGGAGCTTGCGTTGCGCCGTGCCGGCTACCTCGCCCGGTCCGATGCGGCGGCGTCCGTGCGCTGGTCGGAGAGCCTCGGTGTGACGCCCGTCACCGGCCGCGACGTGTTCGTCGTGCTGGGCGATCTGTACTACTATCCGATGATGGCGCTGGCGCTCGCGTCGATCCTCGTGCTGCCGAGGTCGCGGATGTGGCTCGCGCTGTGGACGTCGATCGCGGTGTGGGCGGCGCTGCATCTG
>CAYJMJ010000022.1:0-34213 GCA_964371095.1 uncultured Dehalococcoidia bacterium | reverse complement strand
CGCGGCGCCGAGGGCTGGGATACGCGCGCTGGAACCTAACACGCCCCGCCGATAACCTCCTCTCATGCCCGCGCACGAACTCAAAGGTAAGGCGGCCATCACTGGCCTCGGCATCTCCGAAATGGGGCGTGTGTACGGCCACGATGCCGCGCACTTCGCCGCGGAGGCGATCCAGCGCGCCGTCGCCGATGCCGGCCTGCGGAAGGACGAGATCGACGGCCTGCTCGTCAACCCCGGCGTGACGTCGATGGGCGCGATGGGCGGCGTCGGCATGCAGAACTACCTGGGCCTCACGCACCTGCGGCTGCTGGCAAGCATGAACGTGGGCGGCGCGACCGCGAACATCATGGTGCAGTACGCGGCGTTGAACGTGATCCACGGCCTCGCCAACCACGTCCTCTGCGTGTTTGCCGACGCGCCGCTGCGCGAGGGGCGCGGCGGCGGTGCGGCGTACGCGGCCTCGGGCCGCTCGGCGCGCCCGAGCGGCATGGGCGGGCTCTACCCGGCGTTCGGGGTGTTCGGCGTCAACGCGCTGTACGCACTGGCCGCCCGACGGCATATGTCGATGTACGGGACGACGAACGACCAGTTGGGCGCGATCGCGGTCGCCGAGCGGCGGTGGGCGGCGATGAACCCGATCGCCGAACACCGCGAGCCGATGACGATCGACGACTATCGCGAGTCACGCTGGGTCGCCGAGCCGCTGCACCTGCTCGATTGCTGCCTGGTGTCGAACGGGGGCGTCGCCGTCATCGTCTCGCGAGCCGACGAGGCGCGATCGATGAAGCAGCCGCCGGCGTACATCTGGGGTATGGGGCAGGGGCACCCCGGCGACATGCGGCGCAAGGGTTGGGACGTCGAGACCCAGACCGGCGCGCCGATGTCGAAGGAGAAGGCGTTCGCCATGGCCGGCATCGGCGCCGGCGACGTGGATGTCGTGCAGGCGTACGACTGCTACACGTATACGGTGCTGGTCACGCTCGAGGACTACGGCTTCTGCGCGAAGGGCGAGGGCGGGCCGTTCGTCGCGGACGGCAAGCTCGGCCCCGGCGGCAGCCTGCCGACGAACACGGGCGGTGGCCAGTTGAGCGCGTACTACATGTGGGGGATGACGCCGCTGTCGGAGGGCGTGATCCAGACGCGGGGGCAGGGCGCGGAGCGCCAGGTGGCGAAACACGATGTCGTTCTCGTCACCGGCAACGGCGGCGTGCTCGATCACCATGCGACACTCGTGCTGAGCCCGCACGCCGGATAGCGGACGCCGAGAAATACGAGCCGAACGCTGACGGCTCGGTCACCGGGAGTTGATACGTGACGTACACGAAACCCATCCCGCAGGCGGACGAGGAGTCGGCGCCGTTCTACGAAGGCGCGCGGCGCCACGAGCTGATGCTGATGCGGTGCCTCGCGTGCGGCGCGTGGCGGCTGCCCTCGCGGCCACGCTGCCCGGATTGCTGGTCGACCGAGACGGAGTGGGCGCGCGCCAGCGGCCGTGGGACGTTGTACAGCTTCGGGGTCATGCACCAGAACTTCGCGGGGTTCGAGGACCAGACGCCATACAAGTACGCCGTCGTCGAGCTGGAGGAAGGCCCGCGCATCGTCTCGAACGTCGTCGGCGTGCCCGACGGCGAGTTGCGCTGCGATATGAGGCTACAGGCCGTCTTCGACGACGTTGCGGACGACGCGACGCTCGTTCGGTTCACGCCGGCGCCGGATAACAGTGTGCCGAACACTCGATGACTGATTCTATTGTCAGCCGACACACGCCTGTCATGAGTCTGCACGACGCGGGCTGAAAGCCCACGCCACGGATGGAGCGCGCTACTCCTGCGCCCGGTTACTGGCGCGTGAGCTTCAGGATCTTTTCGTCGAACGTTACGATATAGGGCTCGCCCTGCGCGTCCTGCGCGAACGAGGAGATGGCCGCGCCGGTGTTGGCCAGCTCGACGGGCGGTGCGCCGCGGACGTCGTGCGCGTTGAGGGCCCAAACGCGGCCCGAGCAGTAGTCGCCGTAGAGATACCAGCCGCGCAACTCCGGCATCGACGCTCCGTGGTACACGAACCCGCCCGTGACCGAGCACCCGAGGTCGTGGCCGTACTCCGCCATCGGCTGGATCAGCCCGCTCATGTCGCAGCCGTCGGACGGCTTGAAGCAGTGCGTGCCCTCCATGATGTTCCATCCGTAGTTCCCGCCGCGGTCGATGACGTCGACCTCCTCCCACTTGTTCTGGCCGACGTCGGCGACCCAAAGGCGCCCGTTCTCGGGATCGAACGAGATGCGCCACGGGTTTCGCAGGCCGTACGCCCAGATTTCGGGACGGCCGCCTCCGGCGGCGAACGGGTTTCCTGACGGAATCGCGTAGCCGGGTCCGGAGACGTCGATGCGGAGGATCTTGCCGAGCAAGGCATCGCGGTTCTGGCCGTTTCCGTGCGGATCGCCGCCGCTTCCGCCGTCGCCGACCCCGATGTAAAGGTTGCCGTCCGGGCCGAACGCGAGCGCGCCGCCGTTGTGGTTCGCGTATGGCTCATCGATCTGGAGCAGCACGTGCTCCGTCGCCGGATCGGCGCGCTCGCCGCTGCCGACGAAGCGCGAGATCACGGCGCGGCGGGGGTTGCCGGCACTGTAGTACAGGTAGAAGCGGCCGCTGCTCGCGTAATCCGGCGCGAACGCGAGGCCGAGCAGTCCCTCCTCGAGACCGGGGTCCTGGATGAGCTTGTCGCTGACGTCGATGAAGACGGCCGGCACAGCCGCCTCGTCGGCGAGGTCGGCCCGGCGGACCACGCCGTCTTTCGACAGCACGAGCGCGTGACGCTCGTCGCCGGGAATGAGTTGCAGGCCGAGCATCTGCGGGAAGTCGATCGCGGGGAAGGCCGGGATCGCGCGGTATCCGCCGGGCGCGGGGGTCGCCGCCGGTGCGGGTGTGGACGCCGGCGCCGGCGTGAGCGTGGCCGTGGCGGCATCCGATGCCGGGCTAGCAGCCGCACGTATGAGGGTCGCGGTCGCGTTGGAGCCATCGCCGCCGCTGCACGCGAACGAGAGCGCGGCTAGCACAAGGAGGCCCGCCGGCCGTATCGCTCTCCAAACCGTCATCGCGCCTCCCGTGCCAATGGCAACAGCATTCTCGCCATGGTACGGCACGGAGGCGATGGCGTCGTCGCGCGACGCGGTCCAACGGTCGACGGGCGACGAGGCGGGTGCGCGTTGACGCGCGATTAACGCGCGTTAACGTCCCGTTAACCGTGGCCGCTTAACCTTCGGTGCGGACGCGGGCAGCCGCGCCCAGTACGACGCCGGGTGCGAGACGACCGGCCCGATCGGCGAGGCGCCGGTTCTGGGGATTGCCGCCGCCGGTTCGGGCTCCGCCCGGCATCGCGATGACGGCGCCGCCACGATGGAGACGCATGCAGGCTGCTGATTCCGGTGTGGGACCTGACTTCCAGCGTCAATCGCGTTCTATCTTCCGCGTCCTTCAACTCGAGCAGGTGTTCCGCGCGCTGGTGACCGTCGCGGCGATCAGTGTGTTCGTGCTCGTCCTGGCGATGATCTACGAACTGACGCGGCAGGCCTGGCCCGCCATCGACAAGTTCGGCCTCCGTTTCCTCTGGTCGACGGAGTGGAATCCGCCGCGCGAGCGGTTCGGCGCGTTGCCGTTCATCGCCGGGACGCTGGTCACATCGCTGCTCGCGCTGATCTTCGGCACGGTCATCGGGGTGGGCGCGGCGCTCTTCCTGGTGGAACTGGCGCCGCCATGGATCCGCGTGCCGGTGTCGTACATGGTGGAGCTGCTCGCGGCCATCCCGAGCGTCGTCTACGGGCTCTGGGGCGTGTTTGTGCTCGGGCCATGGATTCAGAAGACGGCCGGGCCGTTCGTCCTCGACTACTTCTCGTGGGTTCCCTTCGTGAAGGGGCCCGCGCTCAGCGTCGGCATTTTCGCCGCGGTGGTCATCCTGACGGTGATGATCCTGCCGACGATCGTGGCCATCTCGCGCGACGTCATCGCCGCCGTGCCGCGATCGCAGCGCGAAGGGATCCTCGCGCTCGGCGCCACGCGTTGGGAGATGATCCGCATCGCCGTGCTGCCGTACGCGCGATCCGGCGTGCTCGGGGCGGCCATCCTCGGCCTCGCGCGGGCGATTGGCGAGACGCTCGCCGTGGCGATGGTCATCGGCAACAGCACGAACGTGCCGGATTCGATCTTTTCGCCCGCGTACACGATGGCCAGCGTGATCGCCAACCAGTTCCGAGAAGTGGAGAACGACATGCACCAGGCGGCGTTGATCTACATCGGCCTGTTGCTGCTGGTGATCACGCTCATCGTCAATGCGCTCGCCCGGGTGCTCGTCTGGCGGGTGACGAAGGGCCAGATCACGACGGTGATCGAATGACGATAGGCACGATCGGCAACCGTCGCCGCCGGAAGGCGGTCGACAGGATCGCTACGGGCGCCATCGTGGTGGCCGGTGTCGGCGTGGTGGCGCCGCTGGTCATCATCCTGATGTTCCTGTTCGTGAATGGGCTGCCGGCACTCCACATCGACCTGATCAGACAGAATCCCGGCCCGACCGGCGTGGCTGGCGGAGGCATCAAGAACTCGATCGTCGGCTCCGCGGTGCTGCTGGGCATTGCGTTGGCCCTTGGCCTGCCGCTCGCCATCGCGACGGGCGTCTACCTCGCCGAGTACGGACGCGGGCGTGTGGGATTCGCGATCCGCTTCCTGGTCGACGTGCTCGCCGGGGTGCCGTCAATCACGATCGGTATCTTCGTGTACACCGCCGTCGTGCTCAACATGGATCGCGTGCAAGGCATCACAGGTTCGGACCAGAAGTTCACGGCGTTCGCGGGCGGCATCGCGCTGGCGCTGATCATGCTGCCGATCGTCGCGCGCGTGACGGAGGAGATGCTGCTGCTGGTGCCGCAGATCACGCGGGAGGCATCGTACGCGCTCGGCGTGCCGAAGTGGCGCACGATCTTGAGCGTCGTTCTTCCGGCCGCTTCGAGCGGAGTGCTGACGGGCGTCGTGCTGGCCTCGGCGCGCGTCGCGGGCGAGGCGGCGCCGCTGTTGTTCACTGCGCTCGGCAACAACTTCTACAGCACCGACCTGTTCCGGCCGATCGACGCGTTGCCGCTGCGCATCTTCACGTACGCGACGGGCCCGTACGAGTACCAGCACGAGCAAGCCTGGGCCGGGGCGTTCATCCTCGTCATGCTGGTGCTCGTGATGAGCGTTTCGGCCCGACTCATCCTGCAGAGGCGAGCGCGATGAACACGGCGACGGAGCAGGCCGGCGTTCCGGGCATCGCGCCGCCTGGCGGCGGCGACGCAGGCAGCACCGTGGAGGTCGTCAACCTGACGGCGTGGTACGGTCCGCACGCCGCCGTCCGCGACGTGACGCTGACTTTCGCGGCGAAACAGGTCACGGCCATCATCGGACCTTCGGGGTGCGGCAAGTCGACGCTGCTGCGCTGCATCAACCGGATGCACGAGGTGGTCAAGCATGCTCGCGTCGATGGTCGCGTACGGGTCGGAGGACAGGATATCTACCATGCGGAAGTCGATGCCGCCGACGTGCGGCAGAGAGTCGGTATGGTGTTCCAGCGACCGAATCCGTTCCCGACGATGTCCGTATGGGACAACGTCGGCGTCGGACCGAAGCTGCTGGGCCACGGCGGCAGCGAGCTTTCGGATATCATCGAGACGGCGCTGAAGCGCGCCGGGCTGTGGGACGAGGTCCGCGACAAGCTGCGTTCGCCCGCGATCGAACTCTCCGGCGGCCAGCAGCAGCGGCTGTGTATCGCGCGGTGCGTCGCGGTGCGGCCGGAGGTCATCCTCATGGACGAGCCGTGCAGCGCGCTCGACCCGGCGGCCACGATTCGCATCGAGGACCTCATGCGCGAGCTGGCGCGGGAGTATGCGGTGATCATCGTCACGCACAACATGCACCAGGCGGCGCGCGTCTCCGACCACACGGCGTTCCTGCTGGCTGACGAGAGCGGGAGCGGGCGGGTCGTGGAATATTCCGACACCGACACGATCTTCACGCGGCCGGCCGACGCCCGAACCGAGGCGTACGTGACCGGGCGGTTCGGCTAGGAGATGCGGATGATGCAGGAGGCACCCGCGGCGCAGCCGAGGACGACTGCCGCAAGACCCTTGCAGGTGATGGAGTCTCGCGCCGAGCTGCAACCGGCCAGCACGGACATCCGGTTGCGCGCGGTGCAGGTGGGCGTGCGCTACGGATCAGCGCCGGCGATCAGTGACGTCACGCTCGACGTATTCGATCGCGCGGTGACCGCGATTATCGGTCCCTCCGGATGCGGCAAGAGCACCCTGTTGCGCGTGTTCAACCGGATGAACGACCTGATCGCGAACGCGCGGGTCGAGGGCCGGGTCGAGCTGGACGGCGTCGACATCATGGGCGCGGACATCGACGTGGTGCGGCTTCGGCGCCACGTGGGAATGGTGTTCCAGAAGCCCAACCCGTTCTCAATGAGCATCTACGACAACATCGCCTACGGACCGCGGCAGCACGGCGTACGCGGCAAGTCGCGCCTCGACGAGATCGTCGAGCGGTGCCTGCGGCGCGCGGCGCTCTGGGAGGAAGTCCGCGACCGGCTGAAGAAGCCGGCGATGGGGCTGTCCGGCGGCCAGCAGCAGCGCCTGTGCATCGCGCGGGCGCTCGCCGTGGAGCCGCGGGTGATCCTGATGGACGAGCCGTGCAGCGCGCTCGATCCGATCGCCACGCTGAAGATCGAGGACCTCATGACGGACCTCGCACGGGATTACACGATCGTCACGGTGACCCATAACATGCAGCAGGCGGCGCGGGTCTCGCACTACACGGCGTTCATGCTCGCAGACGAGCGCCGGACCGGGCGGCTCGTCGAGTTCGGGCTTACGGATACGCTCTTCACGGCGCCCAAGGACAAGCGCACGGAGGACTACATCACCGGCCGGTTCGGCTAGAAGGACAGTAGCGCGTGACGAGAGAGCTGTTCGAGAAGAGGCTGCGCGAGATGCAGGAAGACGTGCTGATCATGAGCAGCATGGTCGAGAAGGCCATCCAGCGCTCCGTCGAGGCACTGCGCACGCGCGACCGCGACCTCTCGAACGCCGTAATCAGCGATGATGCCGCCATCAATGCCAAGCGGTACGAGCTCGAGGAGAAATGCATCCACACGATCGCGCTGCAGCAGCCGATGGCGGCGGACCTCCGGGTGCTCGTGGCGATCCTGTTCATCGCGACGGAACTGGAGCGGATGGCCGATCACGCCGAGGGCATCGGGCGCATCAACCTGATGCTGGCAGACGAGCCCATGCCGCGCGCGCTCGCTGATATCGTCGAGATGGGGCGGATGGCGGGCGACATGCTTCGGCGGAGCATCACGGCATTCGTGGAGCGAGACGACGTCGCGGCGCGCCTGATTTGCGACGAAGACGACAAGATCGACGTGCTGTACGACTCGTCGTACCACGCACTGATCCAGGAGATCATCCGGAAGCCGGCCGACGTGCAGACGATCACGTACCTGATCTGGACGTCGCACAATCTCGAGCGGATCGCCGACCGGGTGACGAACATATGCGAGCGGGTGATCTTCATGGTCACGGGGGAACTGGAAGAGATCAACGTTTCCCGCTACTGACCGGCGAGCGAGGCCGTTTGAATCACACATGAGTGCCGACGACGCCGCGACGGCCATCCGGGCCAAGACCATCCTCATCGTCGAGGACGAACCGAGCCTCGTGGCGGCGCTCTCGTACAACCTGCGCAAGGATGGCTATGAGGTACTCGCGGCGCGCGACGGCGTCATGGCGCTGCAGGAAGCGCGCCGCGCGAGGCCTGACGTCGTGGTGCTGGACCTGATGCTGCCGAAGATGGACGGCATCGAGGTATGCCGTCGCCTCCGCGCCGAGTCGGACGTGCCGATCCTGATGTTGACGGCGAAGAGCGAAGAGCTTGATAAAGTGGTTGGGCTCGAAGTCGGCGCGGACGATTACCTGACGAAGCCGTTCGGGATGCGCGAGCTGATGGCCCGGATCAGGGCGCTGTTGCGCCGCGCCGGCCACGCCGGACAGGGGGAGGACGCGCCGCGTCTGGTCGCGGGCGACATCGAACTCGACGTCCGTGGCCGCACCGTGCAGTGCCGGGGCCAGGAGACCGCGCTCAAGCCAAAGGAGTTCGACCTGTTGTTCTTCCTGGTGAAGAATGCCGGCCAGGTGTTCAGCCGGGAACAACTGCTCGAGCACGTCTGGGGATACGAGTACTTCGGCGGCAGCCGGACGGTCGACGTTCACATGCGCTGGCTGCGGGAGAAGCTCGAGATCCGGCCCGGGCATCCGCAACACCTCCTGACCGTGCGCGGCGTTGGCTACAAGTTCGTCCGATAGCCGGCTGCGGTCGCCGCTGGCCGCCGTCGTGGGCGTGCTCGCGGTGTACCTGCCGATCATCGCGATCGCGCTGATCGGCGCGCGCGTGAGCGGCGTCAGCACGTGGATCGCCTTCGCCGCCATCTCCGTTTCCTTCGCCGCAATCACCGGTGCGATCGTCGTACCACGAGTGCGGCACCTGCGGGCGGCGACGCAGGCCGCCGATGCGTTGGCGTCGGCGCAATTCGAACTGGCGCGCGTTCCCGCAAGCGGCGACGAGTTCGGACCGCTCGCGTCGGCGCTCAACGCGGCAGCCGCGGGCGTCGAGCGCCTGGTTGGCCAGTTGAGGCAGGAGCGGGCGCAGCTCGAATCGCTCCTGAACGCAAGCAGCGATGCCACCGTGGCCGTCGATTCCGAGGGCACGGTCGTGTACCTCAACGACGCCGCTCGCCAGATCTTCGGGCAGGCGGACAGCGACGCGGTCGGCCGGCCGTTCATCGAGGTCGTGCGGGATCACGACCTGAACGACGTGCTGGTGGCCGCCGCGCAGCACGGCGAACGCGGCGTGCGCATGGTTCCTTACGGCCAGTCCCAGCGCTGGTTGCAGGCGACCGCCGTACCCATCGAGGGCGGCGGCGGCTGGGCGGCGCTCGCGGTGTTCCACGACCTGACGGAGGTACGCCGCCTCGAGAGCATGAGGCGTGATTTCGTGAGCAATGTGTCGCACGAGCTGCGGACGCCGCTGGCGGGCATCCGGGCCGCGGCCGAGACGCTGCAGGAAGGCGCGCTCGACGACAGGCCGGCGGCGCTGGAGTTCCTGGGCCACATCCAGCGTGAGACGGACCGGATGACGCAGCTCGTCGAGGAACTGCTGGAGCTGTCGCGCATCGAATCGGGTGCGGTGCCGTTCAGCTTCGAGCGGATCGACGCAGTCGCCCTCGTGCGCAACACCGTGAAGCGGTTCAGACAACAGGCAGAGCGCGCCGGCCTGACGCTGCGGCCCGACGTTCTCGAGGGGCTCCTCCCGATCGTCGGAGACGGCGAACGGCTGGAGCGCGCGCTGGGGAACCTGGTGGCGAACGCGATCAAATTCACGCCCCCTGGCGGCGAGATCAGACTTTCGGCCGAGGCGGGCGAGGTCGAGGTCACGATCAGCGTGTCCGACACCGGCATCGGCATCGAGCCGGAGCAGCGGGAGCGGGTGTTCGAGCGGTTCTACAAGGCCGACCGCGGGCGAGGCAGCGGCACGGGCCTGGGCCTGGCAATCGTCAAGCACATCGTCCAGGCACACGGTGGCAGCGTCTCGCTCGAAAGCCGTCCCGGGCACGGTTCGACGTTCAGCGTCCACCTGCCGCGGGTCTAGCGCCGGGACGGCTTGCGGCGCCGGCTTACAGCCGCGCGCGGATGTCGTCCGCGTCCAGCCCCTCGATGGCGAGCAGCTTCAGCCGCGACTGTGAGCCCGAGACGAGCGATACGTGCGACACGGGGACACGGAGAGCCTTCGCCACCAGTCGTAGCATTGCCTCGTTCGCGCGGCCTTCCGCCGGGGGCGCCGCGACGCGGACGCGGAGCACGTCGCCGTCCCATCCGTCGATGTGGTCGCGGCCGCCGCGCGGCGTGAGTCGAACGGTGACGCGGGAGGTCACGGCGCCGCTTGGCGCCACATCGTGTGGATGTCGGGTACCATCTGCCGGTTCTGCGACAGAAACTGGTATTGCCAGCAGGCGCGGGCGGGTTCCCTCCAGTCCTCATACGCCACGTCGACGAATCCCAAACGGCTCCAGAAGGCATGCGCCTCGGCGGTAAACAGGTAGACGTCGCTCGCACGGGCGGACCGCGCCATCTCCATGAGCATGGCGGCGATCTCGAGTCCGATCCCGCGGCCGCGTGCCGCAGGATCGACGACGACGCTGCGAATGACGGCGCAGGCCTCGTACTGCTCGACGCCCCCGCAGGCGACGACCTCGCCGTCCCGCTCGGCTACGACGAAGCCTTCGAGGAATTCCGTGATGAAGACCGCTGGGAGCGCGGCGGCGGCGATCAATGCGGTCATGCGCTGAACGTCCGCCTCGATCGCCATCCGAAACGTCACGCCGGGGGTGCGGGGGCGATTCCTGCTCGTCAAATGAGGCAATCCTGACGCATGTTCGGGCGGGTCACGGGGTTGACATCGGTGGGATACTGTAGGTGCCATCGGGCGAGGGATGTCAACCCACCCTCACGTGGCGGATGCGGCCCCAGAGACGCCATCCCCGGCGCCAGCGAAGGGCCGCATCGCTACGTTCGCATGTTACCGGCCAATCGCACGGCTGATCACGAGCCGCTGAATCTCGTTGGTCCCCTCGAAGATCTGGAAGATCTTGGCGTCGCGCACCCATTTTTCGAGCGGGAACTCGCGCATATAGCCGTATCCGCCGCAGATCTGGAGCGCGTCGATCGTGATGCGCATGGCGGCGTCGGAGGCGTAGCACTTCGCCATCGAACCCTCAGCGCGAAGGAGGGGAGCACCGGTATTGCTCATCCACATGGCGCGGCGCACGAGGAGTTGGGCGGAGTCGTAGGCCATCGCCATGTCCGCGAGCTTGAAGGCGATACCCTCCTGCGCGATCAGCGGTTTGCCGAACTGCTTGCGCTCCTTGGCGTACTGCGTTGCATATTCGAGCGCTGCGCGTGCGATGCCAAGGGCGAACGCGCCGACAACGGGCCGCGTGCGCTCCAGCATCTTCAATGCACCGAGCGCACCGGGGACAGACTGCGCTTCCTTGCTCCCGGGCGGCGGTCCCAGGCGGTTGACCGCGGGGATACGGCAGTCCTCAAGGATCACGTCGGCCGTGTGCGATGCGCGGATGCCCATCTTCTTCCAGACGGTGCCCTCGCTCAGGCCGGGCGTGTCTTTCTCGACCGCGAAGGCGGCGAGGCCGCCCCAGCCCTTGCTCTTGTCCTCGGTGGCGAAGATCACGTGGACGTCGGCGATGCCGCCGTTGGTGATGAAGCGCTTGGTGCCGTTGAGCACGTACTCGTCGCCGTCGCGGACCGCCGTCGTCGAGATCGCCTGCACGTCGGAACCGGCCTCCGGCTCGGTGAGGCCCATGGCACCGAGATGGACGTTGCCCTCGGAGCTGATGGCCATAGGCAGAAACTTCTGCTTCTGCTCCTCCGTGCCGATGCCCTGGATCGCCGCGGCGGCGAGGCCGCTGGCGCCGATCGCGAGGGCGATGCCCGCGCAGCCCCAGGACAGCTCCTCGGCGATGATGACGCTGGAGAGTTCACTTGCGCCGTCGTCGCCGCCGAAGATGCCGGTGGTCAGCCCGAGGGCGCTCGCCTTCGCGATGATCTCGCGCGGGAGCTCTTCGTGCTCGTCGTAGTAGGTTGCCTGCGGGCGAATCTCCTTTTCCGCGAATTCGTGCGCGAGCTGCTGGACCATTCGTTCTTCTTCGGTCAGGTTGAAGTCTGCCATGCGTCCTCCGTCGTCGTGCCGTCCTCCGCGGTGCAGAGACCGTCGCACACGTGCCCCGTGCGAGCCGGTGGGATTGTAGCGATGGTGAAAGTCTTCACGCTAGGAGCGGCGGCCCCGGGGATCCGCGTCGAAGCGCGCTGGCTATGCTGCGTCGGTGCGCTGGTGCTGCGCGCCGAGCATGTGCGACATCTGGTCGTGTTCCAGGGGATGGGCGAAGTAGTAGCCCTGGCCGCGCTCGCACGCCAACGCCTGCAAGCGGGCGAGCTGCTCGATCGCCTCGATGCCCTCGGCGACGATCTCCATCTGCAGCGTCCGGCCCAGGTCGATGATCGCCCGCGTCAGCTCCATGTCGTTCGCGCGGCCGTCGGCATCGACGAACGACTTGTCGATCTTGAGGATGTCGAACGGGAATTCGCGGAGATAGCTGAGCGACGAGTAGCCGGTACCGAAGTCGTCGATCGCCAGGCGCACGCCGAGGTCCTTGAGTGCCCGCAGTACGCCAACGGTGGCCCTCACGTCCTGCATCATGACGCTTTCCGTGATCTCGAGGATGAGGGTGGACGGCGGCAGGCCCGACTCACGGAGGATCGTGGCGACTTCATCGACGAACGTGGGCTCCTGGATCTGGCGCACCGAGACGTTGACGCTCACGGTGAGGGGCGGCTCGGCCGGGTAGAGGCGCTGCCAGGCGCGCATGCGGTGACATGACTCGGCGAGCACCCAGCGTCCCAGCGCGAGAATGACGCCGGACTCCTCGGCAAGCGGAATGAACTGGGCGGGCGGCAACAGTCCCCGCTCGGGGTGTTGCCATCGCACCAGCGCCTCGACGCCGACGATGGCGGCGGTATCGAGCAACACCGCCGGCTGGTAATGCACCACGAACTCCTCGTGGTCGATGGCGCGCTGCAGGTCGCCGAGCAGCTCCAGGCGCTCGATCATCGAGACGTGCATTTCCTGCTGGTACAGCTCGTGCCGGCCCTTGCCGTGACCCTTCGCGACGTACATGGCGACATCGGCGTTGCGCAGCACCTCGTCGGCATCCTGGCCGGCCCCGCCGATCGCGATGCCGGCGCTGGCCCGGACGAACAGCTCCTTGCCGTCCCGCTCGAACGGCGGGCGGAAGGATTCGAAGATGCGGTCGGCCACCGCGGTCGCCTCGTCGGGGCCGGCGATCTCTTCGAGCAGGATCGCGAACTCATCGCCGCCGAAGCGGGCGGCAGTGTCTCCGGGGCGGAGGCATCGCCCGAGGCGCTCGGCGATCTCGACGAGCAGTGCGTCGCCGGCGCTGTGACCGAGACCGTCGTTGACCGATTTGAAGTTGTCGAGGTCCATGAAGATCACGGCGATCGACCGCTCATTTCGCGTCGCGCGCTGGAGCGCGTGCTCGAGCCGGTCCGTGAATCGAGCGCGGTTGGCAAGCTTGGTGAGCGGGTCGTGGAACGCCTCGTGCCGGAGCTGCTTCTCGAGCACCTTGCGCTCGCTGACGTCGCGCGCATTTAGCACGAATCCCGCGATAGCCGGGTCGCGCCGCTGGTCCGTGCCAGCGATCTCGACGTCGCGCCAGGATCCGTCGGCATGACGGAGGCGAGCCTCGACGGAGACAGTCTCGTGCGGCTTCGCCATCGCCTCGCGCAGAAAGCCGAACAGGCGGGCCACGTCGTCCGGGTGGAGCAGGTCCGAAAGCTTGGTGCCGGGGAGTCCGGCGGCCTCGAAGCCGAGGACCCGCTCGATGGACGGGCTCTGGTACAGGATGGTGGTGTCCACCGTGACGACGGTGATCAGATCGGACGCGTTCTGGACGAGCGAGCGGAAGCGTTGCTCGCTGTGCCGGATGGCGTCGTCGGCGCGTTTCCGCTCGGTGATGTCGCGCGAGTTGTGGACGATGCCGCCGACGGCCGGGTCGTCGATCATGTTGTTCCCGGCGATCTCGATCGTGCGCCACGTCCCGTTCTTGTGGCGCAGCCGGAGTTCCATGGGCGGGTGGACGCCAGCGCGCGCGACGACGTGCGACATGGCACTCGCGGCCGCCGCGGCGTCCTCGGGGTGGACGAGCGACAGGAGGTTCGTCCGGGAGAGTTCATCGGCATCGTATCCGAGCACGCGCTCAAAGGCCGGACTGGTGTAGAGCGGGCGGCCATGGGCGTCCATAACCGTGATCATGTCGGAGGCGTTCTGCACGAGCGATCGGAAGCGTTGCTCGCTCTGCCGGAGGGCGATCTCGGCCCGCTGGCGGTCCGTGATGTCTCGGAAGCTCCAGACGCGCCCGCGCACGCCCTCTTCGCGGAGGAGCGGCCGAGAATATCGTTCGAAGACACGGCCGTCTTTGAACTGGATCGTGTCGAGGCTCTCGTCCGCACACCGGTACAGTTCCTGCACCTTCGCGATGAAGGCCGCGCCGTCTTCGAGCTGGTCCACGACGAACGCGAGCAACTGGGCGTCGTCTCGCGTCCTGATGAGTTCAGGCGGAACGCGCCACATGTCGCTGAAGCGCGCGTTGAGATAGACGGCGTGCCCGTCGTCGTCGACGGCGAGAATTCCGTCGGCGGTGGATTCCAGCGTAGCTCGCAGCCACTCCTCGTTGCGGCGGAGAGCCTCTTCGGCGCAACGCCGCTCGTCGTAGAGGCGAACGCCGTCGACGGCGGCCGCGACCTGTCGCGTCAATCCTTCGAGCAACTGCGTCTCGTCTTCGGTGAAGGCGATCGGCCGGTGGGCGGCGAATGAAAGCACGCCGAGCGGCCCGTCCTTCCCGACGAGCGGGAACACGCCGGTGGACCGGATCAACGAACGCTTGAAGTACGCACGCCCCGACTCGGGCAGCCGCTCGTCGTCCTGTGCGTTCGCAAAGAGCATGGGCTGGCCGGACGCGATGACGTGGTCGCGGACCGGGTCGGCCCGCACCTTGCCGCGCTTCCACCGCTCCTGCAAGTCAACGGCGCCGGCGTCTCCGGCCGCGGCCACCGGCGTCGTGCCGGTGTTGTTGAGGCAACGCATGGCGATGCCGCCATCGGCGCCGAGGATGTCGATGGAGACGTAATCGATGCGCGTCAGCGCCGACGTCGTCGTGGCGATGCGGGTCAGCATCGTCTCGAGGTCACCCGTCTCGGAGATCACCTGGCCGATCGCCGCGAGCGTGCGGAGCTGATGGTGTTCCTGCTCGGCGCGGACGCCGCCGAGGCACCGCTCGATGAGGGTGGCCAGGGCGGGGCCCGCCGCGACGGCGAATCGCGCCTGTTCACGGCTCAAACCGCCGGGCCATGGGCCGCGAGCCACGAGCATTTGCGCCGGATCGCGGCGCGCCGGGATCGCGGCGGCGAGGTAGTCGATGTTCGCGGCCTCACCGGCATCGGTCAGGCGCTCGGCGCGGCTCCCATGCAGACAGACGCCGATGGGGCGACTCCGCGTCGCGAGTTCCCGGTGCACGGCCCAGAGCGCCGTTGCGCTCAGGTCGGGCGTCGCGGAGCGACCGAAGTGCCTGAATCCGCCATCACCGGCGCTGTAGATCAGGACGACATCGGTAGCGCCTAGCGCGGCCGCGAGTACGTCGATGGCGGCGGACATGGCCTCTTCGGGCGGCGCGTGACCGGCCGCCAGGCCCGCGAGATGTTCGAGTGCATCCAGTGACGACATGTGGGCCCCGCAACTACGGATACTACGTTCATACTCGGCAGGTCTGCCGCGTGCCATCAGGCCACCGGAGGCGGGTTTCCACGCGAATCAATTGATCAAGGGTCTGATCGATGGATTGCGCGCGCCGAGCATTGGGGCGTCCCAACGCGTCGGCTATAGTGGTGCGGGCGCGGGATGGGACAATCGGAACAACGGAGGAATTCAGGATGAGACGATGGCGATGGTTGGCGATTCTGACCGCGGCGACCGCGATGCTGGTACTGGCCGGATGTTCCGGCGGCGACTCAAAGGATAAGACGAGCACGGCCGGTCCGGCCGGCGGAGCTTCGCCCGGGAACGAGAAGCAGGCCAGCGCGTCCGCGTCAACGCCGAGTTCGGGCGGCGGAGGCAACGCGGACGTCCAGGCGATCACGAAGAAGTTCGCCGATAGCACGTTCCGGGCGACGTACAAATTGACCGGCAGCGGCACTGACCTCGCCGGGGGCGAGATGCAGCTCTACAAGGACGGGAAGGATCGATTTCGATTCGACATAACGGCCACGCAGAACGGCCAGGAGATGTCGATCGTGTTCATCCAGAACAAGGACACGTCTGCGTTCTGCCTGAAAGACGCTGGCGAACTCGGCCCGCTGCTTGGCGTCGAAGCCGGAAAAGGCGTCTGCTTCAAGAACGACCCGGGCGACGCTAACAACCCGGTGGGCAATCTCAGCGAGATGTTTTCGGACATCGAAAACGCCGACGTGACGGTGCTGGAGACGAGCAAGCGAAAGGTGGCCGGGCGCGATGCCTCGTGCTACCGGGCCGAGGACAACGAAACGAAGGAGATCAGCACGATCTGCTTCGGCAGCGACGGCGCGATGCTCTACATCAAGACGGAGGGGACTGACGCCAACGAGATCGAGGCCACGGAGGTGAAGTCCTCGGTGAAGTCCAGCGACTTCGACCTGCCGTACGAGGTGAAAGACTTCCCCGGGCTCGGCGGTCAGTAGACACGGACCACGATGAGAAGAAGGCCCTCGCATCGAGCGAGGGCCTTCTTGTGTGCTCGGCTATCGGGCGGGCAGCGCGGGCTCCGTCATGCCCGGGAAACCCGGGTCCGCGCCGGATGGCGGCTCACTCGGAGCGACATTGGGCGGGGGCGCTGCGGGGCATGCGACCGCACCGTCACTGGAAATCGTACAGTCGGGCGGCAGGGGCGGCGGACCGCAGGGCGTCGATTCGGCGATTGCCGTACCGGTGGCGGCAGGCGGGGGGAGCGGCTCGCAGGGGACCGGCGGAACATCCGGACACGTGACGGCGCCGTCGCTCGAGATCGGACAGCCGGGCGGCGGCGCCGGCTCGACGCAAATGTCGGGCATGGCAACCGGTGTCGCGGGATCCACGGGCGCCGGGACGGGGCAGCCGGCCGGAGGATCGATGCAGACTTCGGTGACAGCGCCGGGTGTTGCCGGTTCTTCCCGCATCGGGATCGGGCCGCAGGGGATCGGCGGAAGGCAGGGGATCGGCTCCGCGGGCGCTGCGCCGGATGCGCACGGCGTGCCGCCGCAGGGCAGGGGTGGATCGATCATCGGCTCGACGCAAATGGACGGAAATGTGGGCGGGCCTCCGGAGCCGCAGGGCGCAAGGGGCGGGTCTTCCACGCAGGAACCGTCGGGCCATGCGAGTTCAGCACAGGTCGCCCAAGCCGCACAGGACGGCTCAGCCTGAGCGCATTTCACATTCGGCGGGCACGGGAGAGGCGAGGGCGGGACGCATGCGCCAGCCTCCTCGCACGTCAGCTCGGGCTCCGCGAGCGCTGCGGCGACAGCGACGAGCGGTGGGGGCGTTGCTGGTGCCGTCGCGGTAGCTGCCGCCTGGTGGGTTGCGCGCGCGCCGGGGATTTCCGGCGCGCCTCGCATCGCGTACACACCGGTACCGGCCGCCAGGGCGGAGAGCGCCGCGATCGCGCCTACAGCGAACCTGTTCCACCTCATCATGCCGGCCTCCTGTCGCTATCCCCTGGATGTCCGTCGTATTGACGGTCCACGCCGCGGGAAAGTTCCCCGCGTCCGGCTGAAGCTGCCTGCATGTCCTGTCTTCGCCTCGGCCGTATAGAATGCGCCCATGTCAGAAGATCGGAGGTCTGGCGCCCGCGTCGATGACCGTTTCGGCGAGCTGGCGCTGGCAGCGCCTTGATCAGCGCTCGATTCGGAGTTGCGGTCGCGCTCGTGCTTTCCGTCTCCGCGCTGGCGGCGGGCGTGACGGCGTTCATGGCGGCCCAGCGGAAGACGAACGACATCACCGGACGGCTGGTGCAGTCCCGCGCGACGAACGAGTACGATGGCCCGCCTCTGGCGTTCCCGCTCGACGAATTCTTCATCGGACGCGGAAGCGACGGGCGGTTGCACGCGTTCTATGCCTATCCGCCGGGCTACTTCGGCCATGAGCGCGGCTGCAAGATCATCTGGGACCCGACCGCCACGATACCCACGTCGTCCGGCGTCGCCGGTCCCGGGCTCTACATCGATCCGTGTGGCGGTGCGCGCTTCAATCGCGACGGTGAGCTGCTCGCCGGTCCGGCCGATCGCAACCTGGACTTCTTCGCCACCGAGGCCGGAGTCGAAGGCGCCATCGTCAATACGAAGGAGCTGTATTGCGGCTCAGCGCTGCCCTCCGGCACGACGCCGGCTGAGGGCGAGGCTTCGCCGACGCCCACGGCGACGCCCGAGGAGCCGGAGACGTGCGAGCGGGTCTCGCCAAACACGAAGCGGCCGTAAGGATCCGAGAGTGACGGCCGCCCGACGGGCCGCGTGAACGGCGGATTACCGCATGAGCATCGGACGCTCCGCGTTCCTCTGGCGACGCGCGATCTCCCAGTCGGCCCAGCGGTACATCGGATGGCGCAGTGGGCCCAGCTTGCGCGGCAGATCCGGGTAGGTGATCTCGCCCCGGATGATCTCGGTCAGATAACGCCAGAAGAGACCGTTGTACTTGAGCATCATCACCGAGAAGGCGGGCAAGCGCTGGAACAGCGCCATCAGCCGCCGCGACACCAGGATCTCCTCCTGCAATTCGGCGTTAAGGGCGCGCTGGTATCCGGCGAGGTCAGGGACCTCGCCGGCGAGGTAGCGCTGAGCCTCCCGCGCGGCCAGCCGGCCGCTGACGAACGCCGCCCAGATGCCCTCGCCCGAGAGCGGGTCGACGAGTGCGGCCGCGTCGCCGGCGAGCATCGCGGGGCCGCGAACGATCGCTTCACCGTCGCGGCGCAGAGGGAGCCGGTAGCCGCGATGGTCGAACAGGCGTGACTCGTCGAGCCCGTAGTACGCGCAGAACCGCGACAGCCGCGCGCGCAGCGTCGGGCCGACGGATTGCCAGCCGCCGACCCCGATGTTGAGATGGTCGCCCTTCGGGAACACCCACGCATAGCCGCCGGGAATGCCACCGAGGTCGAGGGCAATGTGCCGCTCCCAGCGCTCCATCAGCGCAGCATCGGCGGGGTAGTTCGCCTCGAACGCGACGGCGTACTCCGCGAGCGGTCGCAGACCGAGCGCGTTCGCCGTCGGTCCGTTGACACCGTCGGTGCCGATGAGCACGGGTGCCTCGTACGCGTCGCCGTTGACACGGACGCGCGCCGTCGCGCCGTCGACCTCGATCGAACGTACTGGGCTGCCGTCGCGAAAGTCGGCGCCCGCCGCGGCCGCGTGCTCGGCGAGGAACAAGTCGAGGCGGCTGCGCTGCGTCATGCGGGCGAGCAGCTGCGTGCTGGTGCGGTCGAAGCGGCGACCCATGGCGGCGCTGATGCGAACGCCGTAGATCTCGCGCTCGGTGACGGGCGAGAAGTCGAGGTCGTTCTCAGCGTCGGCGCGGAACGTCAGGCCGCCGCCGCACGGCTTGTCGCGCGGGAACGTGGCCCGGTCGAGGAGCAGCACCTTCGCGCCGCTGCCAGCGAGGTGGCGCGCGGCGGTGCTGCCGGCCGGTCCGGCGCCGACGACGATCGCATCGTACTTCTGGGTCATCGTGGTCATTGTACGAGGTGGGATGTGATCGGCCGGGCGACTCGCTATCGCAGCGTGATGATCGCGGCGGCGAGCAGCATGCCCTCGGCGCAGATCGCGGCGATCAGAAGCACGTAGCCGACCATGCGCTCCCAGGAGTGCGCGACGAACCCGAGGCCCAGGTTGAGCAGGAGCAGCCCGACGCCGGTCATCGGAATCTTCAACAGCTCATCTTTCGAGGCGATGCGCGTGACGCCGTTGAGCTGCGGGAAGGACAGCGCGATGGACGATGGCAGCCCGGGATACTGGTGGTACACGTATCCGAACATGGCGAAGAACGTGGCGAAGGCGGCGAGCGCGAGGCCCTGGGCGGCGCGGTCTTCCCAGAACGGCTGGGCGGCCAGGTAGAGACGCTCGGGCGCCTGGGGAACGGCCATCAACGACCCGAGCCGTTGCTGCGCCTGCACCGCCTCGGCGAACGCCACCTCGTCGTCCAGGCTGATCGCGTAGGACTGGTTCGGCGTGACGATGTAGAGCAGATCGGACGCCGATCGGTGCGTCGAGTAGAACAACGCATTGCCAATGCCGCCGTCCACCTGCGCGTGACCGACGTGGTGGCCCAGCCAGCTAACGCCCGCGACGTGAGGGTTGCGCAGCTCTCGTCCCGGTACGAGGCGCTCGATCTGGGACATCGGCACCATCTGGCGGATGTCGCCCCAGGTGATCGTCAGCGCGTTGCGATCGAGCGTATACCGGAGCGTGCCGAGGCTGTACGTCCAGTACGTGAACAGCAGCCCCATGAAGAAGAAGATCGACGCGACGACATACAGCGCGATGACCCCGAGTTCGATATCGAGCGTCAGGCCGCGCACAACGAGCGCTACTGCCACGGCGAAGCACCACACGGCGAGCCCGCCGCCGACGAGCGAGCCGATCGTGCGGGAAGGGCGGAACTCCATCAGGCGTTCGCCCTCGCCGGCGCCACTTCGGCCACTGGTTTCACGCCGGTCACCCATGCGGCGTACTTCGCGTTGGCGCCGCGGCCTCGGATGGTGTCGAAGAACAGCGACTGGAGCCGCTTCGTGATCGGTCCGATGCCGCCGTCGCCGACCGTGCGGCGATCGACCTCCGTCACGGGCGACAGGTGCGCCGCCGTGCCGGTGAGGAAGACCTCATCGGCGATGAACAGCTCCGACCGGTCGATCGTGCGTTCGATGACTTCGAGGCCGAGTTCCTGACGCGCGAGCGTGAACACGGAGTCGAGCGTGATGCCTTCGAGTACGTTGTCGCTTCGGCTAGGGGTGATCAGGCGGCCGTGGCGCACCATCACGAGGTTCTCGCCGGAACCCTCGGACACGTGGCCGTCATCGTTGAGCATGATCGCTTCGTCGAAGCCGTTCTCGAGTGCCTCGGTCTTCGCCAGCGCCGAATTCACGTAGAGGCCGTTGACCTTGGCGCGCGCGGGGATTGACGTGTCCGGCACGCGCCGCCACGTCGACGTCTGGCAGCGAATGCCGGAGTCGAGGTCCAGGTAGTTGCCGAACGGAATCACGAACAACATGAAGTCGTCCGGCACACCGTCGAGCCGCGGGCCGATCACCTCTCCGCTCTTGTAGGCAATCGGGCGGATGTAGACGTCTTCGCGGAACGCCGACTTCGCGACGACCTGGGAGCAGATGTCCGTAAGCTCCTCCGCGCTCTGCGGGAGGCCGATGTGCATGATGTGCGCGGACTTCTTCAGCCGCTCGAAATGCTCGTGCGGGCGGAAGATCAGCGTCTCGCCGCGATCCTCGCTCCAGTTGCCGCGAATGCCCTCGAAGACGGCGGTCCCGTAGAGGAACGCGTGCGTCATTACCGATACCTTCGCCTCCTCCAGCGGGACGATGCGCTTCTGGAGATAGGCATAGGAGGTCGGCATGATTCGCGTCCTTTCTATCGGGGGATGCGCCGATTATAGGTGGTACGCCGTTTCGACGGCAAACTGTGCGCTCGCGGCGGCGGCCGGCTTGCATCGGGCAGTGAATCGTGGAACCGTGTCCGGACCGGAGGTTGAGCGGGCGGAGGCCGAGGAGACATTGAAGATGTCGAATGTGCTGAAGGTCGGAAACGTCGAGATCGTGGCGGTGTTGGACTCATCGATGGTCGCGCCGTGCTCCGCGATGTTCCCGAAGGTCACGCCGGACGCCTGGGCGCCGCATGGCGAACATCTGACTGGCGACGGTTCCCAGCTCACGCTCTCTATCTCGAGCTTCGTCGTGCGGGGCAGCGGAACGACGACGCTCGTCGACACGGGACTCGGCGCGAAGGACCGGCCGTTCTTCGGAAACGGGCGGCTGCCGGACGCACTTGCCGAGTTGGGCATCCGGCCGGAGGACGTCGACGTCGTGCTCGCGACACATATCCACGTCGATCATGTCGGCGGCCACACGACGAAGAAGGGCGACGCGTACGCGCCGGCGTTCCCCCGGGCGAAGCACGTGTTCACGCGCGCGGAGTGGGAGTACTGGACCGCGCCGGCCGTCGCCAGCGCACCGGGCAATCAGTACGTCGTGGACAGCGTGCTGCCGTTGCAGGGAGCGGCAGAGATCGAGCTTGTCGATGGCGAGCACCGGCTCACCGACGAGATCGCGCTCATTCCGACGCCCGGCCACACGCCGGCGCACACGTCGTTCCTGATCAGCTCGGGCGGCGAGGCGGCGGTGATCCTCGGCGACGTCGCGCACAGCCCGGTGCAGGTGACGGAGACGGACTGGCTGCCGGTGTTCGATCTCGATCCGGCGCGTGCCGCGGAGAGCCGAGAGCGGCTGATGGACCGAATCGAGAAGGAGCGGCTGCTGCTCGCCGCCGGCCACTTCCCGTTCCCGGGCTTCGGCCGCGTCGTGCGAATCGAGAACAAGCGGTACTGGCGCGCGCTGTAGGCGCAACAACCAAAGGCATTGGACGCTGGAGACTGGAAGCTGGAACTCCGCCGTCGCCCTCGGCCTCAAGCCTCGAGCCTCGAGCCTCCATCATCCAGATCAGTGCTCCACCCAGGCTTCGCCGCCCGCGCCCGCCAGCTCCGGATGCCCGGACCAGACCCACGCGAGGTTCGTGCGGCTGACGCCCATCAGGACGCCGTGCAGCGTCGCCGGGTGCAGGAAGATGCCCTCGGGGTTCGGATCGTTCGGCGTGCGGCCGGCGTAGCGCATCCCCAGCGCGTCGAGGCGCTCGGCGAGCGGCGCGATCTCCGCAGCCTCGATGTAGCACATGTAGAGCGTCTCGCCGCCGCGCCGCTTCATGAACCGGCCCATCGCGAGGGAATCGTCGGTGATCTGTGACAGCTCGATGCGGTCGAGGCGCTCGGGCGGGTTGAACATCGTCAGCTGGCCCTGGTAGCCGTAGAGCTTGCTCGCGATTGGAGAGAATCGCGACGCGTCGAGGCCGAAGCGATCGGCGTAGTACGCGGCGGCGGCCTCGTGATCATGGACCAGGTTCGTCGCCTCGTACAGATAGCGCATGCGGCCGATCATCGGCCGGGCGACTTCGGCCGAGATCACCATGCGGAGCCCGGGCGTCTGGTCGGGACCGATGAGGAGCTGGCCGTGCTCGTCGGCGAACCGGACGCCCTTCGATGCGAGGCGGCTCGCGAGCGCGCCGACGTCGTTCGTGGAGAAGCCGGCCGCGAAGAGACCCTCGCCCCACTGGTCGAGGTACGTCTGGACGGGTCCGTCGCCAGCCGGCTCGAGCAGCTCGAACTCGCTCACGCCGGCGTGGACGACGCGCCGCCGGGCTGAGAGCGCACGTATTTCGTCGTCCTTCACCGTTTCGGCGCCGAAGACGTCGATGAAGGTCTGCGCCGCGGCGCCGCGCTCCCTGACGGCAATTTGCACCCGGTCGACGTGTTCGAGCATGGCGATCCTCCCGCGCTGGCCTGCGTGCCGCGTATGCTACGCCCACACGGCCGGCGGTGCAACGATGCATCGAACGGCACAGCGCGGTCGCGGGCGGTCGGGCGTACAATACCGGGCATCGAAGGCGGTGCTGCGGTCACCCCGAAAGGAGCGTCGACATGGCGAGCCAACCCCCACCCCGCATACCTCGCGAGGAGCGCATCAAGGACGAGGCCGGGCTGGCCTCGGTCGTGCGGTTCCTCCTGCAGGTGTTCGCGTTCTTCCTGCTGATTCCGCCGTGGGGCGTGCTCGTCTGGTTCTACTCGGTGAAGATCGTCTCCGAGTACGAGCGCGGGGTGATCTTTCGCCTCGGCCGGCTCGTCGGCGCGCGGGGTCCGGGGCTGTTCGTGATCCTGCCGATCGTCGACCGGATGGTGAAAATGGACCTGCGCACGGTGACGATGGACGTGCCGAGCCAGGAGTGCATCACGCGCGACAACGTGACGGTGAAGGTGAACGCTGTCATCTACTTCCGCGTCGTGAATCCGGAGGACGCGGTGACGAAGGTGCTGGACCACTTCCGCGCAACGTCGCAGATCGCCCAGACGACGCTGCGCAGCGTGCTCGGCCAGTCGCTGCTCGACGACCTGCTGTCTGAGCGCGACCAGATCAACGAGCGGCTGCAGACCATCATCGACGAGCAGACCGAGCCGTGGGGCGTCAAGGTGTCGACGGTCGAAGTGAAGGACGTCGAGCTGCCGCAGAGCATGCAGCGGGCGATGGCGCGGCAGGCCGAGGCCGAGCGCGAGCGCCGCGCGAAGGTGATCAACGCCGACGGCGAATTGCAGGCGTCGGAGAGGCTGGCGGAGGCCGGGCGCATCATGTCGGAGCAGCCGGCGACGCTTCAGCTGCGATTCCTGCAGACGCTGGCCGAGATCGCGACAGAGAAGAACAGCACGATCGTGTTCCCGGTGCCGATCGATCTGATCGAAGTCTTCACGCGCACCATGCGGGAGGTGGGCCGAGGCGACGGCGGCACGCCGCGGGTGCGCGTCGGTCCGGCGGTGGCACCGCCGGAGGTTGCGCCACCTGCCGATCCCGGGACGCGCGAGGGTACGGTCAGCTAAGGGACGGGCGTCAGCGCCCGGTGCGCGGGTGCGCGTCGACATGGCGGACGGCCAGGCCGACGAGCAGGACGACGGCGAGCGCGCCGAATACGACGATCGTCAGCTCCGGGCCCCATGCGACGGCGTCGCGGTCGAACAGCACGATGACGGCGACGCCGACGACCAAGCGGACGACGATGAAGAGCACGACGAGGCGAAACACCCGCTGCGTCTTGGCCACGATGTTGCGCCACGCGCGTATCATGGCACGAGTGTAGCGGGTAGTGGTGGCGCGCCTTAGACAAACGCGGATCAGGGACGTGCGCGCTCTCTAGGCGCACCAGCTCGATGGCCGCTGACCTCCTGACGCCCTGCCGCATGGCCCTTGCCGGAGACGGCTCCGTTTTGGACGATGCGGGCATGACGATCGATACGGCGACGCTCATCGCTGGCTGGCGCGCGGATGCGTTGCGGGGCGAGCATGTCTCGCAAGAGGTGTGTACGCCGGCGGGTGAGCTGCTCAACTACCACGCGCGCCTCGTTCCGCGCCGGGCCGCCGAGGCGTACCAGCGACTCTCGTTGATGGGCGGCGGCCTCGACGACCTCTGGCCGCTGCCGTCGGTGCCGATGAAGGTGGAGGGGGCGCTCGCGCCCGGCGTGGGCGCGGGACACGGCCCGGTCCGCTATGAGCTGGTGGCCATCGAGCCGGGCAGCCGCATCGAGTGGCGTTTCACGATGGCGAAGCTCCACGGCCGGTACGAGTATCGGGTCGGCGCCGCCGGCGACGGCACGCTCGTCGAGAACACGATCGAGGGCTCGGTCACGGGCGAACTGGTGGAGGTGTGGCCGACGGCACTCGGGCGGCTGCACGACTGGGTGATGGAGCGGATCCTCGATCGCCTCGGTGAGTCGCCGGCGCCGTGGTTCGACCCGGCGAAGATCGCGGTCATCGGCTGACGTACGCCGCATTCGCGACCTCGGACCACCGCTGCGCGTCGTTCCGTTGGAGAACCGCGGCCGAGGTCTGGCATCTGCCACGCGGCGCCGATGCGCCCGCCACTTCGAAAACTGCACCGGTCAACGGCAGACGGAACGGGGTTCCCGACACTACGATGCCCGCGTGAAGGATGCATCCATCACTGAACTGACGTTCCGACCAGCGAGCGCGGCCGACTCCGACCTGCTGGCGGACCTGGTCGTCGGAGACGAGCGGCAGGTGACAACGCAAGTCGCGATGCGGCTCTACGGCATCGAACGGCTCGATGTCGCCCGGGCGTTGTTTCGGATTACCTGGCGCGGCGCGGAGAATTGGCGACGGAGTGTGATCGCGGAGCAGGGATTCGAGCCGGTGGGAATGATCCAGACCGGGATGTCGTCGATGAAGGTGACGTCGGGACTGGTATTCGCCGCGTTGCGAGGGCTTGGGCCGGTCGCGTTGCTGCGTCTGCCGCGCCGACTACGGATCCAGCGACGAGTCAGTCCAGCCAAGCCGCCGGGTGCATACGTGGTCGCCGAGTTGCACGTGGCGCCCGCGTCCCGAGGGCAGGGACTCGGAGGAGCGATGTTGAAGCACGCCGAAGAAGACGCGCGCGAGCGGGGTTTTCATGAAATGGCGCTGCACACTCTCACGAACAACCCGGCGCGCGGCCTCTATGAACGTTGCGGCTTCAAGACCACGGACACGTGCATCGATCCGGAGTTCCGACGCATTACCGGAGCGGACGGCAACATCCTGCTCGTCAAGGCTCTCGCCTAGTCGCGGAACGTCCGCCCCGGGGCAGGAGGGCGTGCGGGATCAGTAGCCCGCTTCGTCGGTGCCGGCCGTCATTTCAGCACCAGCAGGTGCAGGTGATCGACGATCGGCTGCGGCTCTCGTTCAGCCGCTGCGGCGGCGTCGAGGCAGGAGAGTCCGGCGGCGAACTCCGCGTCGCTGATGAGCGCGAGCGTCGTGTCGGCGCGCAACCGAACGCGAGCGGCGAATTCACGCAGGCCGGGCGCCGACGTCTGCGGCACGCTCTCGATGCGCTGGAACGCGAAGCCCGCGCTGGCGAACGCGGCAATCGCCGCATCGACGGAGGGAAACGTGTCGACGACGCGGGCAGCGCCCGGGAACCAGCGAAACAGCTCGAGATCGCGGGTGCGGCCCGGGAACGCGCTGCGTATCAGCACTGGAGCCTCGGGACGAAGCACCCGCCGCAGCTCCATCGCGCATGCGGGCAGGTCGGGGATGTGATGGATCACGGTGGAGAGCCACGCCGCGTCGCATGACGCGGGGCGCAACGGGATGTGCTCGCCGTCGCCGCCGACGTATGTGATGCGCGGGTCGGTTCGCCGCAGGCGGGCCTGCTTCCGCATGCCCGCGGACGGCTCGATGCCGATGACCTCCGCGTCGAACCACTGCACGAACGCCCACGCGAACACACCGGTGCCGGATCCGAGGTCCAGGATGCGCGCGGGCTCGCTCGCCGACAAGTACGGCACCAGCGTGTCGCGCCAGGCGTCGATCGCGTCGAGGGACAGGCCGCGCCCATGCTCGAATCCGAGTGCGGCGGCGTCGTAGTCAATCCGCGCCATGTTCGATTGTCTGCAAGATGGCCACCAAACTACTTCTTCGCCCAGAGGTCGAGACGCACGTAGTCGGCGACATAGGGTGAGCCACGCCGCCGCACGGTCTCTTCGACGACGGCTCGTGCGTAGGCGTCTCGATCCGCTTCCGGCAGGCGGGCGACGTGATCCCGTAGCAAAATCGTCTGGACGTAGAGCGCCGCGTCGTCGTTGTTCGCGAACGGCACCGGCGCATCGAACAGTGACGCGCGCACGTCGCGCCAGCCAGCTCGCTCGAGCGCGGCGACCGCTTCGGCGCCGGTGCGGTACTTCTTGCTGTCCTCGAAGCCGCGCAGGTACGGCTCGAAGCGCGGCTGGCGGCGCACGGCGTCGACGGCGTCGAGGACGACCACCTGGTTGCCGTGGCCGCCGCACTGCGCGCGCAGCCGGCCGCCGGGCTTCGTTGCCCGGTGGAGGCAGCCGAAGAGCGCGTCGTCGTCGGGGATCCAGTGGAAGACGGCGTTCGAGAACACGGCGTCGACGGGCTCCGGCAGGGTGAAGTCGGTGAGGCTCGCGTGGATCGGGACGACGTTCGTGACGCCGCGCTCGTCGATGGCGCGCTGTAGCGACGCGATCATCTCGGCCGAGGCGTCGACGGCGCAGATCCGGCCGCGCGGCAGTTTCTTCAGCAGGTCGAAGGTCACCGAGCCGGAGCCGCAGCCCGCGTCGAGCACGGTCTCATCGCCGGTCAGCGCCAGGTCGTCGATGACCTGCTGCGCCCAACCGCGCATGGGTGTGCCGATGCGGTCGTAGACCTCTGCGTTCCAGTAGGTGGTCATGGTGCTCCTTTGCGCCTGTGCGTTACAGCATTCTAGGCTGTAGCGAGGCAGGCGCGCATCGGGCCGATGTGTTGGTCGACCGTCGCCCGTTTGAGCCTCGGAAGGAGGGCGCGTGTATTGTCCGCGCGACGGAGCCGAACTGCGGACCGAAGGCGAGCGCGGCGTCGAGATCGATGTTTGCCCGACGTGCCGCGGCGCCTGGTACGACTACGACGAACTGGCGGCGCTCGAATCGACTGTCGCCGACGAGGAACAGCGGCTCGGCATGATCGAGTACGCCAAGCACGAGAGCCAGCTCCAGTGCCCGGCCTGCGACGCGCCCATGCACGCATTCAACTATCGCGCCTATAACGTCGAGCTGGACGCCTGCGCGGAGGGCCACGGCTGGTGGCTCGACGCCGGGGAGTCGGAACGCGTTCGCGGCATCATGCTGGAACGGGTCGCGGGCCTGCGGCGCTCGGCCGGGGCGCAGAAGGCGTGGGCGCGTGCGAAGGGCGCCGGGGCGCCGGGCGTCATCGACCAGATCAAGGCGCTGTTCCGGCGGCGCTGAATCCCCGCTTTCGGCGCGGCCCATACGATCACCGGCGAACGACCCCCCATGCCGCGGCATCGATGGCAAGCGCGGCGAGCGATAGACGACATTAAGTGGAAATTTCACTTCTTCTGGCCCTCAGGTTCGATACTGCGCCGGTAGTTCGTGCCAACGAGGCGGGTTCCGTTCCGCACCATCGGCGGAGAATGACACGCGCGTGGCCGGAGTTCCAAACGTGCGTGTCGCAGGAAAGCAGGCGGGTCTCCGCCAGCCGGTAAGTTGCTATTTCCCCAACTGATTCGAGTACACTCGCAGTCACCACCCGCGCTCCAACGATGGAGGAAGGTCCTTGAAGTTCGGCATGTTCATGATGCCCTCGCACCCGCCGGGGGAGAACCCGACGCTGGCGTTCGAGCGCGACCTGCAGCTCATCGAGCACGCGGAGCGGCTCGGCTTCGACGAGGTGCTGATCGGCGAGCACCACAGCGGCGGCTGGGAGACGGTGCCCGCGCCCGACCTGATGATCGCCGCCGCGTCGCAGCGCACGCAGCGGATCCGCCTCGGCACGGCCGTCGTGAACCTGCCGTACCACCATCCGTTCGAGGTGGCCGAGCGCATGGCGTTCCTCGACCACCTGACGCGCGGACGGCTTATCTTCGGCGTGGGCCCCGGTGCGCTGCCGAGCGACTTCATGCTCTTCGGGCTCGATCCGAACAAGCTGCGTCCGATGATGAACGAGTCCCTCGAGATCATCACGAGGCTGCTCGAAGCGGACGAGCCGATCAGCTACGACGGCGAGTTCTGGAAGATCCGCGACATGTTCATCCAGGTGAAGCCGCTCCAGCGGCCGCTTCCGCTGGCGATGGCGTGCGGGATCAGCGGCAACTCCGTTGAGCAGACGGGCAAGTACGGCATGATTCCGATGTCGGCGAGCGTGTTCTCGCCGGCGGGCGCGGAGATGCTGCAGCGACAGTGGGCGGCGATCCAGGAGTCGGCGCAACGGCATGGCACCGTCGTGCCGCGCGAGAGCTGGCGGATCGCGCAGCCGGTATACGTCGCGGAAACGAACGAGCAGGCCCTCGAGGAGATCGATCGGGGGGCGACGCGGGAGTACCACGAGTACTTCTTCACGCTCGGTCTCAAGGGACTGTTCGAGGACTACAAGGGTCAGCCGATCGAAGAGATCACAACCGAGCAGCTCAAGCGGAAGATGGGATGGCTGGTCGGCGATCCGCCGACGGTCACGCGGATGATCCGCGAGCTGTACGAGGGCACTGGCGGATTCGGCGGCATCCTCTTCATCACGAACGACTGGGCGGACCAGGGGAAGTGGATGAAGTCGATGGAGCTGTTCGCGCGCTACGTGATGCCGAACTTCCAGGGCACGGCGCAGGGCCTCGGCGCGTCGTGGCACGCGCTCGAGGAGAAGGCGCGGATCTGGCGCGCGGCGATCGACGCGGCAGGCGGCCTCGACAAGGTCGTGCAGGACAACCTGCCGAAGTTCGGGCAGGACTCGATCGGCCGCGTCGCGCCGGGCACCCCCGCCGACAAGGGGTAGCGGCTGCGCCGCGAGCAGCGAGCAGAGAGCAAAGGACGGACACCGTTCGGACGGACCTGAGTTTCGTCGCTACGTGATTGGACGGAGCTGAAGCGTCGTCGCTACGTGATCGGTGTCGGCTTTCAGCGGTCCCCGACCCGCTCTGTCATCATTAGTCATGGACATCACGGGAGATAAACCGGAAACCCCCGCGGGAGCGCCCGGCGTTGAGCCGCTGGAGCCGCGCTCGGTACGCACGAGTCCGACGCGTCAGCGCCTGCGGCGCCGCACCGGCTCGGGCGACCGGGCGCTCGACGAGCAGATCCAGGCACTCGTCTCGGGCGTGGACGCCGGCGATGCGGATCTGCTGGAGGACATCGTCGAGACGGCGTTCCGCCTGGCGCGGACGGCGAACCGCGGTGAGATGAAGCTCGTGAGCCGGTCGTTGCGTGAGCTCGGCCGGGCCTTCCGCATCTTCGCGCCGTATCGCGGCATCCGGAAAGTCAGCATCTTCGGCTCTGCGCGCACGATCGAGGCGCACGCGGAGTACGGCGTGGCGCGTGACTTCTCGCGCGCGATCGCCGAGCGTGGGTGGATGGTGATCACGGGCGCGGGCCCGGGCATCATGGCGGCCGGGCACGAAGGCGCGGGCGCTACCAACAGCTTCGGCGTCGGTATCAAACTCCCGGTCGAGCAGACCGCGAACGGATTCATCGCGGGGGATCCGAAGCTGATCGACTTCAAGTACTTCTTCACGCGCAAGATCACGTTCATGAAGGAATCGGACGCGTTCGTGCTCTTGCCGGGCGGTTACGGCACGCTCGACGAGGGGTTCGAGCTGCTGACGCTGATGCAGACCGGCAAGACGGCGATCCGGCCGGTCGTGCTGTTGCAGCCTCCGGGCAGCGAGTACTGGAGCGAGTGGGTCGCCTTCGTCCGCCAGCACGTCGTGGCGCGGGGGCTGGCGTCGCCCGAGGACCTGTCGCTCTTCGAGATCGCGAGTTCCGTGGAGGAAGCGCTCGCGGTGATCGAGCGATTCTATGCCAACTACGTCTCGGCGCGCTACGTCGGCGAGCGGCTGATCCTGCGCCTGAAGCACGGTCCGGCGAAGGCGGACCTCGCATGGCTCAACCGGGAATTCGCCGATGTGATCGCGAGCGGTCGCATCGAGGCGATTCCCATCACGCCGGCCGAGGCGCGAGACGGCGATGCGCCGGACCTGCAGCGCATCGCGTTGTTGCCGGTCAGCAACTTCGGCCGCATCCGCCAGCTCATCGACGCACTGAACCGGCTCGGGTAGCACGAGGGCTGTGGTTCGCGCGCCTCTGGGGATCGACACCGAGGAGAGTCTCATGACGGCAGACGTGATCGACGAGATTCTTGAACGCTTCGCGTCGACTGGACCCGAGTTCAACGCGGGACTCTCGAACCACGGACCGATGGGAGTAGACGCCCTCGTTGCGCTCGGCCGAGCCGAGGAGGCGCCGGCATGGTCGGAGTGGTACGCCGGCCGTCTCACGGAGCACCCGGAGGCGAGGCGTCCGATCTCCGAAGACGAGTGGCGTGAGGCGTTGGGAGACGTCGGCCGTGCGGGCGACTGGATCGCGTTCTTCGACCGGCAATTGCTGGACGAGCCGTGGGAGCAGGCGCTCGATCGCTGGGTGGCGCGGCTGGGCGCGGGTGTCATGGCGGGCGCGACGCACGGGCTGCTGCGGACCGCGCACGCCGTGCGGACGCTGTCGGCCGGCGGGAGCCAGAGGCGCCTGCACGAACTTGCCGAAGGCCTCGGCTACTGGGCCGCGCGGTACCAGACGCTGCCCGGCGAGCCGGGAGCGAGCGGGACGATGGCGGTGCCGGAGGCGGTGTCGTCGTTGCCGCTCGCCGACCCGGCGCGACCGCGCGGCGGGCTGATCTTCGAGGCGGTGAAGCGTCTCGACGCCGGCGAGTTCGGTCCGGCCATCAATCGCGTCAAGATCGGAGATGGAGGGGAGTTCGTCGACTCCATCACGCGCACGTTCGTACGGCAGTACCTGGCGAACGCCGGTCATACGCCGATCGCGTTCGTGCACGGCGTGACGGCCCCGAGCGCGCTGCGCATCCTCGCGCCGCACCTCTCGCCGGCGACGCTACAGGCCGCGACGCGCTATGCGTGGCAGGCGTGCGCCGCGATCTACGCCACGTACTCAACCGTGGCTCCGGCTGACGTGCCGCCGGTGCCCGACGACGTGGAGTTCAACCGGGAGGACCTGATCGATCGCGCCGTGGCGGCACGCGACGAGCACGCCATCAAGTTCACCGAGGCGTGCCTGCGTGAACACGCTATCACGGGCGACGCGGCGTTCATCGCGGCGGCGCAGGACATCGTCGCGCGGATGCGGAGCTAGGCGGCCTCTGCGGCCTCCGCCGATTGCGCCGGCTTGGCGCGGGCCCGTACCGGCTTCGGCTTCGCCGAGCGCGCGGCGAGGATGCGGAAGAAGGTCAGGAACAGCACGCCCACCGCCGAAATCAAGTAGGACCACTGGACCAGCTCTCGCTTCGTGTCGGTGCCGGTCCAGACGCCATGTCCCAACGCGCCCAGGAAGAGTGCGAAGGTCAGGTAGTGAATCAGCCTCCACCATTGCTGGCCGATGAGGCCCTTGGCGTAGAAGGTCACCGATATCAGGGCGGACGCATAGAGCGTGACGATGCCCATCGACATCGGCACGTTCTTGTAGTGGGACCGAAGCGGGATGAGCAACTCGGCGAGGCGGAACTTCGAGTACGGGTCGGGAAGCATGATCAGCCCGTGAAAGAGCATGACGACCAGCACGAAGATCGAAAAGAACTTGTGGACCTCGAACACCCAGGGCCGGCCCAGCACGCCGTCGAAGACGCGCGAGCTTACGGCCAGGCCGAGGGCGACGGAGGCGAAGAGCAGCCAGAACGCGACGAATCCGCTCGACCGGCCCATGTACCAGTACATGTGCTTCGAGATGTCCGGAAGCGTGATCAGCATCGATGCCATGTGCGGACCCATCGTCATACCCCAGCTCCTAGGACGCTTTTGTCTTCGTCACCGGGGCGGGAGCCGGCGCTGGAGCCGGCGCCGGCGCTGGAGCCGGCGCTGGAGCCGGTGCCGGAGCAGACCGCGGCGCCGGAGCCACCGCTCTCGGCGCGGAAGCGGCTGGTTTGGTGACCGGCGCGGCGACCTGCTGGGGCGGTGCCGCCGCGGCTGGCGCCGAAGCGGCCTCGGGTGCGCCGGCGCTCTGCGGGGCGCTGGCATCGGCAGTGGCACCGGCCGGGATGTGCCGCACGATCGTGACGTGCTGCACCACGACGGGCGGCGGCTCGGCGGCCACCGGTTCCTCAGGCGGTGCGCCCTCGGCCGCGGGAGCGTTGCTCACCGCGATGAGCATGTCGCGCTGTGCCGGCGAGAGCGACGCCAGCCATTGCCACGCCGCCCGGTCCGGGTCGTAGGACGCGGCGTTCGTCGAGGTCCAGTCCGGCCACGCCAGGGCGCCCCAGACGAGCGCCATCGCCGCGATAGACGTCGCGATCGTGGCGGCCTTCGTGCGCCAGAATTTTGTAAGCAGTGTCATGTCAGCCTCCGACCTGAATTTCCGTCGCGACGTATCCGCTTGACGTCAGGAGCGCATGTACGTGCGCCGATGCGCCGACGGAGAGCGCGGCCGGGTTCGTTACTCTGATTGTCGTCGTCGTGCTCCCGTGCAAGAAGGTCACCTGGTCTCCGCGTATCGCCGTCACGGTGCCGACGAACTCGATCTCCTTCGGCTGCGCGGGGGGAGCCGCGGTCGGCTGCTGCACCGCCGATTCGGTCGGCGCGGGCGCCGGCGCCGGAGATGGGACCGCGGTCCGGGCCGGCGCAGGCGCCGTTGGCTCAGCCGGGTCCGCTGCGACGGCCGCGGCCGTGGACGTGGCCTGGCGACCGAGCGTCGGATCCGGCTGCGCAGCCGCCGGGCGTCCGGCGACGGGCGTGTCTTCGATGTACACGTAGTTCGTAATCACCACCGGTTCGACCGATGCGGGCGCGGGCGCCTCCTGTGCCGGAGCCGGCGCCGCCGGAGCGGGCGCTGTTTCGGGCTGCTGCTCGACGGTCGCGGCGGCTTTCGACGGCTTGCTGGCGCTGAAGTACCCGGCCTGACCCCCGAGTGCGATCACGGCGAACGTGACGACGGTGGTGAAGGCGAGGGCAACCGCCATTGAAATGCGTCGAGACATGCCCGGCTCCTGCGTCCCTTAACGGCGCGGTCCGCGCCGGCGAGCGCCGGCGCGGAGTCGCGTCATGCTTCGGCTGGTCGTGCTAGTTGTCACCCTCGTCCGACGACTCGTCATCGGAGTCCTCGTGCTCGCTCTCGTGCCG
>CAYJMJ010000021.1:21698-45375 GCA_964371095.1 uncultured Dehalococcoidia bacterium | reverse complement strand
CGACGGCGAACGCCGCCGCCTTGCTGCCGACCGACAGGAACGCGGCCACCGGCACCGGCGCGCCCTGGTAGACATCGGGCGTCCACATCTGGAACGGGACAATCGCCATCTTGAACCCGAAGCCGGCGGCCAGGAACACCATGCTGACGATCAGCGCCGAGCGGATGCCCGCGTCGCCAGCCGCGATCGTGCTGGCGATGCTCGGCGAGCCGTCGGTGCTCACCAGGTGCGTCGTGCCGGAGATGCCGTACAGGTACGCCATGCCGTACAGGATCACCGCCGACGACATCGCGCCGAGCAGCAGGTACTTCAGCGCCGCCTCGCTGCCCTTGTCGTCGCGCAGGAAGCCGGCGAGGACGAACTGCGAGATGCTCGCCAGCTCGAGCGACACGAAGATCGCGACGAGATCGCGCGCTCCGGCGAGGAGGATCATCCCGGACGTCGCCAGCAGCACCAGCGCGAAGAACTCACCCTGCCTGGGCCCCAGCCGCTCCACGTAGTCGAGCGAGGCGAGCACGACAGCCCCCGCCACGCCGATGAACAGGAACGTGAAGAAGATGCTGAAGTTGTCCAGCGACATCGTGTCGCTGTAGAACGACGCCTGCCGGTCGCGCAGGATCAGCGTGACGAGCCACACCGCCGCCACGGCGAGGCCGGCGATCGCGAGCCCCGCGAGCCACTTCTTGCGCCCCGCCGGCGTCACCAGGTCGGCGATCAGGATAAGGCCGGCGGCAACGATCACCGCGACCACCGGGCCGATCCTGTCCAGATCCTGCAGCATCAGCCCAGCACCTTCACGATGTTGATGATCCCCGTGTCCAGCACGTCGACCACGAGCGACGGCCGGATGCCGACGCCGACGATGACGATGACCAGCGCCGCCATCGGCACGCGCTCCCACCAATTATTCGCGTCCGGCAGCGCCGCCCAGCGCTCGTTCTTCGGACCGTAGAACACACGCTGGATCATCCAGGTGATGTAGCCGGCCGAGAGGAGGATGCCGAACACCGCGATGATCGTCGGCGCTGTGTACTTGTCGAAGCTGCCCAGGAAGACGAGCAACTCGGCCACGAAGCCGGACATCGCCGGCAGGCCGAGCGCCGCCAGCCCGGCGATCACCATCACCGTCGCCGCCAGCGGCATCGTGTGCGCCAATCCCGACAGCTCGTCGATGTTACGCGTGTGAGCGCGGTCGTAGATGATGCCGACCATCACGAACAGCAGGCCCGTGATCGTGCCGTGCGTGAACATCTGCAACGCCGCGCCGTTCAGGCTCACGTGGCCCAGCGCGGCGATGCCGAGCAGCACGTAGCCCATGTGGCTCACACTCGAATACGCAACCAGGCGCTTCAGATCCTTCTGCCGGAGCGTCAGGACGGCCCCGTAGATCACGCTGATCGCCGCGAGCGTCGCGAGCCAGACGCCGTAGTCCTTCGCCGTCTGCGGCATGAGCGTGATGCAGATGCGCAGGATGCCGTAGCCGCCCATCTTCAGCAGCACGCCCGCCAGGATGACGGACACCGCCGTCGGCGCGTCGGTGTGCGCGTCCGGCAGCCAGGTATGGAACGGGAACATCGGCAGCTTCACCGCGAAGCCGACGAAGACGAAGCCGAAGATCACCCAGAGCGGCAGCAGCGTGTCCGTGATCGAGACGCCGCTCTGCTGCAGCGTCACGATGTCGAACGTGCGCAGCGCGTTGCCGCTCGCGTCCTGCGCGCTGAACCCCATCACGAGAAAGCCCACGAGCATGAACGCCGAGCCAGCGATCGTGTAGATCAGGAACTTCATCGCCGAGTACTCTTTACGGCCGCTCCCCCACACGGAGATGAGCATGTACATCGGCAGCAGCTCGACCTCCCAGAACAGGAAGAACATGATGAGGTCGAGAGACGTGAAGACGCCGAGCACGCCCGTTTCGAGCGCGAGCAGCCAGAAGAAATACTCCTTCGTGCGCAGCTTGATGCCGAACGAGACCAGCGTCGCGATCACGAACAGGAACGTCGTCAGCAGCACCATCATCATGCCGAGGCCGTCGACGCCCATGTGGAACTGCACGTCGAACCCCGCCTTCGCCGAGTCGATCCATGTGGCCTGCGACGTGAACTGGAACGGCGCCGTCGACGCCTCGCCGGGCGTGCGATCGAAGCGGAAGATCAGGACCAGCGATGCGACGAACGACGTCATCGTCGCGGCGAGCGCGAGCCACCGCGACTGCGTCTCGTCCTCGCGCGGCACCGTCAGCACGACGACGCCCGCGGCCACCGCCGGGAAGAACACGAGGAAGACGAGCAATCCGTTCAACTCTGTCTACCTCTCCAGCAACACGAGCATCAGGAACGCGGTCAAGATCAATCCGGCGAAACCGACGCTGCCGTACGCCTGCACCGAGCCTGACTGCACCCAGCGCAGGCCGTCGCCCACGCGGCGCGTCACCGCCCCGGCGCCGTTCACGGTGCCGTCGACGATGTTCGTGTCGAACCACTGCCCGACCGCGCACACGAATCCGTACAGGCCGCGCCGGACGATGACGTCCTCGTACAGCTCGTCCATGTAATACTTGCGCGCGACGAGCGTGTGGATCGGCCCGAACGCCTTCTGCAGCGATGCCGACGAGATCGCCTTCGCCTCGTACACGGCGTACGCCAGCCCGATGCCGGCCAGCGCCAGCACCGTCGACGCGATCGCGATGGGCCAGCTGAAGCCCTCGTGACGCAGCGCCTCCGCGGACGACTCGGGCAGCGCCCCCTCGAGCAGGTGCGCGATGCCTTCGGTCGCGTGATGGGGGAAGTTCGCGAAGCCGACGAGCACCGCCGGCACCGCGAGCAGCAGCAGCGGCAGCGTCATCACCAGCGGCGACTCGTGCGGCTGGCCGCCGTGCGCGTCGTGCGCCGCGCCGTGCTCGGGCGGCTCGCCGCCCCTGTACTCGCCGTGGAACGTCATGAAGATGGCCCGGAACGAGTAGAACGCCGTCATGAAGACGACGGCCATCGCCACGGCGAACAGCAGCTTGTCGTCGGCCCAGGCCGAGCCGAGGATCTCGTCCTTCGACCAGAATCCGGCGAACGGCACCACGCCGGCCAGGCTGAGCGAGCCGATCACGAACGTGGCGTAGGTGATCGGCATGAACTTCCGCAGCCCGCCCATCTTCCGCATGTCGAAGGTGCCGCTCGCGTGGTTCACGGAGCCCGAGCCGAGGAACAGCAGCGCTTTGAAGAATGCGTGCGTGACCAGGTGGAAAATCGCCGCGATGTAGCCGCCCGTGCCGAGCGCGAGCATCATGTACCCGAGTTGGCTGATCGTCGAGTACGCCAGCACGCGCTTGATGTCCGTGACGACGATGCCGATCGACGCGGCGAATATCGCTGTGAAGCCGCCGACGTACGCGACCGTCTTCAGCGCTTCCTCGGACACCTGGAACACCGGGAACATGCGCGCGACGAGGTACACGCCGGCGGCGACCATCGTCGCGGCGTGGATCAACGCGGAAACGGGCGTCGGGCCCTCCATGGCGTCCGGGAGCCAGACGTGCAGCGGGAACTGCGCTGACTTGCCGACGGCGCC
The DNA here is from genome assembly GCA_964371095.1 of uncultured Dehalococcoidia bacterium. Classification (GTDB taxonomy): domain Bacteria; phylum Chloroflexota; class Dehalococcoidia; order DSTF01; family JACRBR01; genus CAYJMJ01. The sequence goes on along the minus strand of CAYJMJ010000021.1, from coordinate 41,814 downwards.
CGCGAACACGCCGAGCGCGAACAGCGTGATGACGCCGTCGGACAGCTTGTGATCCTGCGCCATCGCCTGGATCAGCGGGATGTTGAACGTGTCCGCCTTCGTCCAGATGAGGAGGATCGCCAGCAGGAAGCCGACGTCGCCCAGCCGCGTCGTCAGGAACGCCTTCTTTGCGGCGTCGGCGGCTGATTTCTTCTGGAACCAGAAGCCGATCAGAAGGTACGAGCCGAGGCCGACCAGCTCCCAGAAGACGTACACCATCAGGATGCTGTCGAACATCAGCAGGCCGAGCATCGCGGCCGTGAACAGCGACATCCACGCGAAGTAGCGGGAGTAGCCGGTGTCGCCGTCCATGTACCCCTGCGAGTACACCTGCACGAGCAGCGACACCGCCGTGACGACGACGAGCATGATCGCGCTGAGTCCGTCGATCCGCAGCGCCACGTCGACGCTCAGGCTCGGGCCGCCGAGCGACTGCAGCACGGAGTTGTCCGTGGACACCGAGAGCCAGTGGTGCGAGCCGAGCGCCAGCGCGTGGCCATCGGCGCCGATCACGCTGTCGAGCGTCCAGAGCGCGAACAGGAACGCAGCGCCGATCGCTCCAATCGTCACGTAGCCGGAGATCCGAGGGTACGGCTTCGTGATGAAGCCGATGGTCAGGAGCGACGCCACCGGCAGCAGCAGGATGGCCCAGACGACGCCCTCGGGAACGGTTGGTAGCACAGGCTGGTCCCCTGGAGGTTAGAGGTCGGAGGTTGGAGTCGCCGCGACCGCGATCATCCTCCTTGACCGGGCTCTAACCTCTAAACTCCAATTTCCAACATCTAACTCAGATCTTCCGCAGGATTTCGAGCGCCACGTGCGTCTTGCTGTCGGGCACCCAGATCTCCCTCGGCTGCGACATCGGCGCGTCGCCGGTCAGCGGCGGCACGACGCGGTTCGACACGCCCTCGGCGTCGAAGAGTTCCTTCCACACCTCGGCGGCGTACCCGTTCTTCACGTCCATCAGCTTCGACCACATGATTTGGTCTCTCAGAAGTCAGACGGTGGAGGTTGGACGCCATCGCCCCGGACCTCAGACTCCAACCTCTAACCTCTGACCTCCAACCTCCAGATCACCACCGCAGCAGGTCGATCTCATCGATGTTCACGGTCTCGCGGTGCTTGTACACCGCCACTGCCAGCGCGAGCGCCACCGCGGCCTCCGCCGCGGCGACGGTGATCACGAACACGGCGAACACCTGGCCGTCCAGCGGCCGCGGCGACACGACGAAGCGCGAGAACGCCAGCAGCGTCACGTTGACGGCGTTCAGCATCAGCTCGATGCCCATCAGAATGCCGATCGCGTTGCGCTTCGCCAGCGCCAGGTACAGTCCGATGGCGAACAGCACGCCGCCGAGCACGAGCACGTGCTCCAGCTTCACCGAGGCGAGCAGCAGGCTAGGCATCGCCGGGCTCATCCTCCTTCGTCAGCACGATCGCGCCGACCATCGCAGCCATCAGCAGAACCGAGGCCACCTCGAAGGGCACGACGTACGGCTTCAGGAACGCCTCGCCGAGGGACGCGGCCGTCGTCGGGAACGCGCCGCGATCGGAGATGTTCCAGCTCGTGTCCGTGGCGACGAACACGATCACGGCGAGCACCAACCCGGACAGGATCAATGCCGGATAGCGGAACGCCGTCTCGGTGTTCCGGCGATCGGCCGCCGGCGTCAGCATGACGGCGAACGTCATCAACACCGCCACGGCCCCCGCGTAGATAAGCACCTGCGCCATGGCGACGAAGTCTGCCGACAGCACGATGTAGATGCCGGCCACGCCGACGAACGTCAGCGCGAGGAACACCACCGCCTGGATCAGCTCATTCACCCAGGCGACCATCAGCGCGCAGACGACCGTCGTGATCGCCAGCACCCAGAACGCGACGACGATGCCCGTGTCTTCGATCACCGCACGCTCGCTTCTCGTCTCATGGCGTCGCCGTCCCCGCCCGCGCGCCCTCGGCCGGCGCGACAGCCGGCAGCGCCGGCACGTCGATCGACCCGTACATGCGGAGCTCGGTCGGGAAGCGCTGGAACTTCGGCGAGAATGCCCGCGCGAACGCGTAGATGGTCGCACCCGCGAGCGCGATGTTGGCAACGGCGTACACCGGGAACAGCACGCCCGCGCTCAAACCCGTCTCCTGCCAGATCAGCACCTCAGCCGCGACCAGCACGATGTTCAGGAGCGCCATCGGCGTCATCCACTTCCAGGCGAATCCGAGGAGCTGGTCGATGCGGAACCGCGGCAGCGTACCGCGCGTCCAGACGAAGAGGAAATACACGAAGTAGATCTTGCCGATGAGGATGATCCACCCCGGCACGATCTCATCGACCTTGTAGAGCCACCAGCCGCCCAGGAACAGCGTCGCGATGATCGCGGAGACGACGACCGCGTTGATCAGCTCGGTCGCGTAGAACAGGCCGAACTTCATGCCGGAATATTCCGTGTGGAAGCCCCCTACGATCTCGGACTCCGCCTCGGCCAGGTCGGCTGGCGTCCGGTTCAACTCGGCCGAGATCGAGATGAAGTACACAAGGAACGCCAGCGGCTGCAGGAACACCATCAGCAGCCAGTGCTCCCTCTGGAACAGCACGATGCCCTGCAGGTTCATCGTCCCGGCGAACAGCACGACGCCGAGCAGCGCCAGCACGATCGGGATCTCGTACGTCACCAGCATCGCGATGACGCGCATCGACCCGAAGAGCGCGTACTTGTTGTTCGATGCGTAGCCGGCCATGAACACCGCGAGCGCCGCCAGCGACGATGCCGCCAGCAGGAACAGTACGCCGACGTCGAGGTTGGCGAGCACCATGTTCCGCCCCCACGGCACCACCGCCATCAGGAAGATGCCCGGGATCGCGAACAGGATCGGCGCCGCCGTGAAGATCACGCCCGATGCCGTCGTCGGCTGCAGCACTTCTTTCTGCATCAGCTTGATCGCGTCGGCAACGGGCTGCAGCAGTCCGAACGGACCGAGCCGGTTGGGGCCGAGACGCGACTGCATCCGGCCGACTACGCGCCGCTCGACCCAGATGTTCACGACCGCGGTGACGCCGATGAACGCCAGCGTGCCGGCGCCCCCGAGAAGGCCGGAGACGACGTAGATCAGCCAGTGCGGCCCGTTCGCGTCGGAGATCAGCTGCGAGATCTTGCCACTCAGATTCGAAAGATCGCGGATGTCCCACCAGTGATCCGTGATCAGCGTCAACAGTGCGGCGATCATCGGTCGATCTCCCCGACGACGATGTCGATGCTGCCGAGCGTGACGATGGCGTCGGCGATGGTCTGGCCGACGGTCATCTCCTTCAGCACGCTCAGGTTGATGAGCGAGGGCGCGCGCACGTGCCACCGGTACGGCGCCGGTCCGCCGTCGCTGACGACGTAGAAGCCGATCTCGCCCTTCGGCGACTCGATGCGCGAATACACTTCGCCGGCCGGCGGCCGCAGCGCGAGCGGAATGTCGGTCTTGTGCGGCCCACCGGGCAGGTCGCGCATGGCCTGGCGGATGATGCGCAGGCTCTGCTTCATCTCCTCGATTCGGATCAGCATGCGATCGTAGGCGTCGCCGTTGTAGCCGACCGGGATGTCGAACTCCATGCGGTCGTACACACAGTACGGGTCGGCCTTCCGAAGATCCCAGGCGATGCCCGCGCTGCGCAGCATCGGGCCGCTCAACGAGGCATTGATCGCCAGCTCGGGCGTCACGACGCCGACGTCGCGGGCGCGCATCATCAGGATCTCGTTGCCGACGAGGAGGTCGTCGTACTCCTCGAAGCGCCGGGGCAGGTCGTCGTTGACCAGGCGATCGAGCGCCGGCAGGAACTCGTCAGGGATGTCGAACGACACGCCGCCGATGCGCATGTAGTTCGTCGTCAGCCGGGCGCCGCACGTCATCTCGAACAGGTCCAGCACCTTCTCGCGATCCCTGATCGTGTACATGACGGGCGTCTGCCAGGCGCCGCAGTCGTTGATGAACGTGCCCGTCGCGAACAGGTGGTTCGCGATACGCTGCAGCTCGGCGAAGATCACGCGCAGGTACTCGGCGCGCTCCGGCGAGGCGATGCCCGCGAGCTTCTCGACCGAAAGGCAGTAGCCGAGGTTGCTCGACATCGCCGCCAGGTAGTCCATGCGATCGGTGAACGGGATGTTCTGCGTGAAGGTGCGCTCTTCGGCCAGCTTCTCCATGCTGCGGTGCAGGTAGCCGACGACCATCTTCACGTCGGTGACGCGCTCGCCGTCGATCCGCGCGACCATGCGGAACACGCCGTGCGTGCTCGGGTGCTGCGGTCCGATGTTGACCTCGACGGGCTCGGATTTGATCGCCACGACGGTCCTTTGCCCCGGCGGTTACGCGCCTGTGCCCGGGTGCCTGGGGCGGAACTCCTGTCCCGACTCCCCGGGCACCTGCTTCGGGAATTGGCTCAGCCCGGTCTTCTGGCCGCCGGGCAGCGCCATGAAATCCTTGCGCAGCGGATGCCCCGGGAACGCGTCCCACAGGAGCAGCCGCGTCAACGATGGGTGGCCCTCGAAGTCCACGCCCATCAGGTCGTAGATCTCGCGCTCTTGCAGCCACGCGCCGATCCACAGCCCCGTGATCGACGGCACGACCGGCCGCTCATGGTCGGCAGGCACTTTGACCTCGAAGATGTGGTTCTGCGCCAGCGACGAGAAGTGATAGACCACGTCGATGCGCGTGATCATGTCGACGCTGCACATCTGCACCAGGAATTTCCCGTCGAGCACCGCGTCGTCGCGGATGACCCGCATCGCCTCGAACGTCTTGTCCGGCGCCAGCACGACGAACGCGCCGGCGGCCTCGGTGACGGAGCCGGGCGCTACGCCGTCGATGCGCTCCGCCACCTGCTGACCGGTCAGCGCGACCGTGGCGCGATTCGGCATCAGAGCCACTCCATCGCGCGCTTCCGCCACGCGTAGACGTAGCCGACGCCCAGGATCGCCAGGAAGATCAGGGCCTCGACGAAGGCGTAGACGCCGAGGTGCCGGTAGGCCACCGCCCACGGGTAGAGGAACACCGCCTCGACATCGAATACCACGAACAACAGCGCGAACAGGTAGTACCGGACGGTGTAGCGCACATGCGCGTCGCCGATCGGCACCATGCCGCACTCGTAGATCGACTGCTTGATGGGGTCCGGCTTGGCCGGCCGGATACGAAATACGCCCAGCGCGACCGAGGCGATGATCGGTATGAGCGGGAAGGACACCGCGAATATCAGGAGGAACCCCGCCCGGCCGAACTGCTCGATCAAGGGATACCGGCTCCCGTTTCGCCTGAGTTTGTGAATTTCTACGCTAGTTGCCGCCGAATGCTAGCACAGCCCCCAGATTATGAACAACAGAAACGCACCTCCCGTCCCGGACGGGCGCATCGCCGTAGGGGATTCCGCATGCCATACGTCGATTCATCAATTACGTGCGATTTCAGCCTCAAGTACGGGTTTTCCCTGCCGATAGCTCCAATAGCAGAAGGAACGAGATATGGAGGTATCGACGATGGCCCGCTTCATCCCTGCCGGTTTGACCGCAATCAGCGTCCTCGCGACGACTCTCGTCATGGTGGCGCCGTGGACGTGGCACTAGAGACGGTGAAGGCCGCGTAGTCGGCCGTTGCCCGCAAGAGGGCCGTTTCGGCCCGCAAGACACGAGTTGCCCCCGTTCGCCGGGGGCACTCGCATGTGGGGGACGATCTGAATCCCACGTCGCCTGCCGCCGATACTCCTCCGGCGGCGCCGCAGAAGGCGCCGGGAACCAGGGAGCGCGACGCCATGAATCGACGCGCAGCGTGGAGCGTGGGCGTCGGCCTCGGACTCATGTTCTGCCAGTACGGCGTCATCCGCTTCGCGCCCGACGGCCTCGCCGTGCGCATCGCCGTTCCGGTGACGATCGTCCTCGTGCCACTGGCGTTCAGGCCGTTCCTGCACCGGGTGGGCATCTGGATTATGTTCGTCGGTCTGGCGGCCAACCTGGCCGCCATCCTGGCAAACGGCGGCCTCATGCCCATCGAGCGGCAGACACTCGCGTCGGCCGTCGGCGAGGCTCGGGCAGCCGACTACGCGACGGGCAGATGGATCAGCGGCTCGAAGGACGTACTCATCGCGCCGGGCAGCGGCCGGCTCGTCGCGCTCGGCGACGGCATCATCATCCGGATCGGCGGCGGTGGTATCGTGGCCAGCCCCGGCGACCTCGTTGTCTGGGCCGGCCTGGTCGTGCTGGCGGCCGAGGCATCGCTCGCCCTGCGCCGCAGGGAGCTGGTTGAGCGCGAGCGGGCCAGCCTACAGCCGCCCGCCGACCCTGCCGGGAGGCAGGCGGAGGGAGGCGCGACCACGCACGCGTGACGCGCCGCCCCGCCACCATCATTGAGGCCTTGCGACAGCGAGGGCAACATCCGCCGCAAGCCCACACGCGCCATCGTATGCACGCGGTCTGACGAACGTCTCGCCAGCTTCATCCGGTGAGAGGCCACGTTCGCCGGTCAGAGCCCCTCGGACGCCGAGAGACCCGGACCGATCCGGGCCTCCGAAGCAGTTCGTCAGTTCGTCGAGGGTGCCGCTACAGCGCCTCCACCTTCGCCCGTGCTCCTGCCTTGTCCTTGTACCAGAGGGCGTTGATCTCGGTGTACGCCTTCAGGTTGTCGGGCACGTCGTCCTCGGCGAAGATCGCGTTGACCGGGCACGCCGGCTCGCACGCGCCGCAGTCGATGCACTCATCCGGGTCGATGTACAGGATCTGGTCGTCGTCGCCCTCGTCGTGAATGCAGTCCACCGGGCAAACGTCGACGCAGGAGCGGTCCTTGGTACCCTTGCAGGCTTCGGTGATGACATAGGCCATAGTGATGCTCCTCTGAATCGATCTCGCGAAAATCCGACGGCATTGTAGGCACGGATTCGGGTAAAGTGAAGTAGGTTTCCAGCGTTGTTGCTTCTTTTATTGGCGATCGCCTGAAATCCGTACCCTGGACAGGGGTCCACGGGCACGGCGGCCTGAGGCTTACCGACCTCGCGGCCATCGCCCCGCCGCACCGGAAGACGGAGGACCATATGCTCGCACCAGGGCAGCAGGCGCCGGACTTCGACCTCGAGGACGGGGCGGGCAAGCGCGTGCGCCTGGCCGATTTCCTCGGGACGTCGTCGGTGGTCCTCATGTTCTATCCGGCCGACAATACGCCCGGCTGCACGAAGCAGCTCTGCGCGGCGCGCGACGACTACGACCGGTACGAGGCGGCCGGCGTCGCCGTGTTCGGCGTCAACCCGGGCAGCGCCGCGTCGCACCGTCGTTTCGCCGAACGGCACGGGTTCAAGACGCCGCTCCTGCTCGACGATGGCGGCCGCGTCTCCCGCGCCTACGACGCGCTCATGCCGATCCCGCTGCTGACGCTCGTCAACCGCACCGTCGTCGGCATCGATCGCCAGGGCATCGTCCGGTTCTACGAGCGCGGCATGCCCTCGACCGGCGCCATTCTTGCGGCCATGGCCGCCGCCCGATCCTAGACGGCGGCGGGGGACACGCCGCTCGGCGCCAGCCCGCGGGTCACCCAGGCGCCCACCCGGAGCGCCGCACCAGGAAGTACTCCAGCGAGTCGGCCAGCGCCAGCCAGGACGCCTCGATCAGGTCCGTGCTCGCGCCCACCGTCGTCCACGTCCGCTCGCCGTCCGTCGACTCGATCAGCACGCGCACCGCGGCGCTCGTGCCGGCCGCGCTGTCGATGATGCGCACCTTGAAGTCGATGAGCTTGACCGCGTAGATCGCCGGAAAGAACGCGACGAGCGCCTTGCGGACAGCCGCGTCAAGCGCATTCACCGGGCCGTTGCCCTCGGCCGCCGTCTGAAACAGGTCGCCGCCGATGCGCACCTTGACCATCGCCTCCGCCTGCATCTCGCGATGATGCTCCGCGCTCGACGACGCCCGCCGCTCGACGATCCAGAAGTCGTCGAGCTCGAACGGCGGCGTGTAGCCGGGGCGGCCGCGGCGGACCAGCATCTCGAACGATGCCTCCGCGCCCTCGAACTGGTAGCCCTTCGACTCCTGCTGGTTGACCTGCTCCTGCAGGTCCCGTGCCTCGTCGCGCGTCAGCTCGAACTCGACGCCGATCTCCTTGAGCTTCTGCTGCACGCCGCGGCTGCCGCCAAGTTCGGAGACGAGCAGCCGCCGGGTATTCCCCACCGCCTCCGGAGCGACGTGCTGGTAGCTAACGTCGGTCTTCAGCATCGCCGCGACGTGCAACCCGCCTTTGTGCGTGAAGGCGCTGGTGCCTACGTACGGCTGGTACGGGTCCGGCACCATGTTCACCACTTCGCTCACGTAGTGGCTGACCTCGGTGAGCATCGCGAGCTGGTCATCGCTGATGACGTCGATGCCGAGCTTCAGCTTGAGGTTGGCGACGATGCTCATCAGGTTCGCGTTGCCGCACCGCTCGCCGTAGCCGTTCACGCACGCCTGCACCTGCTGCACGCCCTCGGCGACGGCCGCGAGCGAGTTCGCCACGGCGAGATCGGCGTCGTTGTGCGTGTGGATGCCGAGCGGGGCGTCGATCTCGGCCTGCACCGCGCGGATGGCCTCGACGAGCTGAGCCGTCGTCATGCCGCCGTTGGTGTCGCAGAGCACCAGGCATCCCGCCCCGGCGCTGGCGGCGGCGCGCAGGCAGCTCAACGCGTACGCCTTGTTCGACGCGAAGCCGTCGAAGAAGTGCTCCGCGTCGAAGAACACCGTGCGGCCGTTCGCCGCCATGAGGCGAACGGAGTCGCCGATCATCGCCAGGTTCTCCTCGAGCGTCGTCCCGAGCACCTCGCGCACGTGCAGGTCGCTGGTCTTACCAACGAGCGTCACGACCGGCGTGCGGGCGTCGAGCAGCGCCCGCAGGTTCGTGTCGGTTTCCGCGTCGCCGCCGGCCTTCCGCGTCGAGCCGAACGCCGCGAGACGGGCGTGTTGGAAGTTGACGGCCTGGGCGCGGACGAAGAACTCCGCGTCCTTCGGGTTACTCCCCGGCCAGCCGCCCTCGATGTAGTCGACGCCCAGATCGTCGAGCTTGCGGGCGATCTTGAGCTTGTCTTCGACGGAGAGCGACATGCCCTCCATCTGCGCGCCGTCGCGCAGCGTGGTGTCGTAGAGTTCGAGCTTCATGGAATGGCTGCTCCTGGATGTCCCGTCCGTGCCGTGACGGACGGGTAGGCCTGCCTATCGGGCACTTGGGCGGCAGCCGATGGCGCCCCGCGGCGATGAACCGCGGGTTGTGCGAGCCTCAGGAGTTGATGTGGCGTTCATGTGCGCGCATGGTAGCACACGGCCGCCGAGAATCGCGTGTTGGCGTTTTCCATTCCCGGCAGCCGTCGTTACCCTGTACGCCGAGGTGTACCGTGAGCCGCGAGAGGCCGCCCGACGACAACACGCCTGACGCCGACGATCCAGCCGGCCCGGCGCCGCGGCACGAAGACCAGCGTCGCGGCGCGATCCGGCTGCCGCGCCGGGACCGGTCGCACGATCAATCCCCTCGCCAGGATTCAGCCGCGCCGGCGCAGTCGGCCGATGACGCGCCCGCCGACGCGAGCGAACACATCGGTCCGCCACGGCGGCGGCCGGAGTTCAAGCCGGAGAGCCAGGCCGAGATCTATTACGGCAGCAAGCCGGGGACCCGCTATGCGCGCCTGACCCGCGTCCGTGAGCGGCGCTTCGAGCGCGGCGAGGTCGAAGGCACGATCCGCGCCACGCAGGCCGCCGAGGCGCCGAGGACGCTGACCGGGCGCTTCTGGCGCATCTTCAAGCGCGTGATGATCGGGGCGCCGCTCGCTTCGTCGCGGCTCGCCGAGGAGCGGCTGAGCAAGACGAAGGCGCTGGCGATCTTCGCCTCCGACGCGCTTTCCTCGACCGCATACGCGACCGAAGAGATCCTGCTGATTCTGATCCTGGCCGGCTCGGGGGCGCTCACGCATTCGATCCCGATCAGCATGGCAATCGCGGCGTTGCTCGTGATCGTGGCCACGTCCTACCGCCAGACCATCCGCGCGTATCCAAACGGCGGCGGCGCGTACAAGGTGGCGATGGACAACCTGGGTACGGCGCCGGGGCTCGTCGCGGGCGCCTCGCTCGTCGTCGACTACACGCTGACCGTGGCAGTGAGCACGGCGGCGGGCGTCGCGGCCGTCACATCGGCGATTCCCGAGCTGCACGACGAGCGCGTGGTCCTGGCCGTTGTCTTCGTCGCGATCCTGACGGTGGGCAACCTGCGAGGGCTCCGCGAGTCCGGCACCATCTTTGCCATCCCGACGTATTTCTTCCTGGTGACCTTCGGTATCATGATCGCCACCGGTCTGGTTCGCGTCGCGCTCGGCGGCATCAGCAGCGTGCCGCACGAGGACGCGCTGACGCCCGGGGCGCAGTCGGTGACCCTCTTTCTTGTCCTGCGCGCGTTCTCGTCCGGTGCGACGGCGCTGACCGGCATCGAGGCGATCTCCAACGGCGTGCCCGCGTTCAAGGATCCGGCGCCGAAGAACGCCGCGACCACGCTCTCGTGGATGGCGGCCATCCTCACCGTGATCTTCGTCAGCCTGACGATCCTCGCCCACCAGATCGAGGTGTATCCGTCGGAGACGAAGACGGTCGTCGCGCAAGTCGCCGATGCGGTCTTCGGCGGCGGCCCGATGTTCTACCTCGTGCAGGTCGCCACAGCGTTGATCCTGGTGCTGGCGGCCAACACCAGCTTCGCCGGACTGCCCGCCCTGGCCTCGGTCATGGCGCGCGACCGCTTCGTGCCGCGCATCTTCGCGTTCCGGGGCGACCGCCTGGGCTACTCGAACGGGATCATCGTGCTGGCGGCCGCCTCGATGACATTGCTCGTCGTCTTCTCGGCGGAGACGCACAAGCTCATTCCTCTGTACGCCGTGGGGGTGTTCGTCGGGTTCACCCTGTCGCAGATCGGCATGGTCGTGCACTGGAATACGTACCGGGAGGAGGGGTGGCGCCGCGCGATGGTCATCAATGGCGTCGGCGGCTCGACGACGGCCGTCGTCGCCGTGATCATCGCCGCCACCAAGTTCACGCACGGCGCATGGCTGACGATCATGGCGATCATGCTGCTCGCGATCGTCTTCCACCAGATCGGCCAGCACTACCGCCGTGTGCAACGCGAACTCGACATCACGGAGGAGGACAGCTTCATCGGAGCGACGGCGACCAGGCAGGGCCAGCCGGTGATCATGCCGGTCGACGAGTTGAACCGCGCGACGGCGCGCGCGCTGGCCTACGCACGGTCCATCTCCAACAACGTCACGGCGTTCCACGTCACCGACGACATGGATGAGGCGGAGGGGTTGCGCCGCACGTGGGCGCAGCGCGTTCTCGACGTTCCGCTCGTGATCGTGGAGTCCGAGTACCGATCGTTGCTGGGGCCCGTGCTCTCGTACATCGACGCACTCGGGCGCGCGGACCCGTTGCAGACCGTCACCGTCGTGCTGCCGGAGTACGTGGCGCGCTGGCCGTGGCAGCGAGCGCTGCACAACCAGTCGTCGCAGCGGCTCAAGAAGGCGCTGCTCGACCGTCCGCAAACGGTCGTCATCGAAGTGCCGTACCACCTGAACTGAACCCGGTTGGCTTTACGTGTGGCGTCCCGGGCGTTACGATCGTCGCGGCTCGCATATCCGAACGAGGCTTACCACGCTGCACGCGCACCTTCTCCGCCAGATCTCCCAGACGAGCCCGGCCACGCGCATCGCGCCGCTCGCCGCCGCCGAGGCCGCAAGTGCCTGACGAGCCTCCAGGGCCAACCGGTCACGAAGAGCCAACCCACGTGCGCGTGCCCCGAAAGCGCGCCCTCCCCGACGTGGAATCGGCCGAGATCCTGCGCGGCTCGAAACTGGGCACGCGCTTCGCCCGCCGCGTGCGCGTTGGCGAGCGCCGGTTCGAGCGCACCGAAGAGGAAGGCACGTTCCGCGCAACGCAGGTCGCGACCGCGCCCCGGACCGGCCCTCAGCGCTTCTGGCGCTCCGCACGGAGAGTGCTGGTCGGCTCCCCGATCGCGTCCGAGGAAGCCGAGGAACAGCGGCTGCCAAAGACCAAGGCGCTCGCCGTGTTCTCGTCGGACGCGCTGTCATCGAGCGCGTACGCCACCGACGAAATCCTCCTCGTCCTTGTGGCCGCCGGTACCGGCGCGCTGACCCACTCGATCGAGATCGCGCTCGCGATCGGCCTGCTGCTCGCCATCGTGACGTTTTCGTATCGGCAGACGATCAAGGCGTACCCCAGCGGCGGCGGCGCATACATCGTCGCCCGCGAGAATCTCGGCGACGTGGCAGGCCTGACCGCCGCGGCGGCGCTGTCCGTGGACTACATCCTCACGGTGGCCGTGTCGATCGCGGCAGGCGTGTTCGCGATCACGTCGGCGATCCCGGATCTGCGCGGCATGAACGTCGAAATCGCCGTGGCCGTCGTGGCCGTGATCACGCTCCTGAACCTGCGCGGCATTCGCGAGTCCGGCACGATCTTCGCGATCCCGACCTATATGTTCATTTTCGCCTTCGCGATGCTCCTGATCGCCGGATTCGTCCGGGTGGCGCTTGACCCCGGGCTCCAGGCGCCGATTCCGGACGCGCTTCACCCCGCCGGCGTGCAGAGCCTGTCATGGTTCATCGTGCTGCGCGCCTTCGCATCGGGCTGCGCGGCGCTCACCGGTGTCGAGGCCATCTCCAACGGCATCCCGGCCTTCAAGAGGCCGGAATCGAAGAACGCGTCGATCACGCTGATGTGGATGGCGGTGATCCTCGGCGCATTCTTCATCGGCATGACGATCCTCGCCCACCAGCTCGGCGTCCAGCATTCGGACGAGGTGTCGGCGCCGGCGCAAATCGCCCGCACCGTGTTCGGCCACTCGCCGCTGTTCTACGCCGTGCAGACGGCGACGGCGCTCATCCTGCTCCTTGCCGCGAACACCAGCTACGCCGACTTCCCGCGCCTGGGATCGATACTCGCGCGCGACCGGTTCCTGCCCCACCAGTTCACGTTCCGCGGCGACCGGCTCGCCTTCTCGAACGGGATCATCGTGCTCGGAGCGGCCGCGGCCATGCTTCTGGTCGTCTTCGACGCCGACGTCGACAATCTGATCCCGCTGTACGCGTTCGGTGTCTTCGTATCGTTCACGCTCTCGCAGAGCGGCATGGTCGTCCACTGGCTGCGTCTCCGCGGACCGGGTTGGCAGCGGAGCATCGCGATCAACGCCGTAGGCGCGGCCGCGACGGCCGTCGTGGCCCTGATCGTCGGCGGCACCAAGTTCAACGAGGGCGCATGGATCAGCATGATCGCGATGCTCGTGCTGGCGTTCACCTTCCTCGCGATCTACCGGCACTACATGGGCGTCGAGCGCAAGCTCTCCGTGCCAGCCGGAGCGATCGTTCAGGCCGGGACGCGGCAGCGCCAGGCCGTGCTCGTGCCCGTCGACGAGATCAACCGCGCGGTACTGCGGACCGTCGACTACGCGCGGACGATGTCGCCGTCCGTGACGGCGCTGCACGTCACCGACGACGTGGAGGCCGCCCAGAAGCTGCGCGACGAGTGGGAAGCAAGCGTCCTGGACGTGCAGCTCGTGATCATCGACTCGCCGTACCGGTCGTTCGTCGCGCCCGTGATCTCGTACATCGACGCGCTCAACCGCACGGACCCCGGCCAGTACGTCACGGTCGTGCTGCCCGAGTTCCGCACGGCCTGGCCGTGGCAGCGCTTCCTCCACAATCAGTCGGCCCGCCGCCTGAAGAACGCCCTGCTCGACCGGCCCAACACCGTCGTCACCGAGGTGCCGTATCACCTCGGCGGCGACGAAGAACCGGGGCCATAGCCGCGCCGCCAATCAGGCCACGCGATCCGATGCCGCGGACGCACCCGGCCCCGCGCCATCGGCGACGCCTCGTCGCGACCGCGAGCGCAACCGGCTGCGGGTTTCACGCCGGTGGAGCGGCGGGGGTCCGTTGCCCTATAGTGGGGCCCGTAGCGGAGCCCGGGAGGGATCGTTGAAGCAGCGCCCGAGGTGGAACGTCGTTGCGCCAGTGGCGCTGATCTTCGCCGCGCTTGCAGCCGTCGCCTGGTTCGACGTCTCGACCGGAGGCGAAGCCCAGCCGCAGCCCCCGCTTGGCGCGATCGGCACGCCCGTACGCGGAGCCTACGTCGCGCCCACGGCGACGCCGTTCGGCGCGCAAGCCACCGCAAAACCCCGCCCGACATTCCCCGTCAGCGGCAACCTCCCAAAGGGCACGAAAGACGAGCGAGACGCGCAGCGGCGCACCGACCTGCTCGTGCTCCTCGACGCGGCGAACAGGATCAAGGCGCGTGACGGCTCGTACCCATCGACCAACAGGAACGTCCAGACGGTCTGCAAGTACAAGGACAACGACATCGGCTGCAAGCTCCAGGACGTCCTGCCCGCCGCGATGCCCGAGGATCCTCTCGGCAGCAACAACGGCTACTGGTACCAGTCGGACGGCGCAACTGTGAAGCTCTACGCCAGCCTCGAAGGGGACATCCCGGACAGCGAGAAGTGCCCAACGAACGATGCGGAGCTGCTGAAGCACGACAACCTGATCTGCATCGGCGCACCCTGACCGTCGCCTCGAATCCGCGCCGATCCTCCGTGCTATCCTGAAATCGTCATCAATCGCACAGAGGACGTGGACTCATGGCTCTCGATCTGTTCAATCGCCGCGCACGCGAGGACCACGAGCGCTTCGGCGACCGCCTGCCGCCCGGCCAGAAGCTCACCGATGGCTGGCCGGTCCTCCACTACGGCAACGTCCCGTCCATCGACATCGCGACGTGGAAGTTCTCGATCGTCGGGCTCGTCGAGCAGGACGCCCACTTCACCTGGGACGAGTTCCTGGCGCTGCCGCAATCGACGCTCCGGTCCGACATCCATTGCGTGACGCACTGGAGCAAGTTCGATAACGAATGGACCGGAGTTCGGTTCACCGACCTGATGCAGCGCGTGAAGGTGAAGCCGAGCGCCAAGTACGTGATGGTGCACTGCCACGGCGGCTACACGACGAACATCGCCCTGCAGGAGCTGCTCGACGACGACGTCCTCTTCGCGCACCAGCACGACGGCGAGCCCCTGTCGATCGAGCACGGCTGGCCGCTGCGCCTCGTGATCCCGAAGCTCTACTTCTGGAAGAGCGCGAAGTGGGTCCGCGGCCTGGTCTTCATGGACAGCGACAAGCCCGGCTTCTGGGAGATGTACGGCTACCACATCCACGGCGACCCGTGGAAGGAAGAGCGCTACTCGTAGTCGAGCGTCAGATCGACGATCGCCGCGATCGTCCCGGCGGCGCGCAGCTTGCCCCGGCAGCCAGCCCGATATAGGCTCGGGACAACTCGCGAGCGCAATCCCCCGGGGGCCTCTTGCCGTCGTTCTCCCTCGTTCCGCACAAGGTCTCGACGAAGGTCACCGACCCGATCGTCTCGCCGCTCGCGGCGCTCGGCGTCACGCCGAACATGATCTCGGCGGCCGGGTTTGCCGGCAACGTGGCGGCCGGGTGCCTGGCGGCCGGCGGCCAGTTTCTCGCCGCCGGCATCGTCATGCTCGTCTTCAGCGGGCTCGACCTGCTCGACGGCGCGCTCGCGCGCAAGACCGGCACCGTCACGAAGTTCGGCGCCGTCTTCGATTCCGTGCTCGACCGCCTGTCCGAGGCCGCCGTACTCGCCGGCCTGCTGTTTCATTACGCCGAGACCGGCGGCCACACGCAGGCGATCGTTCTGTGCTACGCCGCCATCGTCGGCTCGATCATGGTGAGCTACGCGCGCGCGCGGGCCGAAGGCATCGGACTGACGCTGCGCGAGGGGCTGTTCACGCGCGCCGAGCGCGTCTTACTCCTCGGCGGCGCGCTGATCATCGGTCACGGCGTGCTGCTGTGGGCGTTGTGGGTGCTGGCGGTGCTCTCGCACTTCACCGCGGTGCAGCGGGTGTTCACGGTCTGGCGGCGGCTGTCGGCGGACGGCGGCGCTTGAACGTCGCGCGGACGCGGCACGGTGCTCCGAGGCTCGAGGCGGCGTTCCGCCGTTCGGCCGCGCGGTGCCGATGACCGGAATAGAACTCGCCGGGGAAGCCCCTGACCTTTCGCCGCCCGAGTCCGTGCATGAGGCGGGCGGCCCCCTCGATTGGGATATGTCGCGGCCGCTCGCCTTTGTCGCGCTGGCAGCGGCATACGTGGCGAGCCGCGCCCCGCTCATGAACATCGGATACGGCGCCGACCCCGACGCCTGGCGCGTCGCGCTCTCGGCGTACTGGCTCCGCGACCACCACGAGTTCTACCCGTCGCGACTACCGGGCTACCCGGTCCACGAGCTGGCGAGCGCCGCCGTGATCAGGGGCGGCTGGCTCGCGACGAATTCGCTCACATTGCTCGTCTCGCTGGTCGGCCTCTGGTTCTTCGCGCGCATCGTGCGGAAGCTGCAGATGCCGCATCCGGCGCTCGTCGTCGCGGGCTTCGCGTTCACGCCGCTGCTGTGGATCAACAGCATGGCGACGATGGACTACATGTGGGCGCTGACGTTCATCCTCGGCTGCTACTGCTTCCTGCTTGACGGTCAGGTACCCCTGGCCGGCATCATGCTCGGACTCGCCGTTGGCTCGCGCCCGACGTCGCTCGTGTTCATCGTGCCGTTCGTGGTCTACGTGGTCCGCGACGGCCGCCGCGGCGAGATGCGCGACTTCATCGTCTGGGCGATCGCCGTCCCGATGCTCGCGTACATGCCGATCGTCTGGAAGTACGGGCCCGGCCTGTTTGAGTTCTACGACGCCAAGGTCGGCGAACTCGAGGTGCTCCGCCTCGTGGCGAAGGACTCCGTCGGCCCGATCGGCGCGATCGCCGTGCTCGTCGCCACGACGATCAGCCTGCCGAGGCTCGCGCGGCTGCCGGGCGATTTCCTGCGCGACAAGAACGTGACCGTCTGGCTGCTCGCGATCGCCGTTACATTGATCGTGTTCCTCCGCCTGCCGCACGAGTCGGTTTTCCTGATTCCGATGTTCCCGTTCGGCTTCCTCGTGATGGCCCGCTACTTCCGGCGAGGGGCACTCGTCGCGGCGGTGGCGGCGATCCTCCTCGCAGGATTCGTCGACATCGGCACGCACGGCGCCGATCTCGACGCGACGGCGCTGCGTCATGCGCGCATCGGCCAGGGCCTCGTCCTGTCGAACCGGTCGGCGATGAAGGCGCAAGTCGCGTTCTCGCGAGATCTCGCGAAACAGCAGATCCCGGATCACAGCGTCGTGATGCTCGGTCGCTCCTACCCGCAGTTCGCCATGCTCAACCGCGACCGCCTGAAGCTCGACATCCTCGACAAGGACACGTCGTCGATCAGCCAACTGTCCGACAAAGGGAAGGTGGTCGACGCGCAGCACAACGTCACTTACGTCTGGCTGCTCGACCACACGGCCTTCGGCCGCGACCTGTTCCAGCGGTACAACGTCTTCTACACGGCCGACGCCGCCCGCGCCGCGGCCGAGCTATACGGCTACCGCCCCGGCCTCTACGACGGCCAGGGCGGCGTCCCCGTCAAGCCCTTCGATATTTCAGGCGAACCGCCGCGCGGCATCGGCGCCGCCGAAACGGCTCGCTGACGGCGAGGCCCCCCGGCCCGATGCAGCACCGGGAGGCGTGGACCGGGCGTTCCGCGGGTCAATGTGCCTGAGGCCGCCGCCGCACGAGCACGATGGCTGCCCCGGCGGCCACGACCACCAGCACCGCCAGCGCAGCGATGATCGCGATCGCCGCAGTCGAGCTGCCGTCGCCCGATCCGGACGATGACGGCGATGCCGCCGTGCTTTTCGCCGCCGGCGTTGCGGCACTCGTCGCGCTCGGCACCGCCGTGGCGCTCGCCGGGCGCGGCGCCAGCCCGACTGACTGCCGCCACTCGTTCTCCAGCCCGTACTGGTCGAACCCGTACGCCGCCTGGAACGCCTTCTCCACCGTCGAACCGTCCTTGAACGTCTTGAGCAGCAACGCGAACTTGTCGGCGCCGTACGTCTCGACGAGGAACTTCACGATCGAGCCCGCCTCGCCGTAGTACAGCCCGACCGTCTCGCCGACCGAGCCGGTCGCCGACGACGACAGCTGCTTCATCGAAAGCACGTCGTCCGCCGCGATCGCGGACTGCAGCGCCGAGTCGTGGCCCTCGAGCGGTTTGGACTGCGAGTACACCGAGATTCCCTCATTGAGCCAGCCGGGCACCTCGAACGGACCCTTCGTCGCCTGCCGCGTGACGATGTGCGCGATTTCGTGTCGCGCGATGTCGAGCGTGGCGACGTCGGCGGACACCATCGCCGTGTCGGAGTAGACGACCTCGCCGAGCACCTGCACGCCGCGGCCTCCGCTGCCGGGCGCGATGGCCGGCTGCATCTCGTCGGCCGTCGTGTAGAGGAACACCTTCACCGGAAACGTCACCTGCGTCTTCTCGAGCGTGCCCACGCGGTCGATGGTCTCCGTTACGGCGTCGAGCACGGCCTGCGCCCGCGACTCGCTGCCGCCATGGAAGGAGAGCGTGACGTTGCCGCTCTTCAGCGTCTTGAACGTGAAGCGCGTGTCTTCGTGTATGTACGTCTTATCGGGCGTCGAAAGCCGGCCGCCGGCCGTGTCGCTGATTTCCCAGTGATACGTGATCTCCGCGCCCGGAATGATGAAGATGCCGCGGCCGCTCGTCAGCGTGAACGAGCAGCTCACGGCCGCGGCGCTCGTGCAGTCGGCGATGCCGGATGCGCCCGTCCCGTCGGGCGCGAGCTGGTACCGGAGCCGCGCCTCTTTGACCTCTGCCGGCGCGGTGAACGAGATCGTAAACGTGACGCCCGACGGGAACTCGTTTCGCGGCTCCTCGGCGATGACGTTGATCGGCTGTTGGGCCGCCGCCGGCATCGCCGCATGCACGCCCGCCGTCGCAAGGATGATCAGCGCCAGCAGAAAGGCTCTACGCAACCGCTCCTCCCATCGTCGAGCGCAGGTACGAGGTGATGAGGTCGTCCAGGTCGCCCTCCAGCACCGCCGCGGCGTTGCTCGTTTCGTAGCCGGTGCGGTGGTCCTTGACCATCTTGTAGGGGTGGAGCACGTAGCTGCGGATCTGGTTCGCCCAGCCGGCGCTGACATGCTCGCCCTTGATCTTCGCCTGCGCCTCCGCGTGCTTTTGCAGCTCGATCTCGATCAGCCTCGCCTCGAGCACGCGCATCGCCGCCTCGCGGTTGCGATGCTGCGACCGCTCGTTCTGACAGGTAACGACGATGCCTGACGGCAGGTGCGTGATGCGGATCGCCGTCGAGTTCTTCTGCACGTTCTGGCCGCCGTGGCCGCTCGCGCGGTAGACGTCGACGCGCAGGTCGTCCGGGCTGAGCTTCACCTCGGCGGCGTCGCCGGCCTCCGGCAGCACCTCGACGAGCGCGAACGATGTATGGCGCTTGTTCTCCGAATCGAACGGCGAGAGCCGCACGAGCCGGTGGACGCCGCGCTCGCTCTTCAGGTAGCCATACGCGTGGCCGCCGGTCACCTCGACGGTCGCGCTCTTCAGCCCCGCCTCCTCGCCCGCCATCAGGTCGATGACCTCGGAGCCGAAGCCGCGCTGCTCGCACCAGCGCAGGTACATGCGGAGCAGCATCTCCGCCCAGTCCTGCGACTCGGTGCCGCCCGCGCCGGCGTGTATCGCCACGATGGCGTTGCGGTCGTCGTACGGTCCGGCGAACGTCAGCTCGAACTCCAGGCTGTCGAGCTGCTTCTCGATCGCCCCGGTGTCGCGGTCGATATCGGCGGCGATCGCCTCGTCGGCTTCCGCCTCCGCAAGATCGACCAGCTCGAGCAGCTCGCGAACCTTCGCCTCGAGCGTCCGCCACGTCGAGGCGCGCGCGCGCACCGCCGACAGGCGCTTCATGACGGCCTGAGCGGACTGCTGATCGTTCCAGAACGAGGGGTCGGCGGACTGCGCCTCGAGCGCCACCGCTTCGGCTTCTAGCGCCGCGATGTCAAAGACGCACCATGACATGCGCGATGCGATCGCGGAGCGCGTTCAGCCTGTCGCGTAGCTCCTGCATGTCCTGGTGTGCGTCCTTTCGGCG
>CAYJMJ010000021.1:0-21598 GCA_964371095.1 uncultured Dehalococcoidia bacterium | reverse complement strand
CGCGTCGGCTCGGGCAGCCGATAGCCTCGCCCGCAGCGGAGCACCCACCCCTCGGCCGCGGCGAGCGCGATACGGTGCCCGATCGACACGTACACCGGCCGCACGCCGTCCCGCGTCCGCAGCACCGTGCCGATCACCTCTGCCGCATCGCGCAGATCCGCGCGGGCTCCCCGCGTCGCCGCCGGCTCCCACGCTTCGCCGACGAGCCGCGACTTCGCGACGCCGATCGTGGCGACGTCGAGCAGCAGCCCGAGGTGACACGCCAGTCCGAAGCGCCGCGGATGGGCGTAGCCGTGGCCGTCGACCATCACGAGATCGGGCACGTGCTCGACGCGCTCGAACGCGTCGAGCAGCGCCGGCGTCTCTCGAAACGACAACAGCCCCGGCACGTACGGGAACGCGATCGACGATACGGCTACGACGCGCTCCACGATCTCGAGCGACGGATACGCGAGCACCACCACGGCGGCGAACGCGCGGTCGTTTGCCTTGTCGAACGCTACGTCGCAGCCCGCGACAAAGCGTGTATCCGCTTCGCGTGGCTCGCCCTGCCGCACCACACGCGACGCCAGCTCGCGTTGGAGCGACGCAGCATCGCGCGGGCTCAGCTTCCACGAGTGCAGCCGCAGAATCTTCATGGCCCGATTCTACGCGGGCCAGCCGCGCAGCGGCGTCGCCTTGTCAGCCGATCGCCCGCGGTCTACGATGGGTCAACGTGAGATTCCCCCTCCGGTGGCCGCTGCTCCTCGTCGCCGCGCTGCTCCTCTCCGGGTGTGGCGTGAAGTTCACCGACGCCGAACCCGGCACGGAGTTCTTCAAGTCGCTGAAGGTGTCCGGCACGCCGACGGCCGGCTCCCCGTTGACCCTGGCCCTGACGTACGAGCAGAACAACCCGGTGGCCGTCGTCGTGACATGCGAGCTGCGGCAGGGGAAGACCCTCATCGAACCGATCGGCGAGGAGACGGTACCGCTGCTTGCCGGCGGAGGACCGAAGGCCACGCCCGTCGCCGGCAGCTACTCGTTCGACTTCGTCGTCGATCGGCCGGGGACCTACCGGGCCGAGTGCTACACGCCGGCCGACGAATACAACTACATCATCCGTGAATTCACCGTCAGGCCCGCCGCCAATCCGCCGACATCGGGCGGCTGAGCGCTGTGCTGCGGCTGATCGTCCTCCTCCCGTTCCTGTTCTTCATCGCGCCAATCCTGCTCGCGGGTCTCGTCGTCCTGCTCGCCATCGAAGGCGATCCCGGCGACTGCGGCGGCGGGCGGGACCTGCGCATCGACCCGGACCTCGCCCAGACCTACCAGGACCGCTGGTTCGCCCTCAACGCCCAGCTCCTGACCGGCCGGCCCGCCTCCTTCACCGTCACGGACAGCGAGGCGACGTCGCAGACGCGCCTGTTCCTTGCCGAAACCGGAGCGCCGATCAACGACGTCCGCGTCTGCTTTGTTCCCGGTGGCGGCGACGTCAATGGCACGCTGTCTCCGCCAGTCGGTCCGGACCTCGCTGTGCGCGTTCGCGGAAGCGTCGACCTCAGCGGCCGCCACCCGCGCGTGAGCATCGACTCGGTGCGGGTCGGGGCGCTGCCGTCGTTCGTCGCGCGGCCATTCCTCGGCCTCGTGTCGCGCCTGATCGACGAGCAGACGAACCAGATCGATCTGGACCACCGGATCAGCCTGCAACTGACCGACGGCCAGGCGGTCATCAGCGGCCAGCCGTGAGCGCTGCGGACGCACCGCGACGCACGGCGACGCACGCCGACCGTGCTGCCCCCGACCGCATCCGCGACGTCCCCTTGCGCTTTGCCCTAGACGGGGAAGCGCGTATGCTACCGTCAATCCAATCATTCCGGAGGTAATCATGGCCCGCCCGCGCAAGTTCCGGTTCGGCGTCCAGACATCCCGCTCGGCATCACGTGAGGAATGGGTCGCGAAGGCGCGCAAGATCGAGGAACTCGGCTTCTCGACGCTCCTGATGCCCGACCACTTCGAGGACCAGTATGCGCCCGTGCCCGCGCTGATGGCCGCTGCCGACGCGACGACCACGCTCCGCATCGGCACCCTTGTGTTCGACAACGATTACAAGCACCCCGTCGTGCTGGCGAAAGAAGCGGCGACGCTCGACGTCCTCTCTGGCGGTCGCCTGGAGTTCGGCATCGGCGCCGGCTGGATGTCGAGCGACTACGACCAGGCCGGCATGACGTACGACGCGCCCGGCGAGCGCATCGCCCGCTTGAAAGAGGGACTCGCCGTCGTCAAGGGGCTCTTCGCCGACGAGCCGGTGGCCTTCGACGGCAAACACTACCACGTCCACATGAACGGGCTGCCCAAGCCCATCCAGCGGCCGCACCCGCCGATCCTCATCGGCGGCGGCGGCAAGCGGGTGCTGAGCTACGCCGCGCGCGAGGCCGACATCGTCGGCGTGAACTTCACGCTCACCGAGGGTGTCGTGAACCGCGAGGTCATGACCACGGGCAGCGCCGCCGCGACTGCCGAGAAGGTGGCCTGGATCCGCGAGGCAGCGGGGCCGCGATTCGACGATATCGAGCTGAACGTCACCGTCTTCGCCGCGATCGTGACCGATGACCGCGCCGGCATGGCGGAGCGCCTCGCGCCGCGCTTCGGCGTCACGCCGGCCGAGTTGCCGGACACGCCGCACGTGCTGCTCGGAAACGCCGGCCAGATCGTCGAGGATCTGCAGCGGCGGCGCGAGAAGTTTGGATTCTCGTACGTCGTGATCTCGGGCGACGGCTTCGAGCCGCTGGCGCCGGTCGTGAAGAAGCTCGCGGGGACGTAAACGAAATACAACGGCGGCGATGTCCTTTTGCACGGACGGAGCGCGCGCTGACGCTCCCTCGCCAAGGCATGGAAGATCGGTGGCACGCGTTTACCCAGCGTGCTGTGCCCGCGTTCGCCGCCGACGGCTCCTCGAAACACTCACACGGGAATCGGCCGGGGAAGATTCTTCGCTTCGCTCAGAGTGACAGTGCCCGCGCGGCTACTCCCAGAAGTCCAGCGCCGTCCGCATCGCCTTCTCGAAGTCCTCGTCGGACATCTGCTTGTGCAGGCCGCCGATCAGTTCGGCGTCCTGGCCGACGAGATAACGCCGCTTCGGCTCCGCCGCTTTCGCCGCGTCGACGATGACGTTGGCGACGATCCGCGCGTCGCGGCGCTCCCCCGCGCCGGGCAGCCGCGCCTGACGCTCTTCGAAGCGCCGGTCCAGCTCGGCGTACGGCGAGCCCCCGCCGTGCTTCCGCTCGAGCAGGCGGTTCGCATCGAAGTTCGTCGCGAACCCGCCCGGCTCTACGAGCACGACGCGCACGCCGAACGGGTGCAACTCGAAGTACAGCGCGTCGCTGATCGCCTCCACCGCGTGTTTGCTCGCGGCGTAGATGCCGCCGAACGGCGACGACACCCTGCCGGCCAGAGAACTCACGTTGACGATGGTTCCGCTGCCCTGCGCGCGCATCTGCGGAAGGACGGCGCGCGTCACGCGCACAAGGCCGAACACGTTCGTGTCGAACACGCGCACTATCTCGTCGTCTCCGGCCTCTTCGATCGGGCCGTGGATGCCGAGGCCCGCGTTGTTGACGAGCACGTCGATCCGCCCGGCGCGGGCGATGACGTCCGCCACCGCCGCATCGACGGACGCACCATCGTTGACGTCCATCACCGCGACGTTGAGCGACGTTCCGGCCTCCTTCGCCGCATCGAGAAGGGGGCCGGCCTTCAGCGTGTCGCGCATCGACGCGAACACTGTGTCCCCGCGCTTCGCGAACTCGATCGCTGCGAGCATGCCGAAGCCGGAGCTGCAGCCCGTGACCAGAACGACCGCCATCGATGATCCTCCTGCCCGGCTTCAGCCGCCCGGGTGGAACTCTTGCAACTGCTTCAGCAACGTATCGTCGATCTCGACACGCACGATGCCGCCAAGCGCCTCGACGACTTCCGTGACGTACTGCACCGGCAGCACGACCTCCCGCGAGAAGAGAAAGCCGCGCCGGATCACGAGCGACGCGATCTTGCGCGTCCTGTCGTCGAAGATCACGTGCTCGACCTCGCCGATCTTCT
Organism: uncultured Dehalococcoidia bacterium; assembly: GCA_964371095.1. Lineage (GTDB taxonomy): Bacteria > Chloroflexota > Dehalococcoidia > DSTF01 > JACRBR01 > CAYJMJ01. The sequence goes on along the minus strand of CAYJMJ010000021.1, from coordinate 17,524 downwards.
GGTGCGGGTTCAGGCGCCAGACGGGCGAATCCTTCGCGATGTCGACCTCGTCCGGCGCCTTCGCCAGCACGTCCGCCATCACCGCGGGCCCCATCTCGCCCGGCAACGACGCCACGAACCGCCGCACGTCCGACAGGTCCAGCCGGCCCCGCTCCGCATCCCCCATCGGCTGGTACACGCGAGTGTCGTACGCCACGGCGAACTCGCGAAACTCGTCGGCGCTCATGCTCAACTGGATCGCGTCTTCACTCGCCTCGCGCAGCACCCCGAGCGGCACGACGCGCTCATCCGCCATGTCGCCCTCTGCCGCCACGACGAGGTGTGTGAGCTTGAGCGACTCCTTGACGATGACGACCCGGCTCAACGTGCCGAGTGTGTCGCCGTCGCGGCTGATCACGCGCGCGCCCGCGCGAAGGTCTTCGAGGCTCATGCCGGTTGCGCCTTCCTCTGGCGGTCCGATGCGGCCGCCGCTCATGCTAGCCTATCCCGCTCCCGGCGTCAGGTCAGCGCAGCCGACACCGCATCCGCAAGGCGGCCGTCGTCGGCCGGAGCGACGGTGCGCGGATCGAGGAGTACCCGCGCGCCCTCGACGCGTGCGATGACGCCGAGCGCGCGCAGGCGCGCGGCCACGGCCGACGCGTTGGCGCCGGAAGGCGGCGCCACAGCCACGATGCGCGCCGGGAGGCTCTCCTCCGGCAGCGAACCGCCGCCGATCATCGAACGCCCGTCGATCACGCTGGCGCGCGCACCGACGCGCGCGGCGATCGACCGGGCGCGCGCCTCCAGCGCGTCGAGCGGGGCAGAGATCATGCGCCAGGTGGGGAGTTTCGTTTCCGCCGCGCCTTCCAGATAGATGCGCAGCGTCGCGGCGAGGCCGGCGATGCTGGCCTTGTCGAGACGGACCGCGCGCGCGAGCGGATGCCGCTTCAGCTTCGCAAGCACCTCCGCCCGGCCGACGATCAGGCCCGCCTGCGGGCCGCCGAGCAGCTTGTCGCCGGAGAACGTGACGACGTCCGCGCCGGCGGCGATCGACGCCTGCGGAGTCGGCTCGGGCGGCAGGCCGTAGACCGTCGTGTCGAGGAGACAGCCGCTCCCGAGGTCATCGATCACCGTCACGCCGGCGGCGCGCGCCACGCGCACGATCTCGTCGAGCGACGGCGTCTCGGTGAAGCCGCTGATCTTGAAATTGCTCGGGTGCACGCGCATCAGCGCCGCCGTCTTCGGCCCCACGGCGGCGGCGAAATCGGAGGCTCGCGTCCGGTTTGTCGTGCCCACCTCGACGAGCCTGGCGCGCGACTGGCGCATGACGTCCGGTATGCGAAAGCCGCCGCCGATCTCGACGAGCTGGCCGCGTGACACCACGACTTCCTTGCCGGCCGCCAGCGCCGCGAGCGCCAGCAGCACCGCGGACGCGTTGTTGTTGACCGCCATCGCCGCTTCGGCGCCGGTGAGGCGGCAGAGCAGCGGTTCGAGGATCGTGTGGCGCGAGCCCCGGCCGCCCGTGGCCATATCGAACTCAAGATTGCTGTAGCCGCGCGTCACCGCGGCCATCGCCTCGATAGCCTCGTCCGCCAGCGGCGCCCGGCCGAGGTTCGTGTGCAGGATCACGCCGGTGGCGTTGATGACGCCGTGCACCGGCGGTCGCAGCGCCTCGTCGACACGGCTCATGACGGCGTCGACGAGGCCGTCGAATGACGGCGCGTGAGCGCCGGCGGCTATCGACTGGCGGGCGCCCTCGAGCACCTCGCGTGTGATCTGGGCGACGAGGCCGTCGCCGCGCCGCTCCGCGAGCCGCGGATCGGTGATGATCCGGTCGACGGACGGCAGGCCTCGCATTGGATGTTCGGGCACGTCGCAATCTTAACATCGGGTTGACCTGAACGTATTGGGAACGGTGCGCGACCGGCGTATACTTGCTCCGCTGACCCGGCAAGGAGGCTGCCATGGATCGCCTCGTTGAACTTACCACCGACCTGACCAACATCCTGCGGGACCTGCGCGAAGAGGTACAGCGACGCGAACTCGATCGCGCGGCCGCGTCGCTCGCGTGGCTCGATGAAGCCGCCTTCTGGCTCAAGTTCGACCTCGCCCGCGCCTACTCCATGGAGCCGGAGCCCGTCCCGTTCTCGTACGTCCCGGCGGACCTGCGAACGTAGCCGCCCCGGCGGACCGGGCATCACGGCACGGCCGTAAGGGCCTCCCCTAACGCGTCATACCGGCGCGCCCGACTCCGTGCGCCCGTCCCGCGGCCGATACTCCAGTGTGCTGATTCGCCGTCGCCAGGCCGATATCGCCCGCGTGCCGGAACTCCGGCTCGTCGATTCGGAATACCCGTCGCCGGACAATGACCTGTCAGAACGGGCATTCGTGCTGTTGCTCTCCGTGGCGGTCGCCCTCGGCGTGATCGTCCGCGCGAGTTTCGTGCTCGCCGCCGACTTCCCGATCGGCGATGGCGGGTTGTTCTACCAGATGGTGCGCGACCTCCAGCACGCGGGCTACGCGCTGCCGGAGTCGACGGCCTACAACGGCGCTCACATCCCGTACGTCTACCCGCCGTTGATGCTGTACGCCGCCGCCCTCGTCGACCGACTCACGCCACTGACGCTGTTCGATGCCCTCCGCTGGCTTCCCCTCCTCGGCAGCACACTGACGATCGTCGCGTTCGCCGCGCTCGCGCGAGACATGCTGGTATCGAGGACGGCCACGGTCCTGGCGGTGTTCTGCTTCGCGATGATCCCGCGCTCGTTCGTGTGGCTCCTGATGGGCGGCGGGCTCACGCGCGGCTTCGGCCTGGCGTTCGCCATCCTGACGATCCACGCCGCGTACCTGCTCTACACGCGGCGCGAACGCCGGTTCGCCGTCTACGCGACGCTGTTCGCCTCGCTCGCCCTGCTGACGCACATCGAGATGGCGTGGTTCGCCGCCTTCAGCTGCGCGATCCTGTTCGCCGCCTACGGCCGGTATCAGACCGGCGTCGTGGGGTCGATGCTCGCTTGCCTCGGCGTCGCCACGCTCACCGCGCCGTGGTGGCTGACGGTCGTCGCCCGCCACGGCATCGATCCGTTCGTCTCGGCATTCGCCGCGAGGGACGCCTCCGCCTCGAACCCGTTGATCATCTTCATCCTGTTCCGGTTCACGAACGAACTGCTGTTCCCGGTGTCGGCGGCGCTGGGACTGCTCGGCGCGGTGGCCTGCGTCGCGGGCCGACGCTACGTCCTGCCGATCTGGCTTGTCGCGGCGGCGCTGCTCGACGCACGCGCGCTCGGCACCGTCGCCGCCGTGCCCCTGTCACTGCTCGCCGGGATCGCCTTCACCGACGTCGTGGTTCCGATCATCACGCGCTCCGGCACGCGCCTGCGCAGCTTGCCCGAAAGCGAAGGCGGCGACCCACGCCGACACTTGGCGCCCGGCGTCCTGCCCGTGGCCGCGGTGGCGATCCTCGCCTGTTACCTGGTCCTGATGGCGCTCGTCTCGACGCCAGCCCAACTCACCGCCATGTCTGCCGTTGAGCGGGCAGCGATGCAATGGCCGGCCGACCACACGCCCGCCGGCAGCCGCTTCCTCGTGGTGAGCGGCGACCAGTGGGCCTCGGACCGCTCGTCGGAGTGGTTTCCGGCCCTCACCGGCCGGGTGAGCGCGGTGACGCCGCAGGGATACGAGTGGGCGCCCGGCCGCGCCTTCAGCCAGCGGCTGTCGGACTACCGTGCGCTGCAGAAGTGCAGCGACCGGGACGCCGCGTGCATCGCCGGGTGGTCGCGGGAACGCGACATCGGGTTCGACTACCTGTACCTGCCGAAGTCGTCGCCTCGCTCCGCCACGACGGTGAACGATCCGAACGAGTGCTGCGCCGCCCTCCGCGCGTCGCTCCGCGCCGACCCCGCGTACGCGACGGTGTTCGACGGCCCCGGCGCGACCATCTTCCAGCGCCGGTCGTAGCCCTCAAAGCTTGCGGTTTCGCCGGACCTGCCGGGCATGCGGCGCGACGAGCGCGAGGAGACGACCGGCCGCCGTCCCACGGGGCATGGATGAAGCGTCGACTAACGCGATCGCTGCCGCTAGCAGGCTGTGCGCTACGCCGCCTGCGTGCTCGATGAGCTGATATCGATGCTCGCCGACAGGTGGCGCCGCTCGCTCCGCGTGCCCACGAGGTAGACGCAGCTGACGGCGGCGATTACGAACGCCTCGACGGCGCACATGCCGCCGAGGAGGATGGTCATGTCGCGCCAGAACTCCTCGGGAAACATCTGCACCAGATGATCGGTCCGCGGATCGAGCTGCCACAAATCGTTCGTGAATAGCAGTTCGTGGAAGCGGTCGAACGCGGCGCCGAATCCGAAGGCGGCGAATCCGCCGACCACACCCGCGAAGAGCGCGCCGAGCCCCAGGCCCAGGAGCGTCTGCGCTGCGAGCTGCCGCACGTTGCCCTCGCGCGCCCAGATGAAGAACGACACGACGTAGGCGATCACGAACACGACGCTCAGCTCCTGCGCGAGGTTCACGTACGTGAAGAGTCGCTTGACGTCCTCCATGTGCCGCGTCTCCCTGGCGTTGAACGCCGGTCCCGCAAGGCCGCGCTCGGTCACGGTGTGATAGAACGTCTTCTCGTCGTTGTTGAAGTAGCGGCGGAGCGCCCCGGCAGTACTGTCGAGGTCCGCGCGCGACAGGCCGGTGGCGTCCTCGGCGTTGAATCGATCGAAGGCGTAGTCGTACACGGCGGGTGCGTTCGCAAGCAGCCGGATGTTCGTGGTGAGGAGGGCGATCGGAAGCGCGAGGATGAACGCGAACGTGGCCAGCATGCGGGCGAATCCCATGTGGGTCTCCCTCTGCCGCCCCGCCGCCGCGACATTCGCATTCTCTTCCCGCTGATCCGGGTTGTCAAGCGAATTCTGCTGAGGCGCTCCGCCCGCGTCGTCCATTGCCATGACTGGAGCTTACAACGCCGCGCCGGCGCCCCGACACTCGTCCCCCGCCGGCGCCGTCAAGCTTCCGCGGCCGATGCCCTGCCGCGATAATGCGTGCGTGACCGAATCCCCTCGTCTGACGATCGTCGGGCTCGGCCCGGGAGACGCATCGCTCCTCACCGTCGAGGCGCGCGACGCGCTCGCCGCGGCCTCCGACGTCTGGCTCCGCACCGCGCGCCACCCCGCCGTCGCCGGCCTGCCGCACGGACCGGAGTACCACTCCTTCGACGAGGTGTACGAGCGCGGCGCGTCCTTCGAGGCCGTCTACGACGAGATCGTGCGGCGCCTCCTCGGCCTGGCGGCGCGGCCTGGCGGCGTCACGTATGCCGTGCCGGGGCACCCGTCGTTTGGCGAGGCGACGGTGCGCGAGCTGATGAAGCAAGCGCAGGCAGCCAGGCTCGAGATGCGGATCGTCGCCGGTGTCAGTTTCGTCGACGTGCTGGCGCCGCTCCTCGGCCTCGACCCGCTCGCCGATGGGCTGCTGGTGCTCGATGCGCTCGCGCTCGGCCACCCCCGGCGGCTCCTCGAGCCTGCGCGCCCGACGATCATCGCCCAGGTCTACGACCGGCGAGCCGCCTCGCAGGCCAAGCTGGCGCTGCTCGAGGCATACCCGCCGGACCACGTGGTGCGCGTCGTGCGAGGAAGTGGCACCGGCGACGCGCGCGTCATCGATGTCGAGCTTGCCGCTCTCGACCATGGCGACACGTTCGACCACCTGACCTCGCTCTACGTGCCGCCGCTGTCGCTCACCCGCGACACCCGGTCATTCGAGGGCCTGCGCGCCATCGTCGCGCGCCTGCGCTCGCCCGACGGCGGCTGCCCCTGGGACCTGGAGCAGACGCACGAGACGCTCAAGCGCTTTCTCCTCGAGGAGGCGTACGAGGCGATCGACGCCCTCGATGATGGCGACCCGCACCGCCTGGCGGAGGAGCTGGGCGACCTGCTCATGCAGGTGGTGCTCCATGCGCAGGTCGCGGAGGACGCCGGCGAGTTCGTCGTCGAAGACATCTTCCACGGCATCGCGACGAAGCTGGTGCGGCGGCATCCGCACGTATTCGGCGATGTCGTCGTCGAGGGTCCGGCGGACGTCGTGCGCAACTGGGAGGCGCTCAAGAAGACGGAACGGCCGGACGCCGGCCTGCTCGACGCCGTGCCGAAGGCCATGCCGGCGCTCGCCCAGGCGCAGTCGGTGCAGGGCCGTGCCGCAAAGGCCGGCTACGCGACGAAGGCCCACACTCCCGAGACGCTCGCGCGGGAACTAGCGCAACTTGCATCCCCGACCGGCGACGCCACCGTCGATGCATTCGGCGACGTCCTGTTTGCGATCGTTGCCCTCGCCCACGAACGCGACGTCGATGCCGAGGAAGCGCTCCGCCTGGCGGTGCGGCGATTCAGGCAGCACGTCGCCGCGCAGGAGGATGCGCCGGCCGGCGGTTAGGCCTCGTCGGCCGCGGCGGTCGCGGCGGCGGCCTTCTGCTGCACGATCGGCAGCCACTCGCGTTCGTCGCGTGCGGCGAATTCCCACCAGACGTGCTCGCCGTCGGTCGTCTCGACGACCAGGCACTGCCCGCGGGCCGACGGCCTGCCCATCGGGACGTGGGGACGCGGGAACAGGCCGGCCGACTTCACGTCCGCGTACGGGACGATCATCCAGCGTGCCTCGCCTGTGCGCGCCTCGAAGAGCAGCCGCCGGTTCGTGAGATAGAGGGCGCCTTGCAACGCGGACTTGCCCTGGATGAGCGTCGCCGCGACGGATCGCTCGACCTCCTCGCCCGAAGGAAGCCCAGCCGACGGCGGCGGCACAGGCGCGGCCTTGCGACCGAACAGCCGCACCTCAGCCACCTCCCGTCATCGCAGGTACTTCATCGCCGGGCGCAGTTGCTCCCGATGCCCCCGCTCATGACGATCGAACGCCAGCACGTAGTCGAGTATCGTGCGTTCGTCCGATCCCGGCTCCCACCAGAACCGGATCGGGAGTCGCAGGTGCTCCGGCTGGAGTTGTGCGAGGAGCCGCATCGTCTCGTGCCGCATCGACAGGTACTCCTCGACGAGCGCGCTCTCCGGCGACAGCCGGCGCTCGTGCAGCCGCGCGGCGTTTCCCGCATCGACGTCCGGCCACGGCGCGGCGCGGCCGTGCTCCATGATATGCCGCAGGTGGCCCTGCAGCACCCAGTCGCCCGTCGCGATGTGCGCGAGCAGCTGCCGGTACGACCATCCCGGCACCGGGGACGGCCGCTCCCACTGCTCCGGATCGACGCTGTAGATGACGTACAGCGTCTCGCCGGGCGCGAGTGCACGGACCGCGGGCGACACGTCGGGTAAGAACTCGAGCCGCTGCGGGCGCCACGTCATCCGCAGCGCCCGGCGCACGTCCGCCGCGTGCAGCCGGTCGTGGTAGCCGCGCCAGATCCGCTCGCGCACGGAGTTACGCCCGTCAGGGAACGACCGCAGCGCCACCGCGAGATGCCGCGGCTCGAGCAACTCGTACAGGCTGAGCAGCAGCCGGCGTCGCCGCTCCATCTCCGCGATCAGTGCCTCGGGCGTCTCCGATCTGCCGCGTTCGATGGCGCGCTCGCCGGCCGCCCGGACTTCCTCTGGCGTCGGCGGGGGCCGATCGTCGCTCTCACCTTTCAGCAGCCCCTGCGCCGCAACGGCCCATGCCTGGTCGGCGCCGGCCAAGTGGGCGAGCAGATCGTGCAGCGTGCGAGACCCGTACGGCACGAATCGCGACCAGTCGCCGGGCCCGACGAGTGCCAGCGCGGCCATCAGTTCGTTGCGGGCGATCCGCATGTCGAGCACAACATCGTGGACGTACCGGTCCATGCCATTCCTCGTTATGTCTCGACCGCTGCCCGCCGAAGGTTTCCGCACCGCAGTCTAACTGGCGTCAGATCGTGCGGCCGCACCTCTTCCGTCCAGCCATCCCCTGCGGGAGATCCGCTCCCGCCGGCGTTGCAGAATCGCGACAAGATCGCCCCGCCGAGTCTTGAAGGCGACCTGCAACCGTCCGCGTTCCACGAAAGGGTGTTGTAAAGATCACCCATCGGTGGTATGAGAGTAGTGCTGTCATCGTCCGCCGGGTGAGGCTCCGCGACGCACGCACATGCGTGCTGCGGGCTCCCGTGCCCCGTTTGATGATCACCACGTTGTGCGTCCCCGCAGCCTGACCGGAGATCGTCATGAGGATTTTGCAGCTCGCCCCTCTTTGGGAGGCCGTACCGCCGCCCGCATACGGCGGTACCGAGGCTGTCGTCAGCCTGCTCACGGAGGAGCTGGTCGCGCAGGGCCACGACGTGACACTCGCCGCGTCGGGTGACTCGCTCACGAGCGCCGACCACCTCGCCGTCTACTACCGCAGCCTCCGCCGTGCCGACGACCTGCACGATCGCAACCCGTACGACTGGATGCACATCGCGTTATCGCTGCATCATGCGCGTGACTTCGACATCATCCACAACCACGCGGGCGAGCTGGCGATGGCGATGTCGGTCCTCGTCGACGTTCCGATGCTCACCACGCTGCACTGCCTGCCAACGCCGGACACGCAGTTCATCTGGGATCGTTACCGGGGCGCCTACAACACCATCAGCGCCTCGCAAAGACGCCCGCTGACCGATGCGAGCGCCGCTCGCTTCATGGGTCACGTCTACAACGCGGTCGACGTCGAGACCTTCCCGTTCCAGGCCGACAAAGGCGACGACCTGCTGTTCCTCAGCCGCGTTTCACCCGACAAAGGCCCGCAGATCGCCATCGAGGTGGCGAGGCGCCTCGGTCGCCGGCTGATCATGGCCGGCAAGGTCGACCAGTTCGACCGCCGCTTCTTCGAGGAAGTGATACGCGACCAGATCGACGGCGAGCAGATCGTCTTTGTCGGCGAGGCGGACGCCGTCCAGAAGCGCGAGCTGTATCGCTCCGCGCGCTGCCTGCTCATGCCGCTGAGCTGGGAGGAGCCCTTCGGTCTCGTCATGCCCGAGGCGATGGCATGCGGCACGCCCGTCGTCGCGTTCCGGCGCGGCAGCGCGTCCGAGCTTATCGATCACGGGCGAACCGGATTCGTCGTCGACACAATCGACGAGATGGTCGATGCGGTGCGGCAGATCGACGCCATCGACCCGCGCGCCTGCCGCGAGCACGTGCGCGCCCGCTTCACACCGTCGATCATGGCCGGCCGCTACGTCCAGATCTATGAGGAGTTGCTGGCACGTCCGCGGCGTTCCGCCGCCTTCGCCCCGACGGCTGAGTCGCGGCGCACGGCGGTCAACACAGGCGCAGTCGCATGATCGGACACGCGTCGCCGCCACTGCTGTCCGCGCTTCGGAGAGCCCTCTCGGGCCTCCGCATTGACGAGTTGCACATCGAAGTGGTTGGCGGCCGGGTCTACCTGCACGGCGTCGCACGCTGCTACGAGGCCAAGCACCGCGCCGCCGAGCGGGCCCAGCATGCCGCCCCCGATGCCTGCATCCACAACGAGATCCGCGTCGCCCAGCACGGCTACGTCGACGATGCCACGCTGGCATCCGCCGTGAGGCAGGCGCTGGCTCAGCTCGGCGCCAGCGCTCCCGGCCGGGTGAGGATCGAGGTCCGCGACGCCGTGGTATCACTGTCTGGCACGGCGCGCGACGCCCGGGAGCGCCAGGCACTCCTGAACGCGGCCTCGAGCGTACCCTGCGTCACAAGTGTCGAGAGTCACCTGATATTGAACGGGGGCGGCCCGGCCGATACGGAGGTAGGTCGCGCGCTGAGTGATTATGTCCAGCGGGCGATGAATCTGCCGCCGGGCGTCGTGACCGTGACCTTTTGCTCCGGCATCGCTACGCTCTCCGGGAGCGTCCCGTCGGAGACGCAGAGCCAGGCAATCGAGGAACTCGTGCAATGGCACGACCACGTCAGCGACGTCGTAAACAGGCTCCGGCTCATCCCGCCGATGGCCGCGCACACAGCGCCGCAGCGGGTGCACCCGGGACACCCTCCACGATAACGGAGCCCGCACGAGCCTCTGAAGATGAATGGTTCGCCCTTCCCGAGGGCGAGCCGATGGTCATCGAGGACATACGCGACGCCCTCGTGATCCGCGAGGGTTCGACCTTCCTGCTGACCGATCCATCCGGCAACGTCCCCGGCGGCAACAAGCAGGGATTCGGCGTCTATTGCGCCGATACCCGGCACCTGTCGGCATACAGCGTAAGCCTGAACGGGGTCGCGCCTGTCTTGCTCCTCTCGACGGCCGAACTCGGGTACGCCATGGAACAGGTGATGACGAACCCGACGCTGATGACGCCCGAAGGGCGCAAAGCCCACCGCGGCAGCATCGAGTTCCGGCGGCAGCGCGTTGTGTCCGGCGGCATCGAGGAGCGGCTCCGCGTCACCAACTTCAATCCTTTTCCCGTGACGCTGAACGTCCTGTACGAGTTCGGCGCCGACTTCGCGGACATCTTCGACGTGCGCGGCTACGTGCGCGAACGCGCGGGCGTGCTCCACGATCCGGTCATCTCCGAGAGAGGCGTCCACTACTCGTACACCGGTATCGACGGGCGGGAGCGCGAAACGCGCATCGAGTTCGAGACGAAGCCGGCGTTCCTCGATGCCGGGTCAGCCATGTTCCGCATCACGCTGCAACGACGTGAGACGGCAACGCTCCACCTCGACATCCTCATCGGCGCCGCCGCGCCGCGTGCGACGCAGGTCAGCCGGTTTGCGACGGTGGCGGAAGACTACCGGCGCTGGATGACGGACTGCACGCAGGTCTTCACCGACAACGAGTTCTTCAACCGCGTCTTGAGCCGATCGCTGCACGACGTACGGATGCTCTGGAGCGAAGATGAGAGCGGCCAGGCCTATCCCGCGGCCGGCACGCCCTGGTTCGACGCCTTGTTCGGGCGCGACAGCGCGATCCTCGCGATGCAGATGCTCGCGTATCGTCCCGACATCGCGCGCAACACGCTCCGACTGCTCGCCCGCTGGCAGGGCGAGCACGTCGACCACTCCCACGACCAGGAGCCGGGCAAGGTCCTGCATGAGCTGCGCTTCGACGAATTGTCCCGCGCCAACGAGCTGCCGTACGGGCCGTACTACGGCAGCATCGACTCGACGCCCCTGTTCCTCATGCTCGTCGCCGAGTACTACCGGTGGACCGGCGACCTGCGCCTGGTCCGGGAGCTGCTTCCCGCGATCCGCGCCGCCTTCGGCTGGATGGACACCTACGGCGACATCGCCCGCGACGGCTACCTGTCCTACGAGAAGCATTCGGCGAAGGGCCTGGTGAACCAGGGCTGGAAGGACTCCATCGACGCCGTCGTCCACACCGACGGCACGCTGGCCCGTGCGCCGATCGCCCTCTCCGAGGCACAGGGGTACGCGTACGCCGCACGCCTTCGGTTGGCGCCGATCCTCGACAAGCTCGGCGAGAACGCGCTTGCCGACGCGAACAGGTCGGCCGCGAAACGCCTCCGCGAAGCGTTCAACAGCGACTTCTGGATGCCGGATCAGAAATTCTTCGCGATGGCGCTCGACGGCGGGCGCGAGCACGTCGCCTCCGTTTCGACCAACCCCGCCCACTGCCTCTGGTCCGGGCTCATCGACGCCTCCCGCGCGCCCGACGTCGTGTCGCGGCTCATGGAGAACGACATCTTCAGCGGCTGGGGGCTGCGAACTCTCACCGGCGGCAGCCCGCGTTTCAATCCGATCGGCTACCACACCGGCTCGGTATGGCCGCACGACAATGCCATCGCCGCCATGGGGTTCAAGATGTACGGATTCGAGGATGAACTGAACGAAGTCGCGACCGCGCTCTTCGACGCGGCGACCTCGTTCCCGTACTTCCGCCTGCCGGAGTTGTTCGGCGGCGAAGCGCGCTCCGCCCACAACGCGCCGGTGCCGTACCCCGTCGCCTGCCGCCCCCAATCCTGGGCAGCCGGGGCGTTTCCGCTCATCACGCAGGCGATCCTCGGATTGCGAGCCGAGGCGCCGGACAAGCGGCTTCGTGTCGTCAACCCGCGCCTTCCGTCCTGGCTCAATACGGTGCAGGTCCGCGGCCTGCGCGTCGGCAGCGGTCACGTCACGCTCCAGTACCGGCGCGACGGCGGCGCGACGCACGTCGAGGTGCAGAAGGCGACCGGCGGCATCGACGTCGTCGTCAGCAGCCGCTGGCCGATGTGATCCGCGCCGCCCGGCCGCCGCTACCCCAAGGCCGCGTTCTGTGATACACAGGTCCGGTGTCCGCCTCGAACGGACTCCCCGCCGACGAGCTAATCACAGGGCGAACATACGTGTTCAAGAAGATCCTGGTCGCCAACCGCGGAGAAATCGCGCTCCGCGTCATGCGTACGTGCCGTGAGATGGGCATCGCGACCGTTGCCGTGTACTCTACGGTCGACCGCAACATGCTTCACGTCCGGTACGCGGATGAGGCGTACCACATCGGCGAGGGACCGCCGCTGGAGAGCTACCTCAACTACAAGAAGATCGTTGAGGTGGCAAAGGCCGCCGGCGTCGACGCCATACACCCGGGCTACGGCTTCCTGAGCGAGCGGACGGAGTTCGCCGAAGCCTGCGCCGGCGCCGGCATTACCTTCATCGGGCCTACGCCCGATTCCGTGCTGCTCCTCGGCGACAAGGTGAGCGCCCGCCGCACGATGATCGCGGCCGGCGTGCCCGTCGTCCCCGGCACTGAAGACCGCGTGAGCCCGGATGAGGCGCTCAAGCTCGCGCCCGCCATCGGCTTCCCGATGCTCGTCAAGGCCGCGGCCGGCGGCGGCGGCAAGGGCATCCGCCTCGTCAAGGCGCCCGAGGAGATCGAGGCCGCCGTCCGCGTCGCGTCGAGCGAGGCGCAGTCGGCGTTCGGCGATGGAGGCGTGTTCCTGGAGCGCTTCCTGTCCCCCGTCCGCCACGTCGAGATCCAGGTCCTCGCCGACACCCAGGGCAACGCCGTCGCGCTGGGCGAACGCGAATGCTCCGTCCAGCGCCGCCACCAGAAGCTGCTCGAGGAGTCGCCCTCCACCGTCATCGATCAGCCGACGCGCGAGCGCATGATGGCCGCCGCCGTCGCCGCGGCGAAGGCGGCGCACTACCGCAACGCCGGTACCGTGGAGTTCCTGTTCGACCCGGCGACGAACGAATTCTTCTTCCTCGAGGTCAACACGCGCCTGCAGGTCGAGCACCCGGTCACGGAATGGCTCTGCGGACGCGACCTCGTGCGCGACCAGATCCGCATCGCCGCCGGCGAGCCGCTCGGGTTCACGCAAAGCGACGTCGTGCTGCGGGGCGCGGCGATCGAATGCCGCATCGCCGCCGAGGACCCCTTCAACAACTACCTGCCGTCGCTCGGCCGCATCGACTTCGTCAACGAGCCGAGCGGTCCCGGCGTGCGCGTCGACAGCTCCATATTCAGCGGCATCGAGATCCCGTACTTCTACGACCCAATGCTTGCCAAGGTCATCTGCTGGGGCGCCGACCGCGCCCAGGCCATCGAGCGGATGAAGCGGGCGTTGCGCGAGTACGTGATCGTCGGCGTCAAGACGAACATCCCGTTCCATCTTCAGTTGCTCGACGACCCGCGCTTCCTCGCCGGCCAGGTACACACCGGATTCCTCGACAACGACTTCAAGATGATCGAGCCCGACGGCCGCGCGAAAGACGAGGAGGTGGCGCTTCTGGTCGCCGCCGTGATGTCGCACAACCGCCGATCCCGCAACGGCGCACAGCCTGCGGTGATCCTGGCGCCTTCGAGCAGCTGGCGCGCCGCGGGGCGCGACCGCGAGCTGGCGAGCCGTTCGGCCGCCGCACAACAGGGGAATCGATGGCGGCGAAGTACCGGCTGAGGCTCGGCAACGACCAGCATGAAGTCGAGGTGGAGCCGGACCACGCCGGAGGCTACCGCGTCAAGGCCGGCGATCGGACGTCGTCGGTCAGCCTCGAGCGGATCAACGACTCGGCGCGCTATTCGCTGATCGTCGACGGCCGCACGTACGACGTCTTCGCCGAGGAAGGCGCGACCGGCTACCACGTCATCGTCGGCGGCCGCACGATCGCCGTCGACACGCAAACCGGGCGGCGCGGCGGCCAGGGGGGCCCCGAGTCGATGGACGTCGACGCGGGCGGCGAATGGGTGCTGAAATCGCCGATGGCGGGCGTCGTGCGCGAAATCGCCGTCGCGGCCGACGACGAGGTGGCCGAAGGACAGGTGCTCTGCGTCGTCGAGGCGATGAAGATGCAGAACGAACTCAACGCGCGGCGCGCCGGGACGGTCAAAGCGGTGTACGTGAGCGTCGGCCAGCGCGTAGATCAGGGAACTCCCCTGCTCGTCTTGCTGTGAGCGCCAACCCGGCGGCATTGCCGGGCGTCGGCCACATGCCTTATATTGAGGCTTCAATCGGGACGGAAGACGACCCGCGGCTCGTGAAGAGGGGCCCCTTATAGCCAGAGATCTCCGCATCAACGAACGCATTCGCGTCCGAGAAGTGCTCATCATCGACGATGAGGGCCACAAGCTCGGTGTAACGCCCATACTGCAGGCACTCGAGATGGCACGTGAACGCGGCCTCGACCTCGTCGAGGTGGCGCCAAATGCCAATCCGCCCGTCTGTCGCGTCCTCGACTACGGCAAGTTCAAGTACGAACAGGCCAAGAAGGAGCGCGAGGCGCACAAGCACCAGAAGCAGGCGACGCTGCGGGAGGTGCGCTTCAAGCCGAAGATCGGCACCCACGACGTCGACTTCAAGACGAAGGTCGTCAAGAAGCTGCTCGAAGGTGGCGACAAGGTCAAGGTTTCGGTAATGTTCCGCGGGCGCGAGATCACCCACCCGGAGATCGGGCGTGAACTCCTGCTCCGGATCGCCGGCAACCTGAAGGATGCGGCGATCGTGGAGCGCCAACCCTCGATGGAGGGGCGCTTCATGAACATGTATCTGGCGCCCGTCCCGCAGAAGGTCGCTCCGAAGCCACGAACGCCTCGGCCGCCGAAGGCCGATGCGACCGACGGGCAGGCGGCGCCGGCCGACACGGCCATGGCCGCGGCGCTCATCGCGGCCGGAGCGGACGAGCCGGCCGCACCGGAAGCGGCTCCGGCGGAATCACAGGGATAGCGAACATGCCGAAAATGAAGACGCACCGCGGCGCCGCTCGCCGGTTCAAGGTCACTGGCACCGGCAAGTTCACGCGCCGCAAGGGCAACATCAGCCACAACCGCACCCGCATGTCCAAGGCGGCGCGCGGCAAGGTCGACGAGATGATGGTCGTCAGCAAGCCCGGCCAGCGCATGCTGCGGAAGCTGATGCCGTACGCGAAGCGCTAGTGCTTCGCAGAGCCTGGAATCAAGAACCTGGAACCTAAGGCGAATCCGAGCATGATCTCGGGTTCTAGGTTCTAAGTTCTAGGTTCTCCCGGAGGGGTTATGAGCAGGGTGAAGCGGGGCGTCACCGCCCGGGCGCGGCACAAGAAGATCCTCGGACTGGCGACCGGCCACAAGGGCCAGCGCCACAGCGTGTTCCGCCGCGCCAACGAGTCCGTGCTCCACTCGCTCGACTACGCGTACCGGCACCGCCGCGAGCGGAAGGCCGACTTCCGCAAGCTCTGGATCGCCCGCATCAATGCCGCCGCGCGCATCAACGGCACGACGTACAGCCGCCTCATCGATGGCCTCACCAAGGCCGGCGTGAAGCTCGACCGCAAGGTGCTGGCCGACCTCGCCGTGCGCGAGCCGCAGGCGTTCGCCGTCGTCGCCCAGAAAGCCGTCGCCGCGCTGGGGTAACGGGAACAGGGATTACGCGGATTTCACGGATACAGGGGGCGACCGATGTGGTCGCCCTTCTTCGTTGCCTCAGCAATTTCCGGCGAGGCGAGAGACGAAAGGAACCACAGATTTCACCGATTGCACCGATTGAGTCGTCGGTCGGCCGGCGTCGTTCGCCGGAAACCGACGACTTCGCTCGGACGCGCGCATCTGTGTAATCGGTGAAATCTGTGGTTCCCACCGCCCCCCAAATCCGCGTAATCCGCGTCATCCCTGTTCCCGCCCGTCCCCCGTGCGACAATGCGCCCATGATCGTCGTACGCGGCAAGCACACCGAGCCGATGGATGCGCCCGCGCTCGCGGCGCTCATCGCACCGTTCGAGGCCGTCACCGTCGACCTCGGCGCCGGCGACGGGCGGTTCGCCTACCGATACGCGGCGGAGCACGCCGATCGCCTGGTCATCGGCATCGACCCGGTGGCCGAGAACCTGCGCGAGCTGTCGGCGAAGGCGACGCGCAAGCCGGCGCGCGGCGGCCTGCCGAACGTCCTGTACGTCGTCGCGAGCATCGAGCAGCTGCCGCCCGAGCTGCGCGGCATCGCCGGCGAGATCTTCGTGACGCTGCCGTGGGGCAGCCTGATGCGCGGCATCATCCTCGCCAAGGCTGCCGTGCTCGACGGCATCGCGTCGCTGGCGCGTAACGGCGCGGCGCTGCACATCGTCCTCAACACGCGCATCTTCGACGACCCCGTGCCGGTCGAGGTCCGCGACCTGCCCGAGGTTACGCCGGACTACGTGCAGGAGACGCTCGCCCCGCAATACGCCCGCCACGGCATCGAGATCGTCGACACCCGCTTCATGGACGCCGCCGAGGTCGCCGCCACCTCCACGACCTGGGCGAAGCGGCTGTCGCATCGAGCCCCGCCGCGGTCAGTGTGCGTCGAGGCGGTCATCAGGCCTGACCAGGCCGGTTGACGCCCGCTGTAACATACGAGCATGGCGTTCAACCACCTTCCGGATTGCGATCAGGAGCACTCGCGTCGTCAGCAGTGCAACATCGCTGGCCCAGCGACGGACAAGGCCGCCACGACGACCGTCGCGCCGCCGGCGAGTCAGCCGGAAGTTCCCGCCAGGCCAAGGTGGACACGGGGGCGCATCATCGCCGGCGCCTTGCTCGCGGCCGTCGTCACCGCGACGGTCGTTGGCATCGTCAACGGCGCGCTCACCGACGACCCATCCGCGGCGAGCACGCGAGCTTCCATCGACCTGCCGGAATGGGCTCGGCCCATTGGTGCGACGGAACTTCGCAACGACCATGACTGCCGCGGCGACGGTCCGTGGCTTCCTCCCTGCCGCACGCTGGAGTTTGGGACACACCGCCCATACGAGGACGTGGTTCGCGAACTCAAGACGGCATTGGAGGCACGTGGCTGGAGCGCGCAGTTCGAGGGGCACGACCTGTCGCTACATGCCGCTGATCGCGCCGCGGGCCAGTGCATGCTGTTCTATCAAGGCGATCAGCGACTGCCGCAGACGGAGGAGACCAATCAACTGACCAGATTTGCCGAATTCGCCGTCGTGATCGGCATCGTGATCGACGGATGCGGGGTTTGGAACGGCTCCTGACACCCGGCGTCAGGAGCCGCCCGACGCGATGATCCACGGCCGAACACCCGTGCTATGATGAACGCGCGCGGCTGACCGGCATCCCTGCCCGGCCGAGACTCCAACCTCTAACCTCACACCTCCAGGAGACCAGACCAGATGCCCCTGGACGCCATCATCGTCAAAGGCGCCCGCGAACATAACCTCAAGGACATCGACGTCACGATCCCGCG
>CAYJMJ010000020.1:38650-45532 GCA_964371095.1 uncultured Dehalococcoidia bacterium | reverse complement strand
AGAACGGGCCGAACGGCCCGTCCGTATACCCCCCGCTGGGGGGTTGACGTCACGTCGTCCAGCTTCGTACAGTGTCTCGGTCACCCCCTCCCCGGGGGTCTGGGAGGATAGCGATGCAGGAAGACACGCGGACCGAGGTCCTCAAGCGGATCAACTTCATCGAGGGCCACCTGGCGGGCATCAAGCGCATGATCGAAGCGGACAAATACTGCGTCGACGTGCTGAAGCAGACGTTCGCCGTCCGCCGCGCCATCGAGAAGATGGAGGCGATCATGCTGTCGGGGCACCTGCACACGTGCGTCGTCACCGGCATACGCGAGGGGCGCGAAGACGAGGTGCTCGCCGAACTCAGCGACCTCTACGAGATGGCGGGAAAGTAGCGCGCTTCGCGCGAGAACAGCGGCCAGAGAGCAGAGAGCAGAGCCACAGGAGGTCCACGACTCATCAACCATCAGCGAATCACAGTTCAACCAGTCACCAGCAACCAGTAACCAGGAGACCATCACTATGAGCAAGACGACGGTATTCAGCGTGAAGGGAATGACGTGCGGCAACTGCGTGCACCACGTGACAGAGGCCGTCAAGGGCGTCGCCGGCGTGAAGGACGCGCAGGTATCGCTCGACACGAATTCGGCGAAGGTCGAAGGCGAGTTCGACGACCTCAAGGTGATCGCGGCGATCGTCGAGGAGGGGTACGAGGCGGCGGTAGCGAGTTAGCAGTGAGTAGTTGGTGGTTTGTAGTTCACGCTGCGCGCGGCCACGCACGAACGCCGAATAACCACCGACTACTGGTCGCTACCAACTACCAGCCAAGAACTCATGACTAAACAACTGACCACCACGCTTGATATCTCCGGCATGACGTGCGCCTCGTGCGTGCGGCGGGTGGAACGCGCGCTCAGCAAGGTCGAGGGCGTCGAGGTGGCGAGCGTCAACTTCGCGTCCGAGACCGCGCTCGTCACCGCGGAGGCAGGCGTCGGCGTCGAGCAGCTGATCGCCGCCGTCGAGAAGTCCGGGTACGGCGCAAAGGCCTCGGCAGCCGATCGTGACCGCGGCGACGAGCGCGAGGTGCACGCCCGCCAGACGCTGCTCATCGTCCTCTTTGGCGCGGCGCTCGCCATCCCAACCGTCGTGCTCTCGATGGCGATGGACATCGCCGACATCATGATCGGCGACAGCGCGGTGCTGCACGGTTGGATCGTGCTCGCGCTCGCCACGCCGATCCAGGTGGTGCTCGGCTGGCGGTACTATCGCGGCAGCTACGCCGCATTGCGCCACGCCAACCCGAACATGGACGTGCTGATCGCCCTCGGCACGAGCGCGGCCTTCGTCTTCAGCGTCTGGGTCGTCGTCTGGCAGCGGCCGTACAACATGTTCTTCGACGTCTCCGCGGCGGTGCTCGTCTTCATCACGATGGGCAAGTACTTCGAGGAGCGCTCAAAGGGCGTCGCATCTTCGGCGATTCGCGCGCTGCTCGGGCTGTCCGCGAAATCGGCGCGCGTCATCCGGGACGGCGCCGAGGTCGAGGTGCCGATCGAGCAGGTCTCACTCGGCGACGTGTTCGTCGTCCGGCCGGGCGAAAAGGTGGCGGTCGACGGCATCGTGCGCGACGGCCACAGCACGCTCGACGAGGCGATGATCACCGGCGAGTCGATCCCGGTCGAGAAGCGCACGGGCGACCACGTGATCGGCGGCACGGTGAACCAGAACGGCGTGATGCGCGTCGAGGCGACGGCCATCGGCGAGGGCACAACACTCGCGCGCATGGCGAAGATGGTGGAGGAGGCCCAGGGCTCCAAAGCGCCGATCCAGAAGCTCGTCGACCAGGTGGCCGCGGTGTTCGTGCCTGTCGTCATCGTCATCGCGTTGGGCACATTCCTCGCCTGGGGGCTGTTCACCGACGGGGGGACCGACAGCCAGTGGATCACGGCGATGCGCGCCGCCGTGGCAGTGCTCGTCATCGCCTGCCCGTGCGCGCTCGGTCTCGCGACGCCGACGGCCATCATGGTCGGCACGGGCGTCGGCGCGGAGCGCGGCATCCTGATCAAGAACGCTGAGGTGCTCGAGCGCACGCGCGCGCTCGGCGCGATCGTGCTCGACAAGACCGGCACGCTGACCGAGGGCCGCCCGCAGGTCACCGACGTCGTCCCGATCCGCGTCGTGCCCGAGCAGCGCCTGCTGACGCTGATCGCGGCGGCCGAGCAGAACAGCGACCACCCGCTGAGCCGCGCGATCGTCGACGCGGCGAGCGATTCCGGATACGTGCTGCCGGCGTCCACGGACTTCGAATCGGTCACGGCGCGCGGCGTCGTCGCGACGGTCGAAGGCCAGGGGATCATCGCGGGCAACCGGCGGCTGATGGACGAGCGCGGCATCGCCATCGATGCCGAAACGGCCGCCGAGCTGGACCGCCTCGAGCGGGCCGGCCGCACCGTGATCTTCGCCGCGATCGACGGCCGCATCGAGGGGCTGATCGGCATCGCGGACGAAGTGAAGAAGAACGCGCCGCGCGCCGTCGAAGCGCTGCACCGGCTCGGACTGCGCGTGATCATGATGACCGGCGACAACGAGCGCGCCGCCGCGAGCGTCGCCGAGGCCGTGGGCATGAAGGAGTTCCGCGCGCTCGCGCGGCCGGAGGACAAGCTGGAGCTGATACGCGCGCTTCAGGCCGAGGGGCTGTCCGTCGCGATGGTCGGCGACGGCGTGAACGACGCGCCGGCGCTCGCGCAGGCCGACATCGGCATCGCCATGAGCACGGGCACCGACGTGGCGATCGAGGCGGGAGACATCACGCTGCTCAACGGCGACATCTCCAAGGTCGCCGAGGCGATCGCGCTGAGCCGCGGCACCCTGACGACGATCAAGCAGAACCTGGTATGGGCGTTCGGGTACAACGTCGTGGCGATCCCGATCGCGGCGCTGGGGCTGCTCAACCCGATCATCGCCGGCGGCGCGATGGCGTTCAGCTCGGTCTCGGTGATGACGAACAGCCTGCGGCTGCGCTCGAAGGCCAAGCGGTTCGCGGAAGCGAGCGGCAACAGCTTCGACGAGCGGAACGCGCGCTCGTTCTGGACGGCGAACGCCGCGCCTGCGCTGGCGATGGCGGGTGCGGCGGTGATCCTCGTCGTGCCGCTGGTCATCTTCACCGGCATCGACCGCGGCTGGTTCTAGCGGCGGGCCAGTTCCGCCTTCACGTTCTCGGTTCTCCGTGCGGATCCGCCGTGGTACGATGCCGTCGATCCCAAACATATGTTCACACACCTGCACCTCCACACCGAGTACAGCCTGCTCGACGGCCTGAGCCGCATTCCCGACGTGATGGAGCGGGTCGCCGCGATCGGACAGCGGTCCGTCGCCATGACGGACCACGGCGCGCTGTACGGAGCGATCGACTTTTACAAGGAAGCCCGCGCGCGCGACATCAACCCGATCATCGGCATCGAGGCGTACATCGCGCCCGAATCGCGGTTCAAGAAGTCCGAGTCGCGATCGAACAACTACTTCCACCTGACGCTGCTTGCGAAGGACATAGAGGGGTACCGCAACCTCATCCAGCTCTCGACGAAGTCGCACCTCGAGGGCTTCTACTACAAGCCGCGCATGGACAAAGAGCTGCTCGCCGCGCACGGCAAGGGGCTGATCGCGCTCAGCGGCTGCCCGTCCGGCGAGATGCATCGCCTTCTCGCGCGGGATGAGTTCGACGAAGCGCGGCAGCTCGCGGGCTTCTTCAAGGACGTCTTCGATGACTTCTACCTGGAGGTCATGAAGCACGACGAGCCGGAGATCAACGCGGAGTGCGAGAAGGTACTGCGCGGCCTCGTGGCGCTGTCACGTGAAACATCCATCCCGCTCGTCGCGACGAACGACTCGCACTACACGGCGCGCGAGGACTCGTCGATCCACGACGTGCTGCTGTGCATCGGCACGAACACGACGGTCGATGACCCGAAGCGGCAACTGAAGATGCACGACGACTCCTACTACGTGAAGTCGGAAGCGGAGATGCTCGAGCTGTTCAGCGACCTTCCGGAGGCGGTGACGAACACGCAGCTCGTCGCCGAGCAGTGCAACCTCGAGCTGGAGTTCGGGCGGCTGTTTCTGCCGGAGACGGAGATCCCGGCCGGCGTCACCGCCCACGAGCACCTGGCACGCCTCGCGCGCGAGGGGCTCAATCGCAAGTACCCGTTCGCATCGGACGACGTGCGCGCCCGCCTGCAGTACGAGCTTGACGTCGTCGAGAAGACGGGTTTCACGAATTACTTTCTCGTCGTCCACGACATCGCCGAGTTCTGCAAGCGCGCCGGCATCATGCTCGGCGTGCGCGGCTCGGCAGCGGCGAGCATCATCCTGTACGCGCTCGACGTCACCTTCATCGACCCGCTCGCCTCGCGCCTCGTCTTCGAGCGCTTCCTGCACGTCGACCGCAAGGAGCCGCCCGACGTCGACATGGACATCCCCGATGACCGGCGTGACGAGGTGATTCGATACGTCGCGGAGAAGTACGGGTACGACCGCGTCGCGCAGATCATCACGTTCGGGACGCTCGGCGCGAAGGCGGCGATCCGCGACACGGGCCGCGCGCTCGGCATGGGCTACGGCGAGGTCGATCGAGTCGCCCGCCTCGTTCCCAACGCACTGCACATGACGCTCGGCAAGGCACTCGACGAGAGCCCCGAGCTGGCGAGCGCGTACGAGACCGAGCCGCAGGTCAGCCGCCTGGTCGATACGGCGCGCCGGCTCGAGGGCGTTGCGCGGCACGCCAGCACGCACGCGGCCGGCGTCGTCATTTCCCGCGAGCCGCTCGCGGAGCACGTGCCGCTCCAGCGCCCGACGCGCGGCGACGAGTCGTCGATCCCGACGACGCAATTCGCCATGGCGCAGGTCGCACAGATTGGCCTGCTCAAGATGGACTTCCTCGGCCTCGCGAATCTCACGATCCTCGGCCGCGCCATCGAGATCATCGCCCGCAGACACGGCGTGGCGATCGACCTGACGGCGCTGCCGGATGGCGACGCGCGGACGTTCGAGATGCTCGGTCAGGGCGATACGTTCGGCGTCTTCCAGCTGGAGTCGCCGGGCATGCGCCGCTCGATCCAGGAGCTGCGGCCGGACAGCGTCGCCGAGCTGATGGCGCTCGTCGCGCTGTATCGGCCCGGACCCATGCAACACATCGGCACGTACTGCCGCTCGAAGCACGATCGCTCGCTCGTCCAGTACCCGCATCCGGACCTCGCGGAGATCCTCGACGAGACGTACGGCGTCATCACCTACCAGGACCAGGTGCTCTTCGTCCTCCAGAAGTTCGCCGGCTACGACCTGAAAGACGCCGACGCGATCCGCAAGGCCATGTCCAAGAAGGACACCGGCCTCATGCAGGCCGAGGGCGAGAAGTTCATTGCCGCCGCCGTGAAGAACGGCTACAGCGAGCAGGAGGCGCGCGCCGTCTTCGACCTCATCGAACCGTTCGCGGGCTATGCGTTCAACAAGGCGCATTCCGCCTGCTACGGCACGATCGCCTACCAGACGGCGTACCTGAAAGCGAACTACCCGCACGAGTACATGACCGCCGTGCTGTCCTGCGCCGGCACGCACGAGCGCATCGCCGAGGCCGTGGCCGAATGCGTGCGCCTCGGCATCCGCGTGCTGCCGCCCGACGTCAACCGCAGCGGCGCCAACTTCGAGCTGCACGATGTCGACGGCGACCCCGCGATCGTCTACGGCCTCGCGACGGTCAAGAATGTCGGACAGGGCGCGGCGGACGGCATTATCGCCGCTCGCGAAGCGGGCGCGCCGTTCGACGGCATCGAAGACTTCACGAAGCGCGTCGACCTGAAGGCGCTGAACCGGCGCGCGCTCGAATCGCTGGTCAAGTGCGGGGGACTCGACGTGCTGGCCGGCCGCGGCGCGCTCATCGCCAACCTCGACCGCATCGTGTCGCTCGCGCAGCGCGAGGCGAAGCTCAAGGAGACCGGGCAGTCGACGATGTTCGACATGTTCGGCGACAGCGTCGCCACGCCCCTCCCGTCGCTGGAGTTGGTGCCCACCGAGGTATCGAAGGCCGAGATGCTGTCGTGGGAGAAGGAGTTGCTCGGCGTCTATGTCTCCGAGCACCCGTTCTCGAGCGCGGCGATCACGGTGGCACGCCACACGTCGGCGCTCGTCAGCGAGATCACGGCCGAGATGGACGGCCGCGACGTCGTGATCGCGGGCATGGTCAACGTCGTGCGCTCGCTCGCCACGAAAGCGGGCAAGACGTTCTGCGCAGTGACGGTCGAGGACCTCTCGGGCAGCACCGAGGTCACCGTCTGGCCCGACGTGTTCGAGCCGACGCGGGAGCTGTGGTCGCCGGGCAACATCCTGCTGCTGCTCGTCCGTGTGCGGGAGCGAGGCGACCGGCTCCAGGCCGCCGTGCAGCAGGTCTCGCTCGTCCAGGCCGCCGACGGATCGGTAAGCCACGAAGCGTTCGCGGTGCCCGGCTGGCTGACCGAGGCCGTGCGGTCCACCGCGGGCGTTGCCGTGAGCGCTGTCCGGCATGACGATGGAGAGAAGGAAGCGAGAGACGGGAAGCGAGAAGCGGACGCCGGCGGAAATGCCGTCGTCCAGCCTCCTCCCGATCCGCCAGCGCCGCCGAACGGCACCGCAACGACGCTCCGCTTCTTCCTGCACGAATCCGCCGACGAACACGCGGACCGCGAGCGGCTCGATGCGCTGGTCTCGCTGATAGCGTCGTATCCCGGCGGCGACGCGGTGCGGCTCTTCATCCACGCGCTCGACGGCGACCGTATCGAGCTGACGCTGCCGGACGGCCGCGCGTGCGCCGAGCTGCGCTCCGCCGGCATCGATGTGCTCGGGCCTGGCGGCGGCGCCGAGCCGCTCGTCGCG
>CAYJMJ010000020.1:35857-38550 GCA_964371095.1 uncultured Dehalococcoidia bacterium | reverse complement strand
CTCCGCCGGCATCGATGTGCTCGGGCCTGGCGGCGGCGCCGAGCCGCTCGTCGCGAGGCCGCGTACCGCCGGCGTCCAGCCGCTCGAGGTGTGACGCGACGTGATGCCGTCGCGACGCGATGGTGCTACGAGCAAAAAGTCAGATCGTGGCCGTAGAACAGATCGAGGGCCTCACAGCGCTGGAGGCCTTCGAAGGGACCGTCGGGTTCCTCCGCGAGTACGGGGCGCTCATGGCCGACTCTGCCGGCATAAGCGCCTTGCTCGAAGCCATCGATCCTGCAACGAATGATTCCGCCCCTGCAGCCGGCGTTTGGCGTGACTGGGTTGAAGCAGCTGACCTGGCGATTCGCGAGCCCGAACTCGATCGACCTCGCGCGGCAGCCCGCAGAGATCCGTGGCGGACAGTCGGCCGTTTAATCGACGATGGCCCGGACGTTCGCCTGACCGCCCTCCAAGGTTTCGATGCGATGATTCGATTGCTGGAGCACCTTGAACCGAACTTCAGAGCCGCGAACGACATTCTGGGAGAGATCTACTACAGCGAATTCTCTCCCGACGGGGAGCTGAATACGCGCGATCCCGAAACATGGTACGACTGGCTCCGCCATGCAAGGGAAGCCCATCGCCAACAGGGCCATCCTGGCGGAGCCTGATCTCGGAGACACCCGTAGGGGCGCAGCCTGCTGCGCTCGACCAGCCACCAGACCCCAGATCCTACGCTCCCGCTCCCAAATCCTTCGCGCTGAGGCCGGCGATGCGGCGGAGCATGGTCGCGAGGTCGACATCCGTCGCGCCGCCGGTCGCGATGTCGCGCGACTCGAACGACCGCAGCGTCGCGACGAAGAACAGCAGCGCCGCACCCACCAGCAGTCCCACGTGCCACCAGACGATGCCTTCGACCAGCGGCAACCCCGAGCCGTAGTAGAAAAACGGAGTAGCGTACTGCAGGTTGCGCAGCGCCTCGACGCCGTTCGCCAGCATGTTGATGAAGTAGAACGCCGTCGCCAGACCGATGACCGCGCCCGAGGCGAGCGCGCGGTTCGGCGCGACCGCACCGAGCCACAGCGACAGCGCGAAGAACAGCAGCGTGATCGGCAGCATGTTCGCCGACGCGACGGCGACCGAGCCGAGCGAGAGATCCATGTCCACGAACGGCATCGAGACCAGGAACCCGACGTAGCCGATCGCGATAATCAGCACGCTGCCGATACACACGGCGGCGGTCTTCTCGACCACCATCAGCCGCCGCGAGACCGGCTGCGCCAGCAGCAGGTCGATCGTGCCGCTGCTCTCCTCGCCGGCGATGGCGCCGGTTCCCTGGATGACGACGTAGACGATGAGCAGGATCGTCACCCAGCTGAAATACTCCGCGCTGAGGAACCCTGCGGGCGTCGCGATACTCAACTCGCCGATGAACGCCTGCAGCGCGGGCGGCAAATCGAAGTTCTGGAGAGGATCGCGATACGCCGGCCAGATGAAGACGATGAGCGCCGCCATCACGGCCAGGGAGAGACCGAAGCCGGCGATCTGCCACTTCTGATCGCGCAGGGACTTCCGCAGCACGCTAAATCGATGCAACGGCGCCCCCTTCCAGTTCTTCCGGGCGGCCCTGGTCGGAGTAATACGCCAGAAAGATGTCCTCGAGGCTCGCCTGCTCCGTGCGCAGATCGAGCACCGGGTACCGCGCGATCGCCTTGATCACGGCGTCGATGCCGTCGCGCGCCTGCAGGTGCACCATGTTGCCATCGCGCCGGATTTCGCGCACGCCGGGCAACGCGAACAGGTGCGCCGGCGGCTCCACGGCGAACGTGACCTCGACCACGTGGACGGAGCGGCCCTTGAGCCGGGCGATGTCCTCGACCGCCACGATCCGGCCCTCGCGTATGATCGCCACGGACTGGCTCAGCCGCTCGACCTCCGGCAGCACGTGCGAGGAGAAGAAGACGGTGCGGCCGTCTCGCACCGCGTCCTCGAGCAGGCGCGCGACCTCCTCCTGCACGAGCGGGTCGAGACCGCTCGTCGGCTCGTCGAGGACGAGCAGCTCCGGGCGGTGCATCAACGCCTGCACGATGCCGAGCTTCTGCTTGTTGCCCTTCGACAGCGCGCGCACGCTGCGCGTCGTGTCGAGGCCGAGCCGGTCGAGCAGCTCGCGGCGGTAGCGCGGGTCGCACTTTTCCGGCCGAAACGAGTCGATGAGATCGAGAAACTCGTCGCCGCGCATGCTCTCGTACATGCGCAGCTCTCCCGGCAGGTAGCCGACGCGGTGGCGCACCTCGAGCGATCGCCGCTGGCAGTCGAGGCCGAGCACGGCCGCCGCACCGGATGTCGGGCGGATGAGGTCGAGGAGAAGGCGAATGGTGGTCGTCTTGCCCGCGCCGTTCGGGCCGAGGAAGCCGAAGATGCGGCCCTGCTCGATCGTCAGATCGATGCCGCGCAGCGCGCGCGTCCGGCCGTAGTTCTTGACGATGGACCGCAGCTCGATCGCCGGCACGGTCATGGCATCGCCTCCGTCGCCTCCACTATATGCGATGCCCGGAGCGTCGTTGAGAGGCGATCAGCATGACCGGCCGTCGCCGATCGATATGGCTTCGTCCACCCGTGGGTGCGAGCGTCCGTGAAAGAGCAGCGCCCGGCGCGCCATACCCCGGGGCGAAACCCCCGTCAAGCCGTGTGGGTGAGCTAACCCCCGGAAC
>CAYJMJ010000020.1:23588-35847 GCA_964371095.1 uncultured Dehalococcoidia bacterium | reverse complement strand
GTTGGGCCCCGCGGGGGGGGGGGGCGGGGTTTTAACGCCCCCCCCCGGGCTTGGTCGGGGGGGGCGCTACTCCGCGTACTCGCGTTGTCAGTCAGCTACCGCCGGATCGCTCCGGCCGCGGCCGCTCCCAATCCGCCGAGGACCATGAGCGCGGCAACCGCAAGCAGCATCGTGCTGGGCGTGCCGGCGCCGGCGCTCGATCCCGTTCCGGTGTCCGGTGCGCTGATCACGCCGGCGCTGCCGCCGCCCGGCTGCGTGGCTGTCGCCGCCGGCACCGGAGTCCCGGTTTCCGGCACGGGCGTCACCGTCGCCGGGACGGTCGCGCTTGCCGTCGGCGTCGCCGAGCGGACCAGCCCCGGGTTGGGGCACGTCGGCGTCAGCTGGTCGTCGCCCTCGTTCAGCACCTGAATCGGCGCCGTCGGTCCCGTCGCCGAGAGGCCCGCCTCGCCCTCAACGGTGGCCTGGTTGCAATACATACCGACGGGCTCATCGGTCGATATTCCGGCCGAAAAGGTGAGGATCACCGCTTGTAGGGCGCCGACGCTCACTTCGCCGAAGAGGTCCCACGTCAGCGTCTGCCCGCTCACGGCAGGATCGCTGCTCGTCAAGCCACCGGTCGACTCGCCGTTGTAAGTGAAGCCTGACGGCAGCGTGTCGGTGATCGTGTCGAGAAAGACGGTCACGCCGTTCGGGTTGTTGATCGAGATCTGGTAGTACGCATTGTCGCCCGGCAAGAAGTGCTCACCGTCGGCTGCGATCTTGGTGATCTGGAGCGGCTCGAGCACCGCGACAATGCCGTGTGCCGGCGTCGCCATCGCCCACATGCCGAGGGCGGCGCCCACGAGGGCGACGAGCATTGGCAGAATGATACGTCGTATGGTCATTTGCACTTCCTCCGTGCCGGTGTCCTACCGTATGAAGTCCCGCGCGGCGTCTGCCGAAGCATGCCGCCCGGGATCGGTCGCTCTCATCATCAGCGCCGTTCGCTCGACCAATGTAACACGCGAATACGTTCCGTCAATTGGCGAACCGCGCCGCGCGGCCGATGCGGCACGCCGGCGACGGCGATACGGCGGGCAGAGGTTGTCGCGGGCTGTGCTTGCTTGTTCTGCGCCGACCGCGCACCTATACTGAGTCGCGCTCCAGAGGGGGGCGTTGCTGTTTTCAGAGGAGGGGGCGTGCCGAAGCGCACCTATCAGCCAAAAGTGATCCCGCGGCGCCGGCGTCACGGCTTCCTGCACCGCATGGCCACCGCCGGCGGTCGCAGAGTGATCCGCGCGCGGCGGCTCCAGGGCCGCAAGCGTCTCGTCGTCGTCTAGCAGCCTCCCCGGCGGTTTGGGCCGCAGCGGCGTCCCTTCCCAGGCATGCGTAAGGAACAACGGCTGCGGCGGCGCAAGGATTTCGCCGCAGCGTATCGGCAGGGCCGCACCCAGAGCAATCAACTCCTCGTCTTACGCGTGCGTGCCAACGGGAGCGACGTGACGCGCTTCGGGTTCGTCGCCGGCAAGGTGGTCGGCGGCGCGGTGGTGCGGAACCGGGTCAAACGGCGGTTGCGCGAGGCCGCGCGAAGCATCGAAACCAAACCAGGCCTCGACATCGTGATCGGGGCGCGCAAGTCCTCGGCGGCAGTAGACTACTGGAGACTGCGGCAGGCGCTGGTGGCGCTGATGAAGCGCACCGACGTCCTGGCCCCGGCCAGCGGTCCGCCCGCAGGACAGGAGAACGCGTGAAGAGGCTCGCCCTCGCCGCCATTCGGTTCTATCAGCGCCGCATGTCGGCCGCCACATTGCCCAACTGCCGCTTCCAGCCGACCTGCTCCCACTACGCGTATGGCGCCATCGAGGCGTACGGCGTCGTCCGCGGCATCGCGATGGCGGCCTGGCGCATCCTTCGCTGTAACCCGCTGAACGACGGCGGTTTCGACCCGGTGCCGGAGCGCCGCCATCAGCACCACAGGCACTCGCGAGTGTGAGTGTTTCACGTGAAACAATGACCTTGGCCCGCCAGCCTCGCCGCCTGTACCTGTGGGCCGCGCTTGCCCTCGGCATCGCCGCGCTGCTCGCCGCAGCCTGCGCGTCGCCGCCGACGCCCCAGGGGTGGGCGGCGCCGAAGCCCGTCACGATCAACGGAGGCGCCGTCCTCGTCGCGCACAAGGCGAAGCTCTACTCGCTGCCCGGCACCACGGACGCCGACCTTTCCAGTACCGCCAACTGGCAGTTCCCGCCCAAAGACAAGACCACGTTCCCGATCAGCGAGCAGGCGCAGCAGGCGTTGACCGCATCGATCGAGGCGCTCGACGCCGTCGATGACGGAACGAAGACGCGGCTGAAGAAGCTCGCCGCCGACCTCATGGTCTCCGGACCAAGCAAGGACGCGCTCGACACCGAGATCAAGAAGAGCGCCGCGCCGGCCGACCAACGCAACGAGCTGACATCGGCCGTCGACG
Source organism: uncultured Dehalococcoidia bacterium (assembly GCA_964371095.1). GTDB lineage: Bacteria > Chloroflexota > Dehalococcoidia > DSTF01 > JACRBR01 > CAYJMJ01. The sequence continues at coordinate 33,401 of CAYJMJ010000020.1, read as the reverse complement.
GCGCGGTCGCCGCCGAGAACGCCGCACTCAACAAGCTGCAGGGATTCTACGGCGACATCGGCGTGTCGGCGGACAACAAGACGGCGTTCCTGACATCGTTCAAAGGCAGGGTGTTCGCGCTCGACCTCAGCAACGGCCACGTGCGATGGGTGCGCGACGCCGGCGCAGGCATCGTCGGCGGCGTGGCCGTCGATGGCGACACGATCTACTTCGGGACGAAGGGCCGGCGCCTGTACGCCGTCGCCGCCGCCACGGGCGAGCCGGACTGGCAGTTCTCCACGGCAGGCGAGGTGTGGGCCACGCCGACCGTCGACGGCGACACGATCTACGTGACGTCGCTCGATGGCTCGCTGTACGCGCTGGACAAGTCAGGCAACAAGAAGTGGGTGTTTTCCGGCGCTGGCTCCGGCATCGCCTCGCGACCGGTCGCGTCTGACGACGCGGTGTACATCGGCGCCTTCGACAACAAGCTCTACTCGGTGAAGAAGTCAGACGGCACCGAGAACTGGTCGTTGAAGGCGGACAACTGGTTCTGGGCGACGCCGCTCCTGTACAACGGGGTGCTCTACGCTCCGAGTCTCGACGGCAACGTGTATGCCGTGGATGCCAGGACCGGCGCATCGAAGTGGGACCGCCCGTTCGATGCCGGGGCCGAGGTGCGCTCGGCGCCAACGATCGCCGGCGGCGGCCTCATCGTCGCCGCGCGCGACGGGTACGTGTACAAGCTCGATCCGGCGACGGGCGAGCTGTCCGAGGGCGGACCCGTCCGGGCGGGTACCAAGATCCTCGCAGACCTGACCACCAACGGCGCGAACACCGTCTACGTCTTGCCGATGAGCGCGACGTTGTACGTCGTCGATGCCAGCGCGCAGCTCGCCGTGGGCAGCGTGCCGCTGCCGCAGTAAAGGGGCCCGCGCCGAATGGACTTCGTCGGTTTCCTGTTCCACGTAGGCCTGGTCGTTCCGATGACGAACGTGCTGATCGCGCTCGCCCGGATCTTCGGCGGCAACTACGGCGTCGCGATCATCGTCTTCACGCTGCTGATGCGGTTTGTCACGTGGCCGCTGACCTCGAGCCAGTACAAGGCCAGCCGCGCGATGCAGGCGATTCAGCCGCAACTCCAGGAGCTGCAGAAGAAATACAAGGGGAAGGACCCCAAGAAGCTCCAGGCGGAGACCATGGCCCTCTATCGAGAGGCCGGCGTGAACCCGCTCGGCTGCATCCTCCCGATGATCGTGCAGATGCCGATCTGGATCGCCCTCTACCAGGTGATCCGGCTGTCGCTCGGCGACGCGCCGGAAAGCCTCGTAACGCTCTCCCAGAACCTCTACCCGATACCGTTCGTACACACCGCGGTGCCGCTGAACAACCACATGCTGTTCTGGAACCTCGGCCAGCCGGACACGTCGTACATCCTGCCGTTCCTCGTTGCGGCATCGATGTACGTGCAGCAGAAGCTGATCACGCCGCCGCCGACGGCCGCGACGACACCGGCGCAGCAACAGCAGCAACAAACCACGCAGATGATGACCTGGATGATGCCGTTGATGTTCGGCTTCTGGAGCCTGAGCGTTCCGGCGGGGTTGGGCCTATACTGGTTCATCTCGAACCTGTCCGGCGTCGTGCTGCAGTATTTCTACATGGGCCGGAAGATCGACTGGAAGAGCCTGTTCACGTTGTCGCCGGCTCCCGCTCCCGCGGCAAAGCCCGCGCCGAAGCAGCACCCGGAACCGAGAGAACAAGCGACGGCCGAAGCCGGCGACACGGCCGGCGAAGCCGACATCAGCGAGGGACCCGCAACTGGTGCGGCGAAGCTGGATGCACGAAGGAAACGACATGGGCGGCGTCGAGGCAAGCGGTAAGACCGTCGAAGAGGCCATCGAAAAGGCGCTCGCCGAACTGGGCGCCGGCCGCGACGAGGTCGAGGTAGAGGTGCTCAGCGAGAGCAAGGGCGGCATCCTGGGCGTCGGCGGCGCGGACGCCCGCGTGCGCGTCCGTCTCATCGGCGATGCCGAGGGCGACGACGACGCCGAAACCGCCGAAGCGGCACCCGAGGACGAGGCTGAAGAAGGCGAGTTCATCGAGGACGAGGCCGAGTTCGCCGCGCAGATGCTCGACCACCTGCTCGAGCTTATGGGGATCCGGGCCGACGTCTCGATCCGCGATCCGGAGACGCCTGGCGACGGTCTCGGCATGGCGAAAGCGGTGCTGGACATCGAGGGCGACGATCTCGGCATCCTGATCGGCCGCCGCGGCGAGACCCTGTCCTCGCTGCAGTACCTGCTCAACCTCATGGCCAGCCGCCAGCTCGGCCAGCACTTGTCGTTCACCGTCGATGTCGAGGGTTACCGCCGCCGCCGGGAGAGGCAGCTCACCACGCTCGCTCACCGCATGGCAGAGCAGGTCAAGCGCACGCGCCGGCCAGTGACGCTCGAGCCGATGCCACCCAACGAGCGGCGCATCATCCACCTCGCCCTCTCCGAAGACCGGCAAGTGGAAACGTCCAGCACTGGCGAAGGCGATACGCGCAAGATCGCTATCTCGCCGCGCCGCTGATCCCGGCGGCGCCGCATGACCTCACCTGACTTCGTCGTCGTCGGCTACGCCGTGCGTGACCTCGTGCCCGGCGGTTGGCGGCTCGGCGGCACGGTCACGTTCGCGGCGGTACAGGCGCATCGCCTCGGAATGAGCGTCGGCGTGGTCACGAGCGCGGCCGCCGATCTCGACGTGCAGTCGGAGCTGCCGTTCGCCCAGGTCGTGCAGGCGCCGTCACCGCAGACGACCTGCTTCGAGAACGTGTACCGCGACGGCCATCGTCACCAGCACGTGCGCGCGCAGGCCGCACGCATCGAACGCAGCGCGGTGCCGGACGCCTGGCGCGACGCGCCGATCGTCCTGCTCGGCCCGGTGTTCCAGGAGTTGGAGCCAGGCTTCGGCACACGGTTCAGCGCGGCGTCGCTCGTCGGCGTGTCGGCGCAGGGATGGCTGCGATCGCGCGACGACCAGGATCGGGTGCGGCACACGCCGTGGGACGGCGCTCCGTTCTGGACCGGCTGCGACGTCCTCTTCGTCTCCGACGAAGATCTCGCGGAAGGCCGCGACGACCTGTCGGCGTGGACGGCGGCGCTTCGGATCGTGGCGATGACGGAGTCGTGGAAGGGCGCGCGGATCTTCAGCGAAGGACGCTGGCGGCACATGGACGCCTTTCCGGAAACCGAAGTCGATCCGACGGGCGCCGGCGACACTTTCGCGACCGGTTTCCTGATACGATTGCACGAAAGCGGCAGCGTCGACGAAGCGGCGCGCTTCGGAGCAGCGGCGGCGAGCCTTTCGGTCGGTGGCGCGGGCGCGGCGGCGATACCGTGGCGGCGCGACGTGGAGGCGCGGTTGAGAGAATACCCGGAGATCGGCCTGACTTGAGCACGGTGATCGCCCTCGCCAACCAGAAGGGCGGCGTCGGCAAGACGACGACGGCGATCAACCTCGGCGCCGCGCTGGCGCGGCTCGGCCAGCGCGTTCTCATCTTCGACTTCGACCCCCAGGCCAACTCCAGCGCGGGGCTCGGCGCGCGCACCCAGGGCGTCAGCACGTATGACGTCGTGCTTGGTCACGCTCATGCGCGCGACGTGGCAACGGCGACCAGCGTCGACGGCCTGCTCATCGTCCCGGCGGCGCCCGCGCTCGCCGGCGCGGAGGTCGAGCTGGTGCCGATGATGGCGCGCGAGTTCCGGCTCAAACGCGCTCTCGAGGACGTACGCAACTCGTACGACTACGTGCTCATCGACTGCCCGCCATCACTCGGGCTGCTGACCGTCAACGCGCTGACTGCCGCCGACGAGGTGATCGTTCCGGTGCAGTGCGAGTACCTGGCGCTCGAGGGGTTGAGCCAGCTGACGGCGACACTCGACCTCGTGCGGCGCAACCTCAACTCGCAGCTTAAGCTGCGCGGCCTGCTGCTCACGATGTTCGATGGGCGCACCAACCTCTCGCAGCAGGTGGCCGATGAGGTGCGCCTACACTTCACCAACACGTTCAAGACCGTGATCCCACGCAGCGTGCGGCTCAGCGAGGCGCCGAGCCACGGCCTGCCGATCGCGCAGTACGATCCATCGTCGCGCGCGAGCCGCGCGTACGACGAGCTTGCAGAGGAAGTGATCGCCGGAACCCGCACGGAGGTACACGCATGACGCCTTCCCCTCGCCCCGCACTCGGCCGCGGCCTGTCGTCATTGATCCCCCAGACGGGCTCGGGCGCCGGCACGGACACCGTCGACATCGATCTGATCGTGCCGAACCCGCACCAGCCGCGCTCGCACTTCGATGCCGCGTCGCTGGAGGAGCTGGCGGCGAGCATCCGGGAGCACGGCGTGCTGCAGCCGATCATCGTGACGCAGGTGCGCTCCGACCTGGGGCCGCTCACCTACCAGCTGATCGCTGGCGAGCGGAGGCTCCAGGCGGCCCGCATGGCCGGCATGACGCGCATGCCGGTCGTCGTGAAGGAGGCTGCCGGCAACGAGCTGCTGGAGATCGCGCTCGTCGAGAACCTGCAGCGCCAGGATCTGAACCCGCTGGAGGAGGCGGCCGCGTTCAAGCGGCTCGCGGACGAGTTCGAGATGACGCAGGAGCAGATCTCGAAGCGCGTCGGGAGGAGCCGCACCGCGATCGCCAATACGATTCGCCTGCTCTCGCTCGATGACGACGTCCGCGCGAGCATCGCGTCCGGGCAGATCAGCGAGGGGCACGCGCGCGCGCTGCTCGGCATCGAGGACCGCCAGGTGCGGCTCGACGCCTGGCGGCGCATCGTCGCCGACGCGCTGACCGTGCGGCAGGCCGAGGAGATCGCGCGCGCGCTCAAGGCGACGGCGGCCACGCCAGGCCGCGCCGTCGCGAAGCTGGCGAAGCGCATCGATCCGCACGTCCGCGCGATCGAGGACGACCTGCGCCACGTGCTCGGCGCGCCCGTGTCGGTCGCGCGCGGACGGCGCGGCGGCCGCATCGTCATCCGCTTCCACAGCGACGACGAACTCGAAGGGATCATCGAGCGGATCCGCGGATAACGGGCTGACGTTCGCGGTCGGCGGACGCACAGCCGGAGGCCGGTGCCCGCCGTCGCGTCGCACCTGACCTGCTGACAGCTGATCGCTTACGGCTGTCAGCTCAATGCTACGGATCGAAGCTGAACGGCGGGTACTCGTCGCGCATCAGCAGCATGTACGACTCGACGCGCACCGACCAGCGCATGACGCCGACGCCGAACCGGTACAGGCCGGCCGGGTACGCTCCCGTGAACAGGATCGCGAACCACGCGATCACGCTGGTGAACCACCACGCAATGCTCAGGAAGAACAGGACGATCGCATGCGGGATCAGGTAGAAGATCCGGAGCCCGACCGACCATCGATTCCGCGGGAGTTCCGGGTACGCGACCTCGTACGTCACCGGGTACTCGCCCTCGCCGAAGGGCGGATACTCGTCGCGGAACAACGCAATGTAGGCGACGGCCTTCGTGCGCCAGCGCATGTACATGCGGGCGAAGTCCCACAACCCGCGCGGATGCTGGCCCGCGAAGACGATGGCGAACCACGCGATCACGGCGATCACCAACGCCACCGCACCGAGAACCCCGTTGCCCGTCAAGCCCGACCAGGACTGCAGCAGGAAATGTCCCCGGTTGAACCACCATCCTCCGCCCAGCGCCAATCCGGGCCCGCCCACCAGGATCAGGTGCGGGATCGCGAGAATGATGCGGAACGCCACGGTCAGACGGTTACGACCCGTGAGCTGCGGCTCGACGTCGAACGCGACGGGGTAGGTTGCGGCGGACGGCGGAGGCGGAGGCGGCGTTGATTCGTTCATGGCGCAAGCATGAACCGCGGCGGGACCACGTTCAACCCCAGGGCGGACGATTCCCGGGCGATGGAGTCCAGCGGGCACCCGGGCGCACCGAGACCCTCGGATCGGCTTCGACGGGCGCGTTTCCTTGACCCGGCGGAGCCCGGATTGATACACTTCGGGGCAGTTAGCACTCTCGGATGGAGAGTGCTAACCAGGTTCTGAACGATGCTAACTGAACGTCGCGCCAGGCTCCTGAGCCTCATCGTTAGCGAGTACGTTGACTCGGCGACCCCCGTCGGGTCCGAGACGATCGTACGCCGCTTCGACCTGCCGTTCTCCCCGGCGACCATCCGCAGCGAGATGGTCCGGCTGGAGGACGAGGGCTTCATCAGCCACCCGCACACGTCGGCCGGCCGCGTGCCGTCCGACAAGGGCTACCGCTACTACGTCGAGGCGCTGATGCAGGAGCGCGACCTGCCGTGGGAGGTCAAGCAGACCATCCGCCACCAGTTCCACCAGGCCGGCCGCGAAGAGGACGAATGGATTCAGCTCGCGGCGGCGGTGCTGGCCCGGGCGGTGGAGAACGCGGCCGTCGTGACGGTGCCCCGGACCGCCGAGTCGCGGCTGAAGCGGCTGGAACTGGTCGGGATCCAGGACACGGCGGCGCTGCTCGTGCTCGTGCTGCAGCAGGCGCGCGTCAAGCAGCAGGTGCTCATCTTCCCCGAGCCGATCGAGCACGAGGAGCTGACGTCGATCGCCAACCACCTGAACCAGGCCTTCGCCGGCCACACCGCGTCCGAGATCACGCGCTCCTCGGCGCAGCTCACGCAGCTCGAGTGGCACGTGACGAACGCCGTCCGCGACATCATGCAGGCGTCGGACCGCGGCGGCTACGACGAGGCGTACCTCGAAGGCGTGCGCAACGTGCTCCGCAAACCGGAGTTCGGGACGAGCGAGAAGATGCTCGGCCTGCTGGAGGTCATGGAGCAGCGCAACCTCACCCGGCTGATCCCGTTCCGCGAGATCTCGAACGAGGGCGTGACCGTGATGATCGGCGCCGAGAACGAAGAGGACGCGATGCACGACTACAGCGTCGTCATCAGCCCGTACGGCACGCCGGGCGGCATCAGCGGCGCGATGGCGGTCGTCGGGCCGACGCGCATGCACTACTCGGAGACGATCTCGACCGTGCGCTTCGTCGCCGGCGTGATGAGCGAGATGCTCGCGACGTTCTACGACGCAGGCGATGCTCCGCCACCGGCCGCGCACGACGAACCGGGCGCCCGTGCGCCGCGAAAGCGCACGCCGCGCTGACACACCGGCGGCGCACACAACACGACCAAGCGAGCGGAGATGCAACGATGACCACCGAGCGGGACGAGAAGCCCGAAGCAGCCGAGCCGGCGCCGTCCGAGGCGCCCGACGACGTCGAGGCGCTCAAGGTGCTGCTCGAAGACGAGCGCGGCAAGGCGCAGTCGTACATGCAGAACTGGCAGCGCGCCGCGGCGGACTTCCAGAACTACAAGCGCCGCGTCGAAGAAGAGCGGTCGGAGGTGGCGCGCTTCGCCAGCGCGGCACTGATCATCAACCTGCTGCCGCTCATCGACGACCTGGACCGGGCGCTGCACAACATCGACGCGCACCTGGCCGGACTGACGTGGGTCGACGGCATCCGGCTGATCCACCGCAAGTTCCAGGCGATCCTGGAGATGACCGGCGTCGAGGAGATCCCGGCCGACGGCGAGACGTTCGACCCGTCGATGCACGAGGCCGTCAGCCAGGGCCCGGGCGAAGAGAACAAGGTGATCGCGGTCGTCCAGAAGGGCTACAAGCTCGGCGATCGCGTCGTCCGGCCGGCGATGGTCGTCGTCGGCCAGGGCGAGGCGGCGACGTAGGGCAAAGGCTGCCGCGCCCGAATACGAACGAACAACCACCGTAGGGGCGCAGCCCGCTGCACCCGAACACGAACGAACAACCACCGAGAAGGAGAACACACGAGATGGCACGCGTAATCGGCATTGACCTGGGGACGACGAACAGCGTCGTCGCCATCATGGAAGCGGGCGAGCCGGTCGTCGTCACGAACAGCGAGGGCGGGCGCATCACGCCCTCGGTCGTCGCGATCAGCAAGACGGGTGAGCGGCTCGTCGGGACGGTCGCCAAGCGGCAGGCGGTGACGAACCCGGAGAACACGATCTACTCCGTCAAGCGCCTCATCGGCCGCACCTTCCAGGACCAGGAGGTGCAGCGCGACGTCTCGCTGATGAGCTACAAGATCGAGCGGGCGGCCAACGGCGACGCGCAGGTCATGCTCGGCGGCCGCGGCTACTCGCCGGCCGAGGTCTCGGCGATGATCCTGCAGAAGCTCAAGGCCGACGCCGAGGCCTACCTCGGCGAGCCGGTCACGGAGGCGGTCATCACCGTCCCCGCGTACTTCAACGACTCCCAGCGGCAGGCGACGAAAGACGCCGGCAAGATCGCCGGGCTCGAGGTGCTACGCATCATCAACGAGCCGACGGCGGCGTCGCTCGCCTACGGGCTCGACAAGAAGGGCGAGGAGGTCATCGCCGTCTACGACCTCGGCGGGGGCACCTTCGACATCTCGATCCTGGAGCTGGGCGAAGGCACGTTCCAGGTGAAGTCGACGAACGGCGACACGCACCTCGGCGGCGACGACTTCGACCAGCGCGTGATCGACTTCCTCGTCGCGGAGTTCAAGCGCGAGCAGGGCATCGACCTCACGCAGGACCGCATGGCGCTGCAGCGGCTGAAGGAAGCGGCCGAGAAGGCGAAGGTCGAGCTTTCGAGCGCGCAGCAGACCGACGTGAACCTGCCATTCATCACGGCCGACGCCAGCGGCCCGAAGCACATGACGATCAGCATCACGCGGGCGAAGCTGGAGCAGCTCGTCGGCGAGCTGGTCGAGCGCACGCTCGGGCCGCTGCGGCAGGCGTTGCAGGATGCCGGCATCACCGCCGCGCAGATCGACGAGGTGGTACTCGTCGGCGGCCAGACGCGCATGCCGCTCGTGCAGGAGAAGGTGCGCCAGTTCTTCGGCAAGGAGCCCCACAAGGGCGTCAACCCGGACGAGGTGGTGGCGATCGGCGCGGCGATCCAGGCCGGCGTGCTCAAGGGCGAGGTGCGCGACGTGCTGCTGCTCGACGTGACGCCGCTGACGCTCGGCATCGAAACGCTGGGCGGCGTGTCGACGCCATTGATCCCGCGCAACACGACGATCCCGACGAGCAAGAGCCAGGTGTTCTCGACCGCGGCCGACAACCAGCCGAGCGTCGAGATCCACGTGCTGCAGGGCGAGCGGGCGATGGCCTTGGACAACAAATCGCTCGGCCGCTTCATCCTCGACGGCATCCTGCCGGCGCCACGCGGCGTGCCGCAGGTCGAGGTGACGTTCGACCTCGACGCGAACGGCATCCTCAACGTGTCCGCGCGCGACAAGGCCACCGGCAAGGAGCAGAAGATCGCGATCACGGCCGGCGGCGGCCTCTCGAAAGACGAAGTCGAGAAGCTGCGCCAGGAGGCCGAGTTGCACGCCGACGAGGACCGCAAGCGCCGAGACGAGATCGAGATACGCAACACGGCGGACAGCCTGGCGTACCAGGCCGAGAAGACGGTGCGCGAGAACGCGGAGAAGATCGACGCCGAGCTGAAGTCGGAGGTCGAAGGCAGGATCGCGGCGGTCCGCAGCGCCCTGCAATCCGCCGACGCCGACGGCATCCGCTCAGCCACCGAAGCGCTCTCTGAGACGATGCAGAAGATCGGCCAGGCGGTGTACGGCGCGCAGCAGCCCGAGCCGGGTCCGGGCGGCGAGCCCGGTCCCGAGGGCCCGGCCGAAGAAGGCACCGTCGAGGGCGAGTTCCGCGAGGTGTGAGCCGAGTTCGTAGGTTGTAGTGGGTAGTTAGCAGAGTGGCGGGGGGCGGGGGCGGCGCCCCCAGGTTGTTTGTCGCCGGCGCCCGCCCCG
>CAYJMJ010000020.1:0-23578 GCA_964371095.1 uncultured Dehalococcoidia bacterium | reverse complement strand
GGTGGTGTTCGCTTTTTTGTTTGTTTTTTGTGTTTTTTTCCCTGTGGGGGGGCGCGGGGGCGCCCCGCCACTCTGTCGTTGTCCGCGGCCGCCGGCCGAGTGCGGACCGCGCTTAACGTGCCATCGATTGCGGCGCCGCCCACGACTCGAGCGCTTCGCCGACGCGGCGCACGTGACGACCGGCGACCCGAACGGCCGGTCCGATCAGCCGGCGGCGCGGCGGCGGCAACGTGCCGCCGGGTGCGCGCAATGCCTCCTGACGGTCAAGCTCCGCCTTGACCTCTCGCAGCTTCTCACTGACGTACTCGTGCTGCTGCATCACGGCGGGCCTCCTTCCCCGGCGGTGCGGGCGTGGGCGCGAACGGCATGAACGCATCGAGCGCCCGCCGCAGCTCCATCCCCATCTCCTGGTTGAGCGAGAAGAACTTCATGTTGTTTTGGCGGCGCGAGTTGACGAGCCCGACCGCCCGCATGAACGACAGGTGGCGTGACACGACGGACTGGTGCAGCCCCGTCCGCTCGACGACCTCCTGCACGTACAGCTCGCCGTCGCGGAGCAGCGCGAGGATGCGCATGCGCTGCTCGTCGCCGAGCGCCTTGCAGACCAGCGAAAGGCGATACGTCGACTCATCCAGTCCCGCCGGCACATCACGGAACCGCGCCTCGCACGGGTAATAGAGCGCGTGCAGGTCCGGCAGGTTGATGCACGAGTTGTACGGCCCGACGTCGACCGAAGGCACGAAGACGTGCTCGGCATGCTCACCGCCGCAGACCGATTCCAGGCAGCTGACGTTGCGGCCGGTGAGCCGTCGCGACAGCTCCGCCGGATCGCGGGCCACGTCGCCGCGGTGCGACGCCACGCTGCGATCCATGCACGCGAGCCGCCGCGGCTCGTCGGGCCGGTAGTGCTCGTCGTAGAAGCGGCGAATCAGCGCGAGGATGCGGGCGCGCGTCCGCTCCGGATCGTCGAAGATCGCCATCAATGCCGCCGTGTCGCCGTGCCGCGGCATGCCGGTGTGGTCGCCGAGCGCCGCCTCGATCGCGAGGCGTCCCGTGAGGCCCGCGGGCGTCTCGAACGGCGCGTCGCACGGCCATTGCAGCGCGTACAGCACAAGCCCCTGGATGCCCGGCTGCGCGGGATCGCCGGTTCCGCCGGCGGGGAGATCGCGCACGAAACGGAGGAGGTCATCGACGCCGCCCCAGGTCTCACGGTGCAGGAAGATCAGGTCGTTCAGGGCGCCCATCAGGCCGGGCTCGCCGTGCGGGAACGAGAAGAAGAGATCGAGTTCCGCGCGCAGGCCGGGGTCCATCCGGGCGCGCGTGTCTCGCGGCCACTCGTCGAGGCCCTCGTGGCCGTCGGCGAGCGCGGTGAAGTAGAGGGCATTGAGCAGATCGAGCGTGACCGAGGTTACGAACTCGATGCGGCTTCGCGGGTTGGACGAGAGAGTGATGGCCACGGCGGCTCTCCATATATGCGCTTATGCGTGTTTGAGCATATACCGGGCCATGCAGCCTGTCAACGGCCACGAGGCGAGGCCGCGTCAATCTTCGGGGCCTCGGGAGAAGTGTGCACGTGAGGCCGCCGTCGCGCTTCCCGGATCTTGCTGCGTCGGTCCGCTGGCTCAGGCGGGCGACGCTAGCCAGTGCAGCGGGAAGTCGTGCAGCGTCTCGATGACCAGGGCCACGCCGTCCATCGGCGGCGCCGCCGTGGCGGTCGCGCGGAGCTGCACCACGCAGGCGCCCGAGCGGAGCGCCGACGTCAGTCCGTTGGTGCTGTCCTCGATCGCGATGCACTGTTCGGGCGCGAACCCGAGCTTCGACGCGGCGAGCCGGTACGGCGCGGGGTCGGGCTTCGTCGCCTTGGCCATGTCTGCCGTCGAGAGCGCGTCGAACAATCCCTCGAGCCCGGCCGAGGGCAGGATCGCATCGACCCAGCGGCTGTACGACGCCGTGCACAGCGCGATCGGCACGTGCCGCGACCGCAGCGTCTCGACCAGCTCGCGCGCGCCGGGGAGCGGCGGCCGCGGCTCGCGCAGGCGCGCCATCAGCGGCGCCTCGTACGCCTCGAGGATCTCGTCGAGCGACGCAGGAAGGCGCTTGAGTGCGATCATCTGCGACCACATGGCGGGCGTCGCCATGCCGATGAACCGCTGGTACTCGTCGACCGGCGTGTGCTCGCCGTAGCGGGAGAGAATGTCGTTGACGGCCGCGTGAAACGCCGGCTCGCTGTCCGTGAGGACACCGTCCATGTCAAAGATGACCGCCAGGTAACGACCAACGGCTAACAAGGATTACACGGATTCCGCGGAGGGAGTGAGCAGGTTAACGAGCCGTTTGTGTTCCAGGCTTGGCGCCCCGAAGTTGAGCAACAACCCTCGTGTCATGCCCGTTGCCTTCAGGTAATTGATGAGCTGGGCCTTGTCGACTTCCGTTAGCCTTTGCACCGCCTTTAGTTCGACCAGTACGGAGCCATGGCACACGAAGTCGGCGCGATAGGCGCAGGCAAGCGTGCGTTCTCGGTACGAAATCGGAATGGCGATCTCACGCAAGTGGGGAATGGCTCGCTCCGCGAATTCGATCGCGAGGGCTTCCTGATACACGGCCTCGAGGAAGCCGTGGCCCAGCCGCCGGTGCACTTCCATCGCGGCGCCAATGATTGCGTACGTCTCGTCATCGTCCATGGCCATCTCCACGCGTCGTCACCGCCTGACTGGCGCCTGCCTTCAATCCCCTATCCGTGTAATCCGCGTAATCCCTGTTCCCCCTACTCCGATTCGAACTCCGTATGGGCGCGGCTGGGCGTGGGGCCCATCTGGTCCTGGTACTTGCTGCGCAGACCGGCGCTGCCGTAGGGGCGGTCGACCGGCGTCGACATGCGAAGGAAGCTGAGCTGGCCGATCTTCATGCCGGCGTGCAGCGCGATCGGCATCTTCGCCGCGTTCGACAGCTCGAGCGTCAGCTTGCCGTGCCAGCCCGGATCGACGAACCCCGCCGTCGCGTGGATCAGCAGGCCGATGCGGCCGAGCGAACTCTTGCCCTCGACCTGGGCGAGAATGTCGTCGGGCAGCGTCACCACCTCGATGGTGCTCGCCAGCACGAATTCGCCCGGGTGGATGAAGAACGGGCGATCGTCGCCGATCACCACCTCCTCCGTCAGGTCGTCCATGCGCTCCCGCACGTCGATGTACGGCCGGCTGCTCACGCGGAAGACGCGGAACGTGCGGTCGATGTGCACGTCGATGCTGGCCGGCTGGATATCGGCCGGGTCGAGCGGGTCGATGACGAGGCGGCCCTTCGCGAGTTCTTCCTTGATGGTGCGGTCGCTCAGTACCAGGACGCTGCTCCTTCCGGCGTGAATGGGATTCAGGCGACAGCGTACCGGCGGCCGGACGTTCGGGCGAGTGATCGGGCGCGGCCGATGTGTTCGAACCGAGTGGTCCGCCCGATCGGATGTTGATCCCTGCCGGGCGCATCCGCATCATGGAGTGGCGATACGGACGGGAGGTGACGCGTGGTCGATCATTTCGAGGGGCAGGTGGTCGTGATCACGGGCGGCGGGCGCGGCATCGGCCGCTCGACGGCGCTCGAGTTCGCCGCGGAGGGTGCGACGCTGGTGCTCGCCGGCCGCCGCATGGACGCGCTCGCGACGGCGGTGCGCGAGTGCCAGGACCTGGGCGTCAAGGCCGAGTGCGTCCACTGCGACGTCGCTGTCGACGCCGATCTCGCCGGCCTCATCAACGTGACGATGGAGCACTACGGCCGCATCGACGTGCTCGTCAACAACGCGGGCGTCGTCGCGGGTGGCCGCCTCGACGAGATCGGCCCGGACGACGTATCGCGGATGGTCAGCGTCAATATGTGGGCGCCGATCCGGCTTTCTCAGCTCGCGCTGCCGCACATGCGCGCGGCGCAGAGCGGGACGATCGTCAACCTGTCGTCGCTCGCCGGCCGGCTGGGCGTGCCGTACTACGCCACGTACTGCGCCAGCAAGTTCGCGATGCGCGGCTTCAGCGAGGCGCTCCGCCGCGAGGTCGCGCCCGACGGCATCCACGTCATGGCGGTGTTCCCCGGCAGCACCGCCACCGACATGATGGAGAGCGTCGAGTTCGATCGCGTGGGCATGAGCATCGCCACCGCCGAGCAGGTGGGTCGGGCGATCGTGCGCGGCGTCCGCTGGCGCCAGGCCGAGGTGTTCATCGGCCTCGGCGATTCGCTGATCTCGCACTGGAACGACGTCTCGCCGTGGGCGGTCGACATCGGCGTCGGCCTCGTGCGCAATCGCGTGAAAGACGCCCTCGAGCACCAGCGCACGACGTAGCGGGCGGGGCGGGGACACGCGATGGCGTGCGCCCACTTTCCGAATCGACACGCGATCGCCCTTGTGGTCTATCATCTCGACGAGGACTGCGAGGCTCCCAATGTTCTGGCGCGCGCTCGGTGTCGCCCTCATCGCCATTTCGTTGGTCGGCGCGGGAGCGTGCTCCGGCCACACGCAGCCGCCATCGAGCGCCACTCCTACGGCTTCGCCCGGCGGCGGGCGCCCCGCGGAACTCCCGGCCACGAGTCAGCCGGCAGCCCAGCCTCCCCTCGGCGGCATCGTGTTCGCCATCGGCGGCGGACTGTGGCGCGTGGACACCGACGGCGGCGGCCTGCGACGTCTCATTGGCGCGGGTGGCGCGGCCGTTCTCGACGCCAGCGCGCCGGAGTTCTCGCCGGACGGGCGGCTGCTCGCGTACATCGAGGGCCATCGATACATCGTGATCGCGGGCGATGTCGGCGCTGACCGGCTGACCGAGATCCGGCGCGTCGAGATGTTCGACAAGTTCCCGCTTACGCCGACGGGCGCGGACAATTGGAACATCGGTCCGTTCGCCGTACATTGGTCGCCGGACGGTACGCTCCTGCTCGTGACGCGGCGGCGCACGGGCGGCAGCGGCTACACCGACGTCGTGCTCATGAAACCCGATGGCACCGAACGGCGCACCGTCCTGACCGGCGAACAACTGTCGTCGTGGTTCCCGGAAGCGACGTGGTCGGCAAGCCATGCGACCGATCCGCAGCCATCGCCCTCCGTCGTGGTCATCGGCGGAAGCGACGGGGCCACCGGCGAGGCGTACGACCTGCAGGGCAACCGCCTGCCGGCCGCGTACCCGGCGAAGACGGCTTTCACCAATGTCGCGGCGCATCAGAATCCCGCGGGGGACGGCGCACTCGTTACGGCATCGCTCGGAAGCCCCGAGGCGTTCGGGCCGATAGAGGTCTACGACATCACGGGCGCATCGAGCATCGTCGGCGGCGGATGCGGCGCGACGTGGTCGCCGGACGGGGCGTGGCTGTCGTACTACGACGGATACGGCGTCGCGGTCCAACGCATCGGTGCAGCGCCCGATGATCGCGTGTACGCGGCGCGCAACGCGGGCGTGGGGCTCGACGCGGCGCGCCAGCCCGCGAATGCCTGCGACGGTGTCGCGATCACGTGGCGGCGCGAACCGTTCATCGATTCGCCAGGCTGACGACGGGCAGCTCCGGCAGGCGAAAGTCACGGCGCCGCCGCCCTATACTGGGCGAATGAAGCGCAAGATCGTCACGTGGACGTGGGAAGACCCGGACGCCCAACGATCGTTCGGCGAACTCGTCGGGTTTCCGGACGAGCAGCAAACCTCCGCCGAACTGGACAAAATCGAAGGACTGCTCGAACTGCGTCCGCCGCTGCGCGTCCTTGACGTCGGATGCGGGACTGGCCGGCACGCGATCGCGATGGCCCGCCGCGGATACGAGGTCGTTGGCATCGACGTGGCGGAGAAGTACCTCGATGAGGCGCGGAACGAGGCTGGGAAGCATGACCTGGACATCGAGTTCCGGCTTCAGCGGGGGTCAGCGATCCGCGAGGAGCAGACGTACGACTTCGCGCTCGCCTTCTACCACACGCTGGGCTTCATGTCCGACGACGAGATCGCTCGCCACCTCACACGGATCCGGTCTGCGCTTAAGGCGTCGGGGAAGCTTCTTCTCGTGCTCGCGGGACCGCGGCTGGTGGAGGGACACGAGAGCGCTCCGATCAGATCATGGACGGAGCGGGGCGGCACGTTCATCCTGGTCGACAAGCGAATCGAAGCCGGACACAGACACGAGCGCACCGTCGTCATCGACACGCGATCCGATGAGCTGACCGAATACATCGAGCGTCAGAGGGCGTTCTCGTTGAGCGAGGTCAAGGACCGCCTCGCGGACGCCGGATTCACCCGCGTGGATTGCCTGAAGAACCTCGATGGCGACGCGGCGACGCCGGAGGATTTCGGTGTCTTCGTCTGCGTCGCGGGCTGAACGGCCGCCAGCGCACAACAGACAACAGCCGACAGAACGTGCCGGTCAGGCGGGCGCGGTTTGCGGCCGGTTCTCCCGGGCCGCGCGCTCCCCGTTGCCGAGCACGAATTCGCCGCGAACGTCACGGCCGGCTTCGACGTCGTCGACGAAGTCGAACACCGCCTGCTTCCACAGCTCCGGCTGGTAGTCGGGCGTCGCGTGCGCGGCGCCGCGTATCGTGACGAGGCGCGAATTCGGAATCAGTGCGTGATCCCGCACGGCGCACGGATGGAACATGTCCCACTCGCCGCATGACACGAGCGCCGGAACCGAGATCGCCGGCGTGCGCGACGTCAGGTCGGGCCGCTCCCGGATCGCCCGGGCCGCGGCGAGATAGCCGGCAGCGGTCATGTCCTCGCGCTTGCTGCGTGTGTTCCGGGCGTCCTGCTCCTCGAGCGTGAACCACTGGAGGTGGGCGTACTTGTCGCCGTCGCGGCGGTAGGCGTTCTCGCGCTCGGCGAGTCCCTCCATGCCGTATTTCCCGGCGATGTGCGCCATGTGCTCGAAGGCGCTCACCAGGAACACCTCGGACTGGTTCGCCTCGGGAGTCGGGCCCTGCCGGTTTCCCGCCGTGGTATCGCACAGCATCAGCGACTGCAGCTTGCGGGGGTAGTCGCAGGCGAACTGGGCGCTGATCATGCCCCCCATCGACACGCCGCCGACGTGCGCGGCCTCGATGCCGAGCGCGTCCATCAGTGCGGCGAGGTCCGCGGCAAACTGCGGCATCGTAACGGTGGACGGGTCGTCCGGCACGGTCGTCCTGCCGTGGGCGCGGACGTCGTAGAGAAGCAGGTCGAAGTGCTCACGGAAGGCGTCGATGATCGGCGCCCAGGCGGCCGTCGGCCCGGCGAATCCATGCGTCAACACGACGAGCGGACCCGGGCCGCCCGAGCGCTCGTACCAGACGTCGATGCCGTTGACGCGCGCGGCCGGCATCGGCTCAGCGCCCCTGCCCGGAGGCGCGCCGCCGGCTCGCCGGGCGATGAGGCAGCGCCGCCGACGGCAGCTCGGACGCCGCCCAGAGCGTTTCGGCTGACCGCGGCGCACGCACGGTCGGCGGGAAGATGCCGTTGATGGCGGCGACGAACAGCAGGAGCCCGGAGATCGCCAGCTCGGCAAAGCAGAGCATCAGCCAGGTGACGAACATCTCGCCGCGAATGCCGAGCGCGCCCGGCAGCGGCGTCCAGAGCAGCATGAGTCCGAGCACGAGCCAGAGCCCCGTGAACACGAACGCGGTCACGGCGGCCCGGTAACCGACCTGTCTCATGACCCGGATCGTAGCATATGGCCCGGCCGGAACGCGTGCGAGTGCCGGGACCGCAGGTTCACGCCCGCGCTACACGACGCCGTCGCCGCGCTCGCCGGTGCGGACGCGGATCGCGGTCTCCACGGGCGACACGAAGATCTTGCCATCGCCGATGTTGCCGGTCCGCGCGGCGTTCATGATCGTCTCCACCACGTCCTCGACATTAGCGTCGACGACGACGGTCTCGAGCTTCACCTTCGGCAGCATGTCGACCGAGTAGGCCTGCCCGGCGCGCCCCGCGTGGACGATGCCCTTCTGCACGCCGCGTCCCGTGACGCCGACGATGTTCAGGCCGATGTATCCCTTCGTCGCGAGGGCGAGCTTCACTTCGTCGAGCTTTTCGGGGCGAATGATCGCCTCAATCTTCTTCATGTGATCAACCACCCCCTGGCTACCGGACAGCGCCCGGCTCCGGCTGCATCAGGCGTTCCGAGCCAACCGCCTGACCCGTCGGCATCGTGTGGACCGGGATTGCCTCCGGAATGCCGAGCACCGGCCCGCTGCCTCCGAAGATGTATGCTCGCTCGCCGTGCTGCGACACGTCCAGTCCGGCGACCTCGGACTCGTCGTCGACGCGGATGCCGACCGTGAGGTCGAGTATCTTCAGTATCGCGAATGTCATGACAAAGGAATAGGGCGCGACCGCGGCGACGCCTGCCGCCTGCCGCCAGAGCTGGTCCAGGCCCCCACCGTGCGTGAGGCCGTCTACCTGGACGCCCAGCGCGTTCGCACCGGTCGTCGCGGCGGCGACGGCGAAGACACCGGTGAGCAACGCACCGGTCAGGCCGCCCACGCCGTGCACCGCGACCACGTCCAGCGAGTCATCGATGTTGCTCCTGCTTCGCCACTGGACGGCGAGGAAGCAGAGCACGCCGGCCGCAACGCCGATGGCGATCGCTTCCATCGGCTGCACGTAGCCCGAAGCCGGAGTGATGGCCACGAGGCCGGCGACCGCGCCCGCGGCGGCGCCGACGACGCTCGGCTTGCCCGAAATCCACCAACTCATCAGGGTCCACGCCAGCGCGGCCGCGGCGGCCGCCGTGTTCGTAACCGTGAACGCGTTTACGGCGACGGGGTTGGCCGCGCCGGCGCTGCCCGCGTTGAAGCCGAACCAGCCGAACCAGAGGATGCTCGCCCCCAGCACGATCATCGTGATGTCGTGGGGCTCCATCGGCTCCGCCTTGAAACCCTTGCGCCGCCCGAAGACGATCGCCGCCGCGAGTGCGGCCGCACCGGCGTTCACGTGAATCGCCGTGCCACCGGCGAAGTCGATGCCCTTGACGTCGGCCGCGATCCAGCCATCGACGTCGAACACCCAGTGCGCAACCGGCGCGTAGACGAGCAGCGACCAGGCCGCCATGAAGATGAGAAACGGACCGAACTTGGCCCGTTCGGCGAACGCGCCGGTGATCAGGGCCGGAGTGATGATGGCGAACATCGCCTGGAAGATCATGAATGCTTCGTGCGGGATCCCGGGTCCGGCCTGGGAATCGCCGAGCGCGCCCACGCCCTTCAGCCCGAAGTGGTCGAGGTTGCCGATGATGCCCCAACCGCCCGCATCAGGCCCGAAGGCGAGCGTGTATCCGATGACCACCCAGAGGACGCCGACGAGCCCCATGATGATGAAGCTCTGCATGATCGTTCCCAGGACGTTCTTGTTACGGACGAAGCCCCCGTAAAAGAACGCGAGGCCGGGCGTCATGAACAGCACCAGCGCGGAGGCGCCCAGCACCCACGATGTATCGCCCGCGGAAAGCGGTATCGCGTCCGTCATATTCTCCTCCCCTGCGTCATATGTGGTGGGAGAATAGAGATCGGTTGTTACGGCCACGTTTCGGGGAGATGATGTTTGCGTTACGCGGATTTGGCCGGGACCGCCGGAGCTTTGAGCGCTCCAACGAGCTTGACGTCTAGATGTCGACGTCCACCTCGGCGAGGTCGTGCGCGGCGAACGGATCGATGTCCACCTGGAGCGCGTTCAGGGCGCGCGACACCATGTTGTAGTAGCCGATGACCAGCGTCAGCTCGACGATCTCCTCGGCGTTGAGGAACTCGGCGATGGCGGCGTAGGTGGCATCCGAGACACGCGCCTCGGCGGTCAGCTCGCCGGCGTAGGACAGAACGGCCATCTCGTGCGGGCCGAAGAGGGCGACGCTCGGGTTCGCCACACCGCGAATCTGGCTGTCGGAGAGGCCGGTACGCCGGCCCCAGGACACGTGCTGGGCGAACTCGTACGGCGCGCGGCACACATATCCGGCGCGGAGGATCGCCAGCTCCCGCAGCTTCGGATCCAGCTTGCCTTCCTCGAGGAAGTAGCTCCCGAGCTTCATGAACCGGCGCAGGGCCACCGGGCTGTGCGACAGCGACCGGAAGATGTTGAGGATGCCGCCGCGCTTCTCCATCCGCTCGAAGAGCCAGCGGTGGTCTTCGGGCAGGTCCTGGGTCTCGTTCAGCCGTACACGCGCCACGTCATGCCTCCACTCGCGATCAGTCAGCGGGATGGTAGCGAGTCGAAGGTCCTGACGATACGCCGCGCTTATTCGACGCTGACGAGCGGCTGGCTCAACAACTTCTCGGCTTCCGCCAGGAACGCGGCGTCGGCGGGCAAGCGTCGCTCTTCACGTGGGCGCGCGAATACGAAGACGACCTCTCGCACCGGCAACCCCGTCGCGCGATGGGCCGCCCACGCGTAGACGAGCGCCTGCGTCCGGTAGGACGCCAGACGATCATCGATTGCCGCGCCGTACACGGCGTCCGTCTTGAAGTCGACGACCACGATCTCGCCGCCCGTCTCGAACAGCAGGTCGATGCGCCCCTCGGCGATGCCGGAAGCCATGCCGCCGGGCGCGGGCAGCGCGACGGTGAACGGCGTCTCGCGCAGCAGACGTCGCGATGCCCTGGCCTCCCTGACGACCTTGCTTTCGAGGGCGGCTCTGGCGACCTTCGCGATCTCTTCCTGGTCGCCGGGAAGGCCGAATTCCGCGGCGATCGTCCGCGACATCGCCGCCGCATCATCCGGGCGCGCGAGGTCGATGCGTTCGAGCAGCGCGTGCACCGCGCTGCCGAAGTCGGCGGCGCGCCCGCGCCTGACTTCGCCGTCCGCGAGCCAGGGCCGCTCCCATTCCGGCTTCAGCGCGGAGGCGGTGGCGTAGCGCAGCTCATTGCCCCGGTCGCCCACCTGTGCCTCGTGACTCTCCATCCATGTCTGGCGCGCTTTGACGGCGCGGTCGGTGTCACCCGGCGCGGCGGCGGGCGGCAACGCTTGCCAGACGGGTGCCTCGGGCTCGAGCGGCGGCAGGGTGGCCGCGTCGATCGCGTCGCCGTCGGCGGCGCCCGCGAAACGAAGCCGGTCGTTCAGGCTGGCCGGGGGCGTCTTGTCCCAGTCGCGGTCGGCGACGTCGTCCCGGCCGAAGAATGGAACGACAAGGCGATCGCGCGCGCGTGTCGCGGCAACGTAGAGCAGGCGCGCCTCCTCCGCCTCCGCGTGCGCCTTCTCGATCGCCGCTGCGTCGTCGTAACCCGGTGTGCGGAACCCCAGGCCAGCGGCGCCGAGCTTGACGTGCAGCCGGCCGCCGCCGGCGCGGTCCGCGACGACGCTGGTCCGATCGTTGCGATCGGCGTTCATGTTGGCGAACACCACGATCGGGAATTCCAGCCCCTTCGCGGCGTAGATCGTGAGGATGCGCACGACGTTGTCGGTCTCCTCGCTGATCGCGGCGTCCGTCTCGTCGGCGGAACGCGCGATGTTCTCCCTGAGCCAGCGCACGAACCCCCGCAGACCGCCGCCTCGCGCGTCTCCGAACGCGCGAGCCTGGTCGATGACCTTGAGCAGGTTGCCGGCGACCTGCTCTCCCTGCGGCTGCAGCATCGCAAACTCGACGAGCCGCGTGCCGTCCAGCACCGCACGCACCAGCTCCGGCAGCGGCGTCTCGTGCCGTCGCGCGGCGAAGCCGGCGAGCGTGCGCAGCGCATCGGCGACGGCGCCATACGCGGTGCGGCTCACGCCGAGGTAGTCGAAGCGGCCGCCGCCGGTGCGATACACGAACAGATCCTCGTCGGAGCAGCCGAACGCCGGCGATCGGAGCGCGGCCACCGCCGCGACTGCGTCGGACGGGTCGTCGACCGCGCGCAGCACGCCGACAAGCTCGCGCACCTCTTGCCGCCGGAAGAACGAGCGCCCGCCCTCGTGCCGGCACGGCACGCCGGCACGCGCGAAGGCCTCCTCGTACAGGTACAGCCCGGTGCGCCGGGGGATCAGCACGGCGACGTCGCGATACTCCGCGGGCCGGACCCCGCCGGCGCCGTCGCGCACGCGCCAGGCACCGCCGCCGACGTCGCGGAGGATCAGCGATGCCAGCGCCTCCGCCTCGGCGCGGCGAGTTTCCGTCGCCAGGCCGCTGCCCGGCGTGTCCACGATGCCGCGCACGAGCGTCACGGCCTCCTGCCCGGCCGGCGCCGGTGTCTCGAGCGGCATGAGATCGATGTAGCGCGGCTGGACGCCCGGCTGCTCGTCGATCAGCGTGGCGAACGTGCGGTTCACCCACTCGACGATCGGCGCCACCGAGCGGAAGTTCTGGGTGATCGCCAGCGGCTCGCCGCCGAATGCCGCGCCCTTCACCGCGTCGTACATGGCGATGTCCGCGCGGCGGAAGCGGTAGATCGACTGCTTCGGGTCGCCGACGACGAAGAGGCTGCCGGGCCGGAGCGTCGCGGCGCGCCAGTCGGCCACCCCGTCATCGGCCGCGCAGAGGTAGACGATCAGCTCCACCTGGAGCGGGTCGGTGTCCTGGAACTCGTCCACGAGCAGGCAGCGATACTTCTGCTGAAAGTAACGGCGCACCTCGATGCTGTCGCGCACGAGGTTACGCGCCCAGAGCAGCAGGTCCTCGAAGTCGGCTTTGCCTTCGGCCTGCCGCTTCAGTGCGTAGTCGTCGACGAAACCCTCGAGCCAGCGGAGCAACGCCGCCGTGGCGTCGCTGCGCAGGCGTTCGCGGCACTCCTGTACGTCCGTGCCGATCTGCCTGAGCGCCGCCTTGACGCGGCGGCAGTGGTCCGGGTTCTCCCAGTTGCCCTGGTTGCCCTTGTTCCACGCCGGCACGTCCGCCGTCGCAACGGCGCGGCGCAACGCGGGCGGGTCGTCGCGCACGGTCACGAAGTCGTCGAGCAACCGGCAGACTTCGAGGAGACCGGCGTGCGCCTGGTCCGCCACGCCGGGCCGCGGCTCGAGCCCGCGCACGTCCGCCAGCGCCGCCGCGATGCCGTCGACCAGCCCCAACACGTCGGCGCGCTCGCCGACGAACGGGGGCAGCGGCAGCAGGTCGCGATACGCGTGCAGCTTCTCGGCGGCCTCGCGCACGAGCCCGAAATCGAGATCCAGGTTGAGCGCATCGACGAGCGCGGCCGGGGGCGGGTCCGCCGCCATCTCGCGCGTGAGCCATTCGTCGTACGCCGTCTCGAACTCGAGCTGGGCGGGCAGGTCGGTGAGCACCTCGAATCCCGGGGCGAGGCCCGCCTCGATGGGCCGCTCGCGCAACAGGCCGGCGGCGAACGCGTGGATCGTCTCGATGTGCGCCTGGTTGAGCGCGCGGAGCGCGGCCGCGAACCGCTCCCGGGACAAGTCATCGGCTGCATTGACCGACGCGTCGTGCAGGACCTGGCGCACGCGCGCCGACAGCTCGGCGGCCGCCTTCTCCGTAAAGGTGATTACGGCGATGTTCTCCATCGTCGCATGCCCCCGCCCGATGATCTGCACGATGCGATCGACGAGCACGGACGTCTTTCCGGTGCCGGCACCCGCCTCGACGCACATGTTGAGGTCGACGCGCTCACGGATGCGCCTGCGCACGGGTTCGTCGGCCGGCACAAATGCGTCCATCACGGGATCTCCCCCATCACGCGGAACGCGGCCGCGCGCTGATCGCCCGCCTTGCGCTCCATGATCCGTTCGATGCGGGCGTCGCAGACATCGCGGTAGTCGCACCAAGAGCAGCGCTGCTTCTCCGGGCTCGGAGCGAACATGCCCGCATCGACGCCATCGGCGATCGTGCCCAGCACCTGCTCGAACTCCGCCTGCCGGGCGGCCAGCTCGTCGCCGGCGAGCGATGTCCGCCGGAAGCGTCCTTTGCCGCTGACGTAGAAGTACTCCGCCGCACCCTGCGACGGCTCCATTCCAAGCGCCCGTGCCGCGGCGCGGAGATAGATCGGCAGCTGGAGCGCGCGGCCTCCATCGAACGCGGCCTTGTTGTGCGACGTTCCCGTCTTGTAGTCGATCACGCGGAAGGCGGTGTGCGCGTCGTCCCAGTCGATGCGGTCGATGCGACCCTGGAGCGCGAGAGCGCGCCCGGCGGCGCGCACACTGAGCGGTTCGGCGATGGAGTACTGCGCGTCGCCGCCCTCGGCGCCCGGCCGCACCGGTCCGAAACTCACTTCGAACGCGCCGGGGCGCACGTCCGAGGCGCTAGTCATCTCGACGTCGTACCAGCGGATGAGGTCGCCCTCGATCTGCAGTCGGTCCATCTCCCAGATCAGCGGACGGCCGGTCACGCCGGCGCGCTCCCGCCTGGCCTCTTCCTCGCGCGCCGCGTCGAGCAGCCGAGCGACGTGTTCTGCGCGCCGCTCCGGGCGCGGCGGATCGTCGCGGCCGAGGTCGCGCAGGAAACGCTCGAGGATCGCGTGAACCAGGCTGCCCCGCTCCAGCCGGTCGATGCGGTCGATCTTCTCCGGCTCCTCGACGGGATCGATGCGCAGCGCGTAGCGGAGGAAGTATCGATACGGGCACGTGGCGTACATCTCGAGCCGGCTCGGCGACACCGCCGTCCCCCGCCGAAGATCCGATGCGGCCGCGGCCGCTCGCTGCGCCTCGGCGGACTCCATGACGCCGTCGAACGGCGTCAGCGACGTGCTCCACCGCGCCTGCCGGGCTGCCATCGCCCGCCCGAACGACGGCGACTCGCGCACGATCGCTTCGACCGGCGCGCGGTCATGCTCGTCTATCGCCGCGTGTGCGAGGCCGCGATCGTATTCGGCGATCGAGAGCGACTCCCGCGGATCGTCGCTCCACAACCGGCCGGCGTTGATGCGGCGGACGTGGCCGCCGGCTTCGAGGCCGTCGAACGGCAGAGCCGCGCCTTCGAGCGCCTCGACCACCGACCGGAGGAAGTACGACGGCAGGTGCCTGCCGGAACCGCCCGCGTCCGCGCGCGCGTACGAGAGCGCGAGATGCTCGCGTGCGGCCTGCACGCCGAGCCAGAACGTCATCGGCTCGTCATCCGGATGGGTCCGCGACGGCAATGCGCCCCGGCCGGCCTCGTTCAGCGCACGCCGCTCGTGCTCCAGGAGCAGCGGGTCCGGACGGGAGGGCGGCGGCCACGCGCGCTCCGCCACGCCGACCATACACACGGCGCGGAATCGCAGATGTCGCAGCGACGATGCGTCGATGACGGCAACGCCGCGGCGGCCGAACTGGCGCACCGGCTCGTTCAGCACGCGCGTCGTATCGCGTGACTCCAGGTCGTCGCGAACGGCGCGGCAGAAGCCGGCGAACGTGGCTCGCTCGGAGACGGCGGAGAGCGTCTTCAGGTCGTCGAGCGCGTCCAGGAGCGGCTCCGTGCCAGCCGCGTACTTCGAGGCCAGCGCGCGGAGGAACGCAAGGTGCTCGTCCCACGTCGCCTCTTCGGGGTGCGCCGCCAGCGCGGCCGCGAACTCTCTCACGAATGCCCGGAGGACGTCGATTCGGTCAGCGACGCCCGCCCGCCACTCCTCGCCGTCGATATCCGCCTCGTCGCGTCGCCGGACCGAAAGATCGCGGAGCCGCTCGTCCCACTGCGGGAGCCCCTCGACGATGCCGGCGTCGCGCGTGTAGGTCTCCCACTCGGAGGGCCGGAATCCGCCGTCCGCGTCCTGGACGTCTTGCGCGACGCGCGTCTCGGTCAGGAACTCCATGACCTTCGCGCGGGGCAGCGTTCCAGCGGCGGCCAGATCCAGCAGCGCGAGCAAACGTCGCCCGAGCGGGTGCGTGGACAGCAGCCGCCCGTCGTGAAGGTAGGTGGCAATGCCCGCCTCGGAGAACACCTCGTCGATGAGCGCCCGGTACGGCTCGCGGTTGCGGTAGACCACCGCCATCTCGTGGAAGCCGATGCCGCCGCGCGCCCAGCGCAGGCATGCTCGCGCGGCCTCCCACACCTCGCGCACGGTATCCGGCGCGCTCGCCAGCGCAACGGCGTCGCCCGCGTCGATCGCCTGCTCCGCGTCGGGCGGCTCGAAAAGGCGCGTGGCAAGCCGGACGATTGGCGCCGAGTCCGGCGCGCCCGGCAGGCTCCGCTGCTCCGTCGCGAGGCGCGCCATCCGATCGCGGAACGGCGCGAGCGCCTCGTCGGCCGCGCCGCCCGCTGCCGGGAGGAACATGGTGAGGTCGACGCCCGCGCCGGCCAGCCGCTCGAACAACCGCAGATCCATTTCCCGCACGTTCGCCCACACGCCGTAGGCGAGCAGCGGACCATCGAGGCGCGCGGGATCGGCGTTCCGATAGTCGTCCGCCGCGCGGGCGAACGCGCCGGTTCGAGCCATGTACGCGGCATACAGCCGCGCCAGTTCGCGCAGCTTGCCCGCATTCGCGTTCGACTGCCGCGCGACGGCGGCGACGGCCGCCGCGAATCCTGCCGCGTCGAAGCCTCCCAACTCCAGGTCGCGAAACAGGTGGCCGAGGGCGTCGGCGAAGCCTTCGCGCCCGGCGACGCCCGCGAAATAGCCTTCGGCGCCGCCGGCGACTTCGCGCACGAGCAGCCGCTCGGCGCCGGGCGAAAGGCGAGTCCGATCGGACGGGTCGCCGCGCGCGAGCCGCTGCGCCAACTCGTGCGGGCGGAGATAGTCGACGTTGATTTGCGCGACGCCGCGCGCGGCGAGCATCCGCCGCAGGTACGGCCGCAACAGCACGTGCCCGGCGACGACCGTCACGGGAGCGAGCGGATCACCCTTCCGTGCGCTCTCGACGGCCTCCGCGAGCGCGTCTTCCAGCTCCGGCAGGGCGCCGGCGATGATTCGAACGTGCGGCATCGGCGCAAGTATAAACCCGGCCCGCGACATCCCCTGTCGCCTCGGCGGGAGGTGGCCGGCCCCGCGCGGGGCGGTGTTATGCTGCTCGCGCAGGAGGCGGCGTCGTGGCGAAGTACCAGAAACCGAACTGGCTCACGCAGCACGTCTTCAACCGGCTCGTCATGCTCATGACGCGCGCCGGCCTCAGCGTGCGCGGTTCACGCATCCTGCTCGTCCGAGGACGCAAGAGCGGCGAGTGGCGCACCAATCCCGTCAACCTGCTGACGTACGAAGGCGGGCGCTACCTCGTCGCGCCGCGGGGCGAGACGCAGTGGGTGCGCAACCTGCGCGCGGCCGGCGGCGGCGAGCTGAGCCTCGGCTCGAAGCGCGAGCCGTTTACCGCCGCTGAGCTGGCCGATGCCGAGAAGCCGGCGCTGCTGCGCGCCTACCTCAAGCTCTGGAGCATGGAGACCGGCATCTTCTTCGAGGGCGTCAAGCACGACTCGCCCGAAGAAGAGCTGAAGCGCATCGCGCCGCTGCACCCCGTGTTCCGGATCAGCGGCGCCTGATCACAGCCCGGCGTTCCGCGCGACCTGCGTCGCCGCGGCCTGCGCGAGCGGGCGCACGATGATCTCGTCGATGTTCACGTGGCGCGGGCGCGTCACCGCCCAGGCGACGCAGTCGGCGATGTCGTCGCCGGTCAACGGCGTCAGGCCCTCGTACACTTTCGAGGCGCGCTGCACGTCGCCGGCGAACCGCACGACGCTGAACTCCGTCTCGACCATGCCCGGGTCGATCTCGGTGACCCGCACCGGTTTGCCGAGCAATTCCAGCCGAAGCGTGCGCGAGATCGCGCGCACGCCGTGCTTGACGCTCGTGTATCCAGCGCCGCCGGCATACGCCTCGAACCCCGCGATGCTGCCGATGTTCACGATGTGGCCATTTCCGCTCGCCTCGAGCTTCGGCAGCAGGGCGCGCGTGACGAGCATGAGCCCGAGCACGTTCGTCTCCCACATCTGCCGCCAGTTCTCCTCGACCGCCTGCGCCACCGGCTCGAGGCCGAGCGCGCCGCCGGCGTTGTTGACCAGCACGTCGCAGCGCGGCACCTGCGCCGCGAACGCCTCGACGCTCGCGTGGTCGCGCACGTCGAGCGCAATCGCCGTCGCGCCGATCGGCTCGGTCACGGCGCGCAGCCGCGCGATCCGCCGCGCGCCGGCGACGACGTCGAATCCTTCGTCGTGCAATCGCCGCGCCGCCGCCGCGCCGATGCCGCTGCTGGCGCCCGTGATTACCGCTACCCGCCGTTCATCAGACATCCCGCACCTCCTGCCAGCCCATCTGTGTAATTCTGTGGTTCGCCGTCGCCCTACAGCAGCGCCGCAACGTACCGCGCAATCGCCAGGCTCGCCGTCAGGCCCGGCGACTCGATGCCGCCGAGGTGCACATAGCCGCCCTCTCGCCAGATCAGGAAGTCGGCGAACGGCTCGCCCGGCCGTTGCAGCTTCGGCCGGTAGCCGACCTGCCCCGGCGCGATGTCATCGATCTCGAGGAACGGCAGGTAACGGTTGGCCGACGTATGAAAGTCGGCCCGGCGCACGTCGTCGGCGCGATAGTCGAGCGGGGCGTCGTCGTCGAGCCATTCCGTATCGGGCCCCAGGTGCACGCCGCCATCGACGTCGATCGTGACGTGCACGCCAAGGCCGCCCTTCGCGTGCTCCGGCACCGGGTAGACCAGGTGCCGCGGCAGGCGAGCCTTCGCCGGCGTCACGATGTCGTAGTACCGCCCCTTGTTCACGGACTGGCGCATGCGCGGCGTGGTATCCGTGCCGTCGAGATCGTAGCCGAGCATCGCCGCGACGCCATCGGCCTGCAGGCCCGCGCTGTTGACGAGCACTTCGGCCGTGACCGACGTCTCGCGCCCGTCCGGACCGGTCATCCGCACGACGAAACCACCGCGGCGGCGGTCGATCGCCGTCACCTCGTGTTTCAGCGCGAGCCACGCGCCGTTCGCCTCGGCGGCAGCCGCGTACGACGCGAACAGTGCCGCCTGATCGACGACGCCCGTGCTCCCCGACCACAGCCCGGCGACGCACCGCACGGCCGGCTCCAGCTCCCGCAGCTCCGCCGCATCGCCGATCGCCCGCATCTCCGGCACGCCGTTCTCGGCGGCGCGCCGCGCCACGCCGTCGAGCGCATCCACCTCCGAATCGTCGACCGCGACGATCAGCTTGCCGATGCGGCGCGCGCGGACGCCGTGCGCTTCGGACCATGCGTACAGCAGGCCATTCCCCTCGAGGCAGAGCGTGTGCTTGAGCGAGCCGCACGGGTAATAGATACCGGCGTGGATGACGCCGCTGTTGTGCGAGCTGGTCTCCATGCCGTAGCCGCCGTGCCGCTCGATGACGGCGACCTGCCACCTGCGCGCCAGCTCCTCCGCCACGGCCAGCCCGACGGCCCCGCCGCCGATCACCGCTACGTCAGTGTCCATGCTGTGAGTATGGACACTGTGCCGCAGCCAGCCAACGGCCGTGTCTCTTGCTGTTTGCTGTTTGCTGTTTGCTGTAATCTGCCCTCGAATACACGCACGGGAGGAACAGGCCGATGGCCGGCACAGAATCGTTCGACGTGACGTCCGGCGTGGACCTGCAGGAGGTCGACAACGCCGTCAACCAGGCGAAAAAGGAGATCGGCCAGCGCTACGACTTCAAGGGCCAGAAGGCCGAGATCGAGTACGACCGCAAGGCGGCGAAGCTCGAGCTGCACGCCTCGGACGAGTACTACCTCAACGCCATGTGGCAGGTGATCCGCGAGCGCATGGTCAGCCGGAAGGTGCCGGTCAAGAACCTGCAGCGGGGCAAGATCGAGCCGGCGAGCGGCGGCACGGTGCGTCAGGAGGTCGGACTCCAGCAGGGCATCCCGCAGGAGACGTGCCGGGCGATCGTCAAGCTCATCAAGGATCAGAAGCTCAAGAAGGTGCAGGCGCAGATCCAGGGCGACGCCGTCCGCATTTCGTCACCCTCGCGCGACGAGTTGCAGGGCGTGATGGCGCTGCTCAGGCAGCAGGACTACGACGTCGACCTGCAGTTCGGCAACTACCGGTAGCCGCGCGCCCACGCACGGCAAGAACAGACAACAGAGAGTGAACAACAGCGGGCCACGCCCCGCCGCTAGCCGGGCGGGGGATCTTCGGGCGGGGTTTCGCGCTGCTTGCGCAGGAAGCTCTCGAGGTCCGCGATGATGGCGCCGGTCGGCCCGAAATCCGCCGCGCTCTGCGGTCCGATGGCGCCACCCTGCGCGTCGTACTGCGCCTCGAGCGTGCTGATGCGCTCCTGCATCTCCGGATTGTCCCGCACCGCCATCGACACCTGCCGCTCGAATTCTTCGGCGACGATCCGCAGCTCGGCGAGGTTGAGGCGCAGTTCGAGCACCTCGTCCAGCGCATCGAGGAGGCCGAGCGCGGTCTTCGGGTTGGGCGTCGATCCGAGATAGAACGGCGAGGCGGCCCACAGGCTTACGGCGGGCAGCTCGGCACGCTGGCAGGCATCGTGCAGCGCGCCGACGATCCCGGTCGGCCCCTCGTAGCTCGAGCGCCCGATGCCTCGGCTCGCGAGTTTGACCTGCACGCCCTCGTCCGTCGAGAACCCGGTCAGCGGCACGGGGCGCGTGTGTACGGCCTCCGTCACGAGCGACCCCATCGTCACGAGCCGCTGCGCCCCGACGGACTTCCCGAGCCGCACCACCTCCCCGCAAAACGACCGCCACTTGAGGTTCGGCTCCGTGCCGATCATCAGTACCGCCGAGCGGGAGCGTTCCGCTCCGCGGTGGAAGTAGAACTCGTTCGAAGGCCACACCAGCTCGCGCTGCGCTCCCTCGCTAATGCGGACATGCGGGCGCGTGTCAGTGAAGCTGTAGTACTCCTCCGCATCGATGCGCGCGAACCGCTCCGCCTTCCACGAGTCGATCAGGTATCGGACGGCCGTCGTCGCGCCCTGGCCCGCGTCGTTCCAGCCCTGGAAGGCGGCGATGACGTTCGGGCGGTCGAGTTCGGGGAGCTGGTCGATCTCCATGCGGGAAGCCTAGACCATGCACCGGGAATGGCCAACACCGGCGCCTACACCGTGCGCATCAGTACCCGGCGCGGCAGCCATACCGCGGCGGCGAGGAGCAGCGCGGCGATCGTCGCGCCGCCCAGCACGTCGGACGGCCAGTGGACGCCGTTGTACACACGGTCGAACGCGATGAACGCGATCGCGAGCAACGACGCCGCCACCCCGGCGATCGACGCCGGACGCGGCAGGCGCCGCGCGATGACGAACGCGGCGTAGCCGTACACGAGCGTCGCGCTCTGGACGTGGCCACTCGGAAAGCCGAAGCCCGGCGCGTATTCGCGGATCGTCAGATCAGACACCGTAGGACGGTCGCGCCGGACGATCTCCTTGAATGCGGGATTCAACGCCATCGCGAGGAGCACCAGCAGCGCCGTCGCGACGAGCGCATGATCCCGCGCGCGAAGCGCGAGCAGCGCGACCGCTCCGACCACCGCGTACTCGACGACCGGAAGCGCCAGCACGTCGGCGATGCGCTCGATCGAGGGGCCGCCGGGCGTCTCCTGCACGCGCTGCGCGAACGCGATCTCGCCGGGCAGCAGCACGCCCGCGACGGCCAGCGCCGTCAGGAGGGCGGCGCACAACGCCGCGCCGAACAACAGCATAGAGAACCTGGAGTGCAATGCGGTACCCGGCTGAGTGTATCGGGACCGCAGCCCGGGCCGGCAACGACGGAAGGCCGGCACGGGTGCCGGCCTCCTGCTCCAACGATAGTACTCGCGGGTCGCCTAGCGGGAATCGCCGCCCGCGAACTTGCCGGGCGTATAACCGCCGGCAGGACGCGCCGGCCGGGCGCGACGCGGCCGAACCGGACGGACTGGCGCCGGCGAGGTGCCGCGCATCCACTCCGGCAGGAACTTCTGATATCGATCTGCGGCGACCGGCGTGGTCGCGGGTGCCGAGCGGGCCGAATCCTTGACCGGGCCACGGCGCCGTCCACGTTGCGTGTTTTGTGGCATTTCACCTCATGCGCGAGCGACCCCTGCGCTGACACTGCGCGGTCCGCCCGTCCAAAGTATCGTCAATGTGACAGCGCAAGAGAGGGGAGAATCTTGCGAGGGCCACTGCGGCGTCCGTGCCCTGCATTCAATCTAGATGAAAATGTGGGAGTTTGTAAATAGGTTCGAGGGACATTCTCGACCAATCTCCGTGTTTTCTTCCGAAGTTGATCGATCCGGGCCGCCGAAACCGGCCCGCGGCAGCCGGCAACTCAGCGCAACGTCGCCGCTGACGGCGTGCGGCCGTCGGGCGATGCGTCCGATCCCGCCCCTGCTACAATCCGGGCGGTCATGCCCGAAACGGACGAACGCCGTCTCACGCTGCTGGCGCTCGGCGCGCTCCTGGTGCTCGCCGCGGCGGTGCGGATGCCGTTCTGGCTGTCGAAGACGCACATCTATGGCGACCCGCTGCTCTGGCAGGTGTGGTCGCGCGCCATCCACGAGCACGGGTTCATCAACGTCTTCCGGACGGCGGACAGCAACTACGTCGGCTACCACTACGTGCTGTGGCCGATCAGCGGCATCTACGCGCGCATCTCCCCCGAGTACACGCTGAACACACCGTCACTGCGCGTGCTGTTGAAGATCCCCGCGTTCGTCTGCGACCTCGCGCTCGTGCCGCTCGTCTTCTTCGTCGCGCGCGACCTTGCCGGAGCGATCGCGCCGCCGCGGCGCGTGGCCGCCGCCGCGCTGGCGTCGGCCGCGTTCGCGCTGGCGCCCGCGACGGTCTACGACTCCATGTGGTGGGGACAGATCGATTCCGTCGCCACGCTCTTCATGCTCGGGAGCATCGTGCTGCTGGCGCGGGGCAATGCGGGCTGGGCGTGGTCCGCCTGGGCGATCGGGTTCCTCGTCAAGCCGCAACCGATCGTCATCCTTCCGGTCATCGCGGCCTACACGTTCTGGAAGTTTGGACCGCGGGCGCTGGCGCGTGGCGCGGCGGCGGCCGGCGCGACGGGCCTGGTCGCCCTCGGCCCGTTCCTGCTGCACGGCGACGGCCGGCTGCTCGCCGACATCTACCGCAGCCTCTTCGAGCAGTGGCCTCTCTCGCTCTCGCTCGGCGCATGGAACGGCTGGTCCATCCTCGACGTTCGCGGCAGCCCGCATCCGGACGACGCCGCCGTTCGCCTGGGCGGCCTCGCGGTCTCCTACGCGCGGCTCTCGCTCGGGCTGTCGGCGTGTGCGACGCTGGTGACACTGGAGTACCTGCGGCGGCATCTCGACACC
This sequence comes from uncultured Dehalococcoidia bacterium, assembly GCA_964371095.1. Classification (GTDB taxonomy): domain Bacteria; phylum Chloroflexota; class Dehalococcoidia; order DSTF01; family JACRBR01; genus CAYJMJ01. The sequence goes on along the minus strand of CAYJMJ010000020.1, from coordinate 548 downwards.
GCTGGCCTGCTGGCGTCGTCCTCCGCGATGGTCTTCACGTTCTTCATGCTGCCCACCAGCACGCACGAGCGCTACCTGTACCCGATGTTCGCGCTGGCCGCCCCGCTGCTCGTACGCTCGCCGCGCCTCATCCCGGCGTACGTCCTGCTCGCGGCGACGTTCTTCCTCAACCTCCTCGCGATCAATCCGCCGTCGGGCGACGGCATCTGGCAGATGCACGGCGGCCGCGTCGCGCTGGCGGCGGCGTCCGCCAACGTGGCGCTGTATCTCGTGCTACTCGCGTGGATGGCCGGGACAGGGATCCGGCGCGGCTATGACCGCGTCGTGTTGCGCAGCCGGCCGGCCGGCGGATAGGAGCGGCGATCGGGTTCCGCGGCGCGGCCGCCTTCGATCATCGGCGCATCTGGCAGGGACCCGAGAAACTCGGCGATCGACTCTCTCCACGGCCGGTACACGCGTGCCTTGAATCTGCATCACGCGGGCTGAAAGCCCGCGCCACGGCTGGAACGAAGGTTCTCAGCAACCTGCTACGCGTCCAGCGCCTCGCG
>CAYJMJ010000019.1:36790-46740 GCA_964371095.1 uncultured Dehalococcoidia bacterium | reverse complement strand
CGAATCCCTTCGGGGTCGCCAGTAACGCCCGTTCGCCGTCCCGGCTCGTGACGATGAGCCGGGCGTTTTGCTGCCCGGCCTACGTCGGCTGGTCGAGCCACTGCTCGTAGTTGTACTGCGCCATGCTGCCCGCCACGCCCGGCTGCCGGTTGCGCACGTAGCTCCAGGCTGTCGAGTATGCCGTGCTGGTGAAGAGCTGGATCATCGGCCGCGCGCTCAGCATGAGCCGTTGCGCATCGAGCAGCGTCTGCTGACGCTCGGCGCGGTCGGCCTGCGACCACGATCGCTCGACGAGCGCATCGATCGCTGCATCGGCGAAGCCGAACATATTGCCTGTCCCATCGATGCCGCCCGAGTGGTACAGGCGCGTCGGCATGTCTGGCGACTCGTATGGCAACTGGCCGATGAGGGTCGCATCGAAGTCACCGCGCCGGAAGTTCACGTACCACCCGAGCTGGTCGAGCGTCTCCAGTTCCACGACAAGCCCGATCTTGCGCAACTGGTCGGCCACCGCGCCGGCGACGTCGAGCAATTGCGGCAGTTTCGCGACCTGCAGCCTCGTGAGCGCGCCGGACGCACTCGCGGCCGCAAGCATGGCCTGCGCATCGGAGCGGCGCGTCTCGATCGCCACGTCGCCGCGTTGCGACGCGACGATCTCCGCGCGCGGCAGCGACCAGTAGCCGTCGGCGAGGTGCGGATTCACGGGCCCGAGCACCTGACCGTCTCCGAACGCGATCTCGCGTGACATCACATCGCGATCGAGGGCGATGTCGATCGCCTCGCGCACGCGCGGATCGTTGAACGGCGGCCGATCGACGCGCAGGCCGAGCGACAGGTACGCAAGCGCCGGCGCGCTGTCCGTTTCAGCACCTGCGGACGCCTTCGCCATGTCCTGCGCTTCGATGCGGTCGCGGTTCGGTGTGACGTCGATCTCGCGCTGCCGGAATGCGGCGGTCTTGGCATCGTCGCTGTCGAAGATCCGCCACTCCATCGCATCCACGTAGGGGATCGGCGCGCGGTAATACCCGTCGTTGCGCATGAGGCGCACGAGGGAGCCGGGCGTCACGGTTTCGATGCGGAACGGGCCGCTGCCGACTCCGGACGCGCTGAGGTCGGCGCTTGACGTCATCAGCTCCTTCGGCAGGATCGCGCCGGCGCCGATCGCCCCGAGTTCGTTGAGTGAGTACACATAGGCGCGCTTCGTCGACACGCGAACGGTGGACGGGTCCGATGCCTCGGCCCGGTCGAGCACGCCCGTGTGCCAGGTCTTGTTCAACACGAGCGGGTTGTCGCGAAACCGCTCCAGCGACAGGACTGCGTCCTCGGCCGTTACTGCCCGGCCGCTGACGGGCGCGATGTCCTGAAAGCGTACGCCGTCGCGCAACTTCAGGATGTACGTCTGGGCGTCCGGCTGCTCCATGCTCGCGGCGTGATCGTAGATGACGGAATCGCCGTTCGGATCGACGTGCAGCAGGTATCCGTACACGCGCGGGAAGATCGCCAGCCCCGTCCCCGTCTCGATCTGCGGATCGAGGCCGAATGCGAGCGGCAGCGTCGTGCCGGTTCGCAGCGTCCCGCCGCGCCGCGGCTGCGCGGTGGGTGACCGCGACGGTGAGGAATCGTTCGATCCGCAGCCGGTGATCGCGATGGCGGCCATCGCGGCCGTTCCTGCGGCGCCTGCCGCGAGCACACGCCGCCGCGCGACGCGCGCGCGCGTGAGCCTTGCCCAGTATTCGCGGTGGGAATCCATCAACACCTGTCGCCCGGGTGAACGCTCCCGAGGGGGAGGGCGCTCCATTCACGCGGATCAGAACCGCGGTGTCAAGGTCGGTCTGCCGCCGGCGGACCTCGGCGCTTCGCTTGACAGTGCGACCGGGGCGTACCTATGATCAGCACGGCCTGGCGGCGGGAGGGTGCATCGGATCGGCGGACGCGTGGGGGAAGGATCCCCGATGGCCGTTACCGGCTGGCGTACGAGGAGCGACATCCGCTCGGGGTCGCTGCCGCGCCGCGAAACCGGCACGGCCCCGGCCGTACCGCTGGCTGGCCGCTCGATTCGACCGCCCCGGGCGGTCGTCGCTGTTTCCGGGCCCCGCGCGGCCCGGTTCGCCTGCGCCACGAGAGGTGGGACGTTGCCGGACTGGAAGGCGCTCGAGGCGCGGCTTCACCTTAGGTTCAAGAACCCCGTCCTGCTGAAGCAGGCGCTCGTCCACACCTCCTACCTCAACGAGAACCCCGGCATCGATGTCGGCTCCAACGAACGCCTCGAGTTCCTCGGCGATGCCGCACTCGGCGTGGTCGTGGCGCAGCAGCTCTACAACGAGTACCCCGACGTCGACGAGGGCAAGCTCACGGAGTTGCGAGCCCACCTGGTGCGGCGCGACACACTGGCACGGGCCGCCGCCCGCTTCGAGCTCGGCGAGTACCTGCAGCTGGGCCGCGGCGAAGATGCCGCGGGCGGCCGCCGCCGGCCCACGAACATCGCCCGCGCGTATGAGGCGCTCGTCGGCGCGATCTTCCTCGATGGCGGCATCGCCAGCGTCCGCGCCTTCGTCAAGCGGAGTCTCAGCGAGGAGTTACAGGCGTTGCGGAAGAAGGGCATGCCGCCCGATCCGAAATCGCGCCTGCAGGAGGTCATCCAGTCGCGCTGGCAGACTACGCCGTCGTATAAGCTCCTCAAGACCGAGGGTCCCGACCATGCGCGGCGCTTCACCGTGCAAGTGATGGTGGGAGGCAGGGCGCTCGCGACGGGAGAGGGCCGTAGCAAGCAGATGGCCGAGAAAGACGCCGCGCAGCAGGCGCTCAGCGAGATCGAGGAGGAGATCGCCTAGTTGTACCTGAAACGCCTCGACGTCCAGGGCTTCAAGAGCTTCGCCAACAAGACGACGCTGCAGTTCGGCACCGGCGTCACGTGCGTCGTCGGGCCGAACGGCACGGGCAAGACGAATGTCGCCGACTCGCTGCGCTGGGTGCTCGGTGAGCACGCCAGCCGCACGCTGCGCGCCCGCCGGACCGAAGACGTGATCTTCGCCGGCAGCGACAAGCGCGCGCCGATGGGCGTCGCCGAGGTCAGCATCACGCTCGACAACAGCGGGCAGTGGCTGCCGATCGACTACGACGAAGTGGTCGTCACGCGACGGGCGTATCGCAGCGGCGAGAACGAGTACCTCATCAATAACGTGAAGGTGCGCCTGCGGGACGTCGTCGACCTCTTCCTGCGGGCCCAGGTGGGACAAAACAGCTACGCATTCATGGGCCAGGGCATGGTCGAGCAGGTGCTGAGCCTGCGGCCCGAGGACCGCCGCGGGCTCATCGAGGAGGCCGCCGACGTCCGTCTGCACCGTAACAAGCTCGAGGACGCCCACAACAAGCTCAAGGCGACGCGCGAGAACATCGACCGCGTCCGCCTGCTCGTCCGGGAGATCGAGCCGCGGATCAACCAGCTCGAGCGGCAGGCCGGCCGCGCCGTCAAGTACCAGGAACTGGCCGGCGAACTCGCGGCGACGCTGCACGTCTGGTACTCGCACCAGTGGCACGAAGTGAACCAGGCATTACTCGCGGCGATGGCCACGCACGACCAGCGCAACGAGGAGTTCGAGCGGGTGACGGCCGATCTGCGGGCCTGCGAGGACGGTCTCGTGCAGCTCCGCGCGGCGATAGGCGAGCGCCGCGGCGAAATCGCGATCCGCGACGATCGTCTCAGCAACCTCGAGGAGTACGCGCGCGACCTGGATCGGCGCGCCGCACTCGATAGCGAGCGCGCCAAGATGGTGTCGGACCGGATAGACGAGTTGACGGCCGAACTCGCGTCGTTGCGCGCCGATGAGGCGGCGCAGGACGCGGCCGCTCCGGTCAAGGACACGTCGGAACTTGATGTGGCGCTGCAAGCGGCGCGGGAGCAGCTCGCCGGCCATCGCGCGCGGCTCGCCGGAATCGAACAGGAGCTGACGGCACTGCAGCGCACCGTGCTGGCTGAAGAGCAATCGGCGGCGCGCGCCCTCGCCGCCGTAGAAGACCTCGGGCGCCGCATGATCGAGGCGGCCGACAATGCGGCGAAGCTGCGTCGCGAGGGCGACGCATCGGCGGACGAGCGCCGTGCGATCATCAGCGAGCTGGCGGCGTGGGCGCGGGACTACGCGCACGTCGCGAAGGAGGCTGCCCTGATCGGCCCACGCCTCGAGTGGGCGCTCAACGATCGCGAGCGGGAGACGATCGCGCTCGAAGGTTACAGACGGGACGAGGCGGCGATCGAGGCGGAGTTGCGCGGCCTGCGCAGTGAGCTCGACGGGGTGCAGGTCCGCCTCCAGGTAGCCGAACGGATGGACGTGGCGCCGCAGGCCCCGGACGCCGGCGTGCGCGCGATCCTCGAAGCAGGTGGCGTCGTCAAGCGCGAGACGGTTCCGGCAGATGTCGAGTTGAACGGCGTCGTCGGACTCGTCGGCCAGGTGCTTCGCGTGCCGCCCGGGCTCGAAAGGGCCATCGAGGCGGCGCTCGCCGACAACCTGTTCGCCGTCGTGATGGAGCGCGAATCGGACATGCGGCGCGCGGTCAGTCTGTTGCTCGGCGGCGATGCCGGCCGGGCGACCATCTACGCGCTCGACAGCTTCCAGGAGACCCGGCCGCTCAACCTCATCAAGGAGCGCGGCATCGTCGGAGTCGCCTCGGCGCTCGTCCGGTGCGACTCGCGATACCGGCGGCTGATCGACACGCTGCTCGGCCGCACGGTCGTCGTCGAAGACCTGGCCCTCGCACAGCGAGTGGTCCGCCGTGGTCTCGCCAACGCCGTCGCCACGGTCGATGGCGTGCTCTTGCGGCCGATAGGATCCGTCGCGGCCGGATCGCTGTCCGCGGTCGAAGCGTCGTTCGTACAGACACGTGAGCTGGCCGATCTGCCGGCGGAGCTTGAGCGCCTTCGGCCGCTGATCGCGGAACACGAAACGCGGCTTCACGAGGCCGTGCGACAACAGCGGGAGTCGCGGCAACACGCCCACGAGCTGGTGGCGACCGTCGACTCGCTGCGCGACGAGAAGGCCCGGCTGGATGCGGCGTGGGCGTCGTCGGCCGCACTGCTGGCCGCGTTCCGCACGCGCCTTCACGCCCACACGGCTGACCGGCGACGCCGCGAAGAACGCATCGACGGACTCCACGCCGAACGCCGGCGCGCCGAGTCGGATCGCGAAGCCCGAGCCGCCGAAGCGCGCGCTTCCGCCGCGAAGGAGCAAACCGCGCGCGCATCAATCGCGGAACTCGAGTCTGAGCGCGCGGCGCTCGCCGAAACGGTGGCCGAAGAGGCGGCGGCGGTCGCCCACCTCGACGGCCAGTTGCGTTCCGAGCGCCAGGTGACCGACGCCGAGCGGCAGGCGCGCGAACGGTTGGCCCGCCAGATCGCGGCAAGAGACGAACAGAGGGATAGGTCGCTCGCCGAGGCACAGGCGATCGCCACGCGCCTCGCCGCGACCCGGCGCGAGTTGGACGAGAAGACGGCGGACATCGCCTCGCTGCGCGACGAAATCGCTCCGGCCCGCGAGGAACTCGCGCAGTTCGAGTCGCGGGAGCGCGAGCTCGCGACGCAACAAGCCGAATCGAACGAGAAGCTCCGGCACGCAGAGCGCGGGCTGTACGACGCCCAGAACGACGTTCGCGTCCGGACCGACGAGTTGCAGGCGCTCCGGCAGAACCTCGAAGCGGAGGGGTTCGTGGCGACGGCGGACGGCGAGATCGAGCGCGCGCCTGAGCCGGAACCAGAGCCCGAAGACGAGCCCGCCGAGGCGTACGCAGGCGATGGCACGCTGCCGCGTTGGCTGCGTACGAAGGACGAGGAGAACGATCTTCCTCCCATTCGCGGCGGTTCGACCATCAACCCGGTCGAGGTCCGCGACCGCATTGCCGGCCTGCGCGCGCAGATCCGTGCGCTGGGTCCGGTCAACGAGGAGGCGGCCACCGAGTACGTCGAGAGCCGCGAGCGCTTCGACTTCCTGTCCGGACAGCTCGCCGACCTCGCGCGCGCCGAGGAGCAGCTCAACGAGGCCATCGGCGAGCTCGAGACGGTCATCCGTGAGCGCTTCCGTGCCACGTTCAAGACAGTCAACCGGGAGTTCGAACGCTATTTCAGCGCGTTCTTCCGCGGCGGCACCGCGCGCCTCGAGCTGGGCGAGACGGACGAGTACGGCCTGCCCGGGATCGAGATCGTTGCCCAGCCGCCGGGCAAGAAGCTCGGATCGCTGGCGTTGCTGTCCGGCGGCGAGCGCTCGCTGACGGCGGTGGCGTTGCTCTTCGCGCTGCTCCAGGCGAACCCCTCGCCGATTTGCGTGCTTGACGAGGTGGACGCCGCGCTCGACGAGGCGAACGTCGGCCGGTTCGTCGAGGAGTTGCGAGCGCTGTCGCAGAAGACGCAGTTCATCATCATCACGCACAACAGGCGGACCATCGAGACCGCGGACACGATCTACGGTGTGTCGATGGGCGCCGACAACGTGTCGCGCGTGCTCAGTCTGCACCTCGCCGAGGTCAGCAAGGACCTGCTCGAATAGCCGCCCCCCTTCGGGAACGATGCGGACGCGGCTTCGGCCCCGCCTCGCGCACTTCACCGGCCAGCCGCGAGCCGCTAGAATGGCCCGACACCAGGAGGCAGGGCGATTCTACGTATCTTCAAGCGCTCGAAAGAGGCCGACGAAAAGACCGAGCAGGCGCTCGAACGGACGCGCAAGGGCTGGTTCAGCAACATCTCCGGCCTCTTCGACCGGGGCAAGATCGACGACGAGATCTGGGAAGACCTCGAGGAACTGTTGATCGGCGCCGACACCGGAGTCTCCACGACCCACAAGATCCTCGGCGAAGTGCAGATGCGCGTCGAGAAGGAGCGCATCAAAGACGGCGAACAGGTCAAGGATCTGCTCAAGGAACAACTCGTTGCCGTGTTGCGCTCCGGCACGGCCAAAGGGCGGATCTGGGGCGAGGAGGAGTCGCCGCCGCCGGATCGGCCGGCCGTGATTCTCATCGTCGGCGTCAACGGAACCGGCAAGACGACGAGCGTCGCCAAGCTCGCGCAGGCGTATCGAGAGGACGGCGAGAAGGTCGTCGTGGCCGCCGCCGACACGTTTCGCGCGGCGGCGATCGAGCAGCTCAAGAGCTGGGGTGAGGTCGTCGGAGCCGACGTCGTCGCCCACAAGCAGGGCGCCGACCCGGGCGCCGTCGTGTTCGACGCGATGTCCGCCGCCGAGAGCCGCGGCGCCGACGTCGTGCTCATCGACACGGCCGGCCGGCTCCATACGAAGTTCAATCTCATGGAGGAGCTGGGGAAGATCTGCCGCGTCATCGAACGGAAGCTGCCCGAGGGTCCGGACGAAGTGATGCTCGTCCTCGACGCGACGACGGGGCAAAACGCCCTCGTGCAGGCGAAGGCGTTCGCGGACGTGGTGCCGATCACGGCCCTTTGCCTGACGAAGCTCGACGGCACGTCGAAGGGCGGCATCGTGTTTGCGGTTTCGGACCAGCTGGAGATCCCCGTGCGCTTCATCGGCACGGGTGAGAAGCCGGAAGACCTGACGCCCTTCGACGCCGAGGAGTTCGTCGAAGCGCTCTTCCAGTAGTCCGCGGAGGCGTTTGCGCATTGACTGAGCACGATGCGGTCCATCGGTTCCGGCGGCGCGATGCCGTGCCTCCCGCACCCGGCGCGTGCGTCACGGGGATTCGATGAGCGAGACCATCCGCTGGTGGTTGATCCTCCAGGTCGTGGGGATCGTCCTGTTGCCGCTCTGCCTGGCTCTGTTCCGCCGGCTCCCTGACCGCGGATACGCGCTGTCCAAACCGTTCGCCCTGCTGTTCCTCGGCTATGCGTTCTGGCTGCTGAACAGCCTGCACGTTCTGCCCAACTCCAACGGCGGTGTCATCGCCGCGCTGGTGCTGCTGGGCATCGTTTCTGGTGCCTTCGCATATCGTGAACGCGACGGTCTGCTCGAGTGGCTGTCCGGGCACTGGGAATACATTCTCGGCGTCGAGGTGCTGTTTCTCGCCGTATTCTCGGCGGCGGTGTTCCTGCGCTCGCAGGTCGGCCAGATCGCCGGCACCGAGCAGCCGATGGACCTGATGTTCCTCAACGCGGCGACCCGCGCGAGCCACTTCCCGCCGAAGGATCCGTGGCTCAGCGGCCACACCGTCGCGTACTACTACTTCGGCTACCTGATTGTGGCCATGACCGGCCGCCTGGCCGGCGTGCCGACAGCGGTCGCCTATAACATCGGCATCGCGATGATCGCGACGATGGCGCTCGTCGGCGCCGCGGGCCTGGTCTACAACCTCGTGGAGATGCGCGAGTCGGCCGTCACACCGCCTGCGGAGGAGCCGGTGCGCGGCGCTGCGTCGCGCTTCCGGTGGCGGCCGCCGGCATTCGGCATCGCCGGCGGGCTCATGCTCGTCATCATGGGCAACCTGGTCTGGGTATTCCAGTTCGCCTCGGCATACGGCATCGGCGGCAAGAGGCTGTACGACTGGGTCGACGTCTCCGGGCTGACCGCGAACGAGATCCGGCACGGCTGGTATCCGGCGAGATTCTTCGCGTTCTTCGACGCGTCGCGCGTCTACCCGCTCAATCACCAGAACTTCCGGGCCATTACCGAGTTCCCGATGTTCAGCTTCCTCCTCGGCGACTTGCACCCGCACGTGATGGCGCTGCCGTTCGTGCTGCTCGCGGTGGCCGCCGCGCTGTCGTTCTACCGGAGCAGGGAACCGCTCGACATAACGTTCTGGCTGCAGCGGCCGCTGGCGCTCGTCGCCGGGGCGATCCTGATAGGCGGGCTGTCGTTCATCAACACCTGGGACATCGTGACGTTGTCCTTCGTCGTGGTGGCGGCCGCCTTCGTCAGCAACTACACGAGGGTGCGGGCGATCACCGTCGATCTGTTCGTGCAGGCGGGCTCGTTCGCCGTTCCGCTGCTGTTGCTGGCGGTGGTCGCGTACCTGCCGTTCCTGGTCTCGATCTGGGGTAACTCCCAGGCCGACGGCATCGGCGCCGTCGTGTCGAACAGCGATATCACCGTGCCCGGGACGCGCCCGTTCCACGCGTTCCTGTTCTGGGGTCCGCTCTTTGTGGTCGTGCTGCCGTTCATCGGCGCGAGGCTGCTGGCGGCGCGCGATCGCATCACGAAACGAACGGCAGCTCTCGCAATGGCGCCCGGTGCGTTGATTCTCATCGCGTGGGTGCTCTTGTTCGCGCTCGAAAAGGCGACCGGCAGCGCCCACCTCGGCAACCAGGCGGGCGGACTCTCGACGCAAATAGCGGATCGCGGCACCGGGTGGCTCACGGACGTCTTCCTCATCGTCGTGCTGGCCGGGGCGCTGCTCGCCCTCGTGTTGGAGCTGACGGCGCGCGACGGCCGGGCCGAGCGCGAGGGCGTGATCTTCGCCCTGCTGCTTGCCGGCACCGCGCTGCTGCTGATCCTCGGCACCGAGTTCTTCTACGTCGGAGATGTGTTCAACTCGCGCATGAACACGGTGTTCAAGCTCTACTACCAGGCGTGGATGGCCCTGGCGATCGCTGCCGGCTTCTCGCTCTACTACCTGGCCAGCGGACGGCTCGCGTTCGGCGGCGAGTGGCCGTACCGGACGGCGTGGGGCGCGGCCGTCGTGCTCCTGCTGGCGGGGGCCGCGTTGTATCCGCTTGGCGCGAGCTTCAACCGTATGCGGCCGTACGACGCCGACGGCAACCGTGCTTCGGACGTCGGCGACCTCAACGGATTGGCGTATTACCCGGCCGACGAACTCGCCGGCATCGCTTATCTCACGGAAAGGGCGCAGGGGCAGGACATCGTGATCGCGGAAGCCGTCGGCAACGATTATTCGCAGTCCGCGCGCATCTCCGGCGCCACCGGTATTCCCGCCATCCTCGGCTGGAAGGGGCACGAGGACCAGTGGCGGAGCAAGAACTGCAAGCCGTGCGCCGGTCGATTTGAAGA
>CAYJMJ010000019.1:0-36690 GCA_964371095.1 uncultured Dehalococcoidia bacterium | reverse complement strand
ACCTTCGGCACGGCGAACCACGACACGTACAAGCACGTGCCGTTCATGCACGGGCCGTTCCAGTTCATCGGCAACGGCTTCGTGATGTGGATCTTCCAGGACGGCGAGTTCCAGGCGCGCACGCTCGCAGCGACCATGGGCACGGCGATGGTGTTCATGCCGTTCCTGCTGCGGAAACAGCTGGGCACACCAGGCGCGCTGGCGACGTCGGCGTTCATCGCGTTCTCGCCCACGTTGCTGTACTACAGCCGCTTCACGCGCGAGGACATCTACACGGGGTTCTGGACGCTCGGCATCGTCATCTTCATATGGCGCTACATGGCCACGCAGGAGAACCGATTCCTGTTCCTCACCGCAGCCTGCCTTGCCGGCTCCTTCTGCACGAAGGAGACGACGTTCCTGACCGCCGCGGCGTTCGTCATCTTCATGGACTACCTGTTCGCGGTGCACATCGCGGAGAAGATCCGGGCGAAATCGGACGGCATGACGGACCTGTGGTACGCCGGACTGGTCGTCGTGCTGCTTCCGGCGGCCGCGCTCATCGCGATCGCCTGGCCGTTCATCGAGGACTGGCGCGCGAAATACGAACTCGAAGAGATGCCGCCGGAAGCGAACCTGATTATCGTCCTCGGCACGCTCTCACTGCCGATGTACGTCGCCGCGATCCAGCTGTTCCACCTCGGACCGATCGGCTTCGGCCCCGAATGGCGCAACCGCCCGGGTGAAAGCGGCAACTACCACATTGCCGATCCCGAGTTCAGGACGGCGATGCTGGCCATCTTCGGCTTCATCGGAGTGGCCACCTCGATCGGGCTGGCGTGGCGCCCGAAAGTCTGGTTGATCGCCGCGGCGTGCTTCTGGGTGCCGTACATCCTGCTCTACACGACGTTCTTCTCCAACCCGGCCGGCTTCTTCTCGGGCATCTGGGGATCGATGGACTACTGGATCAGCCAGCAGGACGTGCGCCGTGGCAACCAGCCCGACTACTACTACTTCATCACGATTCCGGTGTACGAGTTTCTGCCGCTCGCGCTCTCGATCGTCGCGGGGCTGTACTACGCGATTCGCGGACGCATGACGTATGCGCTTGCGGTCGCCGCGGGCGTCCTGGCGATTTTCTTTCTGCTCGCGCTGCCCACGGGACCGAAGATCGAGAAGGTGTCGTCGCTCCACATCGTACTGCCGTTCATCCTGGTGCTGCTCGCCGTGTTCATCTTCCCGATGGACCGGCTGAACCGGTTCCTGCTGTTCTGGGCGGTCATCACCTCGTTCGCGCTGACGGTGGCCGGCGAAAAGATGCCGTGGCTGAACGTCCACATCGCACTGCCGCTGACGGTCGTGGCGGGCCGCTTCGTCGGCCAGATGCTCGAGCGAAGCGACCTGCGTGACGAGCTGCCGCCGGTCGAGCGAATCGCGCCGTTTCTCTACGCCGGCGTCGCGTCGGGTCTGGCGATCCTTGTGTTCGTCCTGATCGGTCCCTTCACGCTCGCGTCGGCGGGCGGCTGGATACTGGTGGTAGTCGCCGCGGTCGCCGTCTACTGGGCGAAGACCGGGTACAGCCGATGGACGGCCGTGCAGGTCGCGCTGATCGGCTTCATCGCCGCGTTCGGCGTGTTCACGGTGCGCGCGGGCGTTCTCGCATCGTTGGGCCACCCGAACGATCCCTACAACAGCGCGCTCGCCTCGCGCGACTACGGCGAGACGCCCGACGAGCTGCTGGTGTACACGCAGACGTCCGGGGACATCCCCGTGCTGGTCGACAAGATCAACCAGTATGCGAAGGAGACCAACAAGGGCCTGAACCTGCCGATCGTGGTCGATTCGTCGGAGGGGTACACATGGCCGTGGGCGTGGTACCTGCGCGACTACAAGGCCGTCAGCTACGCGACCATAGGCGCGAACTACTCGCCACCGAAGGGCGCAATCCTGCTCGTACACAAGAACAATGCCGCGAACGTGCAGGCTGGCAGCGAGTACGCGCCGCCGGTCAACTACGCACATCGCCGATGGTTCCCGGAGGACTACCGCGGCGCGGACCAGAAGTACTCCAGTCAGGACTTCTTCCGCGACCTTCTGTCGAAGAGGGAGCTGACCTACTGGCTCGATTTCTGGGTGCGACGAACGCCGCCCAACGAGATTGGCACGACCGACGGCGTCGCCTTCTTCCCGAAGGACGCCAGCTCGATCCCGACGGCGCCCGTCGGCCCGACGGTCCGAACCGACGGCACGCATCTCGTCATCGGCGGCAGTGGCTCCGCTCCTGGACAGCTGAGCGGTCCGGCCGGCGTGAAGCTCGACGCGGCCGGCAACATCTATGTCGCCGACACCAACAACAACCGCATCGAGAAGTACGATCCGCAGGGCAACTACCTGGCGTCGGCAGGTGGATACACGTCCGATGTCTCGATGAACCAGCCGTGGTCGATGGCCGTCGCGGCAGACGGCACCGTGTTCGTCGCCGACACCTGGAACCACAAGATCCTCAAGCTCGACAAAGACATGAAGATGGTGAAGGAGTGGGGCTCGGGCGGTCAGGCGAACGCCGGCGACGATCCGATGAAGCTGTTCGGCCCGCGCGACATCGCGATCACGTCGACGGGGAACGTGCTCGTCGCCGACACCGGCAACAGCCGGATCATCGAGTACTCCCAGGACGGCGACTTCGTGAGGCAGTTCGGCGGCAAGGCTTCCGAGACAGACTCGGGGCCGTTCAAAGAACCAGTGGGCGTTGCCGCCGCACCGAACGGCGATATTTTCGTCGCTGATTTCTGGAACCAGAGAATCGTGCATCTGGACAAGGATCTGAAGACGCTGGGCGAGATCAAGATCGACACCTGGGGCAGCAACGGGGTGACCGACCGGCCCTATCTGGCGCTGCTTCCCGACGGCCGGCTGCTGGCGTCGGACCCCAATCCGTGCTCGACGGCGCCCGACTGCCCGACGCCGGCGAACGGCAAGATTCTCGTGTTCGACGCAGCGGGGAAGCTCCTGACGGCGTACGAGCCACCGAAGGAGGGCAAGAACGTCATCGAGCGGCCCATCGGAATCGCGACCGACGGTACGTCGGTGCTCGTCGTGGACGCCGCTGGAAGCGTCGTGCGGAAGATCCCGCTCGGCGAGATCGTGAAATGACATAACGCACACATGTCCAGTGGGCGGTGAGCGTTCGAGGCGGTCGTGCCTCACAGGCTCGAACCGATTGACCGCCTCCGGGGCGGTGCATATAATTCCGCGGTTTCCTGCCGAACATAACATGGCGCCCCATCGACAACGACGTGCGGAGGCGGCCAGGGAGTAACCTGTTGCTCAAGAGCCGGGGATTCTGGTTCGGCATCATCATCAGCGCCGTCCTCATCGGGCTGTTCGTGCGGAGCACGCCGCTGGGCGACATGAAGCGCGCGTTCCAGGAAGCCAATCCGTGGCTCGCGCTCGCGTCTCTGCCGGTGTATTTCCTCGGCCTCTGGGTCCGCACGATCCGCTGGCAGTACCTGTTGCGGCCGGTGAAACGCGTGACGGCGATCCGGCTCTTCCCGGTCGTCATCATCGGATTGATGGCGAATAACCTCATCCCGGCGCGGGCCGGTGAGCTGGCGCGCGCATACGTCCTGGGCCACCGCGAGAAGATCAGCAAGACGACCACGCTCGGCACGATCGCCGTCGACCGCCTGTTCGACGGCGTCACGCTCGTGCCGATGATGCTCATCGTGGCGGCGTTCGCAGGCGGCGACGCCACGTTCCCGGTGGGGTTCCACAAGAGCCTGAACTTCGCCGGACTCGGCATCGTCATGGCGGTGCTGTTCGGCATCGCGCTCGTGCTGTTGTTCTACCTCGCGCTGTCCGACAACGGGCAGGACGTGCTGCATCGCCTGGTGCACCGCTTCGCGCCGGCGAAACTGAAGCCGAAGGTCGAAGGCCTGGTCCATTCGTTCTTCGATGGCCTGAGCGCGCTTCGCAGCCCGGCGGACCTCGGCATCGCGTGGTGCATGTCGCTGATCTCCTGGACGCTCGAGGCGACGATGTACTACATCGTCGCGCGCGCGTTCGGTATCCATGAGCCGTTCTACGTGTTCCTGCTGCTGACGGCGGCCGCCAACCTCGCGATCGCCATCGTGGCGTCGCAAGGCGGCATCGGTCCGTTCGAGATTGTGGTCTCGCGGACGATCGTGGCATTCGGCACCGGCGTTTCGAGCGCCGACGCGAACGCGTTCGCGCTCGGCCTCCACGCCGTCCTGCTGATCCCGATCGTCGTGATCGGCTTGCTGCTGATGTGGTCCATGAACCTGACCTTCGGCGACATGCTGAAGAGCGGGCGGCAGACAGCGGCCGAGGCCGAAGTGGCGGCTGCCGAAGCGGACATAGCCCGCGCGGTGCTGCCCGCGAACACCGCCGTCGAGGGGACTGGCCGCAAGTGAAGGTCTGCGTGATCGGCGGCGGCGTGGCGGGCATGACAACCGCCTACCGGCTCATGCAGGGCGGCCACCAGGTTGCGCTGTACGAGGCGAGCGACGAGCTGGGCGGCCTCGTCCGCACCTTCGACGTCGGCGGGTCGAAGCTCGAGGCCTACTACCATCACATTTTCAGCACCGACACGACCATCATCGACCTGATCGACGAGCTGGGCGTCGGCGACCGGCTGAAGTGGATCGAGTCAAAGGTCGGCTGGTTCGACGACGGCAAGATCTACCCGTTCGTCACGCCGATGGACCTCGTCCGGTTCTCGCCGCTGCCGCTCGTCGACCGCGTGAAGCTCGGACTGATGGCGGTGCGCCTGCGCGGCCGCGAGGACTGGGCCGAATTCGAGCGCATCACCTGCAAGGACTGGATCGAGAAGAACGTCTCGAAGAAGGTCTTCGAGAAGATGTGGGGCCCGCTGCTGCAGGGCAAGTACGGCGACGCGTACGACCAGGTGGCGATGGCGTGGCTGTGGAGCAAGATCCACCTCCGCTTTCAGTCGCGGCAGGGATCAAAGGAGAAGCTCGGATACCTGATGGGCAGCTTCGCCGTGTACATCGAGGCGATGGAGCGCCGGCTGCGGGACGGCGGCGTCGAGATCCACACCGGCACCGGCGTCGAGCGCATCACGGCCGAGGCGAATCGTGCGACCGGCGTCATCGTCGCCGGCGGCGCGCACGTCGCGGCGGATGCAGTGGTCGCTGCGGTGCCGTCGCTGCTGTTCAAGAAGATGGCGCCGCCCCTCACCGACGACTACGCGCGCAAGCTCGAGCACGTGCAGTGGCAGGGTGCGGTGTGCATGGTCGTCACGATGAACCGCCCGCTCTCGAAGATCTACTGGATGAACATCGGCGACCGGTCGATGCCGTTCCTTGCGCTCGTCGAACACACGAACTTCATCGGACCCGAGCACTACGGCGGGAACCACATCCTCTACATCTCGAACTACCTGCACCAGGGCCACGAGTATTTCGGCATGAGCGAGGACCAGCTCTGGGCGATCTTCGAGCCGGCGCTGCGGCGCATCAATCCGGAGTTCTCGTCGGACTGGGTCACGAACCGGTGGCTGTTCAAGGCGCCGTTCGCGCAGCCGATCGTCCGCCTGGAATACAGCGCGCACAAGCCCGATCACCGCACGCCGGTCGACGGCCTGTACCTGGAGACGATGACGCAGATCTACCCCGAGGATCGCGGTCAGAACTACAGCATCAGGATGGGCGACGACGTCGCGAAGATGGTCGTCGAGGACTACGAGAAGCGGGCGCCCTCCGCCCCGGCCGTGTCCTGACCGCAGCGCTGGAACCCGTGTGGCGAAGGACCCACACGTCCGTCCTGCATCGAACCGTGGCAATGACGCGCACGTTTTGACTTCGCGCCGCTTCCTGCGATCGTCTTCGGATCAGCGGCTGGCGTAACGTCGCGTCGCGACACGCCGTCACGCTAGAAAACAAGAAGCTGCGGTTCAATGTCGTCTATCGCGCCGCCTCGCGCGATAGATTCCGCGATCGGCGGGGACGCACCGATGCATCTCCCGCGAGTCGAGCGCGTGGAGAGTGACGCGCCACCTTGGACTTGGCGCCGTCCCATGCCATCGTCGGGTGATCATGGTGCCGAGTCGCAAGCGCCAGGAGGTGAGAGGCCGCGCGAAAAAGTGAATTCTCCACTTAATGTCGTCTATCGCTCGCGCCGCCGCGATAGGATCCACGAACGGTAGGGCGGACCCATGCGTCCGCCCGGACGGCGCGAATCGCTTGTTCGTGCCATGACCCTCGCCTATAGTGAACCGGCGCACAATCAGGAGCGCGGCAGCCGATGCTCGACAACGAGGCGACGCTCGAGATCCAGCAGCTTGTCCGCGATTTCAAACCCGGTGACGGCGATCTCCTCGCCGCTCTCCATGCCGTCCAGCACCACTACGGCTATGTCCCGAAGATGGCGATGGGCGTCGTCGCGCGCCAGCTCCGCCTGAGCGAGGCGAAAGTCTACGGGGCCGCGACGTTCTACAGCGAGTACCGCCTGACGCCGCCCCCGGAGACGCTCATAGGCTGGTGCAGCGGACCCGCGTGCCGGCTCAAGGGCGGCGACCGCATCCGCCAGGTGCTCGAAGCGGAGCTGGGCATCGGCATGGGCGAGAACACGCCGGACAACCGGCTGGGCCTTCACCTTGCACAGTGCAACGGCACGTGCGAGCACGCCGCCCAGGTATGGGTGGACGGCAACGTCGTCGGCCCGCTGACGGTTGCCGGCGCGATCAAGCTGGCGCGCGGGCTCAAGGAGCAGGCGTAGCCGATGGCCACCTACGACGAACTGCGCGCCGCCGCCGATGCCGCATGCGCGGCTATTGCGGATCCGCCGCGTCCGCTCTTCATCGTTTCGATCAACACGTCGTCGATCGCCTCCGGCGCCGGGGACACGCTCGCGTCGCTGAAGGCGCTCGCGGAAGGCGGCGCCGGATTCGACGTCATGCAGACCGGCGACACCGGGTTCGCGTGGATGGAGCCGGTGGTGCAGGTCGTCAAGCCTGGCGGTGCGTCGATCCTGTACGGCAACGTGACGGCGGATCGGGTCGCCGCGTTCGCCGCAGACGCCACAAAGGGCATCGCGCGCGAGCACGCGATCGGCGTCGTATCGGGCAGCGCGGCGGATGGCGTGCCGGCGCTCGACAGCATCGATTGGATGCGGATCCAGACGCGCTGGATCATGGCCAACTGCGGCGTTATCGACCCGGACAATATCGATCACTACATCGCCCGCGGCGGTTACGGCCAGTACATGGCCGCGATCCAGATGGACCCCGATGAGCTGATCAAGGTTGTCACGGGATCGACGCTGCGCGGGCACTCCGGCTCGTTCTTCTCGACCGGCACGAAGTGGGGCTTCCTCAAGAGTGCCGCCGCGGAGCCCAAGTACCTGGTCTGCAACGCCGACGAGGGCGACCCCGGCGCGTGGGTGAACCGCGTGCTGATGGAGAGCGACCCTCACATGATCCTCGAGGGCATGCTCATCGGCGCCTACGCGACCGGCGCAACGTACGGCTGGATCTACCTGCGCGACGAGTATCCGCTTGCCATCGAGCGCATGAACCGGGCTATTCAGCAATGCCGGGAGCGCGGCATCTTCGGCGACAACGCGCTCGGCACAGGCGTGACGTTTGATGCGGAGGTGGTGCGCGGCGCGGGCGCCTACGTGTGCGGAGATGAGACGGGGCTTATCGCTTCGGTTAATGACGGCCGAGGCATGCCGAAGCTGAAGCCGCCGTTTCCAGCCCAGAGCGGCGTCCTCGGCAAGCCGACGAATGTGAACAACGTCGAGACGTACGCGTCGGTCACGGCGCTGCTGCGCGTCTCGCCCGAGACGTTCAGCACCGTCGGCACCGAGGCTAACCGCGGCACGAAGCTGTTCACGGTGTCCGGCGCCGTCGCGCACACGGGCTGCCTCGAGGTGCCGTTCGGCACGAAGGTACGCGACCTCCTCGCCGCGGCAGGGGGCATCGCGGGCGGTCGCACTTTCAAGGCGATGCAGCAGGGCGGCCCGCTGTCCGGGTTGCTGCCTGGCGCGGTCGCGGCGGACCTGCCGCTCGAACCGGAACCGTTCCGGCCGCTGGGCGCCGGCATGGGCGGCGGCGGCATTGTCTTCGTCGACGACACGGCGTGCATCGTCGATCTCAACGTCATGACGTCGACGTTCCTGGAGGACGAGTCGTGTGCCCGATGCACGACGTGTCGCATCGGCAATCAGCGCATGCTGGAGATACTGCGCCGCGCCTCACGCGGCGAGGGCGAGGCCGACGACGTCGATCGGATGAAATCGCTCGCGGCTTCGATGCAATTCTCGAACTGCTTCCACGGCACGCTTTCGCCGACGATCGTCAACAATACGCTCCAGCACTTCCGCGATGAGTACGAGATCCACGCGTACCAGCACCGATGCCCAGCGAAGGTTTGCCAGGGGCTGATCCGGTACCGGATCGCGGGCGGGTCGTCCGAGGTGGCGGCGGCAGCGGCGATCTGTCCGACGGGTGCGATCGCGCAGAGCGACGGTACGTGGTCGATCGACGACGCAACGTGCATCCGCTGCGGCGCCTGCCGCGACGTCGCGCCGGACGACATCATGGTCGAGGACCGCTACCTCGACGCGGTGCCGCTCCGTGCCGTCAGGCCGGCGGACGTGGCCCGCTCCGGCTGAACCTCGTCACAGTGGAGTCTTGCTCAACCGTTTCCCGATGATCTGCGGGTGGCCGCGCAGGTAGTCGGCCGCGCTCATCGCATTGCGGCCCGAGGCCTGCACGCGTACGATCGCGACCTCGCCTGCGGCCGTCGCGACGGCGAACGCCGCGGGCCCATCGGCGAGGGCGCGGATGGTGCCGGGCTCGGCCGCCGCGCTCCGCTGGATCGCCATGCACTCGAGGATGCGCAGCGGCCGCCCGTCGAGGTGGCTGTATGCGACGGGCCACGGGTTGAATGCTCGCACTTTCCGGCACACGAGCTCCGCTGAGTCAGTCTCCCAGTCGATGAGCGCGTCGGTCTTCTTGATCTGCGGCGCGTACGTCGCCAGCGACTCGTCCTGGGGCTGCGGCTGGATCTGGCCGGCCGCCCACTTCGGCAGCACGTCGACGAGCAGCGCCGCTCCGGACTCGGCCACGCGTTCCAGCAGCGTCCCCGCGGTGTCGTCGGGGAGAATTGCGACCTCGACGCGATCCAGCATCGGCCCCGCGTCCAGCGCGCGCACGACGCGCATGATTGTCGCGCCGGTACGCGCGTCGCCCGCCAGGATGGCCGCCGGTACCGGCGCGGCGCCACGCCAGCGCGGCAACAGCGATGCATGGACGTTCAGAATGCCGAGCCGCGGAACGTCGAGCACCGGCTGGCGCAGTATCTGACCGTACGCGGCGATGACGCCGACATCCGGGGCGAGGCGGCGAAGTTGGTCCACGGCGTCCCGGCTGCTGATGGACTCCGGCTGGAACACAGGCAGGGCGCGCTCGATCGCCAGCGCCTTCACCGGCGGCGATGCGAGCCTGCGGCCGCGCCCGACCGGCCGGTCCGGCTGCGTGTACACGCCGGCGATCTCGTGGCCTGCCTCGACCAGGCGCCGCAGGGAAGGGAGGGCGAACTCGGGTGAGCCCATGAAGACGACGCGCATCGCCCGAGGATAGCATGATGCGAACTCTCTACGTATACTCGACGCTGGCACCGTGGGTCAGCGTCGCAGCGCTGTCTCCCACCGCTCGGCATAGCTCTCGCCGGTCCGGCGCCGGCGCGCGGAGGTAACGAGTGAAGCGGCTGCAGGCGGTCGTCGCAGGACGCGTCCAGGGCGTGGGCTTCCGCGAGTTCGTCCGGCGCGAGGCGGTCTCACGCGGCCTCACCGGCTGGGTGCGCAACAGCGACGACGGGCTGCGCGTGGAACTTGTCGCCGAGGGCGAGGAGTCGGCGCTGGCGGATCTGCTCGACGTGCTGCGCGTCGGTCCGCGGTTCGCCCATGTCGAGGACGTGGAGAACGAGTTCTGCGACGCGCACGGCGGCTTCAGCCGCTTCAGCGTTGAAATGTAGGGACAGGGTCAGTCGAGCAGGATCGCATCGACTTCTTCGCCAGCCCGCACTCCCGGCACGTCCTCCGGCACGACGGCTAGCGCGTTGGCCACAGCCATCGACGTGAGTATGCCGGAGCCCTGCGGGCCGGTGAGCGCCGCGTGGTATCGGCCGTCGCGCTTCGTGACGATGGCCCGCGCGAACACGCGCCGTGCGTCCGAGTTCGGGATCTCCTCATCGGCGATGGCGCGCACGGTGGGGCGCTGAAGGTCGGTGCGGCCGAGCATCTTGAGAATCGCCGGCCGGCCGAACAGCTCGAACGACACCATCGAACTCACGGGATTGCCGGGCAGGCCGATGTGCGGCACCCGCCTGCCGCCCGATGCAAACGATCCGAACGCGAGTGGCTTTCCGGGCCGCATGCGCACCGTCCAGAAGTTGATCTCGCCTTCCTTCGCCAGCACGTCTTTCACGACGTCGTAATCGCCGCGCGAGACCCCGGCCGAAGTCACGAGCAGATCGGCGTCGAGCCCCTCGCGCAGCTTCTCCGTCAGCGCTTCGACGGTGTCCTTCGCGATCCCGAGTCTCTTCGGAATGCCGCCGCAGGCGGTGACCAGCGCGGCGATACTGTAGGCGTTGCTATCGTAGATCTGACCCGGCTGCAACGGCTGGCCCGGCTCGCGTACCTCGTCCCCGGTCGACAGCACAGCCACAACCGGCCGTCGATGCACGCGGACCGTCGCCTGGCCGAGGGACGCCAGCACGCCGATTTGCGCGGGATGCAGCACGGAGCCGCGCGTGATGATGACCTGGCCCTGGCGGACGTCTTCGGCGGCGTGGCGGACGTTCGCGCCGGCGGCGGCCGGCTTCAGGATGCCCACGGCGCCACGCGACTTGGCGAACGAGCCGAAGGCGCGCCCCTGCTGTTCGTCGGTCTCCTCGAACGGCACGACGGCGTCCGCGCCCCGCGGCATCGGCGCGCCCGTCATGATGCGCACCGCCGTGCCTGGCTCCAGGCTGCCGTCGAACAGATATCCTGCCGCGAGTTCGCCGATGACTCGCAGCGTCACAGGCGCGGCGGCAGAGGCCCTCGACGTGTCCTCGGCGCGGACCGCGTAGCCGTCCATCGCCGTGTTGTCATACGGCGGGATGTTCATGCCCGACGACACGTCCCCTGCCACGACCTGGCCGAGCGCGTCGAGGATCGGCTTCTCCTCCGGCTCAAGGACCGAGACGAATGACAGGACGCGTTCGAGCGCTTCTTCGACGGAGATCATGCCATGCTTTCCGAGCGGTGAGCGATTACGCGGACATTGAAGCACAAGCACGAGCCCCGGCCTAATCGGCCGGGGCTCGCGTCGCTTGCGAGAGGGTGGTGTCTACTGCGTCATCACGACCGCGATCGTGGCCTTCGCGTAACCGGGAGTGTCCGATTCCTGGATGCTGATCGTGAGTCCCTCGTTTTCCCCGCCGCTGAATGTCAGAAAGTACTCTCCGTTTGACGTGGACGAAAACGCATTGGTCCAGTCGTGCTTCGGGGCCTCCGTCTTGAAGTAGTCGGCGAGGTCCGCGGCCGTTTGCTTGACGTAAACCTCGATGGAGTTCGTCTTGGTGCCACCGCCCGAGAACGATACGTCGTTCGTTACGCGCGCGCCACTCGGCAGCGGTACGCGATCGGTCGGGAAGTCTTCGCTGAGCTTGACCTCGTCGGGCAACGGTTCGCTCGAGGAGGTGGTGGCCTCGCTCGTGCTCTCGTCGGACGGCTGGTCGCTCGGCGGCGGAGTCTTCTTCTCGGAGGAACTCGAGTCGGCGGGCGTCTCGTCGCCACCGTCTGACGATGACTGATCCTTGTCGCCTACGGTCGCGATGATCGACGTCTCGCCGTTGTCGCCGGTCACCATTACGTAGCCGACTTGCTTGCCGTCGGGGCTTTCGGCCATCCAGTACGAGCCTTCGTTGGCCGTACCCGTGGTGCTCGACTTCCACGGCCCGTCCTTGAACTGCTGGGTGTAGAACTCGGCGACCTTGTCGACGCTGTCGCCCGAGGTCCACGTGACCACGGTGCCGGTGATGCCGCCCTGGGACCCGGTGACGCTGCCCTGGACCTTCGCGCCCTTGTACACGGGGAAGTCGCTCGGGAATCCGGACGGGATCTTGCCGCTGACGTCAACCTTCGTGTCGCCGATCTTGACCGACTTCGAGTCGCCGCCGCACGCGGCAACGATCGCACCGACGAGCAGACAGGGGAGTAACAGTAGAGCCAGCTTATTCACGCATCGACCTCCTATTCGTCATTAGCCGCGGGGATCGTATCAGGCTCCATTGGCTGTGTCACATCGATTTCCAGAGACATCCGCGTCCCGAGGCTCGCGCGGCGTCTTCCAGCGCGATGATCGCGAGTCGGAGCGCGCCGTCCGCCCGCCACGCGTGCGCAACGCCGCCATCAACCAGCTCGGCATCGATGCTGAATCCGGAACTCGCAAAGACATAACGCAACAGGCGGCCGTATCGATCGCGGTCGCGCGCGTCTGCGCGCAGGAGCACGTCCGTGCCGGCCAGGTCGCGCAAGCGAGCGGTCGCCTCGGCGGCGCACGGCCGTCCGACTTCGGGCGCGTCGACGCCGTACAGCCGGACCGTCTCGTCGCGGCCGTCCAACTCCACGTGCAGGGTGTCGCCGTCCACGATGCGGATGACGCGCGCTGCCACCGTCGACGCCGAATCGGCGCACGGGACCTTGCCGGCGAGTGGAGTGCAGGCTGCCCGGGTCGTGGCGGGCACGACGGACGGCGAGGCCGTGGCGTCCGCTGGCAAGTTGCCCGTCGGCGACACCGCCGGCGGTGCCGCGCACGCGACGACGGCCGCGACCGAAAGCAGCGTTGCCAGCGCGAGTCCGCGGGTCGATTGCACAAGCAAGGCGGCGTCCATCCTCCTCGGAAGCGATGGTACCACCGCGCCGTTGCGCGCATCGCCGGATTGACACTCGATTCCGGAGAGGATATTCCGAGGAGGCACAATGGCTGGTGGCGACATAAGGAGATCCAATGGCCGGGGTCAAGTTCGACGTGGTCGGGATCGGTAACGCCATGGTGGACGTGATCGCCCACGCCGACGAGGCGGTCCTGCACGACCAGCGCCTCGCGAAGGGCGCGATGACACTGATCGACCACGCCCGCGCCGACTCGCTGTACGCGGCGATGCCACCCGCGGTGGAGGTCTCCGGCGGCTCTGCCGGAAACACGGTGGCGGGAATCGCATCGCTTGGCGGCCGCGCCGCATACATCGGCAAGGTGAGCACGGATCAACTGGGCCAGGTGTTTTCCCATGACATACATGCGGCAGGCGTGACGTTCGACGTGCCGCCCTCCGCGGATGGCGCGGGCACCGGCCGCTGCCTGATCTTCGTGACACCCGACGCCCAGCGCACGATGCAGACGTTTCTCGGTGCGGGCGCGGAGCTACAAGCGGACGACGTAGACGCCCAGCTCATCGCCTCCGCGAAGATCACGTACATGGAGGGCTACCTGTGGGACCCTCCCGGCGCGAAGGAGGCGTTCCTCAAGGCGGCACGCATCGCCCACGACGCCGGCCGCATGGTGTCCATCTCGCTTTCGGACCCGTTTTGCGTCGAACGCCACCGCAGCGAGTTCGTCGACCTCGTGGAGCGCCACGTCGACCTGCTGTTCGCCAACGAGCGCGAGATCATGTCGCTGTATGAGACCCGCACCTTCGACGAGGCGCTTCAGCGCGTGCGCGGGCACTGCGACGTCGCCGCGCTCACGCGAAGCGAAAAAGGCGCTGTCATCGTCGCGGGCGAGGAGATCCACGTGATCGACGCCGAGCCGGTTGATGAGGTGGTGGATACGACCGGTGCAGGAGACCTGTACGCGGCCGGCTTCCTCTTCGGCCTGGCGCGCGGCATGGACCTGGCCACCTGCGGCCGCATCGGCGGGATCGCGGCTGCGGAAGTCATCAGCCATTTCGGCGCCCGCCCGGAGGTGTCGCTGGCCGAGCTGGTGAAGCAACAGCTCGGGTGACCGGCTCCGCCGGTCCGCTGTGCCATGCGGCCAACCGGACGACCGCCGCTTGGGCGAGGAGATGACGGTGCCCGCTCCGCTTCCCGACGTCATTGCCGGCCTGCTGTCGCCGGCGGCCTATCCCCACGCGGTCGACGCCGTCGAGTTGCTGCAAACGCACATCTCGTACGTCCTCCTCGCGGGCGACTTCGCCTACAAGATCAAGAAGCCGCTCGACCTCCATTTCCTCGATTACAGCACGCTCGATCGCCGCCGCCGCATGTGCGAAGAGGAGGTACGCCTGAACCGCCGGCTCTGCTCCGACGCCTATCTCGGCGTCGTCGGCATCGTTCGCGTCGACGGCCGCTACGTTGTGGACGTCCGGGGCGAGCCCGTCGAATACGCCGTCAAGATGCGCCGGATGCCGCGCGAACGCATGCTGCCGGAGATGCTCGCCCGCGGCGACGTGCAGGCCGCAGACGTCGCGCGCGTGGCCCGCGTCGTGGCCGCGTTCCACCGCGCCGCTGATACCAACGATTACATCGCGGCCTTCGGGCGCGTCGGCACGCTGAGGACGAACTGGCAGGAGAACTTCGACCAGACTGAGGCGCAGGTCTCCCGCACGATCGATGCTGCCGAGCGTGACGGGATCCGTGCGTACGTCGATCGCTTCCTGCGTGACAACGAGGCGCTATTCGACGCGCGAGCGGCCTCCGGCCGCGTACGAGACTGCCACGGCGATCTCCGTTCGGATTCGATCGTGATCCGCGAGGACGGTTCGATCTGCGTGATGGATTGCATCGAATTCAGCGACCGCATCCGTTTCGGCGACGTAGCGAGCGACCTGGCGTTTCTGGCGATGGACTTCGACTTCCGCGGCCGCGCCGACCTCGCGGACGAACTCGTCGCGGCGTATCTCGGCGAGGCGCCGGATGAGACGCTGCCGCTCGTCCTCAACTTCTACCGCTGCTACCGCGCCTACGTGCGCGGCAAGGTCGACGGCATCGAGTCCGCCGAGGCCGAGGTGCCGGACGGCGAGCGCGCGGCGGCCGCTAGTCGCGCGCGGTCGTACTTCGCGCTCGCACACCGCTACGCGTCCATCGGGTATCCGTTAACGCTCTTGATGATGACCGGGCTGTCGGCATCGGGGAAGAGTTACCTGGCGGCGGCGCTCGCGGGCAGGGTGGGCGCGGCACACCTCAGCTCCGACGTGGTACGGCCGGCTATTGCGGAGGGTGCGGCGCCCCGGCCGGGAGCCGCCTACGGCGCCGGCGGTTATGACGCCGCGGCCCGCGCCCGCGTGTACGACGAGCTCCACCGCCGGGCGGCCGAGCATCTCGCGCTGGGTCGCTGCGTGGTGCTCGACGCTACCTACATCAGCGCCGCCAACCGCGCTGCGGCGCGGCGCGTGGCCGACGCGGCGGGTGCCCGCTTTCTCGCGATCGAGGTCGTCGCCGACGAGGCGCTCGTGCGGGCGCGGATGGCCGAGCGCGGCGATGCTTCTGCGCCGGTCTCGGATGCGCGATGGGAGATCTACGTCGAGCAGCGCAAGGGAGCCGAGCCGCCGGCCGAGATGGCGCCCGACGAGATCCTCCGACTGAGCAGCGAGCGCACGCTGCGGGAGAACGTGGAAGCAGCTCTCGACCGGCTTGACTCAGGCGCCGAGTGAAACTGCCGCATCGAGGCCGATACGAATCATCGTGTCGATCGCGGGCTGCAGTTGCGTATCGGGAAGCCGCTCGTGTTGGCCCGCATGGTTCGAGGCGACGAGCATGCAGCCGGCTTCCATGCCGCGCAGCGCCGCGACCGTGAAGATCGCGCTCGTTTCCATCTCCTGCGCCAGCACGCCACGCGCCTGCCATCGCTCGGTCCACGCATCCCGGACGCAATAGAGCGCGTCCTCGGTCACGATGATGCCCGTGTGATACGTCGCACCGGCCGCGGTGGCGACGTCGGTGAGGGACCGGACGACGCGGAACGTGGCGGCCGGCGCGTACGGCTCGCCGCCGGCGTAATCCGCGGTGGTGCCGTCGAGCGGGCACGCCGCGGTGGCGATGATCAGGTCCGTGGGCTCGATGTGCTGCTGAACCGCGCCGCAGGTCCCCAGCCGGATCAACACGCGGGCGCCCAGCATCGCCATCTCCTCGCAGACGATGGCGGCGCTCGGGCAACCCATGCCAGTCGTCTGAACGGAGACGCGCCGGCCTTCCCACGTGCCGGTATATCCCAGCAGGCCGCGAAATTCGTTGAAGCAGCGCGCATCCCGCATCATCGAGGCTGCGTGCGTCGCCCGCCCGGGGTCGCCGACGAGCAGCACGATCGGGGCGACGGCGCCTGGTTCGGCACGCACGTGAATCGGCGTCATGGCACGTCTCCATCGGCTGCGGCCCGCATGGCCTCGTCGATCAGTTCGATAACGTGGACGACGCGCCCCTCGACGCGGCGACCGCGGAGGCCCGCCTCCAACTGCGCCATGCAGCCGGGGTTCGCCGTCGCGATGGTCGTCGCGCCCGTGCGCTCGATGTCGTCCATCTTCGCGTCGAGTACGCGGGACGACATCTCGTGCTGGACGAAGCTGTAGATGCCCGCGCTGCCGCAGCAGCGGTCGGCGGCGGCCATCTCCCGAAGCTCCAGACCGGGAATCGCGCGTAGCAGCTGCCGCGGCGCCGCCGTGATGCGCTGCGCGTGTGCGAGGTGGCACGAGTCCTGGTATGTGGCCGCGCAACACACCTCGCCGAGCGCGCCGAGATCGTGGCCGGCGACGAACTCCAGCACGTCGCGCGTCATCGCCGCGAGTTCTCCTGCGCGGTCGCGGTACCGTTCGTCATCGGCGAGCAGCTCGCCGTACTCCTTCATCGCCGCGCCGCATCCGGCAGAATTCACGATCACCGCTTCGACGCCGGCGTCGAGGAACGCGTCGACGTTGCGCCGTGCCATCTCGCGGGCGAAGCGGCGGTCGCCCGCGTGGCTGCTCAACGCACCGCAACAAGCCTGCGACGCGGGAGCAACAACCTGATAGCCGAGGCGGTTGAGCACGCGCACGGTGGCCGCGTGCGTGCGCGGGTACAGGTGCGGCATGACGCAGCCGGTGAGCATCGCCACCGTCCTCGTCAGGCTCGGCGGTTGCGGCGGCATCGAGAACGGCCGCGCCGCCGGCTCGGGCAAGGCGCGCTCCGCCTCGTCGAGGTTCCCGGGCAGCACCCGCAATACGCGCGATGCGCGGAGGAGCGCCCGCAGGGGTGAGCGCTGGTACGTGCCCAGCGCGGCCATCAGCAGCCGAACCCGGCCTGGACGCGCAACGACCTGCCGCAGCATGGCGGCACGGATCCGCCACGCGCGTGGTGCCCCGTCCTCGACGATCGCCGCGCGCGCCGTCTCCATGATGCGGCCGTACGGCACGCCCGAAGGGCACGCCGTCTCGCAGGCGCGGCACTGCAGGCAAAGGTCGAGGTGGCCGAGCAACGGCGCCGTCGCCCGCGTGCGGCCCGAGGTAACCGCCTCGATGAGGGCGATACGGCCTCGGGGCGAGTCGGTCTCCATGCCAAGCTCGATGTAGGTTGGACACGCCTGCAGGCAGAAGCCGCAGTGCACGCAGCGCGCGAGGCCGTCCTGCAACGTCTGTGCCTGCGCGCCGTACTCCACTACAGTCTCCCCACGAAGCGCCCGGGCGACAGCGTCCGATGCGGATCGAACTGATCCTTGAGGCGACGCATGATCGCGAAGTCGCCCCGAACGGGCCCGAAGACATCCACCTGTTGTTTCACCTCGGGTGATGCCGCCTCCACGACCACCGAGGCACTCGCCGGAAGCGCACGGCGCGCTCCCGCGATGCAGTTCACGGCGGTGTCATCGTCGAGCGCGTCCCAGTGTGCGCGAACGACCCCCGCCGCCACGGTCGCGGAAAGGCGCACCGGCGGCGTCGGCCGGATGGCGCTGATCTCCTGGATCGCGCCCGCCACTTCCGACGGCGCGACGGCCGCCCGGATCGCCAGGCCGTACGGGCGAAATGCCTCGTTCCAACGTGACCACGCGGCGCCGTCCGGCAGCTCGTCGATCCGACTGCCGCGCTCCGCCGCCAGCGCCCGCAGGTCGCGCACGCTGCGTTCGACCGCAGCAGCGCCACCGGCCGTCTCGACGAGCAACGTCCAGCGCGACTCGCCGAGCACCGCCGCCGACGCTGCGGGCGACAATGCTTCCATCGCGTGCAACGCCAGGCCGCCGTTCCACACCGCGAGCGCAATCTCGCATGCCCGGTCGGCGGCGCCGCAGGCGATCGACAGTGTCCGCCGCACGGCGGGCAGCGGCGCGACCTTGAACGTCGCCTCCGCGATGATGCCGAGCGTGCCGAGCGCGCCGACGTGCAGCTTGTGCATGTCGTACCCCGCCACGTTCTTGACCACGCGGCCGCCGGACTTGGTGATGGCGCCGTCGGCCTGCACGACCCGCAGTCCGATGAGCCAGTCCCGCGCCGTGCCGTACGCGTGGCGCAGCGGGCCGTGTGCGTTGGACGCCAAGACCCCGCCGATCGTCGCCGCATCGCCGCACGCAGGGTCGAGCGGCAAGAACTGACCGTGGCGCGCCAGCTGCGATTGCAGCGCCGCGAGCCGCAGACCGGGCTCTACCGTCACGGTGAGATCGGCCGGCTCGTGCGCGACGAGGCGGTTCATCGAGCCTAGCGAGAGTGCCACCTCATACGAGGATGGCGCATTGCCCGCGGCCATGTGCGTCCCGCCGCCCCACGGAATGACCGCCAAGCCGGCCCCCTGCGCCTCCGCGAGCACAGCCTGAATCTCTGGCGCAGTCCCGGGCGCGACCATCACGCGCGGTGTGAGGCCATCGACGCAGGACCGCTCCAGATCGTCGAACTGAATCTGAATCGCGGGAATGATTGCCCTGACCGAAGCAACAAATTGATCCAGCGCGGGAGCGGCTGACGCGCTACACATAGACGTCGTCCCCGAGCGTCGCGGCCAGCCTTCGGACGTGTGCCGACGTCACTTCGCCGCAACCAGCGGCAGTCGGAAACGCCTTGCACGGGTTGTAGAGATCGCCCGCGCCGAACGCGGCTTTCAGGCGCGCCATCGCGGCGAGATCCCCTTCATCGAAGATCCACGAAACAAAGTCGCGCTTCTCCAGCCCGATGCCGTGCTCGCCGGTGATGCTCCCGCCCGCATCGACGCAGGCGCGCATGATCTCGGCGCCCGCCGCGAGGACGCTCGCCGTCGCTCCCGGCGTTCGCTCATCGAACATCAAGTTGGGGTGCAGATTGCCGTCGCCGGCGTGGAAGACGTTGGCCACCGCGAGGCCGTGTCGTTCGGCGATTGCGTACGTCTGGCGGAGCACTTCGGGCACCTTCGTCCGCGGCACGACGCCATCGAGCACGTAGTAATCGGGATACAGCCGTCCCATGGCGCTGATGGAGGACTTGCGCCCGGCCCAGAGCAATTCGCGATCCGCCGCCGCGACCGCGACGCGCACCTCGCGGGCGTTGTTGGCGACGCAGACCGCGTGGATCGCGGCGGCCTGCTCCGCGGTGGCCTCCTCCAGGCCGTCGACCTCGATCAGCAACACGGCGTCCGCGTCGGTCGGGAAGCCCGCGTGTATGACTGGTTCGACTGCCGCGATGATGTTTCGGTCCATCATCTCGAGCGCCGCCGGCACCATGCCCGCGGCGATGATCGCCGACACGGAATTGCTCGCGTCGTCGATGGCATTGAAGATGGCCAGCAGCGTGCGCGTAGACTCGGGCAACTTCACGAGACGCACGGCGATCTTCGTGGCGATCGCGAGGGTGCCCTCCGAACCGACGAATGCGCCGGCCAGATCGTACCCTGGTACGTCGCGGGAGCGGCCGCCGACCCACACCACCTCGCCGTCCGCGAGGACGATCTCGGCGCCGAGGACGTGGTTCGTCGTCGCGCCGTACGCGAGGCAATGCGGCCCGCCGGCGTTCTCGGCGACGTTGCCGCCGATCGTACAGGCGCGCTGGCTCGACGGATCGGGCGCATAGAACAGCCCGTGCGCGGCCACCGCGCGGCTGAGGTCGAGATTGACCACGCCCGGCTCGACGACGGCAACCCGGTTTACGGGGTCGACTTCGAGGATGCGCTTCATGCGGGTGAGCGCGATCACCACGCCGCCGACGGCCGCGAGCGCGCCGCCGCTGAGACCGGTGCCTGCGCCGCGCGGAACCACCGGTACCGAGAATTGGTGCGCGATCCGGACCGCCGCGGCAACATGCGCCGTCGTTTCCGGGAACACGACGGCCTGCGGCTTGCCGCGGTCGATCGTCGCGTCGTACTCGAAGACGATGAGTTCTTCCGGCGTCGCGATCACGCGCTCGCGCCCGATCGCGCGTTCGAGCGCACGGACGCACTCGCGTGTCACGACGGCGCGCTGTGGCGGCTTGTCGGCAGGGTCGTCGTGTGCGTCTCGCATGATGGTTCCCAGTATAGGTCCGGCCGTCGATCCTAGAGCAGCATGCCGCCGGCCGGGTGGTAACGGTCAAATCGGCCGAACGGCGCCGACGTGAGCAAGAACGACCAGCCGCTGCTCCGCCACCCCGCCGCGAGGAGGGCGCGCATCAGCGTGCGGTTCTGTGACAGCACGAACGCGCTGCCCGTCGATACATCGTGCTCGACCAGCCATGCTGCCGCGCTGCGCAGGAGCGGCAGCTGCTCGTCCGGCTCGCGCGCCGCCATCGGCGCCATGAAGCCGCCTTCGACCACCGCGTAGCAGTAGCCGCGAAGCTCGTCGCCGCGCAGGAGAGCGAATGACGCGTCGGACCCGGCACGGCCGGCTCCGTCCGCGTAATAGGCGTGATCCTGTCGACGCTCCGCGCCGAACATCTCCCGGTCGAGTAGGGCGATGGCGTCCGAGCGACCGTCGCAAGTGTCGATGCGATCTCGTTCGGAACCCACCGACGCCAGGTCGAGCAGCGGTGCCAGTGGCCCGGACACACGGTAGCCGATGGCGACGGCGAACATGCCTGCCCGCATGTACAGCGCGTGTGCGGCCTGCGATGTCGACGCCACGACCGAGTAGACGCGCGCGCCCTCGCTCCGCCCGTACTCCTGTGCGCGGCGCAGCAGTTCCGAGCCGATGCCGTGGCCGTGCTGATCCGGCTGGACGAAGAGTTGCGATAGAAACCAGATGTCGCCCCGCACGAGCGCCATAGCGTACCCGACGGCAACGTCGTTGATCTCGGCGATCCACGCGCCGCCCGGATCCGTCCGGAGCAGGTGCCTGAGCGTGCGGGGTTCTGATGGAAGCCACGGCTGCGGCTCGCCCCCCTGGCTTCGCTCCAGCGACTCCATCGCCTCTCGTCCAATGTAGCGGGCGACGCTCAGGTCGGCGTCGGTCATCGCGCGGAACGTAATACGCATCGCCTCAGGCATCGGGCGACACCAGGATCTTGGAGAGGTCGTTGCGCCCGCCGGACAGCCTCGCGAACGCATCTGGCGTGCCCGCGACCGGCACGACCTCGGAGATCAGCGTCGATACGTCGACCGTGCCGTCGGCGATCATCATCGCCGACTCGGTGAATTCGCGGCGCGTGTAGCCGAGCACCGCGATGTAGCGGAACTCGTTGATGATCGAGCGCAGGACGTCGACCGGGTAGGGCAGATCGCCAACGCCCGCGAGCACGATGCGTCCGCCGCGCGCCGCCGCATCGACGCAGCCGGCGATGCCGGCCGGCAACCCTGTCGCATCGACGCACAGGTCGGCGCCTTCGCCATCGGACAGCGCGCGCGCGACGCTCGCCAGCTCCGATGGCTCAACGACGCGCGGCGCGCGCGCCCGATCGGCGGCGGCGCGCCGGCCGGCCAGCGGCTCGGACACGACGATGCGCATGCCGCCCATCTGCCGCGCGGCGATCACGGTCAGCAGTCCGATCGGGCCGGCGCCGGCGACGCAGAGCAGCTCGTCGGGGTGATAGCCGCCCTCGGCGAGCGCGTGTCGCGCGACGGCAAACGGCTCCGTGAGCGCCGCCATGCGCAGGTCCACGCCGTCCCGGAGCGCCACGACGCAGCGTTCGGGCATCGTGACGTATTCGGCGTACGCGCCCGGGAGCGTGTACCCCATGCCGCCGCCGCCCGGGTTCCGGCAGAGGTTCTCGCGCCCGCACGCGCAGTACCGGCATGACGCGCAGCCCGCTCCCGGATTGCCGACCGCCGCCTGGCCCACGCGAACGCCCGTCACGCCGTCACCGGTCGCGACGATGCGGCCGCTGAACTCGTGCCCCATCACGGGCTGCATGAAGCCCAGTGCCCGCACCGGATTGGCAGACTCGTACTCGTGGAGGTCGGAGCCGCAGATGCCGCAGTACGCGACGCGCAGCTTCACGTGTCCGGCCGGTGGCGGATCGTCCGGCAGATCGATGATCTCCATCGATCGGGAGCCCTTGAGCGCGGCAGCTTTCACATTCACCTCCGCTCGTAGCGGCGATCATATCGCGTGCGCATCCGGGGCGCGATGCGCTGCTCTACGGATCACGCGGCGGTATCATCGCACCGACTGTCGGGCATCATCGAGCAGGAGGCAACGCCGCCGTGAAGTTGGGACTCTCCGCCGGTTACTGGAGCAGCGGTCCCCCCGCCGGCATCGAGCAATCGATCGCCGAGGCGGAGCGTCTCGGATTCGACTCGCTCTGGACGGCGGAGGCGTATGGGTCAGACTGCCTGACGCCGCTCGCGTGGTGGGGCGCGAAGACGTCGCGCATCAAGTTCGGCACGGCGATTGCGCAGATCTCCGCGCGGACGCCGACCGCCATGGCGATGGC
The DNA here is from genome assembly GCA_964371095.1 of uncultured Dehalococcoidia bacterium. Taxonomy (GTDB): domain Bacteria; phylum Chloroflexota; class Dehalococcoidia; order DSTF01; family JACRBR01; genus CAYJMJ01. Next base: position 13,915 of record CAYJMJ010000019.1, on the reverse strand, counting down.
CGCGATGACGCTCGATCACCTCTCCGGCGGCCGCTTCATCCTGGGCCTCGGTGCCTCCGGACCGCAGGTGGTCGAAGGCTGGTACGGCCAGCCGTACCCACGCCCGCTCGAGCGGACGCGCGAGTACGTCGAGATCATCCGCCGCGTCCTGGCGCGCGATCGGCCGGTGGAGTTCTCGGGGCACCACTATCAGCTGCCGTATCCGGGCGGCATGAACCTCGGCAAGCCGCTGAAGTCGACCGTGCACCCGCTCCGCGCCGACATCCCGATCTACCTCGGTGCCGAGGGGCCGAAGAACGTCGCGATGGCCGCCGAGATCGCCGATGGCTGGTTGCCCGCCTTCTTCTCGCCGAAGAGCGACGCGTTCTACCGAAAGGCGATGGCGGAAGGCTTCGCGCGCCCCGGCGCCCGGCGCACCGCGGCCGATTTCGAGGTGGTAGCCGGTGTGCCGATCGTCATCAACGACGACGTCGAGGCGGCTGCCGATATGGTGCGGCCAACGCTCGCGCTCTACGTCGGCGGCATGGGTGCACGCGGCGCGAACTTCCACTTTGAGGTGATTGCGCGCATGGGCTACGAAGAGACGTGCCTGCGCATCCAGGATCTCTACCTGGGCGGCAAGAAGCGCGAGGCGATGGCCGCTATACCTACGGCGATGGTCGAGGATACGGCGCTCATCGGCCCCGTCGAGAAGATCCGCGACGATCTCGCCCGCTGGAAGGCGACCGCGATGACGACGCTGCTCGTCGGCGGCGCGCCACGCCAACTCGAGACGATCGCGAAGCTCGTATTGTAGGCGTCAGGCAAGGTGCGGCGCGATGTGCTTGAACAGGTCGCGGATCGTCACAACCGCGGTCGGGGTCCCGCCCTGGAGCAGGGGAATGTGACGAAAGCCGCCGATCGACATCTTGTTGATCGCCACCGCGATGTCGTCGTCGTCACGCAGGAAGACCGGGTCGGCCGTCATGATCTGGCCGCACGTGACCGCGTTCAGATCCTCGCTGGGACCCGCAACCTTGTGGAGGATGTCCCACGGAGTGATGATGCCCGCCAATTGGCCGCCGCTCATGACCAGCACGCAGTCGGCGTCGCCGTTTTGCATGAACCGAACGGCCAGGCCTACCGGATCGGTGGTTGCCACGCGCACCGGGGCGTGCGACGGGATCTCGGCCAACCGTTGGCCAATGAACTCCGGAACGGCCTCCTCGGGCCGGTGCGAAAGATCGTGGCCGCAATTGCGGCACTGGTCCACGCCGGCGATGTTATCGGTGTGACACTCAGGGCAGATCATATGGCGCCTACTCCACCGTCCACGTGTCGCCCTCGACGAAGATGTCGCGCAACTCGCCCTGACCCTCGGCTGCCACGGCCTTCTCGATCTGTTGCTCCATCAGGTCGTCGTATGTCGGCCGTTGAACGGCGCGGAACACGCCGAGCGGTACGGGATACTCGGGCCACTCCATCCGGCTCAGCAGGAACGCGATGCTGGGATTGGGCCGCGTCTCGTCGTGGATGAGCAGGTCGGCCTCGCTGATGCCGTTTCCCAGTTGAACGACCTCGATTCCCATGCCGCTAAGCCGGAGGCCCTTGTCGCGCGCCTTGCCGAAGATCATCGGCTTGCCGTGTTCGAGCGTGATCGTGCGGTCGGGCCGCACTTCCTTTGCCGCGAACTCGGCGAACGCGCCGTCGTTGAAGATCACGCAATTCTGGTAGACCTCGACGAACGCCGTGCCCCGGTGCCTGTAGGCGCGGTCCAGGACGCGCTGCATCTGCTGTGCGTCGCTGTCGAGGACGCGCGCCACGAACGTCGCCTCCGCGCCGATGGCCACGCTGAGCGGGCGCAGGGGTTGGTCGATAGTCCCGTACGGCGAAGACTTGGTGCGCTTGCCCATCTCTGAGGTCGGCGAGTACTGGCCCTTCGTCAGCCCGTATATCTCGTTGTTGTGAAGGATGATCTGCAGGTCGATGTTGCGCCGCAGCACGTGCAAGATGTGGTTGCCGCCGATGCTCAGCGCGTCGCCGTCACCGGTCACCACCCAGACGCTCAACTCGGGTCTTGAAGCCTTCAGGCCGCTCGCGATCGTCGGCGCGCGGCCGTGGATGCTGTGCATCCCGTACGTATTCATGTAGTACGGCAACCGGCTCGAGCACCCGATGCCCGAGATGAAGACGATATTCTCCCGCGGGATGCCGAGGTCCGGCATCACCTTCTGCGTCTGCGCGAGGATGGAGTAGTCCCCGCATCCGGGGCACCAGCGGACTTCCTGGTCGGTGACGAAGTCTTTCCGGCTCAGCTCGGGGCCAGTTGCGTGGCCCGGGTTCGCGATTGCCATGGGTTGCCTCGAAGCTAGCCGATCAGCTCGGCGATCTTGTTCTCTACCTCAGCGATGGTGAACGGCCGCCCGGACACTTTGTTGAGTCCGAGCACGTCGACCAGATAGCGCGCACGGATCAGCATCCGCATCTGGCCGAGGTTCATCTCCGGCATCAGGATCTTATCGAATCGCTTCAACACGTCCCCGAGGTTGGCGGGCACCGGATTGAGGTAGCGCAGGTGCGCCGCCGACACCTTCTTGCCCTGCGCCCTCGCCCGCTGCACGGCGGTCGCGATCACCCCGTACGTGCTGCCCCAGCCGAGGACGAGGAGATCGCCCGACTCGTCGCCGACGACCTCCAGGGGAGGCACGTCGCTGGCGATGCCGGCGATCTTCTCGGCTCGCAGCCGGACCATCTTGTCGTGGTTCGCCGGGTCGGCGCTCACGTTGCCGGTGACGTCGGCCTTCTCGAGTCCTCCGACGCGATGCTCGAGGCCCGGCGTGCCCGGGATCGCCCACGGACGCGCCAGCGTCTGCGGGTCGCGCTGATACGGCTTGAAGGTCGCCGGATCCGTCGCAAAGTTCGGCTCGATCTTCGGCAGGGACGCCACGTCAGGAACAAGCCACGGCTCGGAGCCCATGCCCAGGTATCCGTCCGAGAGGAAGATCACCGGCGTCCGGTACTTGATCGCGATCCGCCACGCCTCGATGGCCACCGCGAAGCAGTCCGATGCGGTAGCGGGCGCGACGATGGCGACGGGCGACTCGCCGTTTCGGCCGAACATTGACTGCAGCAGGTCGGCCTGTTCCGTCTTCGTCGGCATACCCGTGCTCGGGCCGCCGCGCTGGACGTCGATAATCACGAGCGGCAACTCGATCATGATCGCGAGGCCGATCGCCTCGCTCTTGAGCGCAAGCCCCGGTCCGCTCGTGCCTGTCAGGCCGAGCGAGCCCCCGAACGACGCCCCGATCGCGGTGCCGATCGCGGCGATCTCGTCCTCGGCCTGGAACGTCTTGACGCCGAAACGCTTGAACCTCGCCAGCTCGTGCAGAATGTCGCTCGCCGGGGTAATCGGGTAGCTACCGTAGAACAGCGGCCGCCCCGCGAGCTTCGATGCCGTCAGGAACCCAAGAGCGGTCGCCTCGTTGCCGGTGATGTTGCGGTACAACCCCGGCTTCAACTTCGCCTTCGGCACGTGGTAGTGCGTGGCGAACATCTCGGTGGTTTCGCCATAGTGGTATCCGGCCTTCAACGCAGCGATGTTCGCGTTCGCGACGGCCGGGTTCTTGCCGAACTTCTCTTCGACCCAATGGATCGTCGTGTCGAGCGGCCGGCTGTACATCCAGAAGGTGAGACCCAGCGAGAACATGTTCTTGCAGCGATCGATCTGCGTCGCGGTCAGTCCGCTGTTCGCCAGCGCGAGTGAATTCAGCTTCGAGATCTGTACGCGGAACACCCGGTAGCCCCGGAGGCTCCCATCCTCGAGCGGATTCGCCGCGTAAGCGGCCTTCTTGAGGTTCCCATCGGTGAATTCATCCTCGTTGACGATGAGGATGCCGCCGGGTGGCAGATCGGCGACGTTGGTCTTGAGCGCCGCCGGGTTCATCGCCACCAGCACGTCCGGGGCATCGCCCGGCGTGAAGATGTCCTCGCTCGAAAAGCTGACCTGGAAGCCACTGACGCCGGGGAGGGAGCCCTGCGGCGCCCGGATCTCCGAGGGGATGTCGGGAAAGGTACTGATGTCGTTTCCAAGGACGGCCGATGTCTTCGTGAACTGCGTGCCGGCGAGCTGCATGCCGTCGCCTGAGTCGCCCGCGAACCGGATCGTCACCCGATCCAGTTCCAGCACTTCCGGATGTTCGGGCTGTTCCGATTCCCTGGTAAGCGTGGTCACTAGGCCCCCTCCGGCTCCGGGATCATCTGGTGAGGCCGCGGCGGCAGGTTCAATACCTGCGCCGGGAACGCCTCGCCCAGGAAGTGGATGATGTCCAGCGTCCGCAACACGGCGACGGCTCGGCCGGCGTCATCGACGACGGGGATGTTGGGCTCGCCGCCCTTGTTCATCAACTGGATGGCGCGCGCAATCTGATCCTTCGACGTCAACGTCTCCGGCCGGTGCGTCATGAACTTCTCGACGCCCGCGTCGTACTTGACGTCACGCGCGACGATGCGCAGCAGCACCTCGCGCTCGCTCATGATGCCGACCGGGCGCCCCTGCTCGTCGACGATCAGCACGTACCCCATGCCGTGCCGTTGCACCGCCGTGAGGGCGGCGCCGACGCTTGCGTCACGTCCGATGGATACGGGGGAAGGAAGGCCCAGGGCGCTGATGGGGTCGGTCTGGAAGATGTCTTCGACCACGGTGGCCTCTGCCGCACCGGTCTTCGCCGGCGTTCGGCGCGCCCGGCCATGTGCTCGTCGGGCGCTCGGCTTCTATTGTAGCGGACCTCCGCGCATGGAGCTAACCGAGGGTGAGCCCGATTTTGAAGGGCCTTCCGGCAGTTGACGCCACCGCGAATCCATGCACCTGTATACTATGAGTCCGGCGGGCGCGCGCGACTCGCCCACCCGCAGTCCCGGACGTCGTCCGGCGAAGGCCAATCGATAGGATCGTTAGGCGAACCAGGCAGCAGGAGGCCCTTCGATGATCAAGGCGTACGTACTCGTGGTCACGAATCCTGGCGAGACGAAGAACGTCTTTGCGGCGATTCAGGGAGTCGCGGGTGTGACGGAGAGCCACGAGGTCATGGGGCCGTACGACATCGTCATCGAGCTCAAGGTCGAGTCGCTCAGCGACGTGCCGCCGATCCTCAGCGACAAGATTCGCTCGATCCCCGGGATCGAGAGCACGACCTCGCTCGTCACGTTCCCCGAGAAGTGATCAGCCGAAAACGCGGTCGTCTTTCATGGCACGAAGTGTCCGGCGGAACGCCTCGACGGTCTGGTCCACGTCCTCGCGCGTGTGCGCGGACGAAACCATCATCCCGGAACCCATGAGGTCGATGCCTTCGTTCAGCATGCCAAGTCGCAGTGCGACGCCGGTCGCCCGGTCCACGGGCGGCGGTGCTTTCGGCAAGGCCTTCCAGCCCCAGCCGTAGCCGTCGGGCGGTTGCGCGTTCATGCCGGGCGCGATGTGCAACATCGACGACTGTCCGTACACGCAGCCCGCGACCGATTCGGTGGCAAACACCTCGTTCATGCCGCGCGCCAGCGCCGCCGCCGTCGCCGACGCGCGCTGTTGGTGCTCGCCTCCTTCAATAAGTGACAGACACGCCGCGCCCGCAGACGCAGACAGCGGGTTCGCATTGAACGTGCCCGGGTGAGAGATGCGCTCGCCGCCGTCCTCGCGGAAGGCGATCTGGTCGATGATTTCGGCGCGGCCAGCGACGCATCCGCCGGGCAGGCCCCCGGCGAGGATCTTCGCCATCGTCGTCATGTCGGGTGCGATGCCGTACGCTTGCTGCGCGCCGCCGGGAGAAACACGAAAGCCGGTGATCACCTCGTCGAAGATCAGCACGATGCCGTGCTGCGCGGTAAGTTCGCGCGCCGTCCGCACGTACTCGAGGTCGATCGGCGCCGTTCCCCAGTGCGAGCCCGTCGTCTCGAGGATCATCGCCGCGATCATGCCGCCGTCCTCGCGGAGCGTTCGTCGCAGCGCGTCGGGGTCGTTCTGCGGGAGGACGATCGACGCCCGCAGCATGCCCTCCGGGAGGCCGGGTGCGGAAGGCACCGTCTCTTCGGCGCGCGGCTGGCCGTACACGCTGTCGTTCCAGCCGTGGAAGTGCTCCACCAGCCGCAGCACCTTCTCGCGGCGGGTAAAGGCGCGCGCGAGGCGCAGCGCCATCATCGTCGCCTCAGTCCCGGAAGAGGTGAAGCGCAACCGCTCCGCCGATGGCACCAGTTTCTGAACCAGCTCGCCCCAACGTACCTCGGCCTCGTGTGCCGCACCGTAGTGCGTCCCAAGCTGCGCCTGCGCCAAGACCGCCTCGGCGATCGCCGGGTGCTGGTGTCCGAGCAGGAGCGCCCCGTGGCCCATCACGTAGTCGATGAGGCCGTTGCCGTCGACATCCCATTTCCGGCTGCCTGCCGCGCGCGCGACATACAGGGGAAACGGCGAGTTGTGGCGCAGGTCGTGCGTGACGCCGTCAGGGAAGAGGCGCAGCGCACGCCCGTGCAGGCGCTGCGACGTCGGGTGCAACTCTACATAACGAGATAGGATGCCCTTGGTCATTTGATGGCCCCTTGGTGGAGCGGGAGTGCCGCCGGCTCATTCTACGGGCGGCCGGGGATATGGCGAAGCCGGTCAAAGTGACTGTAGCTCGTTCTCGACGTGATCGAGGAGGTCCGCGGCGTCATCGGCGAGCTTGCCCGTGGGGTTCAGCGCCAGGCACGCCCGGAAAGCATCCGCCGCACGTTCGTAGAGAACGCGGGGGTCCATGCCGCGCTCGGTAGGGCGGCGCCACTGCTCGTGAGCGGCGAACTCGCGGCACCAGCCAAGGGAGTACCAGATGCCGGCGTCATCGGGGCGCAGCTCGGACGCGCGCTCGATGAGGGCCAGGCCTTCGTCGAAACGCCGCCGGCGGGCGACGTAGATCATGGCGAGATGTTCGAGTGCTTCGACGTAATCCGGATCGAGCGAGAGTGCCCGCAGCGTCAACGCTTCGCTTGCGGCGAGATCGTGGGCGCCTTGCCGGAGCTGCGCCTCACGGAAGAGTTCGCGGGCGTCCTCGCCGGCCGTCAGCGAATCCCTTCGACCAGCCCCAGCGCCTCTTGCTCCGTGAAGACGCGGAACGAGTTGGTGCGGACGTTGCCCTGGCCGCTGACGGCCAGCGCGACGCGCGTCATCGTCTCGTCATCCGGCGCCTCGGCGATGACAACGTAGTCGTACTGGCCCATGGCAAAGTAGATGTGCTGGAGTTCCGCGCCATAGGACCGGAAGGTCGACCTCGCGTTCTCGAGGCGCTTCGCCAGGTCTTCCATGGTCCGGGCACCCTGGTCCGTCAGGTTCGCGAGAACGATGTAGGTGTGCACGGCTCTCCTCCCTCGGCCTGTCTGACGTCGTTGCCAAGTTTGGAGACACAATCGGCCTGTCGGTCCACGTTTGTCAAGGCGGCGGCGACCGCGGGGGCGGCATGAGCCCAGCATCGCCGTTCCGGACGCGCGCGTACGGGCGCATCTCGATGAACTGCCGCACGGCGAATATGCCGGCGAGTACGAAGTACGCGGCGGAGAACGCGTTCCTCGGTACGACGGAGTGCGGCGTGACGAACTGGGCGACGAACATCACGCCGAGTGCCGCGGCCTCGGCAATCGACATGCGAAGGTTGATCAAGAGCACGACCGCCAGCAGGCTCTGGGCCGCGGTGAGCAGCACCTCTTCCGTTTGACGCCTGTCTGTCGGCAGCGGGTCGATGGTGCCGCTGGATAACGCGTAGGCGATCGGCAGGCATCCGATCAGCAACGTCCACTGGTTGACCTTCGACGAGACGAGCGCTCCCAGCGCCGCGTCCGGGCGCAGCCGCCACGCGAGCAGGCCCGCGACGAGGAACTCTGGGAACTCCGATGCCAGCGGCGCCACCCACTGCACCAACTGGAACTCATCGATGCCGAACTCCACGCCTGTCCGGATCAGACCATCGGCGAACGGTTCGGCCGCGAGCAGGATCGCCCCGGCGGCGTAGATGAACATCACCGCGACCACGGTCCGCCGCTGGCGCGCCGGCAGATTGGCAATCGCTTCGGCCGGACCGACGAGGGACGACTCCTCCTCCAGTTCGCCGCGCGCCGCGAGGTAGACGTATGCGATGAAGATGCTGATGAGGAACGCCGCATCGAACAGTGTGATGCCCCCGCGAAGGGGAATGATGAACGAATACACCGTAGCCACGCCGAGGAGGCCGACCTCGACGCGATGTACCTCGGCGAGTTTGAGAAGAGTCTTGCGGGAACGTATCCAGAGGATGGCCACGACCATCGTCCAGCCAAGGCCGACGAGCAAGCGGTTGCCGCCTGTCATATTGGCCGTGGCGTAGGCCGCGTACGACGGGTCTTTTCCCGCCTTCCAGGCGAAGAGCATGTCGACGGCGTACTCAGGCAGCACCGCGATCAGTGCGAGCCCCGCCAGGGCCAGGGTGCGCGGAACGTCGCGCTCCGCAGCCTCCGCGGTCCAGGTCAGGAGGAACGCGGCCGAGACGATCGCGAGCCCGAAAAACAGCGTCTCGACCGGCTGGGACGAACTCCAAACGCCGAACCGTAACGACGCGGCCGGCCATGCGAGGGCGGCCACGAGGATCGGCCAGCGCCACTTGTAGACGTTCATCGCGCGGCGAGCCTTCCGATCAAGACAAAGACCCTCGATGACACCATGTCATCAAAGGTCTCACCGCCCCGAAACTCGGGTTGCCCGGACCGGGCGTTGCCGCCGGGTTTGGCGATCCGGACTGCCCGCTCACTGCGGCGGGCCAGTTACTCCCCTTTGCAGGTCCAGAGCCACGCTACCCTGTACTCGACCGGGCGTCAATCCGGACGCGCGCGTCAGCCGGCGCGCGCCGCCAACCGGCAATCGATGTGGTCGACGCCGTCGATGAGCTCAGCATCGCAGTACTCGTCAGCGCTCTCGCCGGGCTCGGGCAGGCGAAGGCCGATCTCGAAGAGGTCGTCCGTCGAGACGGCGCCTCCGCATGAGCGGCACTGAAACATGACGCGGCCGTGGGGGTCGAGCACCGGGCTTGATGATGACGTCACAGGGCACCTCCACTGAGAGAAACATCGCGGAGGCCCGCACGTGACAGGCATCTGCATTTGACATAATGTCGGAGGTGCTCACCAGAATCGCCGCGGCGCGTCGATGATAGCGATAGGGAACACGGGGGACATTGGAGTCCGGCGCACACGGCCGGGTACGGGGTCGCCGATGCGGACGGAGCCGCCGGCGAATTGGGGTTTCTGGAAAGCGCGACGGCCGGGTATCGGCGGTCCGGCGCGCGTCAACTAGCCCGAGAAACGTCCCGAACCGCGCCCGCGTTGATCTGGATGCGCCGCCTCCAGAAAAGGGACGATCCATGACCGACCGCGACTACTACGAACTTCTGGGCCTGACGCCCAGGGCCGACGGCGCGATGGTTGACCAGGCGTACTGGCACCTCGCCCGCAAGTACCAGACGCTGGCTGTGACGAATCCGCGCGCCCGCCATATGCTCGATGAACTGAACGAGGCCTACGGCGTGCTCGGGAACCCGCGGCTCCGCGAACAATACGACGCGTTCCGCGATGACGTGCTCATCCGCAAGGGTATGATCACGCCGGTCGTATCGAGGCCGAAGGCGACGCCGAAGCCTGCGCCGGTGGAGAACGCCGCCGGTGAACCGGCGGCCGCTGCACGGCGCCGGCGCCGGTTCGCGCTCGCCGTTCGGCTTCCGAACGTACGAAGGGAGGACTGGCGCCCTCTGGGCCTGGGCGCGGTCATCCTTGCGCTGGCGCTCGCCGGCGCATGGCAAGGCGTGAACGTGGCATTCGTCATCGGCACGCTGGCCGTCGGCCTTGCCATGTCACTCACGCCGGTGCTCAAACGACAGCTTCCGGATCTGAATCTGTCCATGCCATCTGTCTCGATGCCGCCGATCCGGGCGCCTCACATCGAGATGCCGAAGATGCCCGACATCTCCATGCCGAGGTTCCACGAGGCGGCGGCCGCGGTGCCGAAGGACGAGCCGGTCGGACCCGAAGAATTGCGCGCCTCGACGGCCGCGATGATCTCGCGGTGGCGAAATAGCGTCGGCCTCCGGCCGGACGTAGGCGATGCTGCCGTCGATGCCGCGCGAAAGCCGAGCACGAAGCTGGTCGAGATCGTGGAATCAGAACGGCGTCTGGACCAGCCGGACGAGCCACTCGCCGCCGTAATGGACATTCTCCGCGGAACCGGGTCGATGAGACCCGTCGAGCGACCGAAGTAGCCGCAGCGGGGCGCCATGAACAGGCGCCCCGCATGCCCGACGATCAACTTCGCACTATAGATGTTATGTACGCTGGCGAAGCCATACCGTCTTCGCGGCATCCTCAAGAGCACCTGGGGAATCACCGATAATCCCCTTGGAGGAGAGCCGGACGCGCATGCGTGCCGCCGCAACGCGGGCGGATGACCGCTCACGTTCACGCCGGTTTCGCTGCGTGCTGCGTCACGTCGGCTCGTCCTGGGTTGGACGAAAGCGTCGTCTCACTATGGCGAACCCCGCACACCGGCGCGTGACCGACGATATCGAGTCCCGGCCGGCCGGACGTCGCAGCCGCAGGCTTGCGGAACGCGCTATCAAGGCCGTCGGCGTGCTTCTCGTCGTGGGCGTTTGTGCGTGGATCGTACTGGGTGACGACGTTATGTCGAGACGATACTACGTGGCTCTCTCCGTGTTCGGCGTGCTCCTCTACGCGGCGTACAGCGTCTTCATCGCCACGCACTCGCGCAGTACGCACGTCAACCTCGAGCGCGCCTATTCTGCGCACCTCGAAGAGCTGAGCCAGCGTCTGCGCACGATGGCGTACCGCGACTCACTCACCGGGCTGTACAACCATCGCTACTTCTACGAGCAGCTCGCCCACGAGGTCGAGCGCTCGCTCCGCTACGGCCAGCCGCTCGCCGTGCTGCTGATGGACATGAACAACTTCAAGGAGATTAACGATACGTTCGGACACATCGTCGGCGACACGTGCCTGAGCCTCGTCGGCCAGGTGATCGCGCGCCAGATCCGCGGCAGCGACATCGGCGCTCGTTACGGCGGCGACGAGTTCGTCGTGATCCTCCCGAACACCGGCGTCGACGAGGCGCTGGCGACCGCGGAGAAGCTCTCGGCGGCCGTGGCCCATGCGGCGGCGCTGAACCCCGGCGAGGAAAAGGTCAAGCTCGGCATCTCGATAGGCGTGGCCTCTTGCCCAGACGACTCTCGCTCGGCCGGCGAGCTGCTGCACATCGCTGACCAGCGCCTCTACGAGGTGAAGGCGGCGCGCAAGACCGGCCGTCGCCGGCCCGACGTCGCCTGACGCTGGCTACGATACGTTCGTCGCGATTGGTTGGCCGATTCGACGAATGATAGACTGCCGCACGAGATCCTCCAGCGTCGGCGTCCCCGCCTTCGTCTGGCTCGTGAAGGAGTCTGGAGCGAATGCTGAACGCCGCCCGCTGGTCCGTCATGGGCCTGCTCGCCATATCAATCCTCGCCCTGGCGTTCGCGCTCGGGTACGTGGTGCAGGACCGCACCGCCGACGAATCGCTTCCCGCTGTTACGTCGGCGCCGGATACATCGAAGGCGGCCGGCGACTTCAACAACCTGAACGACATCGTGAAGCTGCTACAGCAGAAGTACGTCGATCCGGATCTGATCGACCGGGAGGCCCTCTATCAATCAGCGATCACGGGCATGCTGCAGACGCTGCCGGACAGCGGCACGTTTTATGTCGATCCGAACACCGTCCAGACGAGCGTTGGACCATCCGGCAAGTTCGATGGCATCGGCGCGACCGTCGCGTCCCAGAACGGAGAGATCGTCATCGTCGCGCCGATTGAGAACACGCCGGCGCAGCGGGCCGGCATCAAGGCCGGCGACGTGATTCTCGAGGTCGACGGCGAGTCGACAGAGGGGTGGACGCAGGAGAAGGCGGTGCTCAAGATCCGTGGGGAGCGCGGCACGAAGGTCTCCCTCACGGTCCGGCACACGGACGGCCAGGTAGAGACCATCGAGATCGAACGCGACGAGATCAAGGTCCAGAGCGTCACGACGCTCCCGCCCGGGGGCACGCTCAGGGACGGCGACGGAGCCGAGATCGGCGATGTCGCGTACATCCACATTCGCGAGTTCACCGAGCAGACGACGGACGAGATGCGAAAGGCGCTGAAGGACGCCGTCGAGAGCGGCAAGCGCGGACTGATCCTGGACCTGAGGAACAATCCCGGTGGTCTGCTGGTTGTGACCGCGGAAGTGGCGAGCGAGTTCGTCGAGGCTGACAAACTCCTCTTGACGGAGCGCGAGCGCGACGGAAAAGAGACGCAGTTCAAGTCTCACGGCGGCGGCGTGGCGACGCAGATCCCCATCGCGATCATCCTCAACCGATTCAGCGCGAGCGGTTCGGAGGTGTTGGCGGCGGCGTTGCACGACAACGGCCGCGCCACGATCGTTGGCGAGAAATCATTCGGCAAGGGCACCGTGAACACCCCGAACGACCTGAAAGACGGCGGCGAGCTGTACGTCAGTATCGCGAAATGGCTGACACCGAACGGCACGCAAATCGATGGTGTGGGCATCCGGCCCGACATCGCGGTGAGTTTGAGCAGCGACGACATCGACGCCCGGCGCGACGTGCAGCTCTTCCAGGCGATCGACGTGCTGCGCGGCACGCACACCACGCCTGCCACCGCGCTGACGCCCGGGCCCGAAGCAACGCCAGCGGTTGCGGGCTCGCCCACCCGAACGGGCGGCTGATCGACGTTCATGGCCGAGATCAAGCAGATCGCCGCCAACCGCAAGGCGTTCCACGACTTCGAGATCCTCGAACGGCTCGAGGCCGGCATCAGCCTGACCGGCACCGAGATCAAGTCGCTGCGCGCCGGTGGAGCCAATATCCGTGAGGCCCACGCCCGCCCCCTCGACGGCGAACTCTGGTTGTACGGCGCCCACATCGCTCCGTATGGCGCGGGCAGCTATCAGAACCACGAGCCGACGCGCCCGCGCCGTCTCCTCCTGCACAAGGCGCAAATCCGCGAGTGGGTGAGCGCCATGACGGAGCGCGGCCTGACCGTGATCCCCTTGTCGCTGTACCTGAAAGACGGCCGCGCGAAACTGGAACTCGGGCTTGTGCGCGGGCGCAAGCACTACGACAAGCGCCAGGCGATAGCGAAGCGCGAGGCCGACCGCGACATCCAGCGAGCGCTTCGCCACAGCGCCCGGTAAGCCACCGACGCCTGGGTCGCGCCGCGCCGGCACGCACTACGCACCGCGTGGTTGACTGGCTGCGTGGCCGCTCGCGCCGGGCGCCGCGTCAGACGTGCTCACAGCGCGCAGCGATACCCACCCGTCGAAGCACCGGCTGATCGCACCCCGATGGGGGCTCCCCCTCCCCTGCACGCCGGTCGCCGCACCCGGGCGGCCAACGTTATGTCATCCTCTGGATGCTCTCGCCTCCGCCGCGTGCTGGCGCGTATCCGAGAGACCTCTTGGGTTCGTTATACTGTGGATGCCAGTCGATCCTGGCACACGAATACGGGGACGAAAGGGCTCGACAGGGATCGGCGGATCTGAGTTGCAGGCGGAGGGCGGCCATCGATCTCCCTAATCCAGGTGGCCACAACATAAACGGCGAATCACAACTCGCCCTCGCTGCCTAGGCAGTGACGTTCATCCCCAACTAACCCCGGCGGGCGGGGAATGAGCGACGATTTGTCCGGGGGGCTGCGCGCCCGACACCGATGCTGCGCGCCTGAGATCATCGGTTGGCCTCGTCCGCACGGGCCCTCAGCGGACGGACGGGGCGAGATCTAACTGTAGGGATAAGCCTGTAGCATACTCAGGGCGTCTCTCACCTGGACGGGGAGTTCAATTCTCCCCCGTCTCCACCA
>CAYJMJ010000018.1:46771-48608 GCA_964371095.1 uncultured Dehalococcoidia bacterium | reverse complement strand
AGCGGGGCGCGGCGGTCGATGCGCATCGGGCGGGCGTGCCAGCGCACGGTGGCGCCCGGCTGGCGGATGCGGCCCCATCGGGGATGGCCGGACTCCCACCAGAGGTCGTTGGCGCAGAGGTGTTCGTCGTCGAACAGCTCGTCGACGCGGAGGCACGGCGCGGCGGGCACGCCGGCGCGCCGGAACGCATCGACCCAGTGCGCACGCGTCTGTGTGGCGATGAGCGCGGCGATCTCGCCGGCCAGCGCGCCCTTCGTTTCGTGCGACAGCGGATCGCCGGCGGGCAATGCGACGTCGATCGCGTCGGCGAGGCGGGCTGCGTGCTCGGGCGTCGAGCACGAGAGCATGATCGAGCCGTCAGCCGCCTCGTAGATGCGATAGAGCGCGTGCAGGCCGCGGAGGTCGCGGCCGCCGGGCGGGTCGGGCGGGCGGCCTTCGTAGAAGATGAACTCGCCGGCCTGCGACGTCAGCGCGCTGTTCAGCAGGCAGGTCTCGACGCGTTGTCCGCGGCCGGTGCGCTCGCGCGCCACGAGCGCGGTGATGATGCCGAAGCAGGCGGTGAGCGCCGTCATGTAGTCGCACACGGGCACCTGCAGGTAGACCGGCTCGCCGCCGGGCTCGCCCTGCGCGCGCATGAGACCGGAGCGCGCCTGGAACAGCGGGTCGAAGCCGGGAAGGTGCGCGTACGGGCCCGTCGGTCCGAAGCCGGTGACGGAGCAGTGCACGAGCCGCGGATTGCGCGCGCGGAGCGTCTCCCAGCCGATGCCGAGGCGCTCCATGACGCCCGCGCGGAAGTTGTCCATCACCACGTCGGCGCGCGCAGCGAGATCGAGCAGCAGCTCGCGCCCCTCCGGCTGCTTGAGGTCGATGACGATGCCGCGCTTGCCGCGGTTCGAGCCGAGGAACGCCAGGCCGGACGTGCGCCAGCCGTCGCCATCCGGGCTCTCGACTTTGATGACGTTGGCGCCCATGTCGGCGAGCATTGCCGGGCAGTTGGCGCCGGCGATGAAGCCGCTGAGGTCGATGACGGTGACGCCGTCAAGCGGCGGCTTGCCGTCGAACGCGCGCCCGTCGCCGCCGGACGCTGACACGGACGCCGCGGCCGAAGGAAGCGCATCGAGCGACGACGCGTGGGCGTTGAGCGCGGGCGCGGGGCCGGGCACGCGGCCGGGGGTGTCGTGCAGCGTCACCGGCACGTTCATCTGGCGCGTGCGGCCGAGCGCGGGGTCATCGACGTCGACCAGCATGTTGTTGTGCGCGATGCCCGGGTCGCTCGCGAACTCCTCGCGCGTGAGCGCGGGGGCGCGCGGCACGTTCGCTTCTTCGAGGATGCGCAGCCACTCGTCGCGGCTCCTGTGCGAGAACGCCTCGTCGACGCGGCGCGCCAGCTCGCGCCGGTCGTCCATGTTCGCGATGCCCATCGGCGCGCCGGCGAACTTCTCGTCGACCAGGCACGCTTCGAGGCCGGCGGCGACGGCCATCGAAGCCCAGAACGGCGGCGTGAGCGCGCCGGCGAAGAGCCAGTCGTCGGTGCCGCGGACGAGGCGGTACGTCGGGATGGGGCCGCGCGGGTCGGCGTGGCCGGCAAGGCGCATGACGCCGGGCCCGCGCAGGTAGGCGATGGTCTCCATCACGAAGAGCGCGGCCACGCCCGAGATCTCGAACGCGTCGCCGAGACCGCTGCGGGCGCGCGCGAGGAGCGTGGCCACGGTGGCGTTCGCCGCCATGATGCCCTGCGCGTAGCCGGCGACGGGCAGGTTCACGAACACCGGCGGGTCCTCGCAGCGGTACTGCGCGTCCTGGACGCCGGCGATCGCCTGCATCATGCCCTCGTCGT
>CAYJMJ010000018.1:44771-46671 GCA_964371095.1 uncultured Dehalococcoidia bacterium | reverse complement strand
CCCATCGCCGGCGGGCGGCTCGACCTTCGTGACGGCGGCGCCCATATCGGACAACATCATCGCCGCGAAGGGCCCGCCGACGCCCTGCGTGGCCTCGATGACGCGCATGCCGTCGAGCGCGGGCGCGTGGTCGCCGGGAGTGCCTGGTGCGGTCATGCGTGGTTGATACGGGGTGAGGTGGCGGGGCGCAAGGCGCGGCGCCAGAGCAGAGAGCAGGGGGCGGAGAGCAGAGAGCAGAGAGCAGAGAGCACTTCCCGGGTGGCTGCGCTACTCGTCCGGCCACTCGGGCTGGTGCGTGCCGAGGGGGACCGTCGGGTGGTCCCAGCGCGGCGGCGTGGCCGGGAGATGCGTCGCCGGGCGCAGGTGCGTGACTTCGCCGAACGGCGTGGCGGTGTTCATGAGCAGGTCGCCGACGTCGCCGATGCCGGTCGCCGCGGCCGGATCGCATGTGGCGCCGAGGCGGGCGATCCACATCGCGGTCTGGCAGAGCGACGCACGCACGAGCCAGCTGCCTCCCTCCCGCTCGCGCCGGGCGAGGGCGATCATCGCGCCGTAGGCGGCGAGGTAGCCCGTCGTGTAGTCGCAGGCGGCGGCGGGGACGAGGCGCGGCGGCCCGGGCGCACCCTGTTCGGCTGCCATGCCGGTCGCGGCCTGGGCGAGCTGCTCCCAACCCGGCCGCCGGCGCCACGGCCCGACATGCCCGTAGCAGTTGATCGCGACGTGAATGATTCCCGGCCGCAACGCAACGACGTCCTCGGCGCCAAAGCCGCGGTGTGCGAGCGAGCCGTCGCGGAATCCGTCGACGAACACGTCGGCGCCCGCGAGGAGCGATCGGAGCCGTTGCGGGCCGTCGGTGGCATCGAGGTCGACGTATGCGGAGCGTTTGCCGTGTCCCGTCTCGATGTCGAACGCCTCGATTGCGGGCAGGTTGGGCGAGGTGATGCGAAGCACGTCGGCGCCATGTTCAGCGAGCGCGCGGCCGCACGCCGGTCCGGCTAGTACGCGCGTCAGGTCGAGGACGCGCACGCCGCCGAGCGGCCGCCGGTCGGAGGTGAGCGGCTTCGGATCGCTGTCGCCGACCTTGACCACCTCGACGGCAGGCAGCGCCGCGAGGGCTTGCCCTTGCGCGTGGGAGGCCCACTCGGATGCGGTCCGCACCATCGCTCCGCACATTCCCCGCTCGGCAATCGCATCTTCGAGCGCGCTCGCGCTCCACGCGCGAACGGCTGCTGCGATGCTCGCCGTATCGTTGTCGCACGCGAGCACCTCCAGCGTTCCCTGCCGCAGGTGCGGGAAGCCACCGTGAAGATGGATCCAGCGGCCGTCGCCGCACTCGTACAGCGCGACGGTCGGGTTGCTCTCGTTGATGCGGATCATCGGCTTGCCCGCCACGCGGAGGTGAGCGAAGCCGAGCAGCGACGCGGCCGCGGCCCGCACGTCGACGCGCGCGGTCTGCGGCACGCCGGTGCGCTGCGACCACAGGCCGGCTGCGGCGGCGCCGGCCGTGGCGAGCGCCACCGCGGCGGCCTCTCCGATCGGGAAGCGTGCCCCGAGGACGGGATCGTTGCCCTCGACTTCCGCCGAAGCGCCGGGCGGCAGGGCGATTCTGCCCGCGCGGAGTATCTCGTCGAGTCGCGCCTGCTCCACGTCAGCGCGACCCGCCGACCGGCACGACCCGTGGAACGGTGAGCTGGCCGTGGGGCAGCACGCACACTGACGGCTCGCGGCCGAGGGCCGTGCGCTTCTCGTCGATGATGGCGGCGAGGGTGCCGGTCACATCGGCGGCGTATCGCAGGTGCGCCGCCTCGACGGTCTCGCGTGGCAGCGACGAGTGCAGCCAGACGTCGCAGCGCGCCTGGACCATCGCCTGCACGTGCACCTGCCACTGGTCGATCGTCGT
>CAYJMJ010000018.1:34112-44671 GCA_964371095.1 uncultured Dehalococcoidia bacterium | reverse complement strand
ACGGCCTGGCGGGCGGTCTGCACGATCGCGGCATCGTGGGCGGCGGCGAGGTCGCCGGCGAAGACGCCGGTGATCGCGCCGCGCTCGTCGAGCGTCACGTTGAGCGCGAACGACGGATGCGATGCCAGCGCGACATCGCGTATCTCCTCGAAGATCGGATTGCCGTCGGTGACGCACCACGTCGCCTTCGGGTGGCCGATCATCCGCGCGTCGTGGTTGGCCATGATCGCTTCGGCGCCGGCGATGCCCGGGAGCACCGCCTTGCCGCCGCCGGAGTAGCCGCCGAAGAGGTGCGGCTCGACAAACCCGGTGACGATACGGAGGTCCGCCTGCACGTACTCGCGGTTGAGCCAGACCTCGACGCCGCGCGCCGTCGTCAACAGGTAGTCGAGCGTCGCGCGGTCCTTCGCGACGTGGTCGACGACGCGGTAACGCGACAGGATCTCGTCGCCGAGGATGCGGCTATGCTCCTCGGGCCGCGACGGCCGGTGCAGCCCGGTGCCGATGACGATCGTGACGTCGTCGCGGCGCACGCCGCCGGCCTCCAGCGTTTCGAGGATCGGCGGAAGGATGATCGCGTTTGGCACCGGCCGCGTGACGTCGGAGACGACGATGACGGCTTTGCGGCCGGGCTGCACGAGGCTACGCAGCGGCGGTCCGGCGACCGGCTGCTCGATTGCGGCGCGTACGGCGGACGAAGGATCATCGAGCGGCGGGACACGCTCCGGCACGAGCACGGCGGCTGTGTCGGGGACCTCGGCATCGATGCCGTGTTCACCGTAGGGGAGGTGAAGCTTCATTGCTCCCATTCCCACCGGTCATTGCGCTGGTGAATGGCGCGAATGTGGTTGATCTCGCCGGCATGGAAGCCGTCGTGGTGGATGAGCGTACTGAGGATCCATCGGGTCGAGCGGGTGCCGCCCCAGTTGACGCGGCGGTCGCGCTCAAGCTCCCGGTCGTCGCCCAGCGCGTCGACGCTCCGGCGCAGCTGCAGGTCCGACTCCCGCAGCGCGTCGACGAGCGACGCCGGTGAGAATCCCTCGGCAGGCGCCGACGACTGCCACGCCGCGAAGCGCGGATCCATCCACGTCAGCGTCGCGTCGCCGAACGCGTGGTTGTCGTACATCATCTTGCAGGAGACGACGTGGCCGACGATGGCGTGGATCGAGCGGACGCCGCCCGGCGGAACCCAGGTCCAGTCATCGTCGCGCAGGTCCTTCAGGTTCGCGAACAGCATGTCGAAGGCCTGCCCCATCTCCCATATCGTCTGGTCGAGGAGGATGCGGGTCATGCGGACATCGTAGCGGGTGCCCTCCGCGGGCTGGAAGCAGCTGGCCGTGGTGGGCGTCGTCGCTTCGGCGCGAAGCTGGAGGCTGGAAGCTGGAGGCTGGAGGCTGGACGCCGCGTCCTGGATCCAGCTTCTAGCGTCCAGCCTCCAGCTTCCGCATCACCCTTCGTCCCGCGTCTCTGGCGCGGGGGCGGACTGGCCGTTCGGAGCGGTCTTCGGCGCGCCGGACGTCGCCACCGACGAGCCGATCTCTTCGATCGTCTTGAAGTCATCGTCGGCGAGCGGCGCCAGCTCGCCGCGGCGGTGCGCGTCGAATAGCTCGAACAGCATCTTCTTGTGCGGGCGCTTGCGTCCGATTGGGCAGGCCTGCCAGTCCTCGAGCGATTCGTCGCAGTAGCCCCAGCGCCTGTCTCCGCACTTCGGCTGGATGTGCTTCGCCAGGTCCGGGAACTTGCGGTGAATCTGGGCGCGCATCTGCGACGCCACCTGGCGGAACTCCCACTGCGCCCGTGTGCAGAGCCGCAGGTCGCAGATGTGCAGCAGCTCCAGGAAGTTCACGACGATCTTGAAATTGGTGTTGGCCGCGTTCGGTATGAGGAATCGCGCGTCCTCTGCGGGCACGCCGGCATCGAGCATCTCCTGGTACAGCTCGCCGAGGCGGTCGAACGCTTCCTCCATCTTCGGTGCGAGCCCGGCGCGTTTGACCGTGTCGGGCACGGTGTACGGGAATTCGCCCTTTTTGAACGCGACGTAGCGCTGGCTCTGTTGCTCGAAGCTGATGCCGATGTGGTGGCGTACGAACTGGTGGCTGAACGCGCGGCTCACCCCGGCGATCGCGAACTCGAACCAGACGTGCTCCAGGGGCGACGCGTGGCCCGTCTCGAGCCGCTTCTCGATGAACTCCTGCATCTGCTCGCGCGTGATCCGGTCCGACTCGATGCGGTCGGCGATCGTCTGCGGGGTCAGCGCCGAGTACGCCGTCCGGTAGGCGATGTAGAGCGAGCGAACGGGGTCGCTCGTGTGGTCGAGCAGGCGGACGTCGATGGCCAAGCGATGCGCTCCGGCGGCGGTGTGGCGGTCCAGTGGATCTGGATCATTTTATCCGATGGGCGTCGTGCGGCTGCTCGCCGTTATGTGGTGGCGTCGCGAAAGCGAAGTCTGTCGCCGTTGGCGGGCTACACGGCGCGGAACGCGGTGCCCTGCATCAGCATCACGACCAGCATGCCGCCGGCGATGAACGGCGCGTAGGGGATGGGGTCACCCCGGCCGCGAAGGCGTGTCACCAGCATGATCGCCGCCGCGAAGCCGCCCGAGATCGCCATGATCAGCATCGCGGGCACCACGAACGTCAGCCCGAGCGCGAACCCGACGAAGAATGCGAACTTGACGTCGCCCATGCCCATCGCGCCGCCCGTGAGGACCGACGGGATGAACAGGAGGCCGCCGAACACGATCCCCCCGGCGAGGACGTCGAGCCGGTTGGCGTCGGGCATGGCCATGCCGATCGCGACGGCGGCCAGGACAGCGGGATAGGTCACCACGTTGGGCACGCGATACGCCAGGATGTCGGTCATCGTGCAGATGATGATGGCCGCCGCGTAGCAGCTCACGATCGCCAGGTCCCCAACGTGGGTGTACTGCCGGCCCAACAGTCCGAAGATGACGGCCGTGGCGCCGACCACGGCGGCGGTGCGGAGGTACGATCGCGACGTGAGCAGCACCGGCATCGTGAGCGCGCCCATCTCGCTGCTCAATTCGAGCCCGCCATCCTTCTTCAGCCGCAGATCGTCCGGGTCGACTTCGCCGCGCTCGAACGGCTCCCTCGCCAGCCGCGCGATAACAGCGTCGATCACGAACCCGGCCGCGACGCCGATGATGGCCATGACAAATGCGGTCACGTGGGGCACCTCGACTCCATGATCGGCAGCAGGATATCAACTCTGTGTAGGGGGTTTACGTAGGGCGCGGCAAGCGCCGCGGCCGACGCGCGGTTACGGCCGGGATCGCCAGGCGGGGTGGTCCGTGTCGAGCCACGTGTCCGCGAGATCCTGGTTGCTGCCGTACCAGAGCGGCATCGCGTAGTTGCGCACGTATCCCCATGAGAGCCGCCGCTCGACCGGTGCGAGGAAGTCGATGCGCGCGTTTACGTTCGCCAGCAGGTAATCCTGAATGTCGAGGCCGATGCGGCGGCGAGCGTCGTTGTCAAACTCGGCGCGGGACCGGTCGAGCATGGCGTCGAGCTGGGCGTCGTGGAGACGGTACGAATTCATCGACTGGTCGCTTCGGAACTGCGGGTACAGCCAGTCGTCGATGTCGACGCCGCCGTCCTCCATCGCGAACGTGAACGGCGCCACGCCCTCGGTCGCGCCTTCGAGGTTCCGCCCGAGCGCGACGGCGATGAGGCCGAAGCCGCTGGTGTCGGTGACGGGGACGACGTTGAGGCCGAGCGTGTCGCGCAACTGCTGCTGGATCGCCGGCAGGGCGCGTTCCGGAATGGTCCGCGGAATCCCGGCGAACACCATCTTCAATTCGGCCGGCTGCCCGGCGTCGCCGAGGGCGGCGGCGAGCAGTTTCCTGGCCTCGGCGACGTCCGTGGCGCGCCCGGCCGCGTCGTCGCGGTAGCCCGGCCGCTTTCGCAGGTCGTCAGGGGCCAGCGCCCAGGCGCCCATCGCCGGCGCAACCGGGCCGCTGAGTTTCGCGGAGACGCGCCCGTCGATGTCGGGGTAGATCAGGCTGGCGAGGGCGCGCCGGTCGATCGCGAGGTGGATCGCGCGCCGAACGCGATCGTCTTTGAACGGCGCCCGGTCGAGCAAGAGCCGGCTCGCGAGCACGCCGCCCGCGTCGCTCTCCGCCAGGACGATGTCGGCGAGATTCGTCTTCTGCTCCTGCGCAACGGACGCCGGATCCGTAAAGCCCGTCGCGTCGACGATGCTGCGGTCGAACAGGGTGCGCTGGTTGGCGTCGTCCTGCGGCGTGAAGACCGCGTCGTAGCCATCAAGGAACGGGCGGCCGCCGCCGGCGCCGCCGGGATCGTCATCGCGCGCGAACCACTCCGGGTTGCGGCGGACCTTCACGCTGGTCTGCACCTGGAACGTGTCGAGCATGAACGGACCGGTGCCGATCATGGCGAGTTCGGCGTTTGCCGGGTCCATCGATTCGAAGACGTCCCGTGAGACGACGAACGCGTGCCTCCCCGCGAGGAAGTTCAGGAAGGGCGCCGTCGGCGACTTCAGCCTGATGACGAGCGTGTGGCTGTCTCGCACATCGATCCTGTCGACGACGCTCCAGTCGCTCCTGCGATAGAACCGGCGGCCGGGTCCGCTGGAGGCGTCAGCCTGGCGCTCCAGGCTGTACTTGATGTCGTACGCCGTGAGTTCACGTCCGGCGGTCCTGGGATAGGCGAATCGAGCCTTCGGCGTATCGTGGAACTTCACGCCCGGGCGCACCTTGACGACGTAGGTGGTGGGATCCGGCTGCTCCGGCATGCCGTCGGCGAGGTCGGGCGCGAGCGTGCCGGCGCGCTCGTCGTCGTAGCGCAGCACGCGGCTGAAGACGGCCGAGTGCATGTTGGCGACCGGACCCATCATCGTCAGGTGAGGATCGAGCGAGTCCGCGACCATCGCGTCGAAGTTGAGGACGCGCAGGATGCCGCCCCGCGTCGACACGGGCACCGGCGTCGCTCGCGCCACCGGCGGCGTGGCCGTCCGGGATGTTTGGTCCCGCCCGCAGCCGACCACTGCCGCGGCCGAGGCGGCAGCCAGGGTCGCGCCCGAGGACGCCAGGAACCTGCGGCGGGACATCTTCTTCATCAACGGGGGCGGTATCGAGAACGCGGGCGCGCCCCGCACCGGCGGTCGGCAATCCGCCGCCGCGCGGCGCGCGACATCTTCAGTGAAATCGTATTCAAGCCGACGCTCTGGTCAGCTCCGGCTCGCCCAGCGAGTCCTGGTCGCCCTTCCAGTCGCACGCGGTGCACTTGGCAGCCCCCCGTCCGGCGCCCACGAGCAATCCGCCGCACGACGGGCAGGGTGGCTTCAGCGGCCGGGTGCCGCTGGTGAAGTCGCAGTTCGGGTAGTTCGCGCAGCCGTAGAACGTGCGCCCCTTCTTGCTCTTGCGCTCGATGATCTCGCCGCCGTCCTTTGGACAGGGGATGCCGACCTTCTTGAGGATCGGCCGGCGGCCTGTGCAGTCCGGGTAACGCGAGCACGCCAGGAATTGGCCGAAACGGCCGCGCTTGATGACCATCGGCGACTGGCACAGGTCGCAGATCTCATCGGTCTTCTCGGGCTCTTGCGCCTCTTCACCGATCGGCCGCGCGTTCTTGCACTCGGGGTAGCCCGTGCAGGCGAGGAACTGACCGAAGCGTCCCCAGCGTACGATCATCGGCTTGCCGCACTTCTCGCAGACCTCGTTCGTCTCCTGCTCGACGCGCGGCGCCTCGGCAGCGGCTGCCAGCGCCACTTCGAGCGGCTCGTAGAATTCCCGGACGACCGGTGGCCACGAACGCTCGCCGTTGGCGACGTCGTCGAGTTCATCCTCCATCCGCGCGGTGAAACCCACGTCGACGACGCCCGGGAAGCGCTCGGCGAGCAGGTCGGCGACGACGCAGCCGAGTTCCTGCGGCTTGAGCGCGCGCCCCTCCTTCTTGACGTAACCTCGCTCCTGGATCGTCGACATGATTGGAGCGTACGTCGACGGCCGCCCGATGCCGTTCTCCTCGAGCGCCTTCACGAGGGTCGCTTCTGTGTACCGCGGCGGCGGCTCGGTGAAGTGCTGCTCGGGCGTGACGCCGATCAGGCGCAGCAGGTCGTCGATGGCGAGGTCCGGCAGGGACTTCTCCTCGTCCTCATCCGAATCCACGTCGCGGCCTTCGATGTACACCTGCCGGAAGCCGGGGAAACGCATGTGGCTGGCCGAAGCCCGGAGGAGGTACGGCCGGCTGTGGGCCGGCGCCTGGCCATCGATCTCGACTGTCAACTGATCGAAGACCGCGTCCGCCATCTGGCTGGCGAGAAGCCGCTGCCAGATGAGGCCGTACAGCTTGAACTGGTCGAGCGTCAGAGACTTCTTGAGCGCGGCCGGTTCGCGGTATGCGGACGTGGGGCGGATCGCCTCGTGGGCTTCCTGCGCGCCCTTCGACTTCGTCTTGTAGTACCGTGGCTCGCCGGGCACGAAGTCGCCGCCGTACTTGCCGCCGATGAAGCGGCGCGCTTCCTCGCGTGCCACCTGCGCGATGTTGAGGGAGTCGGTGCGCATATAGGTGATGAGGCCGACCTGTCCCTCGCCGGGGATCGTCAGGCCCTCGTAGAGCTGTTGCGCCACGGCCATGGTGCGCTTGGCGGAAAAACCGAAGCGGCGCGACGCCTCCTGCTGGAGCGTGCTCGTCGTGAAGGGCGGCGACGGGCGTCGCAGCTGCTGCTTCCGTTTCACGTCACGGACGGTGTATGCCGCAACCCGAAGGTCGGCCGCGATCGCGTTCGCCTGTTCGGTGTTCCCGATTTCGGCCTTCCTCGTACCCGGAAGTCCGGCAAGCCGCGCGATGAAGCCCGCTTCGTCGGCGTCGCCCTGCTTGGCGACACGAGTGTCGATGGTCCAGTACTCCTGGGGAGTGAACGCCTCGATCTCCCTCTCCCGATCGACGACCATGCGGAGCGCGACGGACTGCACGCGGCCGGCGCTGAGCCCCCAGCGGATCTTGTTCCAGAGCACGCGGCTCACCTTGTAGCCAACGAGCCGGTCCAGGACGCGACGCCCCTGCTGGGCGTCGACCAGCTTCATGTCGATCTCACGCGGGTGCTCGAAGGCGGCCTTCACGGCGTCCGACGTGATCTCGTGGAATTCGACGCGGTGGTAAGGTTTGCCGTCGAGCGACATCGCCTCGAGCAGGTGCCACGAGATCGCCTCGCCCTCCCGGTCGGGGTCAGTGGCGAGGTAGACGGTGCCGGCCTTCTTCGCCGCCTCCTTCAGCCCCTTGACTACGTCCTTCTTGTCCTTGGGGATGATGTACCGGGGCGCGAAGTCGTGCTCGACGTCGACGCCGAGCTGGGACTTGGGAAGGTCGCGGACGTGGCCCACCGACGCCTTCACGTCGTAATCCTTCCCGAGGATGTTCGCGAGTGTTCGCGCCTTTGCCGGTGACTCGACGATCACCAGGCTCTTTTCTCGTGTTTTCGCCATGTTGCCTTAGCTATTCCCACCGGTTCCGGGGCCCCGGTTGTTATACACGACCCCGCTCGCGGCACAACAGTTCTTTTCGGTTATGACCGCCTGTACCTGAATCCGGATATTGGACGGGTAATGCGGCTCCCAGACTGCGGTTGGGCGCCGCCGGACGGGAGGAGTCGTGCCGGTTCCCTCCGCTTGAGGGTAGCAGAACTGTCAAGTTCGTCACGTCCGAGCGAAGTAGCCGCAACGTCCGGCACAGGCCGGGAGGCCGGCCCGGGTGCAAGCGATGACACGGGGTGAGGCTATCGGCCGGCAGCCGCCTCGCGCGCCCGGACGTAGTTCATGCGGCCGACCTGCCGCACGAGCCCCTTCAGTTCCAGCATGGCGAGCGCGCTCGTGACCGCCGCGACGGGCAGTCCCGATTCGCGCCGCAGGTCGTCGATGTGCGCCGGCTCTGCCGTCAGGAAGCGCAGCACGACGCCCTCGGTCTCGTCGGCGGGCAGGATCTCCGTCATCTCGATCTGATGCGACGCCATGCTCAGGTTGAGTTCGGCCAGGATGTCCTCCACGTTGAGCGTGAGCTTCGCTTCGCCGTCCTGGATCAGCTTGTTGGTGCCGCGCGAATTCGGCGAGTAGATGCTGCCGGGCACGGCGAACACCTCGCGGTTCTGCTCCAGGGCCTGGCGCGCCGTGATCAACGCGCCGCTCTTCACATCCCCCTCGACAACGAGGACTCCGAGCGAGACGCCGCTCAGGATGCGATTCCGCCGCGGGAAGAACTCGCTGCGCGGCTGTGTGCCGAGCCCGTAGTCGCTGACCAGCGCCCCCTGCTCGGCGATCTGCTCGGCGAGCCGCTTGTGCTCGGGCGGGTACACCAGGTCGAGGCCGCACGCCAGCACGGCGATCGTCCGGCCGCCGGCCTCGAGCGCCGCACGGTGCGCGATGGCGTCGACACCGCGGGCGAGTCCGCTCACCACGGTGACGCGATTCGATGCCAGGCCGCGCGCCATCTCGTCGGCCACCTGGCGGCCGTAGACGCTGACGCGCCGTGTGCCGACGACCGCGACGGCCCACTCGTCCGCGGGTTGCAGTGCGCCCCGGACGTAGAGCACGGGAGGGCGGTCGTACACCTCGCGAAGCTGCCGCGGGTAGGCGTCGTCGTGCCACGTCAGCGCAGCGACGCCGTGTTGGGCCAGCCGCTCGATTTCGGCATCGGGATCGATCGTGTCTCGCGCGGCGACGCACGCGGAGACCGTGGCGGAGTCGAGCCCGGCGGCCTTCAGCTCGCTGGCTGTGGCGCGCCAGGCACGCTCGAGCTGCCCGAAGTGCTCCTCGAGCTGGCTGACGCGAACGCGGCCCACCCGGGCCACCTTGCTGAACGCGATCCAGTACTTACGTTCTACTTCATCCACAGGGCACCACTATAGGCTTGAAGCGAGCGATTGGCTAGGGGCAAATGTCGGCGTCACGTGGCTCCGCGGGCTGCATCAGGGCCGCGCGGGCGATTGGACCGCCCGCCAGCTTGCGGGCTATCGCCGTTGGGCGAGCGGGTTGTCCGGTGCGAGGCGGCCGCGCGCCGTTTCGAGCCGGTACAGGCGCCAGTCGCCCTGCGCGCGAATCAGCACGTATCGGAGGCTGATGAAGTCGTCCAGCTCGCCAAAGGGCGCGTATGCGCCGTCCGAGACGACGACGTACACCGGCGGGCGTGCCCGCAGGTCCGTCAAGATGTCGGGCTTGGCGCCCGGCACCAGCTCACCCAGGAACGACGTGTAGTATCGGGCGGGATTCGTGAAGCCGCCGGCGGCATAGAGCCACGGCAGCTCGCTCCATGCGTACAGCGAAGTCCCGGCGCCGTCGTCCTTCATGTAGCCGACGATGTCGTTCACGGCTGTTACCTTGCCGTCGAACTTGTAGTCGTATTCGGCGTCGCTCATCGTTCCCCAGCGATGCGAAACGAACGTGCGGTAGTACGCCACCGGGTTGAGCTGGCGTCGCTGGCGAAATTCGGGGGCGAACTGGCCGAACGCGACCGCCACGACGAGCACCGCGCCGACACCCAGCGCCACCTTCGCGAGAGTGTCGCGCTCATGGCGCAACGGATTCGCCGCGACGGCGAGGGCGCACGCGGGCACCGCCTGTTGCAGGTAATGCGGGAAGGGGAACGAGCTTGACATCGCTCCGGCGAACGCGAATCCGAGCCAGATGACGGGGAACGCGCGCTCCGTCACCTCTTCGCCGAGCTGACGCCGGCGCACGAGCCATGCCACGGCCATGAGCGCCGGGAGATAGCCCGCGAACCTGGTGAACGCGCCCTCCGACGGGCCCATCTCCGCGTACAGCCTGAGCGAGCCGGCGACGGCGTACCAGTACTGCGGGAACGCGCCGCTCGCGACGAAGACCGCGCTCCAGGCGACCTGAGGTGCGAGGAACCCGGCCGCGATGGGGATCAGCGCGCGCAGCGGCCGCGTGTGGGTGAGCAGCACCATGACGGCGACGGCTGCGGCGTCGAACACGGCGACCTGCTTATAGCCGGCCGCGATGCCCAGGAGGAGGCCGCAGAGCAGGTAGCCGAAGACTCGATGCTCGGCCGGGCGCCGCTCCGTCAGAAGGAATACCAGGATCGCGAGCGACGCCGGCAGAATCATGAACGTCTCGGTGAGCGCGAGGTTTCCTTCGATCACCGGCGTGCACATGGCGAGCGCGAAGACCGCCCCGGCCGCGACGCCGCGCCGCGGCCCATAGAGCATCGCCCCGATCGCCATCACCGTCGCTTGCGTCGCGACCACACTGATCGTAGCGGTCAGGTGAAGCGCGAAGACGCTCGTGCCGAACAGGGACTGGATGGCGGCGTAGGTAACGAAGATCAACGGCGGCTTGTTGTCCCACGCCTGCGCGTAGAGCGAACGCCCTTCGCGCATGTTCGTGGCAACGGCGGCGAAGATGCCCTCGTCGCCGTACCAGCGCGGCTCGTACAACGAGGCATAGCGCAGCGCCAGGGCCAGCAAGATCGAGCCCGACGCGAGCGCCACGGTCAGCCATCCGGGGCCGCGATGAGTGGAAGAAGCTCGCATCGCGATCATCGTACCTCGCCGGAGCGCCGCTGCCG
>CAYJMJ010000018.1:0-34012 GCA_964371095.1 uncultured Dehalococcoidia bacterium | reverse complement strand
TGAGTGGAAGAAGCTCGCATCGCGATCATCGTACCTCGCCGGAGCGCCGCTGCCGCGCCAGACCGCCTGAGCGGGCGGCGCGCCGGCGCAATGCCGGATGCTTCGGTGATCAGCGTGACGCGGCCGGCGCTGCGATCGCGCGCCACAGCCGGGTTGCCGCGTGCCAGGCGAGTGTCAGTTGAGCGGACGTGACGATGATGCGGTTCAGCCCGGCGACGGCTCGCCAACCGGGTCGACCGATCGTGTCGCACGGACCTTCTTGATGCGGCGGCCCAGCACGCTCAACACGCGCAGCGTCAGGCCGTCGACGCGCACCTCGTCGCCGGCGACCGGCACCTTGCCGAGGTGGTGATACACGAAGCCGCCGATCGTGTCGTATCCCTGCTCTTCCTCGTCGACCTCGTACCCGAACAGCTCGGTGAGCGCGTCGATGCTTACCCGTGCGTCGAGGATCGCCTCGGTCGCGGTGACGCGCTCGATGGGCGCTTCTTCGCGGTCGTACTCGTCCTGGATCTCGCCGACGATCTCCTCGAGCAAGTCCTCGATGGTCACCAGCCCGGCCGTGCCGCCGTATTCGTCGACGACGATCGCGATATGCACCTTGCTCTGCCGCAGCTCGGCGAGCAGATCGTCGACGCGCTTGGTTTCCGGGATGAAGTAGGGCGGGCGGGCGATCTCCGTGAGCGCGGGCCGCCGGCCCTCGGTGATGCAGCGCAGGAGGTCCTTGGCGTAGATGATGCCGACGATGTTGTCGACTGTGTCATCGTAGAGCGGGATGCGGCTGAAGCCCTTCTCGACGATGAGTTTGAGCGCGTCGTCGATCGTCTCCTGCACGTCGAGAGCGACGATGTCGATGCGCGGCGCCATGATCTCCCGCGCCGTCGTGTCCTCCATCTCGATGATGCCACGGATCATCTGCCGCTCTTCTTCTTCGATCGGCTCCCCGTCCGTTTCAATCTGTGCGAGCCGCAGCAGGTCTTCGGTCTCGTCATCGGCGCGGGGCTCCGCGCCGTTGCGCTGGACGACGCTGGCGATGCCCCGGTTGATCGACCAGGCCAGCGGGCCAAAGACCGTGCGGATGACGCGGATGACGGGCAGCAGTCGCACGCTCCACGGCTCGGGCCGCCGCGCGACGATCAGCCGCGGCAGGGCATCGAGCAGGACGACGGCGGCGAGCGCGCCGCCGCCCCCGGCGGCCAACGCGGCCCACGTGTGTCCGCTCCGCTGCGTCAGGAGGTAGACGCCGAGCGCCGTCGCCAGCACCACCGCGAGGTTTCGCGCGACGGCGAGCGCACCGAGCGTTGAGGCCCGCTCGTCGATATAGGCGTGCAGGACTTCCGCGCGCCGGCTGCCACGGCCCGCCATCGCGCGCAACCGCACGCGGCTCGCCGAGGCCACCCCCGCTTCGGCGGCGGCGACGATCGCGACGAGGACGAGTGCCAGGGCGAGCAGGACGACGCCCAGCGCGGTGTCAGTGTCCAGGGCCTGGCTCCTCCTGACTGTCACCGGACTGCCGGCCGCGGATACGCGCAGGCGCGCCGATGGCGATCATCCCGTCCGGCACGTCGCGGTTGACGACCGATCCGGCGCTGGTCGCGGCCCCGCGGCCGATACGCACCGGCGCCACGAGCATCGTGTCGCTGCCGATGAATGCGCCGTCGCCGATCGTCGTGCGGTGCTTGGCCGTGCCGTCGTAGTTCGCCGTGATCGTGCCGGCGCCGATGTTCACGTCCTCGCCCACCTCCGCGTCGCCGATGTAGCTGAAGTGCCCCATCTTCGAGTTGCGGCCGAGCCGCGACGCCTTGACCTCGGCGAAGTTCCCAATGTGGACGCCGTGGCAGATGTAAGAGCGCGGGCGCAGGTGGCTGTACGGTCCCATGTCGACGTCGGATTCCAGCGTGGATTCCTCCACCATCGAATAGCGCACGACGCACCGGTCGCCGACACGGGAGTCGCGGATGTGGCTGCCCGGGCCGATGACGCAGCTGGCGCCGATCGACGACCGCCCTTCGATGTGCGTATTCGGCCCAATCGTCGTGTCCGGATCGATCGTCACGCCGGCGTCGATGAACGTCGACGGCGGGTCGACGATCGTGACGCCGGCGAGCATGTGGCCGCGCCGGATGCGATCGCGCACCGTCGCCTCCGCCTCGGCGAGCTGCACGCGGTCGTTGATGCCGCGAACCTCCGCCGCCTCGGCGGCGACGACGGCGACCGCGGGGTTGCCCTCGTCGCAGGCCATGGCGGCGAGCTGCGTCAGGTACCGCTCACCGCCGGGCGCCGGAACGATGCGCGCCACGTGCGGCCAGAGCCACTCCGCCCGTACGGCGTACTGACCGGAGTTGATGTGCCGCAACGCTCCGCGGTCGATCTCCGTGGCGTCCTTCGTCTCGTGAATGGCGGAGACGCGGTCGCCGTCGAGATCGAGGAAGCCGTACGCCTCGACGGGCACGTGCGCGGTCAGGAGCGACACGTCAGGCGGCGCGCCCGCCGCCTCGGCGACTGATGCCATCAAGCGGCGGATGGTGTCGGGCAGCACCAGCGGAACGTCTCCGTTCATGATCAGGATGAAGCCGGCGTCACCGGCGGCGGCGCGCGCCGCCTCGACGGCGTGGCCGGTGCCGAGCGGCTCCGCCTGCACGGCGAATCGCACGCCCTCGCCCGCCGCCGCGCGCACCGCGTCGGCCGCGGTATCCGGGCCGACGACGACGATGCAGTCGTCGATGCCGGCATCGACCGCGGCGTCGATGACGTGACGAACGATCGGCTTGCCGGCGAGCGGGTGCGCGACCTTCGGCAGGGTCGAGCGCATGCGGGTGCCCTGGCCGGCGGCCATGACGATCGCGGCCCAGCGGGGCTTCACGGGTAGGGTGTCATCCAGGGGAGGTTCGTCTGAGTCTGGTTTCAAGGTCACGGCCGGACCGGCCCGCGTCCGGCGGGTCGTTGTCGCCCAGTCGCCGGATCGTATCGACGGCGACGAAAGCCTGTCAAGCCGGCAGGTTCGGCGGCGGCGGTCACGGTTCTGGATGTGGCCATCGCCACGCGCAGGCGGCGAAGCCGGCGGCGACGAGCAGCACCATCGGAGCGAAGCCCAGCGCCGTGCTCAACCAGCACACGAACAGCGCGGCATAGCCGGCCAGCAGGAGCGTCAAGATGCCCGACTGATGCTCGAACTGGCGAGCCCTGGCATCGCCTGGCGCGAATTGACCGCGCAGCGCGATCGCCAGCGGAATGAACAGCAGCACGAGGCTCTGGGTGTGCAGATGCGGTGTGACGAGCAGTGGCAGCATGACCGCCAGCGCGTAAGCCTGGTCGGCGGCGACCCGCCCGCGTTCGGCGAGCCGCCATCGCGCCACGGCGACGGCGTACGCAGCGACGGCGAGCGCGAGCATCGGCGGAAGCCAGAGCCACGTGTCGTCGCTACCGCCGACGCTGACGATCAGTCCTCGAAGGTTCGACATCATGCCGGCGTTCACCTGCAGATCGTCGCCCGCGCCGGGGTAACGCCCGATGAAGCGCAGGTTCGCGGCGAGCGCGCCCGGATCGGTGACCAGCGCGGGAAGCACGACGAGCACCGTGCCGGCGATGGCGAGCGCGCCGAGCGTGCGCCACTGCCGCCAGAGCAGCAGCATCGGGACGACGCCGGCGAGGAACTGCGGTTTCAGCAGCACGGCGGCCAGCACGACGCCGGCGAGCACCTCGCGGTCGTCGCGCAACAGCAGGTAGGCGGAGAACATCGCGGCGAAGATGACGAAGTCGACCTGGCCGAAGACAATGTTCGTTACGACGGGCATCGAGCAGGCGAACACGGCCAGGAAGGTCCGCCGCGGGAGGCGCGGCACGGCTGCCATGTGCCGGTCCATCGCGACAACGAGCGCGCCGAGCATCGCCACGTTGGCGAGCAGCCAGAGCACGTAGGAGGCGGCGAACGGCAGCTTTGAGAGCGGCGCGAACAACCAGGCGGCGAGCAACGGCAGCGGGTATCCGGTGGCGTGCGGGAGATCGCCCGGGTATACGGCATGCTGCACGTAGCTCTGCACCGACGCGTTGTACAGCCCGTCGGTCATGCCGTGGCGGACGATGTATCCGGCCGCGTAGAAGCTGAGGAAATCGCCGCCGGCACCGTCGGTGCCCATCAACACCCGGGCGACTCCGGTGATCGCCAGGACCAGAGTCGCCACAAGCGCGGCGAGCGCCGCACCGGCCGCAATGGCCAGCGCGGGAGGCGTGCCACTCGCGGGGCGCGCGGGAGCAAAGGCGTCGAGACGTGCCATCGTAGAAGTATCGGCGCAGGTTGCGTAGAACCGAGAACCGAGAACCTAGAACCTGGGCGCTGAACACCATGACTTGCGCGGATAGGTGCTCAGTGGGTGTCAGCACCCAAGCCGCGTCCCTGCGAGGGCTCTCGGACGAAGCAACCTGGGTTCCAGGTGCAGGTGCCTGGTTCTCTCGTACGTTCCAACTTCTAGGTTCTAGGTTCTCCCGGCCCTACAATGCCGCCATGAACGCAGATCAGATTCGCGAGACCTTCATCAAGTTCTACGTGCAGAACGGCCACCTGCACGTCCCGAGCGCGTCGCTGGTGCCCCACGGCGACCCGACGCTTCTCTTCACAAGCGCCGGCATGGTGCCGTTCAAGCCCTACTTCATGGGCCTGGCCGAGGCGCCCGCTTCGCGCATGGCCACCGTTCAGAAGTGCTTCCGGACGACGGATATCGATGCCGTCGGCGACTACAGCCACCTGACGTTCTTCGAGATGCTGGGCAACTTCAGCATCGGCGACTACTTCAAGGAGGGGGCGATCAGCTTCGCCTGGGAGCTGCTCACCCAGCATTTCAAGCTGCCGGGCGACTCGCTCTGGATCTCGATCTTCGAGACGGACGACGAGGCGCACGACCTCTGGCGCGCGATCGGCGTGCCCGAGGAGCGCATCAATCGCTACTCCGAGGAGCACAACTACTGGTTCAGCGGCGACGTCGGCCCGTGCGGACCGAACAGCGAGATCTTCGTCGATCGCGGGCCGCGCGACGCGTGCGCATCTTGCCGCGCGGGCACGTGCAAACCGAACCTCGAGCCCGACTGCGGCCGCTTCCTCGAGATCTGGAACCTCGTCTTCATGACGCTGTACCAGGCCGAGGACGGTACGCGGACCGAGCTGCCGCGCAAGAACATCGACACCGGCTCGGGGCTGGAGCGCGTCGCATGCATCCTGCAAGGGAAGGACACGGTGTACGAGACCGACGTCTTCCGCGAGATCATCGAGCGGGTCGAAGAGGTTTCGGGCAAGACGTACGGCCGGGACAGCGCGACCGATACGGCGATCCGCATCGTGGCGGAGCACACGCGCGCGTGCACGTTCCTGATTACGGACGGCGTCATGCCTTCGAACGAGGGGCGCGGCTATGTACTGCGACGGCTCCTGCGGCGGGCGGTGTACCACCTCACGCAGCTCGCCGGCGCGACCGAGACGACGCTGCTCGACCGCGTGGCCGATGCGGTGATCGAGAAGATGCAGCGCGCCCACCCGGACCTGCGCGAGCGCGGCGACTTCGTGATGCGGCTGCTGTCGGCGGAGGAGTCGAAGTTCCGCGAGACGCTCGAGCGCGGACGCACGCACCTGGACCAGATCCTTGCCGAAGCGTCGACGCGCAACCGCATCGCCGGCGCGCAGGCGTTCATGCTGTACGACACGTATGGCTTCCCGCTCGAGTTGACGCAGGAGATCGCGAGCCACGAAGGCTTCGACGTCGATCTCGAGGGCTTCGAGCGCGAGATGGAGGCACAGCGCGAGCGCGGGCGCGCCGCTGCCAAGTTCGACATCGAGGCCGACCGCGTCGAGGCGTACACGCAGCTGGCGCACATCCGCTCGCGCTTTGTCGGGTACGACACCACGCGGCATGACACGACGATCGCGGCGATCATCGGTGCGGCCGGGGTGCAGGATGCCGCGGCCGCGGGCGATCACGTCGAGGTCGTCCTCATCGAGACGCCGTTCTACGCCGAGGGCGGAGGGCAGGTCGGCGATACGGGCGAGATCGCCGGCCCGCACGGCAGCGTGCGCGTCGATGACACGCAGTCGCCCGCCGAGGGGCTGATCGTGCACCGCGGCGCCGTCGTCGAAGGACGGATCGCGGTGAACGACGCTGTGCGCGCCGTCGTCGACGAGAGCGCGCGGCGCGCGAGCCAGCGCAACCACACCGCCACGCACCTGCTGCACGCGGCGCTTCGCGAGGTGCTGGGCACGCACGTCAAGCAAGCGGGATCGCTCGTCGCGCCCGACCGGCTCCGGTTCGACTTCACGCACATCGAGGCGACGAAACCGGAGGAGCTAGCGGCGGTCCAGCGGCTCGTGAACGAGAAGATCCGCGAGGACATCGACGTGCACTGGGAAGAGCAGTCGTACGACGAGGCGCTGGCCGGCGGCGCGATGGCGCTCTTCGGCGAGAAGTACCAGGCCCGGGTGCGGGTCGTCGGCATCTGCGAGCCGGCAGATGGCGGACAGCAAACAGCAAACGACCGACAGCAAACAGCAAACAGCAAACAGCAAAGGGCGGACGGCAGAAAGCAGAGAGCAGAAAGCAAAGAGCACGGAGCGGGTGCCGACCACGGCCACGAGAGGCGTTGTTTCAGCAAGGAGCTGTGCGGCGGCACGCATTGCCATCGTACCGGCGAGATCGGCGCCTTCGTCATCGCGAGCGAGAGCAGCGTGGGCTCCGGGCTGCGCCGCATCGAGGCGCTGACGGGCGCACTCGCCGACGCGTTCGTGCTCGAACAGCAGGAGGTCGTCGGCCGCCTCAGCCGCAGGCTGAACGCGCCTCTCGGTGAGCTGGAGCAGCGCGTCGAGGCCCTGCAGTCCGAACTGGATGCGGAGCGCCGCCGCCTGCAGCAGCTCGAGCGCCAGGCGGGCCGCGCCGAGGCGGGATCCCTGGTCGATGCGGCCGAACAAATCGACGGTGTGTCGCTCGTTGTCTCGCGCGTTCCGGCCGCGAACATCGAGGCGATGCGCGAGATGGTCGACCTGCTGCGCGACCGGCTCGGCGCTGCTGTTGTCGTTCTCGGTGCCGTCGTCGACGAACGGCCGCTGTTCCTGGCGGCGGTGACACCGGCGCTGACCGGGCGCGTACACGCCGGCAACCTGATCAAGCAGGCGGCGGCCGTCGCGGGCGGCGGTGGTGGCGGCCGCCCGGACATGGCGCAGGCGGGCGGCAAGGATGCTTCGAAGCTCGACGCGGCGCTCGACGTGGCGCGCGACGCTGCTCGCGATCTGCTGCGTGCGGCGAGTTAGTTGGCAAGGAACGAATGCACGTGACGCCCGGAACGGCAAAGCGGCGCATGCTGGGACTGGATGTCGGCGAGCGCCGCATCGGCATCGCCGTGAGCCAGGGGCGGCTGGCAGTGCCGCTGACGATCGTCGAACATGAGAGCCGGGCCGCGGACCTGGAACGGATCGCGGCGCTCACGCTCGAACAGGAGGCGGAGGCTGTGATCGTGGGGTTGCCGATCACGATGTCGGGGGAGGAGGGCGAGCAGGCGCGCCGTACGCGGCGCTTCGGCGACGCGCTCGCGCGGCGCATCGGCGTTCCGGTCATCTACCACGACGAGCGCATGTCGACGCTGCAGGTGGTCGGCGCGGCCGGCGCGCGCGTCAGGGGCGCACGCGGTCGCGCGGCCAGTCGCGGCGGCAAGGCGCGCATCGATGACCTGGCCGCCGCGGTGATCCTCCAGAGCTACCTGGACACGCTCGAACCGCCGCGGGAGCAGCCGTCTTGATGGCGTATCGCGCCGTCGGCGTCGCCGTCGCGGCGCTCGCGCTGGCGCTGACCGGCGGCCTCGCGTGGTTCGTCGCCCAGACGCCGGGCACCGTATTCAGCCACGAGAGCGAACACGCCATTCCGCCGCCCGCAGGCACCGGCGGCACCATCTCGATCACCGTCGAGCAGGGGGAGAGCGCCCGCTCGATCGGCGCGACGCTCCAACAGAAGGGAGTGATCCGCAGCGAGCGCCTGTTCGAGGTTCTCGTTGCGCTCACCGGCGTCCAGGACAAGCTCGAGGCCGGCGACTACGAGTTCGATGCTGGCCTCCCGGCGATCGAGGTCGTGCACCGCATTGCCGCGGGGAAGACGGCGTCACGCGACGTCGTCATCCCGGAAGGGCGGCGGTCCGAGGAGGTCGGCGAGATCCTCGAGAAGGCGGGCGTCGTGAGCAAACAGGAGTTTCTGGACGCGCTTGTCAAATCCGAATACGACGAGCCGTTCCTCTCACAGACGTCATCGACCAGCCTGGAAGGGTTCCTCTTTCCGGCCGGATACTCGTTCTTCCGTGCCGCGAAGGCCGGCGACGTCGTCGCCGCGATGTTGCGCGGGTTCCAGGACCAGGTGGCGTCCCAGTTGCAGCTCGAAGGCCAGACGCTGACGCTCGACCAGGTCGTGACGCTCGCGTCCATCGTCGAGCGGGAGGCCCAGGATCCCTCGGAGAGGCCGATTATCGCGAGCGTGTACCTCAATCGGTTGCGGCTCGGCATCAACCTACAGGCCGACCCGACGGTGCAGTACGCGCTCACGCAGTTCCCCCTGAGCGTCACGGCCTACGGCTACTGGAAGAAGGACCTGACGCTCGACGATCTGAAGGTCGACTCGCCGTACAATACGTACGTCCATGCAGGCTTGCCGCCCGGGCCGATCGCGAATCCGGGGCTCGATTCGATCAACGCGGTCGTGCGCCCGGCGCGCACCACCTACCTGTTCTTCGTCGCGAAGAACGACGGCACCGGCAAGCACGCGTTCGCCGAGACGCTCGCGGAGCACCTCGCCAACGTCCAGAAGTACCAGCAATAGGAGAAGTTGAACGTGACACAGCGCGCAGGTGTGATCGGACATCCGCTCGGGCATTCGATCAGCCCGGCGATCTTCCAGGCGGCCTTCGCGGCGGCCGGCATCGATGCCACGTACGAAGCCTGGGACACCGAGCCGGCCGTGCTCGCCGGTCGCGTCGAGTCCCTTCGCGGCGACGGCTTCCTCGGAGCGAGCGTGACGATCCCGCACAAGCAGGCCGTGGTGCCGCTGCTCGATGGCACGAGCGAGGTGGCGGCGAAAGCGGGCGCGGTCAACACGATCGTGCACGAGGGCGGCAAGCTCATCGGCCACAACACCGACGTGCCCGGGTTCGCGCGCTCACTGAAGGAGGACGCCGGTTTCGACGCGAACGGCAAGCGCACGGTGTTGCTCGGCAGCGGCGGCGCCGCCCGGGCGGTCGGCCTGGCGCTCGTCGAGGCGGGCGCGAGCGTCGTGTACGTGGTGGGCCGCCAGCCGCGCAGGGTCGAGGCGGCGGTGCTCGCCCTCAAGCCGCTGACACGCGCCGGCACGACGGTTACGTGGGCGTACTGGGGCGACGGCTCATACCTGCGCGCCGTGGAGGAAGCCGACCTCGTCGTCAACTGCACGCCCGTGGGTACGGCCGGGTCGCCATCGGCCGGCGAGTCGCCGATCGATGCGACGCTCATTCACGCGGGCGCGACCGTCTTCGACCTCGTGTACAACCCGGCGGAGACTCCGCTCGTCGCGGCGGCGCGGGCACGTGGCGCTACGGCCGTCACCGGGCTCGGCATGCTCGTGTACCAGGCAGCCGAGCAGTTCCGCCTCTGGACCGGGCGGGATGCCGACACCCGGGTGATGTTCGAGGCGGCGAGAGCGGCGCTCGGCGTAACCGCCTGACATTCGGCTGGTGGCCGACGCGGCCCGTGACCGTCAACGCGCGGCACGCCACGCTGCCGGCCATCTGCCATACTTGCTGCATGAACCTGCCGCTGCTGGCCGCTTCGGACTACGGGATCATGGTCGGGATCGGCATCGTCCTGGTGATCTTCCTCGTCGTCGCCTGGGTGATCGTGCAGGGCACGCGCGCGCAACTCGCCTGGCGCGCGCAGGTCGATGCCGGCGACGTGGGAGCGATCCAGACGCTCGTCAGCGAGGAGTTGACGCGGTGGAAGACCGCCCGCATGCCGAAGGGCGTCTCGCCCGGGCTCTGGCACGGCGTGCAGAGCGCGGAGCTGCTCGAGGTCAAGCCGGAAGGCGTGCGGATCAGCGCGTCGGCGGAGGGCCAGTACGCGCTCGTCGATGGCGACCGGCGCGAGGTGACCAGCGCGCTGAACGAGGCGTTTGCCCTGACCGCCCGCCTCGCCGACATGGTGATGTACGATATTCCAAACGTGAGGCTGCCATACGTGCAGATCGACATCTACAGCACGTTTCGCGACGAGAACGGCGCGGCGCAGCGCTGCATCATGTCGACGCTGTGTGAGCGCGAGGTGGCCGACGTGATCGACTGGGACGAGATCGGCGCCGAGGAGATCGTCCGGGCGTTTGGCGGCCGCTTCTCATTGGACGACCGCGGGAATCCGAATCCCATCTCCCCGGACGCGACGAGCCGGACAGGCGTCCCCGCCGTGTTCTACAAGGACTGAGCGTTGCTGCGTTTCCTCACCGCCGGCGAATCCCACGGCAAGGGCCTGATCGCGGTCATCGACGGCCTGCCTGCGGGCCTGCCGCTGTCCGAGGACCAGATCGCGGCCGACCTGGCGCGCCGTCAGGGCGGCTATGGCCGAGGCCGGCGCCAGAAGATCGAGCAGGACCGCGCGGAGATCATCTCCGGCGTGCGGCACGGGCTTACGCTCGGCAGCCCGATTTCGCTGCTGATCCTCAATCGCGACTGGGTGAACTGGACCGAGGCCATGTCCGTCAATCCGGTCGAGGGCGACGTCGAGAAGGTGACGCGGTTGCGTCCCGGGCACGCCGACCTCGCGGGGACAATCAAGTACGGATTCGACGACGTCCGGCCGATCCTCGAACGCGCGAGCGCGCGGGAGACGGCCGCACGTGTGGCCGTGGGTGCGGTCTGCAAGCGGTTCCTGGAGCCGTTCGGGATGACGTTCCGCAGCCACACGGTCCAGATCGGCGCCGTCGACGCGACCGTCCCGGCCGCCCTCGACTGGGACGCCGTCGCGGCGTCGCCGGTCCACTGTGCGGACGCCGAGAGCGCGGCGCGCATGGTCGCCGCCATCGATGACGCGCGGAACGCCGGCGATACGCTGGGCGGCGTCGTCGAAGGACGCGTGAGCGGCGTGCCGATCGGTCTCGGCAGCCACGTGCAGTGGGATCGCAAGATCGATGGGTTGCTGGCCCAGGCGCTGATGAGCATCCACAGCGTCAAGGGCGTCGAGATCGGTGCGGGTTTCCCGGCGGCGCGCCGCACCGGCTCACAGGTGCACGACGTCATACTCCCGCGCGATCAGTGGCCGGACCGGCCGTGGGCGCGCGCGACGAACAACGCCGGTGGCACCGAGGGCGGCATGACGGACGGCCAGGACGTCGTCGTACGGGTGGCGCTCAAGCCGATCGCGACGTTACCGCGCTCGCTGCCTTCGGCCGACCTGCACACGGGCGAGGAGATCGCCGCGCACTACGAGCGCAGCGACGTGTGCGTCGTGGCGGCGGCCGGAGTGATCGTCGAGGCGATGTGCGCCATCGTGCTCGCTGGCGCGGCGCTCGAGAAGTTCGGCGGCGACTCGATGGAAGAGACGCTCCGCAATTGGCGTGCGTTCGAGGCCACGACCGGTCCGCGTGCCTCCGACGATCACTGAGCAGGAGTCGCCCGCCGGCAGGGTGCGTCAGGGCGGGATCACCCCCGCGCCGGTCGGTTGGCCGCGCGACAATGGGCGGTCTGGCACCTGACACCATGTGCGGCGCGATATACGATGATAGTCGCGGGGTGCCCGGCGGACTACGGATGCCGCACGGGGCTCCTCGCCGAGGTGGCGGCGACCGGTCTCCATGTCGATGATCCAGATGAGGGGGGCGTGCGAACGGAGGCCGTTCCTCTCGACGAGAAGGGGTGCGCGTCCTGCGCGTGTACGGCACTGCAATGAACTACGAACAGATCTGGCTCATCGGCTTCTCGGGCACCGGCAAGTCGCGGCTCGTTCGAGCGCTCGCCGCGGCCCTCGATTGGGAATCCGTCGATCTCGACAAGCTGATCGAAGAGCGCGCCGCCGACACGATTCCAGCGATCTTTCGCGCGCGCGGTGAATCCGGATTCCGCGCTCTGGAGTCGGAGCTTCTCGAGGAGGTGGCACAGCGGTCGCGCATCGTCGTTGCCACGGGCGGCGGCGCCGTGCTCGCGGAGAGCAACCGCGACGTCATGCATCGCCGCGGATTCGTTGCCTGCCTCGATGCGCGGCCCGAGACGATTCTCGAACGGCTGCGCAAGTCCGGGGGCGATGCATCGGAACGGCCGCTGCTCCAGGGCGGCGATCCGCTCGCGCGGATTGTCGAGCTGAAGGTGGCGCGACAGCCGCTGTACGGCCAGGCGGACTTCATCATCCAGACCGACGAGATGACGCCGGACCAGGTGACGCACCAGGTTCTGCTGGCCTTCCGCGAGCGCACCGCCGTCGCCGGAAGCACCGCGTGATACGCGTCACCGCTCGCAGCGGCGCGTACGAAGTGCACTGCCGCTGGGGCGCACTCGACGATCTCGGCGCGCTGATGCGTGACGCCGGGCTGCGAGGCTCGGCGTTTATCGTTTCCGACGATGCCGTTGGCCCGTTGTACGCCGGCCGCGCCTCCGCATCGCTGCGGGCTGCCGGGTTCGAGGCCGAGGCGTTCACGTTCCCGGCAGGCGAGGCGAGCAAGACGCTCGCGACGGTGTCGCACGTCTACGACTGGCTCGTCGAACGGCGGGCGGAGCGGTCGTCTACGGTCGTCGCCCTCGGCGGCGGCGTGGCCGGCGATCTCGGCGGATTCGCGGCTGCGACGTACCTGCGCGGTGTGCCACTCGTGCAGGCGCCGACGTCGCTGCTCGCGATGGTCGATGCCTCGATCGGCGGGAAGGTCGGCGTGGACCACCCGCGCGGCAAGAACCTGGTCGGCGCGTTCTACCCGCCCGCCCTCGTCGTCCAGGACACGAGCGCGCTCGCGACGCTGCCGCCGCGCGCACTGCGGGAGGGATTCGCCGAGGCGATCAAGCACGGCCTCATCATGGACCCGCCGATGCTCGACGTGCTGGAGCGCGACGCCGCCCGCCTGCTCGCCGTCGAGCCGGAGCTGACCACCGAGATCGTCGCGCGCAACGCAGCGCTCAAGGCGGCCGTCGTCTCCGAGGACGAGCGCGAGGGCGGACGCCGCATGATCCTGAACTACGGCCACACCATCGGCCATGCGATCGAGGCCGTGAGCGGCTACCGCGGCATCCTCCACGGCGAGGCGATCAGCACCGGCATGATGGCGGCGGCGGAGATCGGCCGCCGCGTCGGCGTCACACCGGCAGCCGTTGGCGAGCGGCAGGCGTCGCTGTTCGAGCGCTACGGGCTGCCGTTGCGCCACGCCGGTCTCGACGCCGGCGCCGTGATCGCGGCGACCCTGCACGACAAGAAGGTGTCCGCGAAGCGCGTCCGCTGGGTGCTGCTCGAAGACTTCGGCCGTCCGGTGGTGCGGGACGACGTTCCGGACGACGTGGTGCGCGAGGCCGTTTCGGCGATCGTGGCGTAGCCCAGCGGCGCAGCGGTGGGCGCGGCAGGCAGCGCCACTACGACCGACTCGCCGGGGCCCGCCCTCGCGCGGTCACACCTCCACAGTCACCTTGATAGCGCCGCTGCTCTTGTCGTCGGCGGTCGCATAGGCACTGGCGATGTCCTCGAGCGGGAAGCGGTGCGTGATGAGCGGCCGCAGGCGTTCTGCCTGGCGGCGCATGATCTCGATGGCGATCTCGTAATCGGACTGGCGGCCCGGGCGGCCGTAGCAGTTCGAGCCGAAGATGCGTGCCTCCTTCAAGAAGAACAGGATCGGGTGAATCTGCACGGGCCTGGTGAACGCGCCCAGCACGCTGATCCGTCCGCCGACGCCAACAACGCTCAGCGACTGCGCCAGCGTCTCGGCCTCGCCGCCGACCGTCTCGACGACCACGTCGGCGCCGCCGAGGGCGGCCGACATCTGCGCGACGCCAGCGTCCGTCGCGTCGAACACGGCGTCGGCGCCGACGGCCTGCGCCATCGCCCGCTGATGCGGGTGCCGCGCTGTGGCGGCCACGAACGACGCCCCCATCGCCTTCGCGGCGGCGATCGACATCAAGCCGATCGTTCCCGCGCCGAGCACGGCCACCTTCTCGCCGAACTTGAGGTCCACGAGCCGCAGGCCGTGGACGGCGACCGCCAGCGGCTCGCAGAGCGCGCCCAGCTCGAAGTCGATCTCCTCGGGAAGACGGTAAAGGGCGTATTCCGGCACCGTGATGTACTCGCGCAGGCCCCCCGGGATGTTGATCCCGTGGCCTTTGCGCGCCGGGCAGAGGTGATAGTTGCCGGATCGGCACTGCGGGCACGTCAGGCACACGACGAACAGTTCCAACGCGACGCGGTCGCCGGCGGTCCAGCCGGTCACGCCTTCGCCGAGGCTAGCGACCTCGCCCGCGCACTCGTGGCCGAGCACGAAGCCGGGCGGTACCGGGAAGTGGCCGCGGTAGAAGTGCAGATCGCTACCACACACGCCGACGTTGCGCACGCGTACGAGAACCTCGCCGGGTGCCGGCTGCGGCCGCTCGACATCCTCGATCTCGAACGCGCGCGGACCCGCGATCACGGCCTGCTTCATGCTTAGCGCCTCCGGGAGATGGAACCGCGCCGCGGACCATGCTCGCGGCGCTCCGATATGATGGGTGAGTGAGGGCCCTGAATCAACCGGAGAGCTGGTGGGGGTGGCACGGGTACAACCACCCGGAGCCGCTCTCGATCACCCAGATCGTGCGCGCCGGCACGATGCCGCCTCGTGTGGCGGCGTTGCTCTGGTTGGCGATGGAGCGCGGCCTGTCGATTGTGCTCGCCGCTGACCCGCCGGGAGCCGGGAAAACCACGATCCTCACCGCGCTGCTCGCGTTCGCGCCGCCCGATGCGTCGGTCTATTTCACCCGCGGCTGGGGTGAGACGTTCCGGCTGCCGCCGCGTCAGGACGGCGATGGGCCCACCTACATCCTCATCAACGAGATCAGTGACCACCTGCCTGTCTACTCATGGGGACCGTACGTGCAGCGCGCGTTCGAACTGATGGCAGATGGCTACGCGCTCGCATCGACCATGCACGCCGACACGGTGGACGGCGTGATCGCGCAATTGCGCGACGAATGCGACGTACCGGAACGCCTCCTCGGCAACCTGGCGCTGGTCGTGCCGCTGTACGTCGGCGCGAGTGGCGGTAAGCGCATCCGCCGCGTTCGCGAGGTGGCCGTGCTGGAGCCACTGGGTCCGGCGTACGACCGCTGCTCGGTGGCCCGCTGGCGGCCTGACGCCGACGCGTACGACGTGCTTGCCACGCCGGCCGAAATCAACGCGATGGCCCGCCGCCTCGGCATGGAGGAGGGCGAGTTCATCGACGCGCTGCACCGCCGGGAGACGTTCCTCGAGGCGCTTATGGGCGAGGGCGTCGTGGAGATCGAAGAGGTTCAAGCGCGAGTCGGGGCGTTCAGCGATGATGCACGCGGCAGTTAGGGTGTGACCAGAATCCGGCTTGCCCGTGCCTGAGCCGCTGGTTCTTCGGGCTCTTCCGCGTGGCGCGGGGCGGCGTCACAATGCGGTACATGACATCCAAATGCTGAAAGGACGGCGGCATGGCAACGCGCATCGGGATTAACGGCTTCGGCCGCATCGGACGCCAGGTGCTCAAGGCGATCAAGGAGCGCCACGGCAGCGAGCTGGAGGTCGTGGCGATCAACGACCTCGTCGACAACAAGACGAACGCTCATCTCCTCAAGTACGACTCCAACTACGGCCGCTATCCCGGGACCGTCGAGGTCGGCGCCGATGGCCTGATCGTCGACGGCAAGGCCGTGAGCGTCTTCGCGGAGAAGGATCCGGCCGCGATTCCGTGGGGCAAGGCCGGCGTACAGGTCGTCCTCGAGTCGACGGGATTCTTCACCGACGCCAACCTGGCGCGGGCGCACGTCCACGACGGTGTGAAGAAGGTGCTCATCTCCGCGCCGGCGAAGAACGAGGACGTCACGATCGTGCTCGGCGTCAACGCCGGCAAGTACGACCCGTCGAAGCACCAGGTGATCTCGAACGCCTCCTGCACGACGAACGGACTCGCGCCGACCGTGAAGGTGCTGCTCGACAACTTCGGCATCATCAAGGGGCAGATGACGACGATCCACGCCTACACCAACTCGCAGCGACTCCTCGACATGCAGTCGAAGGACCTGCGGGAGGCACGCGCCGCGGCGCTCAACATCGTGCCGACGTCGACGGGCGCGGCGCGCGCGCTCAAGCTCGTGATCCCCGAGGTCGAAGGCAAGATCGACGGCGTCGCTTACCGCGTGCCGACGGCGACCGTGTCGATCGTCGAGATCGTCTGCCTCGTCGAGAAAGCCACGACCGTGGACGCCGTCAACGACGCGCTGCGCAGGACGGCCGCGGGTCCCATGAAGGGCATCCTCGACGTGTCCGACGAGCCGCTCGTGTCGATGGATCTCAAGGGTAACTCCCACTCGTCGATCGTCGATGCGCTCACGACCAACGTCGTCGGTGCCGATCTGGTGAAGGTGGCTTCGTGGTACGACAACGAATGGGGCTACTCGTGCCGGCTGGCCGACCTGTGCGCGTTCGTCGCGGG
This sequence comes from uncultured Dehalococcoidia bacterium, assembly GCA_964371095.1. Taxonomy (GTDB): domain Bacteria; phylum Chloroflexota; class Dehalococcoidia; order DSTF01; family JACRBR01; genus CAYJMJ01. The sequence goes on along the minus strand of CAYJMJ010000018.1, from coordinate 17,366 downwards.
CAAGGGACTGTAGCCGCAACGCTGGTGCCGTACCATCTTGGGCGGATCCCGATTGGATGGCCTCGCGGGACAGCGGTTGTGGCCGCTCGGGAACCGTGTCAATGGCTGAAGACGAGAACGCCTCCAAGCTCATAGCGGTGATTGACGATCTGCTGTACGGCCGTTTGACGTGGGAGGAGTTCTTTCACGTCTACCACGCCAGCTACGGCGATGCCCGTGCCTTCGCGAACGAGGATCGTGATGATTTCTTCGCTGACGTTCACGAGAGGCTCTTCTCGTCGGCACAGGACGTGGACGAGGTAGACCGGAGGTACGGATACGTCAGCGCCCCTGAGTTCATCGAATGGCTGAGTGTGAAGCGCTCAAGGTATCCGTCGATAGACAGCTCTCCACCGGACGGCGTCTTGACGCAGACGGACTCGGAGTCGGATCTGACCCGGGAGGAATTCAAGGCACAGCTTATCCGGCTGATCGATGCATATCTCGCCGGCAACGACGACTGGGCATCGTTTTCGGAGAAGTTCGCATGGGCGTGGCGACGCGGATTCGCTGCGACGAGGGCGCAACTCGCGAAGGTTGCGGCTCCCGATTGGCTGGAGAGGATGTGGGGAATGTTCGACGCTGTCATGTCGCCAGGGAGGCGAACAGTGTTCGGTCAGGTACTCGAGCTCAGGAAACTCGCTATTCCGGGGGACGTGGACGAGAAGGCTCGGCGGTGGGGCTGGATGACAGTCGACGAGGCCACAAAGAGACTTCGCGAACTGAGGTCCAAGTATCGCGAGGAATTCGGCGTTTGAGGCAACCCACCGTCCGATGACCATCCTACTGCGACCGTCGACGCCGCCCGCGCGCGATGATGGTCCGTACCGCCCGTTCATCTTCATGAGCCTGGCGCTCGGCGTGGGCGGCGGCTTCGCCCTGGCGACGCTGCTTCCGCTCGCGCAGACGCTGAAGTGGGATTGGGGCCTGCGCTGGCAGGGACTCATGCACGCTCACGGCCAGCTCCAGCTGATGGGCTTCGCCGGGCTGTTCGTGATGGGTATGTCGTTCCGCGTCGCGCCGCGATTCACGGGCCGGGCGCTGCCGTTCCCGCTGCTCGTGCGCGCCGTGATGCCGCTCGTCGCGGCGAGCCTTGTGCTTCGGGCGTTCGCGGAACCCGCCGGCGACGGCATGCCGCGGAACGCAACGCTGGTGGCCTCGGCGCTGCTGCTGCTGGCTGGCGCCGCGGCGTTCGCGGCGATCATCCTTCGCCTGCTGGTTCACCCGGCGAGCCGGGCGCAATCCGCCGGCTGGTTTCTCGTGCTCGGCGCGGTGGCCTATGTGGGCGGGGCGATCATCAACGCGATGCAGGTCATCGACGTCGTGCGGGACGGATTGCCGTTTGTGCCGCTGGCGCGCGAACAATCGCAGGTCGTCGTCCAGTATTTCGGCTTCCTGCTGCTCTTCCTGGGCGGTATCACGACGCGTGCCATACCGACGTTCACCGGCCGGCCTCGTGCGGACCGCGCCGGGCGCGTCACCGCGCTCGCTCTCGCCGCGGGGGTGGCGACCGTCGGCGTCGCCGGTGTCGTGACCTCGTACGCGGAGTTGTCGCGCCACGCGGCCGGCGTGGAGATGCGAATCGAAGACGCGGGCATGCTGCTCATCGCCGCGGCGCTGGCGTCGATCGCGTGGCTGTCGGGCGTCTTTCATCCGCGGGCCAATCGCGTAGCCGCTGCGTCGCAGCTGCCGTTCCTCTTCGTACGCGCGGCCATGGCCTGGCTCGTGATCGGCGCGCTGATGCTCGGCTGGTACGCGGCGCGTGCCTTCGTGCACGCCGAGGCGGTCGATACGTTCGAAATGGACGCCGTGCGCCACTCACTGACCGTCGGCGTGACAACGATGATGATCGTCGGATTCGGCATGATGATCGTGCCGGAGTTCGCCGGGCGCCGCCTGCAACACCCGCGCGAGGGCTGGCTCGTCATCGCGATGCTCGCGTCGCTGAACGTAGCGACGGCGCTGCGTGTGTGGCCCGCGATCGAGGGGCTGAACTGGCTGGCCATGACCCGCTACTGGCCGATGGCCGCCGCCGGAGCGCTGGCCGAGGCGGCGGTCGTCGTCTACGCGCTGATGTTCGTCCAGAGCTACTTCGAGCAGCGCGCCCCCGGTTGGGGTTCGACGGAGGCGCTCGCCAAGCGGCGCGAACGCTAGACGCCTGGAAGCGCGAGCCGAGATTCGCGGTCTACGAGGCGAGCGGGCGTATCTCGACGACGGGGGTCGCGCTGGCGAGCTGGTCGAAGGAGCGATAGCCCATGAGCCTCTGGAGTGCCTTCATCGCGAGGCCGTGCTTGCGGCGGTAGTCGCCGAGGACGCGCCGGCCTTCCTCGGGCGCGAGCGCGGTCGCAGTGCCGTCGAAGTTCGTCCGGCCGATCGTCACGGAAACGCGAGCGTCGGCGAGGATGTTGCGGAACCACTGGGCGCGCTCGCCCCATGCAGCTGCCACGTAGCAGGCGCCGGTGGTTCGGTCACGGCGGATCACCTCGAGCACGGTGCTGCGCATGCCGCCGGTCTTGCGGCCTCGATGGCGCAGCAGAAGGAAGCGCGAGTCGAGCAGCCAGCCCAGGTTCATGCGGTAGAGGCCGGCGGGCAGGCGCAACGCCACGGCCGCGATGCCCTGTGGGGGATGATCGTGTAGCGGCATGACAGGCGCCAGTGTATGCTTGTGAGGAATGACTGTCCAGTCACCCAATCGCGACCCGGCGAAACATTCGCGCTTGATTGCCGCGGCCGCGGCGCTGTTCAGCCGCATAGGCTTCGACCGGGCGAGCGTCGACGATATCGCCGTGAACGCGAAGGTGGCGAAGGGGACGGTGTACCTGTATTTCCCGAGCAAAACGGCGCTGTTTCTGGCCGTGCTGTCCGATCTGCGGGAGCGGATCGCGGCTGGCAACGTCGCTGCGACCGACGAACAGGCTGAAGCGATGCTTCGGCGGCTGATCCGGAGCCAACTCGCGCTCGCCGCGGCGTCGCCGGACTTGTTTCACTGCTATACGAGCGCGCTCTTCGGGGTGAACCGCGATTTCCAGGAAGCGGCGCTGTCCATCTTCGAGTCACAGAAGGACGATGTCGCGCGCAACATCCAAGCGATGCTGCGGTCACCCCGCGTGACGAAGGCCATCCAGAGGCGCGCGGCGTTGTTCGTCGCGGCGACACTTGCCGCTGCGCTCGTTGGCGGACTGGAGGGCGGACCGTCAATGCGTGCGGGGCACGAGGAAGATGCGCTGATGGCAATGCTGCGGGAGCCCAGGCGATGACGGTCGCAATCGCAGATTCGATGCGCCGTCTGTTCGGCGTGGACTGGCGCGCTCGCATCCTCGGTCGCTATTTCCAAAAGTGGGTCGTGCTCGGGGTGCTGATTGGCGTCGTGGCGGGACTCGGCGCCATCGCGTTCTTCGAAGCGATCGACCTCTCGACGCGACTCTTCCTCGGCCGGATGGCAGGCTTAACGCCGCCCGTCGCGGCCGGCGAGGGCGCGACGATTGTCACGAGCGCGGGCCATCGCTGGCTGCTGCCGGCGATCGTCGCACTGGGCGGACTGCTCAGCGGTGTGATCGTGTTCACGCTGGCGCCGGAGGCCGAAGGCCACGGGACGGACGCCGCCATCGACGCCTTTCACCGGAAGGGCGGCCGCATTCGCAGCCGGATCCCGCCGATCAAGCTGATCGCCTCCGCGATCACGATCGGTTCCGGAGGGAGCGCCGGCCGAGAAGGTCCGACCGCACAGATCGCCGCCGGCTTCGGTTCGTGGCTCGGCGATGTCTTCCGCCTGACGCCGCAGGACCGCCGCGTCGCCGTGGCGGTGGGGATGGGCGCCGGAATCGGGGCGATCTTTAAGGCGCCGCTCGGTGGCGCCATCCTCGCCGCGGAGATTCTGTACATTCGTGACTTTGAGTTGGACGCGATCATCCCGGGGTTCATTGCGTCGGTCATCGGGTACGCGATCTTCGGTGGGTGGTCCGGGTGGACGCCGGTGTTTGGCGAGACGCACGGGTTGACGTTCACGCAGCCGGCGTCCCTGGCATGGTACGCGGTGCTTGGCCTCGCCGCGGGGGCTGGCGGCATCGCGTATGCAAAGACGTTCTATGGCGCCCGCGAAGCGTTTCATCGTCTGCGCATCCCGCCGCATTTCAAGCCCGCGATCGGCGGACTGTGCGTGGGCGTGATCGCGCTGTGGTTCCCGCAGGTGCTATCGATGGGCTACGGCTGGCTGCAGCTCGCGATCGACGGTAACACGACGGATCTGGCGGCCGGCACGATGCTGGCGCTGATTGCGCTCAAGGTGATCGCGACGTCGCTGACCATCGGCTCGGGCGGGAGCGGCGGCGTGTTCGCGCCAGGCCTGTTCATCGGCGGGATGCTCGGCGGCGGTATGTGGGGCGCGCTGCACACCCACGTCCCGTGGATGCCTGACACGCCGGCGCCGTTCGTGATTGTCGGTATGATGGCGCTCTTCGGCGGCGTGGCGAAGGCGCCGATCGCTGTGATGCTCATGGTCGCGGAGATGACGGGCGAGTTCTCGATGCTTGTGCCGGCGATGATCGCGACGAGCATCGCGTACCTGGTCGCCGGCGACACGAGCATCTACGAGAGCCAGGTGCCGACGCGTGCTGACTCGCCGGCGCACCGCGCGGAGTACAACGTGCCGCTTATCACGGCGATCTGCGTCGGCGACGCGATGCGTCGCGGCGTCGTCCCGGGCGCGTCCTACGACAGCATCGAGGCGGCCGAGGAGCGCATGAGCGCGGCGGACGTGCGCGGGCTTCCGATCGTCGACGCGGACCGGCTTGTGGGCATGTTCACCGTGTCGGATGCGCTCCGGGCTCGCCGGGATCATCTGACGTCCGTTGGGGACGCGATGACAGCGGACCTACAGATCGCCTATCCGGACGAGAGTCTGCACGCGGCCCTGCTGCGCATGACGTCGGCGCGCATCTCGCGACTGCCGGTGGTCGAGCGGAAGCGACCGGAGCACCTGTTGGGCATGCTGGCGGTGCGTGACATCGCCCAGGCGCTGGAGCTGGAACTCGTCGTGATGGCCGAAGCAGCGCGGGGCCGGATCGCGGCCATCGAGAGCGGCGCCGCGAGCCCGTGAGGCGGCGATCGGGGTGCGGCGTGGTTCAACGCCGTGGAGCGGATGGTGCGGGCACGCTGGGCGTCTGCGCCTAGCTGCGGCTGTGCCTATAATGCGCGACGCCGCGCGATGCCGCGGCCGTCCAGCCGGACCCGGGTGACATGGCAGGCGACACGGTAACGCAACTACGCACCGATGCCCTGGCGGCGCTCGCCGCCGCGGGCGACCAGAAGGCGCTCGCCGCCTGGCATGTCGAGTACCTCGGCCGCAAGGGCCGGCTGACCGCCATCCTGCGCGGCCTCGCCGGGCTCGCCGTCGAAGAGCGTAAGAGCCAGGGCGCCGCGGCGAACGCGCTCAAGGGCGAACTCGAATCCGCGTATGAGGCTCGCACCGAGGAGTTGCGCCGTGCCAGTCTCGACGCGTCGATCGAGACCGGAAAGATCGACGTGACGTTGCCGCCGCGGCCGCATCGGCGGGGCGGGCTGCACCCCGTCACGCGCACCCTCCGCAGCATCCTCGACGCCTTCCGCTCGATGGGCTTCTCGGTGTACGAGGGGCCGGAGGTCGAGCTGGACTACTACAACTTCGAGGCGCTGCGCATTCCGGCAGACCATCCCGCCCGCGACATGTGGGACACCATGTGGGTCGATGAGCAGGTCGACGGCCGCCGGCCCATGCTCCTGCGCACCCACACCTCGCCCGCCCAGATCCGCGTCATGGAGCGCCATGCGCCGCCGATCCGGGTCGCCGTGCCGGGCCGGGCCTACCGCTTCGAGGCGACGGATATGACGCACGAGTGGATGATGACGCAGGTCGAAATCCTGGCGATCGATGAAGGGTTGTCGCTCGCGCACCTCAAGGGCACGCTGCTGGCGCTCATGCAACATCTGTTCGGCGGCGAGCGGAAGATCCGGCTCAACTGCTCGTACTTCCCGTTCGTCGAGCCCGGCGCCGAGGTTGCGGTCGACTGCTTCGTGTGCAGCGGCGCTGGCTGCTCGGCGTGCCATAACACGGGCTGGATCGAGATGATGGGCGCCGGCATGGTGCACCCGGAGATCCTGGAGAACATGGGGATCGACTCGGAACGCTACACCGGCTTCGCGGCCGGCCTCGGCGTCGAACGGCTGGCGATGCAGATCTACGGCGTCGACGACATCCGCAGCTGGTATCAGAACGATCTGCGCCTGCTGCGCCAGTTCTAGGGACGAAGAATGCGCGTCTCACTCAAGTGGCTGAGCGACTACGTCGACCTGCGCCTCCCGCCCGAAGAGCTGGCGCATCGGTTGACGATGGCGGGCCTCGCCGTCGATAGGATCGAGCGCACGGGCGGCGACTGGGGCGCCGACATCCGCGTCGGGAGTGTCGCCGCGGTCGAGCCGCATCCGAACGCGGACCGCCTGCGACTCGCGACCGTCGACGTCGGCGAGGGAGAGCGCCACCGCGTCGTCTGCGGCGCGCCGAACCTCGCCACGGGGCAGAAGATCGCCTTCGCGACGGTCGGCGCGCGGGTGCGCGACGGCCACACAGGCAAGGAATCCGTGCTCAAGCCCGCCGTGATCCGCGGCGTCGAGTCCGCCGGGATGGTGCTCAGCGAGCGCGAGCTGGGGCTGTCCGAGGATCACGAAGGCATACTGGTGCTGCCGGCGGACGCGCCGCTTGGCAGACCCCTGGCAGACGTCATCGGCGACACGATCTTCGAGATGTCGGTGACACCGAACCGCGCCGACTGGCTGTCCGTTGTCGGCGTCGCGCGAGAGGTCGCTGCCCTGACGGGGGCGTCCGTGCGAGAGCCGGCGCTCGACTACGTCGAGGAAGCTGCGCCGATCAAGGGGCGCGCCGCCGTCGATATCTACGCGCGGGACCTCTGCCGCCGGTACGTCGCGACGGTCATCAGTGGCATTCGTCTCGGTCCGTCGCCGGCGTGGATGCAGGAGCGACTCGTCGCACTCGGGCAGCGGCCGATCAACAACGTCGTCGACGTGACGAACTACGTGATGCTGGAGCTGGGCCAGCCGCTGCACGCCTTTGACTACGATCGCATCGTCGGCCGCCACATCATCGTCCGCCGGGGCGAAGACGACGAGCGATTCACGACGCTCGACAACGAGGAGCGCACGCTGACGAGCGACATGCTCGTCATCGCCGACGACGGCGGGCCGGTGGCGCTGGCGGGCGTCATCGGCGGCCTCGAAAGCGAGGTGACGGACCAAACGGTGAACGTGTTGCTGGAGTCCGCGACCTTCTCCGGGCCGAGCATCCGGCGCACGGGCGCCGCCCTGAGGGTGCGCAGCGAGGCGTCGGCGCGTTTCGAGAAGGGGTTGCCGCCCGATCTGGCGATGATCGCGTCGAGGCGCGCGACGAAGCTGCTCGTCGAGATCTGCGGCGGCCAGGCGGCCGCAGGCTGCGTCGACGTCTACCCCGGCAAGGAGCGTGAGCGCCGCGTCGAGGTCGCGCGCGAGCGCATGGCACGGCTCCTCGGCATCGATCCGCCGACGTCACGCGTTCGCGAGGTGCTCGCGTCGCTCGGCTTCTCGGCCCGCTGGGTGCCGCCCGACCGCTACGTCGTGCGCGTGCCGTACTGGCGGCCCGACGTGCGCATCGCCGACGACGTGGCCGAAGAGGTGGCTCGCATCATCGGCTACGACGAGATCCCGACGAAGCTGCTCGAGGGCGCGATTCCCGCGCCGATCGACCAGCCGCTGCGTGACCTCCGCGAGCGCGCGCGCGACGTCCTGGCCGCCGCTGGCATGCACGAGGTGATCTCGTACTCGCTCACCACCATGGAAGCGCTCCAGCGCGTGGTGCCGAAGGAGGATCTCGCGATCTACCCGCCGTTCCGCATGCTCAACCCGATCACCTCCGACCACGAGTACCTGCGCCCCACGCTGCGCGCCAGCCTGCTGCAAACGCTCGCCTCGAACCTCCGTTACCAGTTCGGCGAGATTGCCATCTTCGAGACCGCGCGCACCTACCAGCGGCCCGATGAGCGCCTGCCGCAATCCGGCCGGCCCTTCGGCGAAGAGATGCTGCCCCTGGAAGCCGAGCACGTCGCTGGCGTTGTGAGCGGCCGGCGTCCCGACCGCTGGGGCCGCCCGGGCGACGAACGCGTCGACTTCTTCGACGCGAAGGCGTACGTTGACGACCTGCTGCAGGGCCTTGGAGTCGATGCGGAGTACGTGGCAGTGAGCGAGTTTGCGATGGTACCCGGGCGCACCGCGGAGATCCGTGCGAACGGAGAGCGCATCGGCGTGCTCGGACAGGTGCACCCGGACGTTGCGGCGGCGTTCGAGGTCGAGCAGGAGGTCTTCCTGTTCGATCTCACGCTCGATGCGCTCCTTCCTGCCGCCCGTGGCGTACGCAAGGCGTCGCCGATTTCGCGCTTCCCCGCGGTCGAACAGGATCTCGCCCTGATCGTCGATCGCGACGTGGCCTCGGGCGACATGCTGCGCATCATCGAGGCGGCGTCGCTGGTCCGGGACGCGCGCGTCTTCGACGTCTACGCGGGCGACCAGGTGTCCGCCGGCAAGAAGTCGGTTGCCTTCTCCGTGGCATATCAGTCCGACGACCATACGCTGACCGATGAAGAGGTCGCGAAGGCGCAGCGCAAGCTCCTCGAGCGCCTTCGCCGCGAGTTCAACGCCGAACTGCGCGCGTAGCAGCTGCGGCACCATTCATCTGAGGCGACCAGCGTCGTACGTGTCAAGCTGAGAGAAGCGCAGCATCTTCTCCGGCCGAGTCCTTGCCGCGGAGTATCCAGCTTCTCTCCACGCGTAGCGGCTGACGTTCCGCGGTCCCCTGACCGAGCGCACGCGCGCCTTCGGTGCGGCGTACGACATCGGCCGGCGTGGATGCTTCGCTCCGTTCAGGATGACAGCGGAGCCCGCCGCTAGCTTCCAGCCTCCAGCTTCCGCGACCCCGCCTCCTCGCCCACCACCCGCCCATCGAGCATACGCACGATTCGGTCAGCATGTTCGGCGACGTCCGGATCGTGTGTGACCATGACGATCGTGAGGCCCGTCGTCTTGCGCAGGTCCTCCATCAACGTCAGCACCCGATGGCCCGCGTCGGAATCCAGGTTGCCGGTCGGCTCGTCGGCGAGGAGGATTGGCGGTTGCATGGCAAGCGCACGCGCGATCGCCACGCGCTGGCGCTCGCCCCCGGAGAGTTCAGTCGGCCGGTGCGTCTCCTTTCCGGTCAGGCCGACGAGGGCGAGCAGCCGCTCCGCGAGCTTCCGCCGCTCCCGGGCCGAGACGCCCAGTTCGAACATCGGCACCTGCACGTTCTCGCTGGCGGTGAGCGTCATGAGCAGATTGTGCAGCTGGAAGACCATGCCGACCTCGCGCGAGCGGTAACGGCTCAAGTCTCGCTCGGATGCCAGGTCGCGGCCGTTCACCCGGAGCGTGCCGGCGTCAGGCTCGTCGAGCGCTCCCATGAGGTGGAGCAGCGTGGATTTCCCGCACCCGGACTTGCCGACGATGGCGATGAACTCGCCGTGGCGCACCGTGAGGTCGACGCCGTTGAGCGCCGGGATCAGGCCCTTGTCGTACTTCTTCACGACGCCGCGCACTTCGATGATCGGTTCGGCGCTATTCATGGCGCAGCGCCTCCATCGGCGACAGCCGGACGGCACGGATCGCCGGGTAGGCGGCGCCCGCCATCGCAACGACGACCGCGACGACCAGTCCTCGGACGAAGACGTCGACGGTGTACGTCGGCTCGAGCAGGGAGCGCACGGCCGGGATCAGCATCACCGCGCGCGACGCCAGGACCCCCAGCCCTGAACCCACGACGGCCGCGATGAGGCACAGGAACAGCGACTCGCCGATGATCATCCGCAAGATGCGGCTGCCTCGCCATCCGACCGCGCGCAGAATGCCGATCTCGCGCGTGCGTTCGAAGACGGACATCACCATCGTGTTCATCACGCCGATCGCGCCGATCCCCACTGCGAGCGCGGAGATCGCCAGGTTGAGGGCATCCATGAGCACGATGCCCTGATCCACGCGCGACATGTCGTCGATGCTGCCGACCGTCGTCAGCAGCGGCGAGTCATCTCGAATCGCCGTGGCGACGCTCTCCGGATCGAGTCCCGCTTTCACGGTGACGTACACCGCGGTGACGGTGCCGCGCTTGCCCGTCGCTTCCTGGAGCGAACTGAGGGGCGCGATCGCGCCGTTGTCCTGCCACGTGTTGCCGGCGTGATAGATGCCCACGACGCGATAAGTGCGCTTCTGAACCGTCACCGTGTCGCCGACGGACGCATGCAGATTCGATGCGCCGGCGTCGCCGAGCATGATCTCGTCGACCGCGCCGGGGCTCAGGATCTCGCCCTCGAGCAGGTTCGGGGGGCTCTGAGCAAGGTCTTCCGGACGAATGCCGATCGTCGCGAAGTACGGATTGTCGCCGACCTGGGTGATGTCGAAGAGAGCACGGATCGTGCGTTCGACGTCGGGTCGCCGGGCGATGACGTCGGCCTCCTCCTCCGTTACGGTGCTCAACGACAGGTCAGACGCCCCTTTGCGCGCGACGACGAAGTCAGAATTGTAGGCGCGGAGGATCTGGCCGGCGGTCTGCTTCAATCCGCCGACCACCACCCCGAGCGCGACCACGGTGGTGATGCCGACGCTGATGCCGAGCACGGTGAGCGCCGTGCGGGCCCGCTGGCGCAGCAGGTTCTTGGCGATGAGCGCAACGAACGTCATCGGTACCTCCAACGCGATGCTATCGCCGCCGCGGTCTTCCTCTGAAGGGCCGGTCCGCCCTAATACCGAGGACCGTTGAAGCGGCAGGGAGTATTGCGGCAGATGCCAGTTCCGCGTCCGGGTTCAAGGGCCTGAGGGCGGTGCCGCGGAAAGCGTGGAAACGGGTCGAGGCGACGCCCGGCCGTCTCCTGTCCGTCGTTGGTCCGGTGCGGAGCGCTCGCTACAACTCGTCGAGCCCCGCGCCGTACTCCTGGCGCGCGTTGTACGGCGTGAAACCGAGCAGCTCGTCGATTGCCTCGTCGTCGAAGCCAACGACCACCTCGCCGTCGATGACGGTGACGGGCGTGCCCTGTGCGCCGAGCTTCAGCATGTCGTCGCGCGCCGACGGATCGATATCGACGTCGCGCTCGGTGTATCGCTGGCCGCGCGACTCCAGGTGAAGGCGCACCATCTCCGAGAACTCGCACGAACCCTGCGAGAAGAGGACGACATCGTGTTCGACGGTTTCCACGCGGACAGACTAGCCTCTACGCCTGCGCGAGCGCGAGATCGCGCGTCGCCTGCATGTGGCCGAGGTGCAGCGACGCGTGCTCGACGACCTGCAGGAGCGCCAGGCGGACGCTGATCTCGTGAGGTTCGGTCTCGCCCCACAGCTCCCGCGAAGGCACGAGCCGGCGATCGAGATCCGGGCGCGTCAGCCGTGCGAGCGCCCCGGCCATCTCCCGCGAGAACGCGGCGGCATCTTCGCGGAACGCGGCCGCGCTCGCGCCGGCCGATGCGAATTCGGCCGGGCGATCGCGCCGTTGCGGCAATCCGCAGGCGATGCCCAGCACCCACGCGCGCGCATTGCCCAGCGTGTGCGTGGCGAGCACCCAGGCGCTGTTCGCGCCCGGCATCCGCGGACGATAGTTGAGCTGCGCCGCCGTCAGCCCGTCAAGGCAGGCGCACAGCTCACGCAGCCGCGCGTCGATCGATGCCTGGTACGCTGCGAGTTCGGCGTCCATCCACGGAGTATACCCGTGGTGCGTCGTATACTGACCGGGCAACATGATCTGCCGGCGAGGCCGCATTGGCGAGGGGTACCATCGATGAAGATAGGCGCGCACGTCTCCACCGCCGGCGGCATCGGGACCGCCTTCGAGCGCGCCGCGGCGATCGGTGCCGAGTGCATCCAGATCTTCGAGTCGGCGCCCCAACAATGGGGTACGGCGCGGCTCGATGATGCACAGGTGCAGGACTTCCGCGACAAGATGGCCGCCTCCGGAATCGAGCCGGTGTTCATCCACGGCAAGTACCTGATGAACCTGGCGAGCGCCGACGCGAAGATCTTCAAGACGTCGGTGAGCACGTTGCGCAGCAGTCTCAACATCGCGAGCCGCATCGGGGCGCGCGGCGTCATCTTCCACACGGGAAGCCACAAGGGCCTCGGGCTCGAAGCGGTTTTCGATCAGATCTGCGACGCGGCGTCCGCGATCCTTGCCGATACGCCCGAAGACGCGTGGATGATCTTCGAGAACTCGGCCGGACAGGGCAATACGATCGGTTCGAAGTTCGCCGACCTCGGCCAGATCCTCAAGCGCATCGACAGCCCGCGCGCGAAGGTGTGCATCGACACCTGCCACGCCTTCGCGGCCGGCTACGACGTCAGCAACGCCGCCGGCGTCGCCGCCACGATGGACGAGCTGGACCGGGAGATCGGCATCAAGAACGTGGCGGCCGTGCACTGCAACGATTCCAAGACGCCCTTGGGTGCGGGGCGCGATCTGCACGACAACATCGGCGAGGGCCACATCGGCCGCGCGGGGTTCGAGGCGCTCCTCGCCCACCCGTCGTTGTCCGGCATCCCGTTCATCCTCGAAGTGCCCGGGTTCGGCATAGATGGCGCGGCGAAAGGCCCGGATCGGCCGAACATCGACATCATCAAGGACATCCGCGCCGGACTCGCTGGCGGCAAGACGAAGAAGAAGCCGGGATCGCGGTAGGAGCGCGTCCGCCGCGCCGGCCCTACGCCACGCCCGACAGCACGGCCTCGGAGATCGGCACCTCGTACAGCTCCGAGAGGAGCGTCAGGAACGCGTGGACGGCGCGCGTATGCTTCCGGTTCTTGCGGAAGATCAGTGAGATCTGCCGTCGCGGCAACGTCGCGTCGCTGACGCCGATCGGACACAGGATCTTCTGGGCGAACTCCCGCTCGGTCGAGACCTTCGGCAGCAACGCGATGCCGAGCCCTTCCTCGACCATCTTCTTCGTCGCCTCGATGGTGTCCAGTTCCATCAGCGTGTGCGGCACGATGCCATGCTGGCGGAACACGCCCTGGATCAGCTGGTTGTAGCTGGATCCGCGATCGAACAGGATGAGCGGCTCACGTCCGACGTCCTCGATCTTCGCCACGCCCGCGCGGGCGAATCGATGCTCCGGCGCTGCCACGAGCACCAGGTCGTCCTCGTACAGCGGTATCGTCACGATCTCCGGGTGGTGCACGGTGCGCTCGAGCGCGCAGTGGACGTCGTCCGAGAGCACCATCTGCAGCACCTGCTCGGAGCGGCCTGTCTGCACCGTCACCTCGACGCCAGGGTAGAGCGAGCAGTACTGCTTGAGGATCTTCGGCAACACGTACGTGCTGACCGTCAGTGCCGAGCCGAGCTTCAGCGTGCCGATGTCGAGGTTGCGCATGCCGTCGAGCGCGTCGCGGCCCTCCTGCAGCGCCTTGAGCGCGCGGCGCGCATACGGGAGGAAGGTCGCGCCCATCTCGGTCATCCGGACGCCGCGCCCGTTGCGCTCAAACAACGCCTCGCCGAGGTCGCGTTCGAGCGACTGGATGCGTGCGGTGACGGACGGCTGCGTCAGAAAGAGCGCGTCAGCCGCCTTGCTGAAACTGCGATGCTGCGCGACCTGCACGAACGCCTCGACCTGACCGAGGTCCATGCCTGCATGCTCCCGAGCTACTGGCCCACCGGCCGCTTGCTAGTCATAAGGAACGGGCCGGCCTATCGGCCACGTCTATAGAGACCGCAGTGTCGCACCGATCGCGGTCGATTGCAAGGGGATCACGAGCGGGCTGCTGAAGAAGTCCGCTCCATCCGTCGCGCCGGCTTTCGGCCCGAGTCGTGGAGCTTCAAGGCACGCCTGTGTCGCTTGGCGATAGACTCCGTCAGTGACTTGTCTGGCAGCCTGCTACGGGCACGCCGTCAACGGCTGATTGTAGACCTGCGCCTCCAGGATCAGATCGGCGAGCGTGATCTTCGCATCGCCGTTTTGGTTGTAGCGTTCCCTCGCCGGCGGGATCGCCTGGTTGTACTGCTGCGCGGTCAGGATGAGATCGGCGAGGCTCACCTTGCCGCTGCCGTTCACATCGCCGCGCATGATGCCGCAGTACGTAGCCGGATCCTTGCCCGCATCGATCTCCTGCTTGTCGGTGTAACCATCGCCGTCGGTGTCTTGGTCGGCATTGACGACGAGGTTGCCCGTGGCGCCGGACTGGCCGCCAACCTGGACGAAGTAGGTCGCCCCGGGGTTCGTCGTGAAGTACACCGAGGAATGGGAGGCGTTGGCATTGCAGTCGACGATCGTCAGCCCTCCCGGCGGCGATGTAGCCGCGGGGACGTACACGGCAACGGCCGTGTTGAAGTCGCTGCCCACGGTGTCGACCGCGATCGATTGCCAGCCGGGCGGCGGGAATGCGATGTTGAGGCGATACCAGATTGTCGCACCCATGTCTCCGCAGGGTTGCGGCTCGCCCGCCTCGAGCGAGGTGCCGGCCGTGTTGCGCGCGTCGGTGAACGGCAAGGCGACGATGTCCAGCGGCTCCCACGAGTTGTCGGGGTTCGGGGGCGGAAGACAGCTGATATCGATCGATGCCTCCACCAGCGCCGCAACGACGTGCACTGAGACGCCCGCGCCTGCTGTCGCCGCCGGCGTGATCGTGCTTCCCGCTACTCCCCCGGAAGTCGAGGTGACTGCAGGATACGGCACTCCGTCGCCGATCACGCTGAATGTCACGCTCGTCGAATCGTCCACCGGGTCGCCGAATGCGTCGGTCACATACGCGGTCACCGCCGAGGTCTGGATACCATCGCAGACGATGCCGGCAGGGCTCGCTGTGAGGTCGATGCTGGCTGGCAGACGCGGTTCGATGGTCCACAGTCTGCTGCTCGTCAGTGACGTACTGGCCATCGCCGGGTGTACCAGCGGCGTCGTGTCTGTCACCTCGACGCGGACCTCGTACGTGGAGCCCGGAACCGGCGTGAGCCCGAAGGAACTGGAATGGTTGGCTGGATCGACGACGTCATTCACATACCAGTTGACCGCGAGCGGCGGCGCGCCGCTGGGCTGGAGCAGACTCACGTTGAAGTTGATCGGTCCGGTGTTACCGGCCAGCAAACCCGGCGGCGGCGACTCAGAACCCGGCTCAATCAGATCGATGCCGGCGGACGGCGTGCCCCATCCACCGTCGTATAACTTGAGCACGTACGCCTGGCTCGCGACCTGACAGAAGGGGTAGCCCCCAAGAGAGCGCATCAGGCAGGTGTCACCGGGGCGGTACATTCCGCTCGACAAGTAGCGCGCGCCCTCGAACAGCCCCACGACGTCCGCGTACGCGGTCGTGCCCTGCGGCGTGGGGACTGGCGTATCAATGTGGATCCAGGGCAGCCACTTGACCAGTGCGCGCGTTGACTGGTCGGTGACGTTCACTTCGCAGGGCACCGGACCGCTGATATCGCTGCACGTGGGGTAGCCCGGGTATGGGGAGCTGTATTCATCGGCGAGGCGCGTGAATGAGTGGCCGTACTCGTGCTGCGCGATTTCCGCTGCGAACGGGTTCGTCGACGCGACGGAAAGATACCCGCCCGAGCCCCCGTACGTCGCATCGTTGACGATCACCATGATGCTATCCCAGTCAGGTGCGGCGGAGGCGGCGGCCAAGACCAGGCTGGTATTCACGGTCAGCAGGCGGTGGATATTGTACGTGCAGTACGTCGCGTCGAAGGCCGTGTTGGCGACTGTGCCCGCAAGCGGGTCCGACTGCATCTCCGGATCGGCGCAGCACGAGGGGGCGCCCTGTGCGCAGTCAGCATTGTACGGTGGGTGGTCGGCGCCGGACTGGGCAGACGCGGTGAAGATCGTCGAGACGTTCACGAAGTTGCGGTACTCCATGTATGGCGTGATGGAGAAGAAATCG
The DNA here is from genome assembly GCA_964371095.1 of uncultured Dehalococcoidia bacterium. Taxonomy (GTDB): domain Bacteria; phylum Chloroflexota; class Dehalococcoidia; order DSTF01; family JACRBR01; genus CAYJMJ01. The sequence continues at coordinate 1,372 of CAYJMJ010000018.1, read as the reverse complement.
TTCTCGAGCGTTGAGGCATCGCTGGCGAACTTGCCGGATTCGGCCGCGGTGTAGCCGTCGCCCATGATCAGCAAGTCAACACGGTTCTGCGGGTTCGCCGGGGGCGGCGTCACTGCCTGGGCCAACGCTCCGCTCACCCCGGCGAGCGGCAGCGTCGCGTCCGCTGCCAGCCCTTCCGGGTCGAAGGTCGTGGCCGCACTGCCTTTCGGCCTGACGACCAGCTTCGTGCCGGCGGCTTCCGGAACCCGCACAACGAAGACCTTCGAATCAAGTGGCAGGATGTGCCCGTCGATGCTGCCTCCGGCCCCGTGAAACTCGCCGCGCATCCACCTTTGGGTGTCAACGACGTCCTGGTAGACAGCGAAGCCCCGCGCGTCCTCCAGATCGACTTCGACCATATCGGTCTGCCGCGAGGGTCTTGAGAGCCGCTCGAGCAACTCCTGCGCGTCGAGCGAGCGAAGCGGCGCCGCCAGCTTCACGCGTCGATGGAACAGCGCCCGAATCCGGCCGGTACCGTCCTGCTCGAACACGATGTAATGGCCATTCACTGCGCCGCCGGGCATGCCCGCCGCATTCTGCGTCGACGTCGCCACCCGCGGGCTGGTTGCCGCACTCCCCGACGCGTCGCCGCCGCTCGCGACGATGTCGGTCGGCCGCGCGGCACCGGCCGGCGAGATGCGCGGGTTGCCGCCCGCCACGACAGCAGCGCCAGCGAGGCAGAGCAGCGCGGCGAGCACAAGGAACCGCGGCCGTGGCAACATCAGGGCAAGCCTCTCCGTACAGATACGCGGGTTCCGGCGCAGAACGTACTACAGAGTCAGTCGTCGAGTACAGAGCAAAAGAGGTACATGTTGTACCCGTTTCGAATTCCGTCAATGTGCGTCTTCAGCCCGCGCCCTCATTCAGCCCGCCCCGAGTGTCTTTGTGCCCCGTTCGCTGCCCCGGGAACATCCGCGTAATCCGTGATATCCCTGCTCTCCGTCACCCGCGCCCACCCCGCCGGAGTGACATGCTCCCTCCTACTTCCCTCCCCCTCCGACGTACCATCGCCGCATGCAGGCGTACGCCTTCCGCAGCCGCGCCCCCGTCCGTCACATGGTTGACAGCCCATGCCCGCGCTCGCCCGGCCCGAAACACATCAAGATTGCGGTTCAATGTCGTCTATCGTTTCGGGCTCGGGCCATCGAACGCGCCACGACGTCTGCTCCGCGCCCCTCCCTGCCTCTTGCTGTTTGCTGTTTGCCGTTTGCTGTCCGTCTCCGCGCCGCCCGCTACACTTCGACGAACGCGGCGGATCGCGCCGCCCGCGCCGACCTGGGAGGAGACGTGTACAAGACTGACTACTGCGGCGACTTGCGCGCCAGCGACGAAG
>CAYJMJ010000017.1:0-51468 GCA_964371095.1 uncultured Dehalococcoidia bacterium | reverse complement strand
CTGATCATCGAGCAGCTCGCCCGCGTGTCCGCTTCGGTCGCGCTGTCGTACGGCGCGCACGCCAATCTGTGCGTCAACAACCTCTACCAGAACGGCAACGAGGCGCAGCGTCGGGCCTACCTGCCCGGACTTTGCTCCGGCGAACTCGTCGGCGCACTCGCCATCACCGAGCCCAACGCCGGCTCGGACGCCACGGGCATCTCGACGACGGCCGTGCTCGACGGCGACGACTTCATCCTGAACGGCAGCAAGATGTTCATCACGAACGGCTCGATCGCCGATGTCGTCGTGATGTACGCAAAGACCGATCCCGCAAAGGGCGCGCACGGCATCACGACATTCATCGTCGAGAAGAGCTTCCCGGGGTTCTCCGTGTCCCGGAAGCTCGACAAGTGGGGACACCGCGGATCGCCGACGGCGGAGCTGGTGTTCGACGACTGCCGCGTGCCCCGCGCCAACGTGCTCGGCCAGATCGACGAGGGCGTCGGCGTCATGATGCGCGGGCTCGACATCGAGCGCGTGTTCATCGCCGGCGAGTCGATCGGCATCGCCGAGGAGGCGCTCGCGCTGGCCGTCGACTACGCGCGGCAGCGGAGACAGTTCGGCCAGCCGATCGGCAGCTTCCAGCTCATCCAGGGCAAGCTCGCCGACATGTACACACAGGTCGAGGCGGCGCGCGCGCTCGTCTACCAGACGGCGGTGCGGGCCGAGCGCGAACCGGTGCACAAGGAAGCCGCCGCCGCCATTCTCTTCGCGGCCGAGATGTCCACCCGCGTCGCGCTCGACGCCATGCAGATCCACGGGGGCTACGGCTACCTGAACGAGCTGCCGCTTGGACGCTTCGTCCGCGACGCGAAGCTGCTCGAGATCGGCGCCGGCACGTCCGAGATCCGGCGGCTGATCATCGGCCGCGAGCTGTTGAAGTAGGAGCATGTCGATGCCCGAGCCCGAACCCCCGCGCGCAACGCCATCGCGCGAAGCGGCACTGCGCCTGCACGAGACGATGGTCCTGATACGCGCGTTCGATCAGCGCGTCGCGAGCCTGGTGCTGAAGGGCGCGTTCAGCGGCGTCGGCCACCTGTACGTGGGCCAGGAGGCGGTCGCGGCGGGCGTCTGCGCGAATCTCCGCGACGACGATTACCTGACATCGACGCACCGGGGGCACGGCCACTGCCTGGCCAAGGGCGTCGACCCGAACGAGATGATGGCCGAGCTGTACGGCCGCACCGGCGGCACGTCGCGCGGCAAGGGCGGCTCGATGCACATCGCCGACTTCCGCCGCGGCATGCTCGGCGCGAACGGCATCGTCGGCGCGGGCCTGCCGATCGCCTGCGGCGCCGCGCTGACGGCGAAGGTCACGAAGTCCGGCCGCGTCGCGGTCGCGTTCTTCGGCGATGGAGCATCGAACATCGGCTCGTTTCACGAGGCGCTGAATCTCGCCTCGGTCTGGAAGCTGCCGGTCGTGTTCGTCTGCGAGAACAACCGCTACGGCGAGGCGACGCCGGTCGAGTACGCGCTGTCGGTGGAGCACGTCGTCGATCGCGCGCCGGCGTACGCCATGCCGGGCCTCCGCGCCGATGGACAGGACGTGCTCGACGTGCTGGCGAAGGCAGGTTGGGCCGTCGACCACGCTCGATCGGGCGCCGGCCCGGTGCTGCTCGAGTGCGACACGTACCGCTACTTCGGTCATTTCGTCGGCGACCCGGCGCGCTATCGCTCGGCCGACGAGGTCGAGTGGTTTCGGGCGCGCGACTGCATCGTCCGGTTCGGCGAGTATCTCGGGGCCGAGCACGGCGTCACGCAGAAACAGCTCGACGCGATTGCCGCGGCGGCCGAGCGCCGGATGGACGAGGCCGTAGCGTTCGCCGAGGCCAGCCCGGTGCCCGACATCTCCGAATTGACCGCGGGCGTGTACAGCGAGGTGCTGTCATGACCGCCGAGCGCGTGCTGACCTACCGCGACGCGATCAACGAGGCACTGCGCCAGGAGATGCGGCGAGATACGAGCGTCATCCTGCTCGGTGAGGACGTGGCCGGCGGCGGCGGGCGCGACAAGGAGGGCCTGTCTGAGGCCTGGGGTGGCGCGTTCGCGACGTACAAGGGCATATACAAGGAGTTTGGCGCCGAGCGCGTGCTCGACACGCCGATCTCCGAGATCGGGTACCTGGGCGCGGCGGTCGGCGCGGCGATGACGGGGCTGCGGCCCGTGGCCGAGTTGATGTTCGTCGACTTCATCGGCGTCTGCCTCGACCCGCTGATGAACCAGGCCGCATTCGCGCATTACATGTCCGGGGGCCGCGCAACGGTGCCGCTGACCATGATCACGCACATCGGAGCGGGGGTCGGGATGGCCGCACAGCACTCGAAGATCCTCTACTCGCTCTTCGCGCACATCCCCGGCCTCCGGGTCGTCGCGCCGTCGTCGGCGTACCACGCGAAGGGTCTGCTCACCGCCGCCATTCGCTGTAACGACCCTGTCGTCTTCTGCGCGCACAAACTGCTGCTCGGCCAGTCCGAGCCCGTGCCGGAGGAGCCGTACACGTTCCCGATCGGTCGGGCGCGCATCGTCCGGCCGGGTAAGGACGTGACGCTGATCGGCGCGGCGCTGACGACGTCGGTGTGCGTGCAGGCGGCCAAGGCGCTCGAGGCCGACGGCGTCGACGCGGAGGTCGTGGACCTGCTCAGCATCTCACCCCTCGACCGGGAGACGGTGCTCGGGTCCGTCCGGAAGACCGGGCGCGCCGTCGTCGTCGACGAGGGGTTCCCGCGGTGCGGGCTGGCCGCCGACGTGGCCGCGCTCATCGCCGAGCAGGCCTTCGATCACCTCGACGGACCCGTGAAGATGGTCACGGCACCGGAAACGCCAGTGCCGTTCAGCCGCCCGCTGGAGCTCGCGTTCATGCCGAGCCCCGATCGCGTTCGCGCCGCCGCGCTGGAACTCGTCTAGCAATACGGCGACGGCGCCTCGCGTCTTCGAGGCGCACCACTCCCGTTACCGAGCGGGCATCGACGCGGCCGCCAGATCCGCGACTCCCGACGGAAGTTCGCGCTTCGGTGACCAGCGACCGGTGCCGGCGAGTTTTCCGATGGACAGGCACGAGCGCCTGATCTCCTGCCGCGCCGGAAGGTACTCGATGCCCGCACCGCCGCCGAACGCATCAGTCATCAGCAGCGCGAGGTTGGAGACGCTCGTGGACCGCCCGCTGCCGACGTTCCAGATGCCGCTCATGGCCGGCGCGTCAAGCGCCAGGATGATCGCCGCCACGACGTCGGAGACGTGGACGAAGTCACGCTCCTGCGTTCCGTCGCCGTAGATCTGGAGTGGTAGCCCGGCGGCCAGCCTGTCCGCGAAGATGCTGACGACGCCGCCTTCGGCATCGGAGCGCTGGCGAATGCCATAGACATTCGAAAGCCGCAACGAGACGCCGGACAGGGGCGCGGCGGCCACGATCGCCTCGCCCTCGATCTTGTGCCGGCCGTACGGGTTGTCGGGACGCGGCGGCGTGTCCTCCGTCGCGGGCGCAGGCGTCTCGCCGTACGCGGCGCCGCCCGACGAAATGAACACGAACCGCCGCGTGCCGGCCGCCGTCGCCGCGCCGAGCACGCGCACCAGACCATCGATGTTGATACGGCGGTCCAGTTCGGGATCCGCGAGCGAGCGCATCACGTTCGTCTGCGCAGCGCAGTGCACGACCGCGTCGAATTTGCCGTCCACGAATACCTGATGCAGCGGCGAGGCGGCGATGTCGAGGACATGCAGCGGCACGCGCGCCGGCAGGTTGGTCACCTGGCCCTTGCTCAGATCGTCGAGGACGTGCACCTCTTCGCCACGCGCCAGCAACGCCTCGACGACGTGCGAGCCGATGAATCCCGCACCACCTGTCACGAGCACCGTCACGTTCGACCTCCTACTCTGGCATCCGGGCACGCGGCCGGCGGCGCCGGCACCTCGAACCCCGCGCTCTCGCCGAGCCGCGACGTCAACGCGAGATATGCGACGACGAGGAACATCGCTCCGGCCGCGATCATGACGGCAGGCGCTCCCAGCAAGCCCAGCAGCACACCGGCGGCGGCCGGCCCGGCGGCGTGGCCGAACCCGTCCATCGTCATGAACCAGCCGATGATGCCGCCTCGCGTGTTGCTCGGTCCGGCGAGCACCATCATCATCGAGGCGATCGTCGGCTGGGCGAGTCCGAACCCGGCGCCGGCGACCGCCGCCGCCGCCACGACGAAGGCCGGATCGCTCCACCGCGAAAGCAGCAGCAGGCAGATGCCAGTCGCGCCGAATCCGGGCGCCATGACGCGTCGCGCGCCGAAGCGGTCGGCGAGCGCGCCGCCCGGCACCACCATCAGGCCGCCGAGCACGGCGGCCGGCGCGAGCAGGAGTGCCTGCCGCGCCAGGGAGACGTCGAGCACGTCGCGGCCGTATGAGCGGAACGCCGCCGTCAGCGCTCCGAGCGCCGCGGCTTCGCTCAGCACCATCAGCGCGAACACCGTTCGCTGCGGCGACGTGATGATCGTTCGAATCTGGCCGGGCGCCGGAATCTCGGGCTCGGCTCGCGTGTTGGCTTCGCTCCGCGAAAGCGGCGTCAGCAATGCGAGCGCGAGCGCCGTGCCGACCGCGCCGATCGGGAACGCCATGGCCTCGTTGAACGAGGCGATGCTGTTGAGCAGCCCGCCTCCGCCCAGCCCGACCACGAGGGCAGCGCCCGTGGCGAGCGTGAGCAGCGCCGTGAACCGCCCTTTCTGGTCCGGCGCCACGCGCGACGCCCCGGCCGAATAGAGCGCCGGCCACGTGACGGATGAGCCAAGCCCCTCGACCGCGCCGGCGCCGATGATCAGCCACGGTGCGACATGCGCCAGCGGCAGGATCGAGGCATCGGCCACGAGCAGCAGCGTCGTGCCCAGGATGATCGCCCGGCGCGTGCCCAGTCGATCCGACACGAATCCGCCGCCGAGTTGCGTCAGGAGCTTGGCGAGGCCGAACGCCGCCAGCGCGTAGCCGGCGATTGCGTCGCTCGTGTGCAACGATTCGGGCAGGTACGACTGCAAGGCGATGAGGAAGACGAACAGGAAGCCGGCATCGACGAGGAAGCCGATCACAAGCAGCGGCGCAGTCCGGCGAACGACCTCCAGGGAGCCCGCCACCGCTTCCCGGACGTCGGCCGCCTTCATCGAGAGCCGCACTCCTTGACCGATGCGGGCGCCGGCCCGCTGTCGCGGAACGGCGTCACGTCGTACACCGCCAGACCGTCGTCGGCGCCGCCGTACGTGACGCGTGCCTCTCCGCGCGCCACGAGATTGTCCAGCAGGATCGGCTCGTTGGTCTGAAACTCGCGATGGTATCCGGGCTCGACGACGACCCGGTCGACGTGCTTCGCCGCCAGGTAGCAGCGATAGCGGCTCTCGGTCCAGCTCCGGCGATGCTGGCTTTCGCTGAACAGCTCGTTCGCAAGCACGCCGCGGTGCCGCATGAGGAAGTAGACGCCCTGTTCCCTCTCGTTCGGGCTCAGGACGCGGTACACGGCGCCGCGATGGAAATCCGGAGACGCCAGGTAGCCACGGTAGTCGTTCGACGCGGCCGAAACGATGCCCGCGTAGCTCCCCTGCCTCGCAAGATTGCCGAGTCCCGGCACGCGCGCAAACGCACCGCCGCTCAGCAGCACCACCGGCGCGGCGACCGCCGCGAACGCGACGCCGACCGTTCGGTAGTGCCGGCGCAGGAACGGTGCGGCCCACGTGAGCGCGAACGGCGCCGCCATCACCGAGCCGCGGCGGGGCAGGTCCTGGAGTATCGAAAGCGCGATCGTCGCGGAGCTGTTTTCGCCCACCGCCGGCGTGCGCACCGCGAAGTAGAGGGAGGGCGCCAGCAACGGCGCGACGAGCGCGGTCACGCCCAGCAGGGGCATGCGTGTGCGCGGCCGGAAGGCGGCGCAGAACGCAACGTACGACAAGACGCCCAGACCGCCCTCGATCGGGTGCGTCGATACGGTGAACCACATCGCCGCCGCCGCCAGGGGCCAGCGCCGCTGTTCGGCGCACCGTATCAACACGAAGAAGCCCGCCGTCGACCAGAGGAACGAATACTGCCCGCCCGCGAGCGCATCGATGAAGAACGGGTTGGCGATGAAGAGCAGCGCCAGCCACGGGTCGCGCATCGACGGCCGCACGGCCATCGCCGCCGCGAACGCGGCAATGCCGCCCAGAACGAGGAACAGCGTCACCGACCAGTCGCCGAGCAGCGGATAGACGAACGCATTCACGAGCCACGGCGTCATCCCGTACGGGAACGTGAACGCCCGCCCGCCGTCGAGTCCGGCGAATCGAAGGGGAACGTGGCCGCTCCCGAACAGGCGGTCGCTGATGTACCAGACGTGGACGTAGTTGTTCACCGTGTCGTTTGCCAGGTAGAGACTTCGCGTCAGGATGCGCAGCACACCGGCGACCGCCGCGACGAAGAACAGCGGGAGTACCCAGTACGCGAACCACGTCGGCACGCCCTTCGGCAGCCGCCGCGCCGCCATGACGCGCCACCACGCGCACGGCATCGCCACAAGATCGATAACGACGTCCTTGAGGCGTGTCCGCGAGCGGAACACCGGGATGTCGACCAGCGTCGTGTCGTGAATGGTGTACCCGAGGATCGGCAGGATCACCGCGATCTCGACGGTCTCGCTGTACTTGTAGCCCTTGTAGTACTTCAGCGCGTGGAGGAGCGGTCCGACCTTGAACGCCCGGTAGCCCGACTCGACGTCCTGAAAGCGGCGGCCTGACCACAGCGACGCCCAGGCCGACATGATCCAGTTGCCCACGCGCTTGTACAGCGGGTACAGGCGGAAGTCGCGGCGAGCGATGACGGCATCGGCGCCCTCGCGGATAGGCTTCAGCAGCAGGTCCAGGCTTGCGGGGTCGTGCTGGCCATCGGCGTCGACCGTCAGGACGACGTCGTCCTCGTCGACCTGGCCGAGCGCGACCATGCGCCCGAGGTGCTGGAACGCCTCGTAATACGCCGCCGACATGCCGCGATTCTTGTTGAATGAGATCAGCTGCGCGTGCGGCTTGGCCGCCAGCCACTCGAACACGACTTCGCGGGTGCGGTCCACGGAGCCGTCATCGACGATGACGAGGCGGTCGACGAGCGGGTACAGGCGTTCGAGCACGCCGGCAATCGTCTCGGCTTCGTTGAACGCGGGCATCACGGCGATCAGGCGGGGCCGGCCCGTCTGCGGCGGCACAGCGCCCCTGATTTCCGGTTGCGCCCGGGTCGCGATCATGCCCTGTTCAGGACCGGCTGGCCCTGCGACTCCAGGAACCAGGCGACCGTGCGTTCCATGCCGGTCTCGAAGTCGACTTTCGGCGTCCAGCCGATCTCCCGCGCCGCCTTCGTCGAAGACACCTGCTTGCCGCCGTAATCGCCCGCGCGCGCCGGGACGAATTCGATGCCCTTGCCGCCCATCAGGCGGTGCACGGTCTCGGCGATGCGGAGGATCGTCACTTCCTCTGACCCGTCGACGTTGTAGGTTTGGTTCTCTGCCTCCGGCGCCAGCGCGAGCACGTGCGCGTCGGCGAGGTCCTCGACATAGACGAACTTGCGGTTCTGGCTGCCGTCGCCGGCGACGGTCATCGCCTCGCCGGCGAGCGCCTTACGCATGAAGATCGGGATGACCAGCGACGGACGCATGCGCGGGCCGTACGGGATACCGTAGCGCAGGATCGTGAACGGAACCTTGAACAGCGTCCAGTAGTCGTTGCAGAGCATCTCCGCGGCGATCTTCGTCGTCGTGTACACATGGCCCGTCAGCGCGGGGTCGAAGCACGCCGTCTCGTCGACGCGCTCCTCGCGCGCCGCACCGTACACCCAGACGGTGCTGGCCAGGACGACGCGGCGCAATCCGTTCACGCGCGCGGCTTCGAGCACGTTCGCCGTTCCGAGCACGTTCAGCGCGACGGATCCGGTGGGGTCGGCGGCGACGTTGTTGACGTCGGCCACTGCCGCGAGGTGGAAGATAACGTCGATGCCGCGCGTCGCCTCGACCAGTGCTTCCTGGTCCATGATGTCGACGCGCAGGTGCTCGACGTCGCTCCGGTGCGGCGTGCCGACGTGGTCGATGACACGCACCTCGATGCCCTGGTCCCTCAGCTTGTCGACGACGTGCGAGCCGATGAACCCGCAGCCGCCGGTAACGGCGACGTTCATGATGCCTCCACGGAGACCCGCACTTCGGCGAGCGCCTTGCCCAGGGATTCGACGACGTGCTCGGCATCGGCGTCAGTCATGACCGCCGACACCGGCAGGCAGATGTGCCGCGCGCAGAGATCTTCGGCGACCGGCAAGGTGCCGTTTGCCAGCGGCCCGAAGACCGGCTGCAGGTGGCACGGCGCCTCGTACACCTCGCCGCTCAGGCCGACGTCGTAGGTCGTGCGCAAATGCTTCTTCAGCGCGCCTCGATCGATGCCGGCCGGCGGCATCGCGATGTACTTGTAGTAGTTGCTCATAGCGCCGGCCGGCTCGGCCAACGGCACGATGCCCGTCGCCGGCAGTGCCCGGTCGTAAATCGCGGCGACACGCCTGCGCGCCGCGATGAACTCCGGCAGCCGCTTCAGCTGGGTGCGGCCGATGACGGCGTGCGGCTCGCTCATCCGCCAGTTGTTGCCGAGCAGCGTGTGGAAGTTCGACGTGAAGCCGGCCTTCCCCTGGTCTCGGTAGACCCGCGCTTCCTCGTTGATCCGGTCGTCACTCGTCGCGATCATGCCGCCCTCGCCCGACGTGATGACCTTGGTGGGGTAGAACGAGAAGGCCGCCGCCAGCCCGAAGCTGCCGGCCGGCTGGCCGTTGAGCGTACTCCCGTGCGCGTGCGCCGCGTCCTCGACGAGCGGGATGCCGGCGGCCGCGCACGCCGCCTGCAGCTCACCAATCCGCGGCGTAATGACGCCGCCGATGTGGACCACGACGACGGCGCGGGTGCGGTCGTTGATCAGCGACTTCGCGTGCTCGACATCGATCGCGTAGGTCGCCGGGTCGCACTCCGCGAACCGCACCGTGCCGCCGGCGTGCTGCACGGCCGCGGGCGTCGCGAAGAACGTGTTTGTCGGAACGACGACCTCGCCGCCGGCAACGCCGATCGAGCGAAAGATGATCTCGAGCGCGCTCGTGCCGCTGCTGACAGCGATCGCGTGCTTCGTGCCCGCGGTCTGCGCGAACGCCTCTTCGAACGCCGCGCCGTGTTTGCCGAGCGTCAGTTGGCCCGTCGCAAGGCACTCGTCGATGGCGGCCAGGATCTCGCGACGGTCTTCTTCGGGAACGTGAATCTTTGCGGGGGGAACTCTCATCTGCCACCTCTCCTCAACGGGACTGTATACGGGCGCAGATGAAGGTTTCGTGAAACTGGGCTGAAGAAGCCCTATGAGTTGCTTATGGAAAGCGGCAACTCTACGCGGACGACCGTGCCCGCAGATGTCGACGTCAACGCCACACCACCACCGTGCGCTTCCGCGATGTGGCGCACGATCGCCAGTCCGAGGCCGCTGCCATCGGAGTGCTGACGGCGGCCGCGCGCGCCGCGGAAGAAGCGCTCGAACGCGTGCCGCGTGTCTTCCTCGCTCATGCCGGGCCCTTCGTCCCGCACTTCGGCCACCGCGAAGCGCCCGCTCCGCCGTGTGGCGAGATGGATCGACCGGCCCGGCTCGGAATACCGGGCGGCGTTCTCTACCAGGTTCTCGATGATCTGGCGCACGCGCTGCTCGTCCGCTTCGACGCGGATCGGGGCCTCGGGAGCATCGATCTCGAACCGGCGGTCCGGGAAGCGCTGGCGTTCGTGGTCCGCAATCCGCCGCAGCAAGTCACCGAGATCGAGCGGCTGCAGCTGGAGGATCAAGCGCGCATCGACCTGCGACAGCATGAGCAGGTCAGCGAGGATGCGGCTCATGCGTCGCGACTCCGCCTCGGCCTCCGCGATCACCTGCTCTCGCTCATCCATCGGCAACGCGCCGCTGGCCAGCACCTCGAGGTTGCCACGCAACACCGCGAGCGGACGCCGCAATTCGTGCGACGAGTCGGCCAGGAACGAGCGGTGGGCATCGAGCGTGGTCTGCACCTTCGCGATCAGCTCGTTCAACGTGCGTACCAGCTCGCCGACTTCGCCCGGCTGATTCTCGCCAGGGATCCGGCGGGAGAAGTCAGCGGTGGCCTCAATCTCCTTCGCCGTGCCCGTGGCCTCGCGCATCGGCCAGAGCGCCGGGGCCGCGACGACGTACGCCAGCCCGTTGGCGACGATCAGAAACACGATACCGCCGCCGATGAGCACGATGCGGATGCGGTCCAGCGCGGCGTCAGTTGGGTGCAGGGACCTGGCCAGCACGAGGCGAGCGCCATCGTCGCCGGCCAGCGGAACCCGTTGATAGAGCACGCGCACGCGCTCGCCGTTGTCCGTCGTGTGAGTCTCGATCAGCGCCGCGTCCGACGGAACACGCCGGCGCGTGCGGATCGGGAGGTCGTCCGTCAGGTTGCTCGAACGCGCGCCGACGGTGCCGTCGCTCTTGAGGATCTCGACGTACACGCCCGGCGAGCCGATCTCATCGAGCACCGACTGATCCACCGTGAACATATCGCCGTTGTCCGCGGCGTCGCTGGCTTCCGAGAGGATGCGCTCTTCGCGGGTGCGCAGCGTGTCGTCTATCGACGAGTAGAGGCGCTTGGAGGTCTGGACGTACACGATGATGCCGAAGCCGGCGATGAGGACGGCGAAGAGGAGGCTGTAGACGAGCGTCAGGCGTACGCGGAGTGACACCTAGTTCTTCCGCAGCGCGTAGCCGAAGGCGCGCACCGTCTGAATGAGGCGTGAACGGCCGCCGGCCTCGAGCTTCTCGCGCAGGTGGCCGACGTGCACGTCGAGATAGTTCGACTCGCCGCCTTCGTAACCCCAGACACTGAGCAACACCGCCTCCCGCGCCAGCACCGCCTCAGGATTGCGCATGAAATATTCGAGCAGGCGGTACTCCGTGGGGGTCAATCCGATCGGCTGGCCGTCGCGCGTCACCTGGTGGCGCCGCACGTCGAGCACGAGGTCGGCGTATGTCAGCCGGTCGTCCGACGTCTCGCGCTCGGTGCGGCGCATGAGCGCGCGAAGCCGCGCCGCCAGCTCGGCGATCTCGAACGGCTTCGTAACGTAGTCGTCGGCGCCGGACTCAAGTCCAAGAATGCGATCCGGCACCGTGTCGCGCGCCGAAAGCATCAGGATTGGGATGCTCTGCGTCAGGCGCAGTCGCCGGCACAGCGACACGCCGTCCAGATCGGGCATCATCACGTCGAGCACGACGACGTCCGCCGCGCGGCTCTCCAGGAACGTCAGCGCCTCCTGTGGGTCGGCGAACGTGCTCACTTCGAAGCCGTGCAGCCTCAGGCCGCGCTTGATGACGCCCAGCAGCCGGTCGTCGTCATCGACGACCACGGCGCGCACCACGCGGCTCGGCGCCGCCTGCCCGGGCGGGCTCGTAGAGGTCAACGCGTTATCCTCCGCACACCCTCATCATAGTCAATACGCTGGCGCGCCCGTACCACGGCCCGTCCCGGAGCGCGTCAGCATGCGTCGACGTATCCCGGCCGTCCGAGCAGCTCGTCGAGCCGCACCGGACGCAGCCCGCGCGCGCGCAGGCCGTCGAGGATGCGCGGCAGCGCGTCGAGAATGACGCCGCGGTCAGCGCCGATGTTGCCGTCGATGCCGTCGTGCAGGAGGATGATCGAGCCCGGCTGCACCTTGTCGAGCACCCGCTTCGCCACGAGCGCGCCATCGCCGGTGGCCCAGTCGCCCGCGGAGACATCCCACGTCACCGTGGTCATTCCATGATCCTCGACGACGCGCGCCATGAACGGCGTATGGCTGCCGTGTGGCGGCCGGAAAAACGCCGGGCAGACGCCAAGCTGCCGCTTGAACGCGTCCTGCGTCGCCTCCAGCTCCGGATACCGCGGGTCGAGCCAGCTCCACGCATCGTGGTGGTACGAATGGTTGCCGAGGAGCTGTCCGTCGTCGAGGAGCGCCTTCGATACGTCCGGCCGCGCGACGAGCGCCTTGCCGACCGTGAAGAACGTGGCCTTTACGCCATATCGATCGAGGATGTCCCGGATCTGCAGCGTGAACGGCGGGTCCGGACCGTCATCGAACGTGATCGCCACCTCATTGCCGTTCCGGGGGCCGTGGTGCACGAGCGAGCCGAACCACGTCACGCCGGGCGTCGTCGCGCCGACAAACGCGGACGTGCCCGCGGCCACGAGCAGCGCTCCGAACGCAAGCGCGGCAATCCGAAGCCCTCGCTGATCGACTGCCGGCGACGCGAGCGCCGATGCGATCGCCGCGATGGCGATCACCGCCGCCCCGGCCGCCATCGACGCGTCGCGGCCGGCCGAGAAGCGCAACGCGGCGAGTGCGAGCGCGACGGCCAACGGCGGCAAGAGCAACAGAGGCGAAACCCGCGCGCTCCTCGGCCAGGAGAGGCCCGCCACGATCCCGATGATCGGCGCGACAACCCAGCCGGCGACCGGATACGACGCCTGCGCCAGCAGCCAGGCGCCCGTGCCGCCTGCAAGCACGGCCACCGGCGCCATCGGCGGGCTCGCCAGGCGGCTCACGGCGATGCCCACCAACACGGCCAGCAGCATCGCCACGCCCGACTGCCCGGCCGAGGCGTGCACGGGGTCGCCGAGTATCGCCAGCGCCGGCAGGGCGACGATGCCGCCGCCCGCCGCGGCGATCGGGAGCAGAACGCGTGTCCGACCGCCCGCACGACCGGCTGATGCCGGTACGGCGGCCCTGTTATCCTCCCTGCCGTGTGGATTGAGCATGCACGTACAGACTAACCGAAGCTCCGTGACACCGGGCCGGGTTCGGACGCTCGCACGGTGGATGCGCCGCCCGGGAAATCTGGCGTTCATGGCGACGTGCGTCGCCTGGTCGGCCGGCCTCGCGCTGATCCTGAGCCACCGCATCTTCGTCACGAACGACTCACTGAACAACTACATCCACGTCTGGTACGTGGCCGATCGTCTCTGGCACGGGCACGGCGTCCCTCTCCACATGCCCGTCATCGGCCACGGAGACGCGTTCGCGTTTCCGTACGGATTCCTGCCGTGGTTCAGCGCGGCGCTGCTGCGTCCGCTGTTCGGCGATTGGATCGTCACGCTCTGGCTCGTGGTCGGCTTCCTCGGTGTTGTCGGAGCGATGTGGCGAGCATTCCCGGAGCTCCGCGGCGGGTGGTGGTTCGCCATCCTTCTCGTCGAGCCGATGCTCGTCGAAGGTCCGCTGCTCGGTCAGCTTCCGTTTCTCTGGGCGACGGCGCTGCTGTTCGCTGCCATCGCGTGCTGGCGCGAGCAGCGGCATCTGCTGGCGGCGCTGCTCCTGGGTGCGGCCGGGGCCACGCATCCCGCCGTCATCCTGCCAATAGCGGGGGTCGTCGTGCTCGGGCGGATTTGGTGGGAGCCGGACCGCACGCGTCTGATCGGCTGGTACGCGCTCTCGCTCGTCATCGCCGCGCCGGCAGCCTGGCTTACGCTCGCCTCGCCGACAGTCGAGGACGTCTCGCGAGCCGCGCTTGTCGGCAATTTCCTCGGCACCGTCGTTCTGCGCGCGATCGTCATCGGCGCACCGTTCATCGCGCTCATCATCCGACGCACGGTGCTCGTCCGCGTGCCGGCGGCCATCTTCGTGTTGATGATCGGGCTGAACTTGGTCCTCGTTCCGGTGCGGAAGAACGAATACGCGTGGGGCGCGCTCACGCGGACCGCCGACACCGGCGTCGATGGATTCATCGCGTCACCCGTTTTCCAGCCGGGCGCCACCTACCGGATCCTCCGCGTCGGCGACGGCAAGGTCGGCATGTACGACCTGGTCCGAAATGGAGCGCGCCTCGACTCCGAGCCGTTCCCGGAGAGCATCGACCGCCGCGGCTTCCCCTCCACGGAGGTGTATCGCGCATTTCTCAGCGGCCGTCACGTCGACTATGTCATCGTCTACGACGCGTACGACCGGCGGTACGGCACCAACGAGCACGCCCTGCTCGGCGAGATGGCATCCGGCGCGGAAAACGCCTGCGCCCGCACCGTGCTCGCCGCGAGCGGTTTCGACGTGTACGAGATCCGCCACGTACCCGGCTGCTGACCGAGCGTGTTGATCGGTGTCTACGCCGCCCTCGCTTCCCAAGAGACGGTCTACGTGGCGACCCAGCCTGGGCTGGATGTCCGTCCACGTTCGCAATACGCTTGCGGGTAACGATGAGCGGGGAGGCGCACATGCCCGTCTTCGACCAGACCGCAGCCGCCCGCGTGCGGGACGCCGCGCGACAGGCGATCGAGGAGCGCCATCTGCCCGGCATCGCGATCGGCGTCGTCGAGCGCGGTGACCTCGTGTTCGCCGAGGGGTTCGGCCACGCCGACATCGAGACCCGTGAACCGCAGGATCCGGCGCGCCGGCAGCGCATCGCCTCGATCACGAAGACGATGACCGGCCTCTGCGTGATGGCGCTCGTCGACGAGGGCCGCCTGTCGCTCGAAGACCTGGTCGTCCGGCATCTGCCGGAGGTGCGCTTCCACGGGCCGGCCGAGACGATGACGCTGCGCCACCTGCTCACGCACACCTCCGGCATCGGCGAGGCGCCGACGGAGGCGGCGCTGGCCGCGAGCGTCAGCCCGCAAGCCGCCGCCGGCGCTGGCACCGGCGATTTCTCGACCCACTACCCGGACGGCATCATCGTCGAGGCGCGGCCCGGCGAAAAGTGGGCGTACTGCAACAACGGCTACGCCCTGCTCGGCGAGATCATCGTGCGCACCGAAGGCGCGCCGTTGCACGACGTGTTTCAGCGTCGCATCTTCGGGCCACTCGGCATGAACGACAGCGATTGCCTCGACCAGCCTCACCCTCGGCTGACGACGGGATACCACCGCGCGCCGGACGCCGACACACGGGCGCTGTTCGACCGTGCGGGCATCGAGGTCAAGGACGAGCCGACGGTCGATGGGCACAACATCCGGGGCGTATTCGCGCCGGAGCCGAACACCGGCGATTACGCCGCCGGCGCGGTGCAGTCCACCGTGCCGGACATGGCGCGCTACGCCGCGGCACTGCTCGGTGGCGGCGGCATCGTGCGGCCGGAAACGTTCGGCGCGATGACGGCGCCGCAGTGGTGTCCCGACGACCGCCTCGCCAGCTGGGGGTTCGCGTTCGCCCGGGCGCCCCGATACGGCTACCGGACCTTCGGGCACGGAGGAGCGTTCTTCGGAGGTTGGAATTCGAACCTCACGGTGATTCCCGACCTGCACCTCGCCGTCATCCAGCACATGAACGTGCTGCTCGATTCTCCAGCGCCCGTCTTCAGCAGCATCCTCCGCACCGCGCTCGACGCGCCGGAGCCGCCCGCATCCGACCATCCCGTCGACGCCGATTTCCTCGATGCGGCACCGGGGATCTACGAGTGTACTCCGGGCCACCTCACGAACTTTCGCCCGGCGACGCGGTACGGGCGCATACGCATCGACCGCGATGGCGACGGGCTGGTGCTCCGCTCGCGGCGCGGACCGTGGAAGGACGGCGTCCGAATGCGGCGTGCCGACGCCGCCGATCCGTCGCTGTTCCTCGTCGACGTGGCGAACGCCGAACCGGCGCGCATCGTCATGACGCTCGACACCGCGGGACGTCCAGCGGCTCTCCGATTCGACGACCTGAACCATATGGTGCGCGGCCGCGCCGCCGAATCGGAGTGACGGTCGCCGGCGTTCGCCTCGGGCGATGGCGGTCCCTATGCCACGCCCTCGATGGCGTGCGCGCCGACCACGCAAACGTGGGCGCGCGCGTTGTATCGGTATCGCAGCACGTACGCCGGACGGCCTGCGCGTCGCACGCAGGCCACGATGCGGCCGATGATCCAGGGCGGTACCGACTCCGGCGCGAGGACCAGGCCGCGCCCGACGTCGAGCACCTCCTCGCCCCGGATGACCGCGACCACTTCCTCGCCAGCCCTGTACGCATAGACACCGGTGTCCTCGATGGCTTGCATGTCAAACCTCCCCTCGGTCGTGCGCGGGTGCGCGATCGAGAGGCTACGGCTTGTCGGCGACAACGGCGGTCGTCAACATCGACCTTCCCGATGTATCGCCGGCGGCAGTAGGATGGTGCCTGACATGACGCCCCAACGCCGTTCCGTCCGTCTTCTCCGGATCCAGGAGCTGCTCCGCGGGCGCCGCGCGGGCTACACGGTGTCCGAGATGGCCCGCATGACGGGCGTGCACGTCCGCACGATCCAACGCGACCTGCTCGTGCTCCAGACGGAGTCCGGCGTGCCGCTGACCGAGGAGAAGGGCCGCTACGCCCTCATGCAGGAAGAGCGGCTCGGCCCGGTGAGCCTGACGCTCCAGGAGGCGCGCGCCGTTCTGATCGCCACGCGGCTCTTCCTCCGTTACAGCGACGAGGGAGACCCGTACGCGGCGGCCGCGCTCAAGCGCATCTCGGGCATCATGCCGCCAGCCGTGCGAGACCAGGTCGTCGCGGCCGCCGAATCGCTCTCCGTGCGGCCGCTCGACGCGGACTTCTCGCGGAATCTCGTGACGGTCACGGAGGCATGGGCACGCCGCCGCAGCCTGCGTCTCGCGTACCGGTCCGCAGGCAAGAGCCGGGCGAAGGACGTGGTCGTCGATCCGTACTTTCTCGAGCCCAGCGCCGCCGGCTTCGCCACCTACCTCATCGGATATTCGCGCACGCACGGCCAGATGCGCACCTTCAAGATCGAGCGCATCGCCGCCGCGGACATGCTGCCGCAGTCGTTCGACGTCCCGGCGGACCTCAACCTCGACGGATTGCTCTCGTCGGCCTGGGGCATCATCTGGGGCGAGGGGCGTGCGGTGAAGCTGCGGTTCGCGCCCGATGTCGCATGGCGGGTCCGGGAATCCCGCTGGCATCCGTCGCAGTCCATAGAGGATCTCGACGACGGTGGCTGCATCCTGACGGTGACGGTCGCCGGCCTCATGGAGATCGGCCGCTGGATCCGCGGCTGGGGCGATCGCGTCGAGGTGCTCGCGCCGGCTGACCTGCGCGCCGAGCTTCAGCGAGAGGCGCTGGCACTCGCGCGCATGTATGCGACACCGCCCACGGCCTCGCGACCACATGTGCGGCGCCGCCGCGTCCGCACGAAAGGGCCCCGGCCGGCGGCGCAGTCAACGCTCCTGCGCTGACGGCGCGCACACGCGACGTGGGTTATCGCGGCAGCCGCGCCTCGACCGGCGGCAGCGCCGGGAACGGAGCGTGCGGTTCGTTCTGGTACCAGTACGCCGTGCTCGAGTAGTCGTTTGACAGGTCGTTGGCGTGGCCGTGTTCGATGGTCACCTTGATCGACTCGCGGAAGTGGATCGGGTCTTCGATGTGCCACCGGTACATCGAGTTCTTGCCGGACCACGGCCACTCCGGCGTGCCCGAATACACCGGCTGGCCGTGATATGGCGCGCTGAACGCGGTCGTCGGCGAGAACGCCGTGTTGAAGTAATCCTCGGTGCCCGTGCCCCGGAGCACCATCTCCCCGTCGATCCAGATCATGTCATCGCCTTCGCCGTACCAGTCGTTCTGCTGGCGCTGGAAGACGTCGACGTTCAGGTTGCAGCCGACGTAGTGGCCGCGGCCCGCCGCTTCGAGGATCACGTAGTTTCCCGCGCCGTCGAGGTTCGGGCGGGACCACGCCTGCCGGCGCTCGTCGTCCGCGTGGGGGGCACCGGTCCGGCCCCAGCCGTCAGTCGGATTCTCACGCCGCCACTGCGCATGGAAGGGGGCCGCATCGGCGAGCGGCGCGTCGTACTCCTCGTAGTCGACGTAGAAGTAGCACATCAAACGGCGCTCACCATCGTTCGTGATGTCGATGCGCCCGCCCTCGCTGAAGGGCATCGGGAAGAAACAGTTGAAGCCGCGTCCGCCGGCCGGGCTCATCGTCAGCGGCAGCGAGGCGAACTCGGCCAGCATGCCGTGGCCGACGCCGAAGAAGTCGCCAACCGGCACCTCGACGCAGGGCGTGGCCGCTCCGTCCCAGTACATGCGCAGCACGCCCCGCCGCGGGTATGCCTCCTCGCGCGACATCAGCGTCATCCAAATGTGGCGCACGCATCCGGCGCCGCGCAGGCTGGCGAGCGTCCGCGTCTCGCCGGGTGCGATCAGCCAGAAGTCGGCGTTGCCGCCCGTCGTGTCCCACGACGACGCCCGCCGTCGTCGCGCGTCCCGCAGCCGGTACAGATCTCCGAGTCCACCCATGATCGCGCCGCCCACGTGCACCTCCGTTCGCTCAGGGGCCGCGGGAGTATACCGCCGTCCGCCGTACGCGAGGCGCGCGTCCGATCGCCGGCGGCGCCGGCGCTTTCGCTATGCCGGCGAGGACGCCGCGAACTCCTCCTCGATCACCGCCTCATACAGGTTGATCTGCGGTGGCCCGGCGAGGATCCCGGCGAGCGAACCCTGCCGATGGCCGGCCGTGAACGCCTCGCTCTGCGTCCAGGCGAGGAATGCGTCACGGTTGGCCCACGTGCTGTGGCTGACGTACTCGCCTTCGGCGTCGCCTCTGAGCAGCGCGAAGCGAATGATGCCCGGCACATTCTGCAGGTACGTGTCGCGGGACTTCCATACGCGCTCGAAGTCTTCGCCCTTCCCGGGCGCAATCATGAAGCGGTTCATCGCGATAAACATAGGCCTCCCTGAATGAGTGCTTGAAACGAACGAGCGAGCGCCCGATCAGCCTAGCACGACACCCGGACCCGTCGCGCGTGCCAACGGCGCAGGCCGCCCTCTCGGGCGGCCTGCACGGTCCCCATGCCAGGGATGACTAGCCTCCGGGGAAGTCGTTCATGATCGTGATGATCGCGGGACCGAGGATCACGATGAACAGCGTGGGAAAGATGCAGAGCACGAGCGGGAATAGCATCTTGACCGGCGCCTTGTACGCCTGTTCCTCCGCGCGCTGCCGCCGCCGTACTCGCAGCTGATCCGACTGCACGCGCAACACGGTGCCGATCGACGAACCCATCGCCTCGGCCTGGATGACCGCGTTGGTGAACTGGAGCAGGTCCGGCACCGCCGTTCGCTCACCGAGCTCCTTGAGCGAATCCCGGCGGGACTTTCCCAGCGCAACGTCGCGTAGCGCGCGTTGCAATTCCTGCGCAAACGGCCCCTCCACTTTCTCGGCGACTCGCGCGAGCGCCGCGTCGAGGCCGAGGCCGGCTTCGACGCACGTCGTGATCAGGTCGAATGCGTCGGCAAGGCTCTTGACGATCGCGGACTGCCGCTGCCTCGCGCGCGACTTGATCAGGTAGAAGGGCATGAAGAACCCGATCAACCCGACCACCGCGACCGTACCGATCTGCATCATGCCGAACGACGCGCCGGACACCGATACGATGAGCACGCCAAGGAAGAGCGCGGCGCCCGTCGCGACGAGCACCATCGTCAGGAAACCGCTCAACGTCATCGGTTCGCCGGCGACGATGAGCGACCTCTCGACACCCTTGAGCATCGACTTCGGCAGCAACTTCCCGAGGCCGTCCGCCGCGCCGTGCAGCATGGGCGACATCACGCGGGCGCCGAAGCCGGGCGCCAGCGCCTGGTCCGGCTGGTCCGCCTGGCCGCGCGTGAAGCCCTCGAGCCGCTGCCGCGCGGCGGCCGCCGTCCTGCTGTCGGCGCCGGACGTCACGCCCAGCACGAGGAAGACGATCGTGAGAAACACGCAGAGTGCGGTGACGACTGCGACTGAGTCCATCGCCTACACCTCGATCTTCAGGATACGCTGGATGATCAGGATACCTACGCTCTCCAGGACCACCGCTGTCACAAGCATCATCTTGCCCATGAACGTCGTAAACAGCGGCGTGATGTAGCCCGGGCTCATGAGCTGAAACAGAACGCCGCAGGCCAGCGGAATCAGGCCGAGCACGATGCCGGTCAGCTTTTGCTGCGCGGTCAACGTCTGGATCTCTCCCTTGATGCGGATGCGCTCGCGCATCGTGTCGGCGACGGTGTCGAGAATCTCGCCCAGGTTGCCACCGACCGTCCGCTGGACGAGGATGGCCGTCACAACGATGTCGAGGTCGTAGCTGCCGCACCGCTCGCTCAGCGCCTGCAGCGCCTCTTCGGCACTGGACCCGATGTTCATCTCGTGAATCGTTCGGCCGAACTCCGTGGAGATCGGATGGCTGAGCTGCTCGGACGCCACTGAGAGCGCCTGCATCAACCCGAAGCCCGCTTTCAGCGCGTTCGCGATCATCGTCAGCGCTTCGGGGAGTTGCGCGTTCAGCTTTTCCGCGCGCTTTCGGCGCCGCCGGTTCACGTACATCTTCGGCAGGTTGTAGCCGATCAACGCGGCCACGACGCCGATCGCCAGCGCAATCGCGCCGGACATGAGCAACACGGGACCGATGAACCCGACGAACGCCAGCACGAGACGCGCCGCCACGTACTCACCCGGGCTGATGCTCAGATCGGCGCGCTCGATCTGGATCGCAAGCTGCTCTGTGAGCTTGCCGTTGACGAGCGCGGCGAACGGGCCGCCCTCGCTGTTCGACTTGCGCAGGGCCGCGCTCGACCCGGTGTCCACGACCGAGGTGCCGGACATGAGGCCTTCGAGCCGCCCGCGAACCATGCCCGACGATGGCACGGCGCTGCCGTAGAACGCGATCACGCCGACCACCACGGTGATCATGGCTGATAGCGCTGTCACTGCTGCCAATGGGTCCAGCATATGTAACCCCTAGAACCCTGCGACCGCGAACAGATCGGCCGGCAAGTGGATGCCCGCGACTTCGAACTTGTCGGCGAAGCGCGGCCGGATGCCCGTCGTGCGAAGGTCGCCGAGGACGCGCCCGTCCGTGTCGATGCCGACCTGCTCGAAGCGGAACAGGTCCTGCATCGTCACGATCTGCCCCTCCATGCCTGAGACCTCGGCGACCGAGACGACCTTGCGTGTGCCGTCCGGGAAGCGTGCGATCTGGATGACGAGGTGGATCGCCGATTGCATCTGCTCGCGGATCGCCTTGACCGGCAACTCGAATCCGGCCATCAGCACCATGTTCTCGATGCGGGCGAGCGCGTCGCGCGGCGTGTTCGCGTGCACGGTGCCGAGCGATCCTTCGTGGCCCGTGTTCATCGCCTGCAACATGTCGAACGCCTCGGCGCCGCGCACCTCGCCGACGATGATCCGATCCGGCCGCATGCGCAGCGCGTTTCGGACGAGGTCGCGCTGCGTTACCTCGCCGCGCCCTTCAAGCGAGGCCGGCCGCGCCTCGAGCGTCACCACGTGCCCTTGCTGCAGCTGGAGTTCGGTGGGGTCTTCGATGGTGACGATTCGCTCGGTGTCCGGAATGAAGGCCGACAGCGCGTTGAGCATCGTCGTCTTACCGGAGCCGGTGCCTCCCGAGATGATGATGTTGAGCTTGGCCTGCACGCAGGCGCGGAAGAACTCGGCGAGGTCGTTCGTCAGCGCTCCGGTCGCGACGAGGTCGTTCATCGTCATCTTGTCGGCGCGGAATTTTCGGATGGTCACCGTCGGGCTCTTCGGGGCGACCGGCGGAATGATGATGTTGACGCGCGAGCCGTCCGGCAGTCGCGCGTCGACCATCGGCGACGACTCGTCGACGCGGCGGCCAAGCGGCGCCACGATGCGCTCGACGATGCGCATGATGTGCTGATCGTCGCGGAACCGGACCGAACTCAGATACAGGCGGCCTTCCTTCTCGTAAAAGACGGTGTCGGGCGCATTCACCATGACTTCCGAGATGCCCGCATCGCGCAGCAGCGGCTCTATTGGGCCGAACCCCAGGACCTCATCGGCCACGGCCGATACCAGCTCGTCGCGCGTCGTGCCGACGATGCCGGGCATCTCCTGCGCGACGAGCGTGCGGGCCGCCTGCTCGACAGCGTCGCGCGCCTTCTCCTTGCCGAGTCCCTCCAGCTTGTTGGGGTCCAACTCCTCGATGAGGCGCTGGTGCAGCGTGAACTTCAACTCATTGAGGGCGACCACGTTCTGGGTCAACTGGCCCGGGCGGGTGAACGAAGCGCCGCCGCCCGCTCCGGGTTGCGGCTTGCGCGACTGCCACTGGAATTGACTCATCGTTACGTCCTCCCGGCCAACGTACTAGGCGGAACGGCCGAGGAATCGGTCCAGGAATCCGCGTTTGTCCTGTCTCGTCCCGGTCAGCGCGTGCGCAAGGTCGATGATCGACCGCGACACGCGCGCGTACGGCTTCGCGATCACGATCGGCTGCCCGAGCTGCGTGCTGCTCGACACGCTGAGATCGTGAGGAATGCGCCAGAACACGTCGTACTCCAGCACCCGCGACACGTCCTCCTCGCGCAGGCTGTTCGCCGCGGTGGAGTGGTTGATCGTCAGCTTGACCTTGTCTTCCGACACACCCGCCGCGCGAAGCATCTCCAGCGCCAGCGCCGTGTCCTTGATGCTCGCGATGTCCATGCTCGTCACGAGCAGGATCAGGTTGGCCATCTCCAGCGTCGCCGCGATCAACTCGTTGAACGTGCCCGGAGTGTCGACGACGACGTAGTCATGCGTCTGCGCGAGCAGCTCGACGATCTTCTCGATGTGTTGCGGCGTCATGTTGCGCCACTCGGTGGGGTGCAGCGGCGCGGGCAGGATCGAAACGCCGCTGTGGTGCTTGACGAGATAGTCGCGGATCTTGTCGCGATCGATCTCGTCGATGCGGCGCGCAACGTCGGCGATGCTCGCTTCGACCGCGACGTCCATCATGATCGCGACGTCGCCGAATCGCGTGTCCATGTCCAGCAGGCAGACGTTCGCACCGGTGATCTTGGCCAGCGTTGTCGCCAGGTTCGTCGAGATCGTCGTCTTGCCGATGCCGCCCTTGGCGCCGAAGACCGTGATCACCGTGCCCCGGGCGGCCGCGTCCGTCGTCAGGCCGTCGGCGCGAAGGCGCTTCCGCTCTTCCTGCTCCAGCACACCGTAGACGGCGCGGCTCAGGTCCTCCGGCTTCAGCGGCTTGATGATGTAGTCGCGGGCGCCGGCCACCATGGCGCGCCGCACGGAGCCCGCATCGACGAGCGACGAGTAGACGATCGTCGGCGCGTTCGGCAGTGCGTCGGCCAGCTGCTCGATGGTCTGCAGCGCGAGCGCCACCGGCTCCTCGAACGAGACCAGGAACGCGTCCGGCGTCGCCTCCCGGGCGACCGTCACGGCCTCGACGCCGTAGCCCGCCTCGCCGACGACCGTGAAGTGCGCGATCTGGACGGCGCGCTTCGTCTCGGCGCGGCTGCCAAGGTCCGGATCCACGGTGACGATCTCGGGATTGCGCGCCATTGGCTACGTCTCCTACGTCGCTTTTCGTTCGACCGGCTCCGCCCGTGCGGGACCCTATTGCGTCTTGAACCCGTCCGGCTTGAGCGCCTCCGGCAGCGCCTTCAGCAGGTCCACCGGCGCGATCTCCAAGAAAGAACTCGGCGGCGTCTCCGCCAGATCCTGATCACCTACGTTGCGCAGCACCGCACGGATCTTGCCGGTCTGCTCCGCGAGGAATAGCTGCTGCGACTCCTGCGGCGTGAGCAACAGCGTCATCGTCACGGCTTCGGGAAGCGGCGCGGCGGCGTCGGCGGCGATCGGCGCGTCCGCGCCGCCAGCGGTCGATGTCGCCGAGCCGGCGACGTCGACAGGGCCGCTGCTGATCAGCGTCTGGGCGATGGCCGCCACCTGCACGTTGCGGAACAGCGTCCGCGTCACCACGGTCCGATCCTGGCAGCAAGCCCAGACCAGGTCCACGTAATCGCCGGGCAGGATGAGGCCGCCAGCGTTGCTGAGCTGCGACGCCTGGATGGACATCGCGCGGCGGCCGGTCGGCACGACCAACGCGAGTGCGGCGCCGGCAGCCGGCCGCGAAGTGTCGACCACGGCGCTCGCCACCACCTGCTGGTTCGCGTCAATCGGGAACTTCGTCACTTTGCCGACGATGTCGCCGATGCCCGTGAAGGCACCTGCGACAATCGCGCCGGCGGGCAGGCTCTTGACCTCGAGCATGTCCGCCGTGACCGCCGTCCGCTGCCTGATCGGCACGCGTGCCACCACCACCGGGACGTCGGTCGGCGAGTTCGACGTCGCCTTCGACGTACCAGTGCGATTCGCCGTCAGGGCATAGAACAGCACCGCGGTAAGTGCGCCGAACAGCAGCGCGACAATCAGGAACTTGCGGTTCGTCCGTCCCGGCAAAGATGCGGCAGCTGTTCGTGCCATGGTTCAATCTCCCATGCGGCAATTCGGCCCGGAGGGCCACTACGCTGTATACGTATCGGCGTCACGGCGCGCCGCTTTACCACCGGCTGACAGTTGGCCGAAGTTGAAACAGGCGATCGTCCTCTGACCGTGGTAACACTGCCCCCCGCCGCCGTTTCGTGCGGCCGCCGCTCCGGGACCTCACACGGCCGGGTCCAACAGCTTCATCTGCTTGCGGAGCGCGTTGAGCGCGCGGTGCTGAATGACGCGGATAGCCGCGACGCTCTTACCAATAATCTCGGCCACTTCCCGGTAATCTAAATCCTCGATGAAGCGGAGGATGATCACCTGCCGCTGCTCCTCGCGCAGCTTCAGAATGGCCTCCCGGACCAGCTCCTCGTCGGCGGTCTGCTCGTAGGCGGATTCTGGATCGCGGCGCATCTTGTCGTCGACGATCCCATCGTGGAGCTGGGACGACTCGCGCTTCGAGCGAAGATGGCTGACGCCCAGGTTGTGGGCGATGCGCAGCAACCAGGAAACGAACGGGGCCCCGCGCACCTGGTACCGCCCGATCGCCTCCCACGCACGGAGGAATGCCTGCGCGGTCAGGTCTTCGGCTTCCGCCGAGTTCCCGACCATGTAGTAGATGTGCCGGTACACGCGCACCACGTGGCGGTCGTACAACTCGCCGAACGCGTCCTGATCCTTCTGGATCGCCCGCAGGACCAGTTCGGTGTCGTCGTTCGCACGCGGTACCGCGGAGTTGGCGTTCACCATCCGGCTCGACTCCCACGCTCGCCCGTCCGCACGTTCGGGATGAGAGAGAAATCGGCGCCGTGTCGGTGCGCCCCCCGTACGGGTATTCCCTGACGTCCCAGTAAGGATCGGCAGATGGAAGGCGCGGCTTGAGGGGGTGACCCGGAGAGATTCGAGATCCGATGGTCCGGCCGGTCAGTCGTTCCGGGGCATCAGGTCGGTGAAGGTGGGGTGCACCGCCTCCGGGATCTGCATGGGCGATGCCGTCTGGGGCGGCACGACGGTCCGGCGGGACGGATCGGGGTCGCGCAGGACGTTCGGAATGTCGGCAAGGTCACGCTCCGGCCTCGCCTGAGGCAAGAGCCGGAACTCGAAACGGTGGCCGCCGATCTCGAACGCGTCTCCCTGGTCGAGGATCTGCCAGCCACCACTGTTCCCGTCGGCGACCATCGCCGTGATCTTCGTCATCCGATGCAGCATCAGGTGGCCCTTGCTGATCCAGATCCGGGCTTCCTCTCCCGCCAGCCCCGGATCGTCCACGCGTACGCCGCAGCTGTAGCCGGATCCAATGCTCACCGGCCGCCCGCCGACCAGGTACTCGGTGCCCAGATCGGTCCCGGCTCGGGCGATCAGCACGCCCATCGGCTCACCGATGCTCTCTGGCGGCGGTCCGTCGACCGGCGTGTCCTCTTCCGACGCGGCAGCCCTGACGCGCGCCGCGAAGGGGACCACGCGGCCGGCGAGCACGTCCGGGTCGTCGCTTGGCATGGACCGCAACCGCAGCAGCACGCCGCCTACGATGATCACCAGCAGGACGGCCGCCCCACCGGCCGCGATCGGCAACACGGGGAGTCCGCCGCCGCCCCCGGCGGCCGGACGAATCGATGAGAAGCTGAGCCTGGCTTCGAGAGGCCGTCCGTACGCCTGCGCCGAGACTCTCAGCGCGTGCGACCCGGGCGTGAATCGGGCCGGATCGAATGTGTAGGTGTACGGCGGCGCCGAAGCCTCGAAGACGTTGACGTCGTCCACGTAGAACTTGACGGTCTCGCCCGCCGGTGCGCCTGTCACCGAGACTGTTCGCGCCGCCGAAAGCTGCTCGCCGTCCTGCATGCCGTCGATCACGATGGGCGGCGGCGCGAAGCCCGGGCCTGGCTTGAACATGGCCGTCGCGGACGCGACGGCGCCGCCGTTACGCAGCTCGAGCGCAATCGCCGAACCGGCCGGATTCGCCGCCGAGGCGTCGAATGTCACGGCGTACTGCCCGCGCAGCAATTGGCCCACGCCCGCGTACACCGTGGCGATGTCCTGCAGGTTCGGCGCTTCGAGGTAGCGTCCGCGTGTGATGCCGGCCAGAGCCTGGAGGTATTCGCGATCGATACCGCGCCCTTCGCCGAGCGCGAAGAACGGCACGCCGGCGCCCCCTGCCGCGGCGAGCGCTTGCTCACGCGTAACGGTGAGCGGCACGCCGTCCTGTGCACCGTCACTCAACAGGACCACAGCGCGCCGGCTCGCCGGCGATTCGGCCGCCTTCTGCGCCGCGAGCGCCGTCGCTTCGTACAGTGCCGTGTCGCCGCTGGCAACCAACCCATCAATGGCGGCCAGAGCCTGCCCGCGATCCGTCGTGAAGTCCAGGACGGGCGTCACCTCATCGGCGAAGCTCGTGATCGCCACACGGTCTTCAGGAGCGAGCCCTGACACGAACGCCTTCGCCGACTCGCGCGCGTGCGCGATCACGTCGCCGGCCATGCTGCCGCTGACGTCCACGAGGAGCAGCACGTCGAGCGGCAACGCCTTGCTCGATGCCAGGTCCGCCGAGACGACGGATACCGGCTGCCCATCGATCGTCACGGTGAAGTTCGGCGCTGCCAGCCCCTTTACGTCGGCGCCGGACGAATCCTCGACGTTGACGAGCGCCGTGGCGTTCGGGAACGTGCCCTCGCTCACCCCCGCGACGCTCGCGCGCAACGATGGCGGTTGCTGCGCATGCGCCATCGACTGGGCGATGACCAGCAGCGCCAGCGCGGCTATCGCGAAGCCGTTTCTGAGTTGCATTCCCTCTCCCGCCCGCCAGCTTCCGGAGCGCTCGCTGCGCTCCCGTCCGCGCCCGGGACCGGCGCGCGCTGGATTCGCCTGTAAACTTTCGCCGCGCCGCCCCTTGACAGGCGTCCGAACCGGTGGCAGAATCGTCCCACCTCCGGGCGGTGCCGTCGTTCGGCGCCAGGTGGAGCCCGCAGGTTGCACGCCTCACGTTCAGTATCGACAGGTTGTGCGCCGCGATGAGCGGTGCAGCGCGCCAGGCACGGACGCGGCACGCAACGTCACTGGGTTCATTTCCGCGCGCCTGCGGGCCGCGCATGCATGCCTCCGCCCCGGCGGAAGCTCAGGTTGGGGCCACGGGCCCAGGGGACGCGCGTTCAGGAGGCGGGGCCTGGCGGGCGTCCCCTGGCCCGAACCCGTTCTTTCTGTCCCTCTCCTCCTGATCCCGATGGCACCCGCCACACCTCCACACCTGCCGAGCGGCCGTGCTCCAGCTTTCGCGAGAGCGACCGATATTCCATTCAGAGGACACGGGGGAGCTGCCGCTCTTTCCGTCTCCGCGCGGCCGCGAACCGGGAGCGTTTCCCGGCGCAGCGCCAGGAGCAGACGTGATCGTCCTGAGCCGGGGGAGCGACGCATGACCACCGACACAGCCGGCGGGCTGCGCACGTCGCTCGCTCCAAACCCCGCGTTCGCGCGCCAGGGCCGCGACGACGAGGCGGCGGCGCCGTTCGTGCCGCAGCCTCAGAAGCTCGACGAGACCGGCCTCGAGTTCTCGATGATCCTCGATCTCGTCGTCAAGTCGATCTACTTCGCCGGACGGCCCGCGGCGCGTCAGATCGCGGCCCAACTCGCCCTGGCGTTCCCCGTCGTCGACGAAGTGCTCGCCTTCCTCAAGCGCGAGCAGCTCGCCGAGGTCGTCGGCAGCGCCGGAATGGGCGAGCAGCTGTACCAGTACTCGCTCTCCGGGAAGGGCCTTGAGAAAGCCGAGGAGGCGCTCAGCCGGAACCAGTACATCGGTCCGGCGCCGGTTCCGTTCGACGCGTACCTCGACGTCCTCGCACGGCAGGCGGTGAAGTCGGTGCGCGTGTCGCCAGAATCCGTCGACGCCGCCCTGTCGCACCTGGTGCTCGACGAGCAGGTCGCGGCCGCGCTCGGACCGGCGGTCAACTCGGGGCGCTCCATGCTGCTGTACGGGGGCTCGGGCAACGGCAAGAGCACGATCACGGGCGCCATCGGGCGTATGCTGCCCGGCGAGGTCCTGATCCCATACGCGATCGACCTCAACGGCATCATCGTGAAGCTGTTCGACCCACGCGTGCACCAGGAGATCGCCCCGGAAAAGCAACTCGAGCGCCGCGTGAGCGACGTGAACAGCAACGGGTCCGACCGCCGTCGCGACCGCCGCTGGGTCGTCTGCCGCAGGCCGATGGTGACTGCGGGCGGCGAACTCACGCTCAAGGAGCTCGAGCTGCGCTACTCCCCGCAATCTCAGATCTACATCGCGCCACTACAGTGGAAGGCCAACAGCGGCATCCTCATCGTCGACGACTTCGGACGCCAGATGATCCAGCCCAAGGAACTCCTCAACCGCTGGATCGTGCCGATGGAGGAGCGCGTAGACCACCTCTCGCTGCACACGGGCGACATGGTCGAGGTGCCATTCGACGTGCTGCTCATCTTCTCGACCAACCTGCGGCCGTCGCAACTCGGCGACGAAGCCTTCTTCCGCCGCATTCGCCACAAGATCGAGATCCCGGACCCAACCCGGGAGCAGTTCCTCGAGATCCTCGCGCGGGTCTGCCAGCAGCGGGAGATAACGCTCGACACCGACGCTGCGCTGTACCTGGTCGATCACTACTACGACCACACGAACCGTGGCTTCAAAGGCTGCCACCCGCGCGACATCGTCGACCTCGTGGTCGACATCTGCGCGTACCACGGGGAACAGCCGGCGTTCACCCTCCGCCACCTTGATGCGGCCTGCCACTCATACTTTGTGGCGATGCAGGAGGAAGAGCCGGCGAACGTCATCCACTTCGGCAGCGTCGCCGCCTGACACCTTCAAACAGGCGTCCGTTCCAAACCCGGCTTCCGGCGTCGATGGTGCCAGCGTTCCGGCCGCCGATACGGTTCAGCCCGGCCCCGTGAAGATGATCGTGAAGTACTTCATGCCGGCCGCGTCGACCGCGAGCGCGATGCCGATGTCTGTGTAGTTATGGTTCAGGATATTCTCGCGGTGCGGCGGGCTGTTCCAGAGTGCGTCGTCGGCCACCGACACCGAATCGCCCAGCGGGTAGTTGTTCTCCGCCAGATTCTCGCCGGCCCAGCCATATGGCACGCCGTACTTGTCCATCAGCGTAAACGCATTGTCACCCGTGACCGGGCTCACGTGCGCGAAGTAGCCGTGCTGGGCCATGTCCTGCGAACGGATCCGGGCGATGCCGATGAGCCAGCCATTGACGCGCAGCGGCGCTACCCCGGCGCCGGCGCGCCGGCGGTTCGTGGCATCGAACAAGGCCTGGGCGTAGCCGTCCATCGGCGACGTGTCGAGCCCGGTCGGCGCGGGCGGTGGAGGAACCGGCGTCGGCGTCGCCACCGGCGCGGCGGGCGCCTGCCGAATGGGCGGCGCGGCGACGGCCGGAGCTGGTGGCGGAGCCGTCGATGTCGGCAGCGGTGCGGTCGTCGCCGTCGATGTCGGCGTGGACATCGGGCTGGCGGTCGCGGTCGCCGGCACGGGAGTGGGCGTCGCGGCCGTCAAACCCGGGCCGCCGAACGGGAGCTGCCAGTTGTCGAAGAGGGGCTCAAGCGTCGGAACGGACGTGGCGGAGGCCCCCTGCGTGGCGCCAGCGGCCTGCGCCGCTCCGGTCGCACGCGCCGGGACGTCGGCCGCCGCCGAAGCTGCATAGAGCATCACGACGGACAGCGTCGCGCCGGCGATCAATCCGGCCGCCTGAGCGACGGTCAGGCGCCTCGCCCACGATGCAACGCGATGAACGACGAACGCGCGGGATTCGTCCGGCATGTGTGCGCCCCCAACGGCGGTGCGTTCCCTAAGGGCCGGGTGTACTCCGACCACGGAAATGGTCGGCACCCTTAGGGGTGCGCTTTAGGGGCGTCGAATCTGCAGGGGGGCATGGCGTGCGGCTCGGCGCCGCGATCCCTACTCCCTGACAGGGACGTAAGGGTGCACGTTTCGTGATTGCCCGAGGATCGGCGCGATGTTAGAGTGCCGCGGGTCTCCGCGAGCCCTTATGTCGGCTCCAGATCCGCTTCCCCGGCCAGCGGCGCGACCCTGAACCGGGGCGTGCACCAAGGGAGATACCACCGTGCCCACAGGCAGTTTCGCCGCGCTCGACTACATGTTTCACCCGCGCTCCATCGCCGTCGTCGGGGCCTCAACCCAGGAGGGTCCCGGCTCGTTCATGACCGCGATCAACGAGATGAGCTTCGGTGGCCAGCTCTATCCGGTGAATCCAAAGGCCGAGGAGATCTCGGGCCTCAAATGCTACCCGCGCCTGACGGAGATCCCCGGCGACGTGGACCACGTCATCTCGAGCGTGCCGCTCCGGTTCGTCGAGCAGCTCGTCGAGGACTGCGGCGTCAAGAACGTGAAGGTGCTGCACTTCTTCACCGCTGGTTTCAGCGAAACCGGCGACGAGGAAGCGACCGCGCTCGAAGCGCGGGTCCTCGCCCGGGCGAAGGAGTTCGGGATCCGCGTGATCGGGCCGAACTGCATGGGCCTCTACGCTCCATCGGGCGGGCTCTCCTTCATGCCGTCACTCCCGCCTGAGCCGGGTCCGGTGGCGATGCTCTCCCAGAGCGGCGCGAACGCGGGCGAGTTCTGCCGCACCGCCTCGGCGCGCGGACTCCGATACAGCAAGGTCGTCAGCTACGGCAACGGCTCCGACGTGCGCGAGTCGGAGCTGCTCGAATACGTCGCGGAAGATCCCGAGACGACGGTCATCGCCAGCTACATCGAAGGGCTCAAGGACGGCCAGCATTTCATGCGGGCACTGCGAAAGGCCACGGCGGCCAAGCCCGTCGTCATCCTCAAGGGGGGCCGTACCGAGGCCGGCACGCGCGCGGCCAACTCCCACACGGGCAGCCTCGCCGGCTCGTTGCAGATCTTCGACGCGGCGGTGCGCCAGGCCGGCGCGATCCGCGTCGACCGGATGGAGGAGCTTGTGGACATGGCGGTGACGTTCCGGTACGTCACGTCGCTGCGCGGTCCGCGCGCCGGCATTGTCGGCGGCGGCGGCGGCTACAGCGTGCTCGCGTCGGACGAGATCGGCGCCGCCGGGCTGGAGATGCCCGCCCTGCCTGCGGAGATCCAGCAGAAGCTGCGCGACTTCACGCCGACCGCTGGCACGAGCGTGCGCAACCCCGTCGACACCAGCGTAGGCTGGGGCCCCGAGGGCCTGAAGCCGATGCTCGACACGATCCGCATCGTCTCGGAGGCCCCAAACATCGACTACATCCTCTACCACACGAGCTGGGGGCACGGGCCGAACCGGGGCGGCTCGACCGAACTCATCGAGTCGGCGTCGAGGCAGGGCGACAAGCTGGGCGAACTCGCCGCGGAGATCGGCAAGCCGATCATCGGCGTTGCCCGGACGCCGACGAGCGGTCCGGCCATGGAGGCCACGCTGGCGTTCCAGGAGCGTGCGTCCGCACACGGCCTGCCGGTCTACAGCAGCGTCGCCGCGGCCGCGCTCGCGCTTTCGCGATTCGTCGCCTGGCAATCTCGACGAAACGAGTTCGCTGCGGCCAAGTAGCCCGGCGAACCGCGCACAGCAGCCGCTAACGCCGCCGGAACTCCCGCGCGATCGCGTCGGCGGTGAGATGAACCATCGTCGGGCGGCCGTGCGGGCACGTGCGCGGCGACTCCGCGTTCTCGAGCTGCCGCAGCAGCTCCCGCTGCTCGTCGGGGGTCATCGCCATGCCCGCACGCACTGCCGCGTGGCACGCAAGCGAAGCCGCGACGCGATGCGACGGATCGCGGTCCGCGTCAGGCAAGTCGTCGCGCCCCAGGCGATCGAGCAACTCCGCCACGTGGCGTGCCAGGTCGTCCCCGGCGATCGACGCCGGCACCGCGCGGACGACGTATGCGGCGTCGCCGAAGTGCTCGATCTCGAATCCAAGCCCCGAGAACGCTTGCGCGTGCTCGCCGAGCAGCGCGCGATGCGGCGCCGTCAACTCGACGGTGAGCGGCTCCAGGAGCGGCTGCACGTCCGGCTGCGCGGCGCGCACGCCCGCGAGAAATCGCTCGTACAGCACGCGCTCGTGGGCCGCGTGCTGGTCGACGAGGTACATGCCGTCGGGGCCTTCGGCGATGACATACAGGTTGCCGATCTGGCCGATGGCCCGCAGCAGCGGGATGGCGTCGCGCGCGGGAGCGGGGGCGACGCCGGCGCCCAGCTCCCCGGCGGTTGACGATGTCGCTTGCGGCAGCGGCTTCTGGAGGGGCTGCGGCTGCAAGTGCAAGGCCGGACGTTGCGGCGCCGAGACCGGACCACCGCCCCAGACTGATTGCGACGCCGCCGGTATCGTCGACCCGCCCGACAACGCCCGGCGAATCGCCCGTTGCAGCAATCCGAACACGTCGCGCTCGCGGCGCAAGCGCACCTCCGCCTTCGTCGGGTGCACGTTGACGTCCACATCTTCGGGCGGCACGGTCAGGTCGAGCGCGGCGATCGGGTGGCGGCCAACCGGCAGCATGCCCTGGTACGCCTCCTCGACCGCGAAGGTGAGCGCCCGGTTCCTCACCCAGCGACGATTCACGTAGAGGCTGATGTAGTTTCGCGAGGATCGATGCAGCCGGGGCTCAATGGCGACGCCGCGGACTCCGGCCTCGCCCTCGTTCGCGGGCGGCACATCGATCTCGATGGCGGCGGCCGCCGTCTCCGCCCCGTACACCGCGGCGACCGCGTCGAGCAGGCGGCCGCCGCCCGGCGTCTGCAACGCCGTCTTACCGTCCACCACGAACTCGAAACGCACCTCCGGGTAGGCGAGCGCATAGTGTGTGACGACGGTGGACACCTGGGCCGATTCGCTGCCGGGCGCGCGGAGGAATTTGAGCCGGGCCGGCTGCGATCCGAACAGCCTCCGCACGGTGAACACCGTGCCCGGCGCTGCCGCGCCTGATCCCTCCTCGGCGATCTCGCCGTCACGCAGGCGCAGGCGCGATCCGACGTCGTTGCCGGCGACGCGCGTCAGCAGCTCGACCTCCGCCGCCGCCGCGATGCTCGGCAGCGCCTCGCCGCGGAAGCCGAACGTCGCGATGCGCCAGAGGTCTGCTTCGGCGGCGACCTTGCTCGTCGCGTGGCGCTCGAACGCCAGCCGCAGCTCGCCGGGCTCGATGCCGCAGCCGTCGTCCGCGACGCGGATCAGGGCCAGGCCGCCCTCGCGGATTTCGACGGCCACCCGCGTCGCGCCGGCGTCCAGGGAGTTCTCGATGAGTTCTTTGACGACGGAGGCCGGGCGCTCGATGACTTCGCCCGCCGCGATCTTCGCCGCCTCGTGCGGTGCCAGGATGCGGATCGTCAATGGGCCTCCAGGCGCGATTGTATCACGGTGCTTTCGGGCGACGGCACGCGCTCCGCCGTTTCATGATATGCTCCGCTCGTTACGGTCCCCGGCGCGCACGGGAGGAGGATCGGTGGACGGGTTCGGACGGAACGCCCGTTGGGCCGCACGTGTCGCGTTCTTCGTCATCCTGACCTGCCTCGCGTTCATTACGACGGTCCACACCACGAGCGGTCGCCGCACAGCATCGGCGTCCATCGCGTCGTCGCCGTTGGCTCCCTCGCTCCGGATGCCGGCGACGATCGTCGTGCGCGGTCACGATCCCCAGGACCTGGCTCGCGTCGAAGCGTTCGCTCTATCGAAGGGGTACAAGATTGCCCAGCGCGCGCCCGAACTGAACGCCCTGCGCCTGACGCCACCGCCACGCGTCGACCTGGTCCGCGCCATTACGGACTTCCGCGCGCGCGCCGACGTGGCGTACGCCGAGCCGGCCTATACGATGACGCGCGCCGACGTGCCCAGCGACCCGCTGTACTCCAGTGAGGCGGACTACCTGGAGGTCGAGCACGCGCCCGAGGCATGGGCCGTCGAGACCGGGAAAGCCTCGACGCTCGTCGCGGTGCTCGACACCGGCCTCGACATCACGCATCCGGATCTGCAGGGCCGCATCTGGTCGAACGCCCGTGAGATCCCGGGCAACGGCGAGGACGACGACGGCAACGGTTGTACCGACGACGTCAACGGCTGCGCGTTCGTGGCCGACCCTTCGCCTGGCTGCCCCGCCGCGCTCAACGGCAGCATGGGCGACGATCTGGGGCACGGCACGTTCGTCACCGGGATCATCGCCGCGAACGCGAACGGCTCGGGCATGGTGGGCGTCGCCTCCGGCGTCACGATCCTGCCCGTGAAAGTGCTCGACTGCAACGGCGACGGCGACTCGCTGGCGGTGGCACAGGGCATCCTGTACGCCGCCAGGGCCGGTGCGCGCGTAATCAACATCAGCCTCGGCGGCCCCGCCGATGCCGAAATCCTGCGCGAGGCCGTTCAGGAGGCTCACGACCAGTACGGCGTCCTCTTCGTCGCGGCGTCGGGCAACACGGGCGCGGCCGGCGTCGCATATCCGGCCCGCTATCCGAACGTGCTCGCGGTCGGCGCCGCGTCGGCCGCCAGCCCGGACAAACGCGCCGCGTTCTCGGCTACCGGGGCGGAGGTCGACGTCGTGGCGATCGGCCAGGGTATCGTCGGCACGGTGCCGAAGTCGAGTTGCCTGGCGTTTCTGCCATGTCTGCCGCCGGGGCCCTACGCCATGGGCGACGGCACGTCCTTTGCGGCGCCGCAGGTCACCGGGCTCGTAGCGCTGATGGTCTCGCGCACGCCCGCTCTCAAGGCGGACTCAATCATGAGCATCATCAAGGCGACGGCCGACCCGCTGCCCGCCGGGGACCGTCCGGACTGGGCCGGTGCGGGCCGCATCAACATGCTGAAGGCGCTCAAGCCGCCCTTCCACCTCGGGGCCCCGGGCGTGTCGAAGAGTTGACGCGCCGGCCGCCGCGCCTCGCCGGCCCGTTCAGATCGGGGACCAGAACGACGACACTCCCAGAAGAAGGTTTGGTCGCGGGAAGGATACGTTCTTGGTCGCACGACTGCTCGCCGCAGCCATCGTCTCCGTCGCCTTGATCGCCACGGCCACCGCCTGCAAGACCACGTCCAACATCGCGTTCGTCAATCCGACCGAACAGGCGCTCTTCGTCCGCATCGACGAGCACGACCCGTTCGAAGTACCGGCTGGCGGCACGGTGAGGCGTGCCCTGCCCGCGCTCGAACGCCTGCAGCCGATGACGATCACGGCGCTGGACGCTCGCGGCGTCACGGTCTTCGCGACGACGACATCGCTGCCGCGCCTCGAGGCGTCCGGGCACCAGCTCGAACTCAAGGCGGCGGGCCCGTCCATCGACCCGCTGCTCCAGCAGTACACCGGCATGCCTTGACGCCGGTCCGGCGCCCGTACCCTGCGAGGTGCTAGCCGTCGGGGCCCGCCTCGCGCGCCCGGTCGCGCAGCTCGTACAGCCGCGTCAGCGCCTCGAGCGGCGTCATCGCATCGACGTCGATCGCCGCCACCTCCCGCCGCAACCCGTCATCGGGCGGCGCGGCGAAGAACAACGACAGCTGCTCGGAGGGCGCCGGCATCTGCGCGCGGCCGTTGGCGCCGGCCTCGAGTTCGCGCAGCACCTCCCGTGCGCGCTGCACCACCGCTTTCGGCAGCCCCGCCAGTTCGGCCACGTGCACGCCGTAGCTCCGATCCGCGCCGCCCGGCACGATGCGGCGGAGGAACACGATGCGTCCCGACTCCTCGGCGACCGCGACGTTGCAGTTGCGGACGCGCGGCAAGTGCTGAGCCAGGTCCACCAGCTCGTGGTAGTGCGTTGCGAAGAGCGTCTTTGCCTCGAGTCCCGGCCGGTTGTGCAAGTACTCGACGACAGAACGGGCGATCGCCATGCCGTCGTACGTGCTCGTCCCGCGGCCGATCTCGTCGAGGATGAGGAGCGAACGCGACGTGGCATTGTGCAGGATTGCGCTCGTCTCGATCATCTCCACCATGAACGTCGATTGGCCCGACGTCAGATCGTCGCCGGCGCCGACGCGCGTGAACACCTGGTCGACGACGCCGATCGATGCGGATGACGCCGGCACGAAGCTGCCGCACTGCGCCATCAGCACGATGATCGCGACCTGGCGCAAGTAAGTCGACTTGCCCGCCATGTTCGGGCCCGTGAGGATCATGATCTGCGCTCCGCTCGACGACAGATCGGCGTCATTTGGCACGAAGGCGCCGGCGGCGAGCGCCCCCTCCACCATCGGATGCCGTCCGTCCCGGATCACGATCGCGTCGCCGGCGTTCATCGCCGGGCGCACGTAGCCGAAACGTGCGGCCGCCTCGGCGAGCCCGCAGGCGACGTCGAGCTCGGCGGCCGCCTGCGCCGTCGTCAGCACCTGGCCCGACGCCGCCGCGATCTGGGCGCACACCTGCCGGAAGATCACCGTCTCCATCTCCTCGGCGCGTTCTTTGGCGTGCAGAATCTGGCTCTCGTACTCGCGCAGCTGCGTGGTTGCGTAGCGTTCGGCATTCACCAGCGACTGGCGCCGCTCGTAGTGCTCCGGCACGAGCGCCGCGTTCGCCTTGCTGACCTCGATGTAGTAGCCGAAGACACGGTTGTAGCCGACCTTGAGCGACTTGATGCCGGTGCGCTCGCGCTCGCCCGCCTCCAGCTCGGCCAGGAACCGCCGCACGTCGCGTGTGATCAGGCGCAGATGATCCAGCTCCTCGGAGAATCCGGGCCGCACGATGCCGCCCGCCTCGATCGTCGCGCCCGGCTCGTCGTCGATCGCCTGGGCGACGGCCGCGACGACGTCGTCGCACTCGCGAAGCCGCTCACCAATCTCCGCGATCCGCGGGTCAAAGCCAGCGCCCGATTGCCCATTGCTGGCGCCGGCTGCCGGTGCCTCGCCGGTCGCGTCCTGTGCCCGCTGCCCCAACGGTCCGTCGCCCTCGGTTCGTGATGCGATGGCCGGGACGAGCGCCGAGCGTATCTCCGGCACCATCTCCAGCCCGCGGCGCAGCGCGACCAGCTCACGCGGCTGGGCCGATCCCGCCACGACCCGGCCGATCAGCCGCTCCAGGTCCGGTACCGCGCGCAGCAACTCCGTCAGCCGCGCCCGCCGCATCGCGCTCTCGTGGCAGTAGGCCACCGCGTCGAGCCTGCGCTCGATCGCCGCGATATCGACCAGCGGCTGGCCGAGCCGCCGGCGCAGCATGCGAGCGCCCATCGCCGTCGACGTCAGGTCAAGCGTCGCGAGGAGCGAGCCATCGCGGCGCAGGTCTTGACCGGCCGTGAACAGCTCCAGGTTGCGCATCGTGTGGGCGTCGAGGCCCGCGAACTCGGCCGGCCGGTGCGCGCGAATCGACGTGACGAGCGCCGCGCCGGCCGACTGGTTCTCCCGCAGGTACATCAGCGTCGCGCCGCAGGCGGCGACCGCGGGCGACGAGCGATCAA
Organism: uncultured Dehalococcoidia bacterium; assembly: GCA_964371095.1. Classification (GTDB taxonomy): domain Bacteria; phylum Chloroflexota; class Dehalococcoidia; order DSTF01; family JACRBR01; genus CAYJMJ01. The sequence goes on along the minus strand of CAYJMJ010000017.1, from coordinate 13,865 downwards.
TGCCGAACGCCTCCGGCGACGCGACGCGGAAGTGCTCCTGCATCGTCACCGTCGCCAGCTCCGGGTCGAACCAGAGCGGTTCGATGCGGGTGACGTTCAGCGCCGGGCTGAGCCACGCCGGGGGCTCGACGCCGTCGGGCAGCAGCACCTCGGCGGCCTGAAGCCGCGCCAGCTCGGCCGACACGCGCTCGCCGGCCATGGCGCCGGCGACGAACTCGCCCGTGCTGACGTCGACGTACGCAAATCCCGCTTCGCGTATCCACGGATCGTCGTTCCGCCGGCGACGTGCGGGCGCGATGCATGCCAGGTAGTTGTTCGCCCGCTCGTCGAGCAGATTGCCCTCAATCACCGTGCCCGGCGTCACGACGCGCACCACCTTGCGCTCGACGAGCCCCTTCGCGGCGGCCGGGTCGCCCATCTGCTCACAGAGGGCGACCTTGTATCCGCGCGCGATGAGTTTGGCCAGGTAACCGTCGACGGCGTGGTATGGGATGCCGGCGAGCGGCACGCGCAGCCCTTTGCCCATCGGCTTCGAGGTCAGCACGATGTCCAGCTCGCGTGCGCACAGCTCCGCGTCGTCGTCGAACGTCTCGTAGAAGTCGCCGAGGCGGAAGAAGACGATCGCGTGCGGGTACCGGCGCTTGACGTCGAGGTACTGGCGTCGAATCGGGGTGAGAGCGGCGTCCACGCGCCGATTGTACGTGAGGGGTGCGATCGCGGCTATCGCCGTGCGGCGGCGGCGCGGCGTCGAGGGTTTCCGTAACGGCACCGATGGTATAATTCGGCGCTTCACACGCCGGGCGTTCACGTCGATCCGCCCCGCGAACCCGGAGGGCACCTTCTCCTTGGGCGCTGAGCCGCAATCCGTCGTCTGGTACCACGAAGCGGGCCGCGGTGACGTCGATCGGGCGTGCGTACGCGGCACCAACCTCAGGATGAATGTCATCGCCAGCGCATACCTGCACCGCCCACGGCTGGCGGCAATATGGGCACCCTCGGCACGCATACCGGGCGGCGATGCGCCGCGCCCCTCGTCGTTCAGATCACGCAAACCACGCTGTCACGCCCCTGTTCGCGCTTCCGCCCCGCGGCGAAAGGCGATAGAGGCGCCGGCGACAGCCGAATCGGAGTGAGTCATGCCTGCGAAGTACGTCTACCTGTTCCACGAAGGACACAAGGACCAGAAAGATCTGCTCGGTGGAAAGGGCGCGAACCTCGCCGAGATGACCAACCTCGGGATCCCCGTGCCGCCGGGCTTCACCATCACGACGGAAGCCTGTAACGCCTACAGCCAGCACGGCATGCAGTTCCCCGACGGCCTGATGGACCAGGTGCGCGCCGCTCTCGCCACCGTGGAGCAGGCGGCGGGCAAGAAACTTGGCGACGCCTCCTCGCCACTGCTCGTTTCCGTCCGCAGCGGCGCCAAGTTCTCGATGCCGGGCATGATGGACACGGTGCTCAACCTCGGCCTCAACGAGACGACGCTGCGCGGGCTGATCGACGCCACCGGAAACGAACGCTTCGCTTACGACGCCTATCGTCGTTTCATCATGATGTTCTCCGACATCGTGCTCGAACAGGACCGCAAGAAGTTCGACCGCATCTTCGACGAGGCCAAGCAGGCCGCGGGCGTGCAGGAGGACTGGCAACTCGATGCGGCCGCGCTCAAGGCCGTCGTACAGAAGTTCAAGGCACATGTGAAGAGCGAGACCGGCAACGACTTTCCGGACGAGCCGATGCAGCAGCTCGAACTGGCGATCCGCGCCGTCTTCAACTCCTGGAACAACGAGCGCGCGTTCCGCTACCGCGAGATCGAGAAGATCCCGCACGATCTCGGCACCGCCGTGAACGTCCAGACGATGGTGTTCGGCAACATGGGCGCCGACTCCGGAACGGGCGTCGCCTTCACGCGCGACGCCTCAACGGGCGAGCGCGCGATCAGCGGCGAGTACCTGCGTAACGCCCAGGGCGAGGACGTCGTCGCAGGCATCCGCACACCGACGCCGATCGAGGGCCTGCGCGACGAAAACGCGCCGCTCTACGAACAGTTCGCCGACATCTGCGACACGCTCGAGCGCCACTACCACGAGATGATGGACGTCGAGTTCACGTTCGAGAAGGGGCGGCTCTACTTCCTGCAGTGCCGCGTCGGCAAGCGCGCCGCCCGCGCCGCCGTCAAGATCGCCGTCGACATGGCGAACGAAGGCCTCATCGACCGGGCCGAAGCCTTACGCCGCGTAGCGCCGGCACAACGGCTCGACGAGCTGCTGCACCCGCACATCGATGCGCGCGTCAAGACGGTTCCGCTGTCGGAAGTCTCGCGCGACGTCATGGCGGCCATGACCGGCAGCCCGGACGTCATCTACATGGATGGCACGCGCGTCACGACGATGGCAGCCGCCGAATGGAAAGCACTGGACGGCCCGGCACGCGCTGAAGTGCTCGGCCACGCACGCTTCCTCGCCGTCGCCCATGGCCTGCCGGCCTCGCCGGGCGCCGCCGTCGGCCGCGCGGTCTTCGATCCCGACACGGCCGCCGTGCTCGGCATCGGCCGCCGCAACGAGGACGTGATCCTCGTCCGGCAGGAGACCTCGCCCGACGACATCCACGGCATGCAGGCGGCGCAGGGCATCCTGACCGAGCGTGGCGGCATGTCGAGCCACGCCGCGCTCGTCGCCCGCGGCTTCGGCAAGCCGTGCGTGAGCGGCTGCGAGGCGATCACGGTAGACGAGGAGGCGAAGAGCTTCTCGATCAATGGCGTCACCGTGAAAGAAGGTCAGGTTCTGACGATCGACGGCTCCGCCGGCGCCGTCCTCCTCGGCATGATTCCCGCGGCGCCGGCCGAGCTATTTCCGGAGCTCACGGAGCTGCTGGAATGGGCCGACCAGGCACGCCGCCTCAAGGTGCGCACCAACGCCGACACCCCGGACGACGCCGCCAAAGCGCTCGAGCTCGGCGCCGAGGGCATCGGACTCTGCCGCACGGAGCACATGTTCCTGCAGAAGGAGCGGCTCCCGGTCGTGCGCGAGATGCTGCTTGCCGCCGCCGACGCCAAGCGCCTGGAAGCGGAGTCGGCCGGCCTCCGCAAGGAGTTGGAGAACGCCACGGGCGACAAGCGCCGCCGCGTCGAGGAACGGCTCGACGACGTCCTGTCCGACATGGCGGGCCCCATGGGCCACTACACCGGCGCGCTCGAGAAGATCCTGCCGATGCAGCAGGGCGATTTCGAGGCGATCTTCCGCATCATGGCCGGCAGGCCCGTCACCGTTCGCCTCATCGACCCGCCGATGCACGAGTTTCTGCCCGACCACGACGAACTGCTCGAAGACGTCACGCGCCTCCGCATCTCCGCGCCTGGCACAGCGGAGTTGAGGGAAAAGGAGACAATGCTCGCCAGCGTCAACGCCGTCCGCGAGCAGAATCCGATGCTCGGCCTGCGCGGCTGCCGCCTCGCCCTTCTGTACCCGGAGATCCCGACCATGCAGGTGCAGGCGATCTTCCGCGCCGCCATCAAGCTGGCCCGCGAGGGCATCGAGGTGCTGCCAGAGGTGATGATTCCCCTCGTCGGCTTCGACGCCGAGCTTGCGCAGCTGCGCACCCTGCTCGAGACGACCGCGCGCAAGGAGATGGACACGGCCGGCATCCAGGTCAAGTACCAGTTCGGCACGATGATCGAATTGCCACGCGCAGCCCTCACGGCTGGCCCCATCGCGAAGACCGCCGAGTTCTTCTCGTTCGGCACGAACGACCTTACGCAGACGACGCTCGGCTGCAGCCGCGACGACGCCGAGGGCAAGTTCCTCGCACGGTACCTGGAGATGGGCATCCTCAAGGACAACCCGTTCGAGACCATCGACCAGGAGGGCGTCGGCTCGCTCATGAAGCAGGCGGTCGCCGCCGGCCGCGAGGCGCGTCCCGGCATCAAGCTGGGCGTCTGCGGCGAGCACGGCGGCGATCCGCGCTCAGTCGAGTTCTTCCACCGGATCGGACTTGACTACGTGAGCTGCTCGCCGTTCCGCGTCCCGATCGCCCGTCTCGCCGCCGCCCACGCCGCACTCGACGCCGGTGCCGAGCGCGATCGATGACAGGCAGCGTCTAGCACGGCCCCTTCTCGCCGGAGGTCAATGCCCGCAGGTGGTCATCGATTGCGTGCGGAAATGGCGCTGAAGCGGCGCCTACGCGCCGCGCAGGCCCTCGCCCAGTTCGCGGTCCCGGCGCGCGTGCTCCGTCTCGTCCTTGCACCAGCACTCGTCGCAGAGGGCGCGCTCGCACCACGGGCAATTTCGGACCGCCGCGCGGCCGCATCCCTCGATCGAGCAGAGCCTCGGCGGTGCCGGCGAATTCCGAGGTGCAGGCATCGAAGCGCCTCCTGCGTGACGCTCTGGCGCTGGCGATCCACGACGAGACCAACGCGCGCGGGCACCGGGCCGGCGTCGCGTTCAGGGTGGCGGCATGATATATCAACATCGAACAAAACAGCGCCTGCGACGACCATAATATTCGTTACGGTAAAGCACGGAAGTCCGGCCGTGACTTGTCCGCTCATGAGTGGCGCGCGGCAGTGCCGGTATGAGTGACCTCGATCGTGCAATTGAACTGGCGGCCAGCGTCCTCTTCAGGGCCTGCCACGTCGTCGCCCTGGTCGGAGCCGGCATTTCCGTCGAGAGCGGCATTCCGCCATTCCGCGGCGCCGGCGGGCTCTGGACGAAGCACGGCGAGCCGCCGATGGACGGCTACCGCCGCTTCCTCGACGACCCCACGACGGCCTGGCGCGAGATGCTCGCCCGCCGCGGGGGCGGCGATGAGTTCACGCGCGCCATCCGGGAAGCCGCGCCGAATCCCGCGCACTTCGCGCTCGCCGACCTGGAAACGATGGGCGTGCTCAAGCACACGATCACGCAGAACATCGACAATCTCCATTTCGACGCCGGCAGCCGCGCCGTCACCGAGATCCACGGCAACCGCACCAAGGTGCGTTGCGTCGCCTGCGGCGCCCGCTGGCAGTTCGACGAGATCGACCTCACCGAACTGCCGCCCGTCTGCATCCAGTGCGGCGGTCTTCTGAAAGGCGACACGGTCATGTTCGGCGAATCGATCCCGGAGGCGGCCCTCGCGGAGTGTTACCGGCAGGCCGAGGCTGCCGACTGCATGCTTATCGCAGGGACGTCCGCCGTGGTGGTGCCTGCCGCCTGGTTCCCCGGCATCGTCACGGAGCATGGCGGCTCGTTGGTCGAGGTCAACACCGAGGCGACGCCATACACGTTGACGGCGGCCGCCTCGGTTCGCGCGCCTGCCGGCGAGGCGCTGCCGAAACTGGTCGAAGCTCTGCGGAAGCTGCGCTCGCGTCCCGAGCAACCGTAGAACGGCCGGTCGCCCACCAGTAGAATGTCGGCACTCGCGTCGGACACAGCCCACGAAAGGCCGAAGCCCATGACCGCCAACACTGAACTCTGCGTCCTCTCGCTCGAGGACGCGGCACGCCTGGTTGCATCGAAGCAGGTCAGCCCCGTCGAGCTGACTGACGCCACGCTCGCCCGCGTCGCGTCGCTCAACCCGGCGCTCAACGCCTTCATCACCGTGACCGAGGAACAGGCGCGCGCCGCCGCGCGTGAGGCCGAGCGCGAGATCGCCGCGGGCCGATACCGCGGCCCGCTCCACGGGATTCCCGTCGCCGTCAAGGACCTGTTCGCCACGAAGGGCGTGCGCACGACGGCCGGCTCGAAGATCCTCCGCGACTGGGTGCCCGACTACGATGCCACCGTGGTGACGAAGCTGTCGGAGGCCGGCGCGGTCGGCCTCGGCAAGCTCGGACTGCACGAGTTCGCCTTCGGCACGACGTCCGACAACGTGCACTTCGGCGCGGTCCGAAATCCGTGGAATCTCGATCACGTCCCCGGCGGCTCTTCGGGCGGCTCCGGCGCGGCCACCGCGGCCGGCCTCGCCTTCGCCACGCTCGGGAGCGACACCGGCGGCAGCATCCGCATCCCTGCCGCCGCGTGCGGGTGTGTGGGGCTGATGCCCACCTACGGCCGCGCGAGCCTCTACGGCGCCGTCCCCCTGTCGTGGTCGCTCGACCACCCGGGCCCGCTCACGCGCACCGTCCGCGACGCCGCGATCGTCCTCCGCGCGATCAGCGGCCACGATCCGCTCGACCTCACGACGGATGCGCGGCCAGTGCCGGACTGGCTCGACGGCGCCGAGCGCGGGCCGCGGGGCCTGCGCATCGGCGTGCCGAAGCAGTACTTCTTCGACAACCTGGCGCCAGATATCGAACGGCTGGTCCGGAAGGCGCTCGGCGACCTCGAATCGGCCGGCGCGTCGCTGCGCGAGGTCGACTGGCCGCAACTATCGACGTACGTCGGCCCGACGACGGCCGTGATGTTCGCCGAGGCGAGCGCCTACCACGCACCGCACTTCTCGGCGCGCAGGGACGACTACGGGGCGCAGGTCGCCTTCCTTCTCGACCTGGGGCTGAAAACCACCGGCGTGCAATACGTGCAGGGGTACCGGCTCATGCAGGAGGTGCGCGGAGGCGCGGCCGATGCCGTGCTTGACGGAGTCGACGTGCTCGCGGTACCGACGATGCCCGTGGCGGCGCCAACGATAGAGTCGGCGCGCCAGCAGGACCCCGCGCTCCGCATGGCGGCATTCACAGGCGCCTTTGACTTCACCGGGCAGCCGGCCATTTCAGTACCGTGCGGCCTTACCCCGGACGGCCTGCCCGCGGGCATCATGTTCGCCGGCCGCCGCTGGGATGAGGCATCAGTGGTGCGGGCGGGCCGCGCCTACGAACAGGTGCGCGGGCCGTTCGCGGCGCCATCCGTCGGGTGAGCGCGCCTACCGTCCGCGTACCGGAGCGCGCCGCTGGTACCGCGGCGGGCGCGGCGTCGCACCCAGCGAGCCGTACGATGTCTGTGCGAACTCATGGAGTGCGGACTGGTCGTCGAGCATCGCCTTCCGCAGCTCGATGATCTGATCCCGGAGCAGCGCCGCCTTCTCGAACTCGAGCGACTTCGCCGCGGTCTTCATCTGCTGCTCCATGTCCTTGACGAGGCGCGCCATCTCGTCCTTCGGCAGCGCCTTCACGTCGTACTCCGCGCGCTCTTCCGCGACCTTCTTGATCTGGTCCGTGATGTCCCGGATCGCCTTCGAGATGCCCTCGGGCGAGATGCCGTGCTCCTCGTTGTACGACCGCTGGATCGCGCGCCGCCGCTCCGTCTCGCTGATCGCGAAGCGCATTGACGCGGTCACCTGGTCGGCGTACATGATCACGTGGCCGTCGACGTGCCGCGCCGCGCGGCCGATCGTCTGCACGAGCGACCCGCCCGACCGCAGGTACCCCTCCTTGTCGGCGTCCAGCACGCAGACCAGGCTGACCTCGGGCAGATCGAGTCCCTCCCGTAGCAGGTTGATTCCGACGACGACGTCATACACGCCTAGCCGGAGGTCCCGCAGGATCTCGATACGCTCGAGCGTGTCGATCTCGCTGTGCAGGTAGTGCGTGCGAACGCCCATCTCCTGGAGATAGTCGGCCAGGTCCTCGGCCATGCGCTTCGTGAGCGTCGTCACCAGCGTGCGCTCTCCTCGCGCCACGCGCTGCCGCACCTCGTCGAGCAGATCGTCGATCTGGCCGCGCGTCGGCCGGACGTCGATCACCGGGTCGAGCAGCCCGGTCGGCCGGATCACCTGCTCGACGACCTGCGAGCTGACGGCGAGTTCGTGCGGCCCCGGCGTCGCCGAGACGAACACGACCTGGTTGAGGTGATTCTCGAACTCCTCGAAGTTCAGCGGCCGGTTATCGAGCGCCGACGGCAGGCGGAAGCCGAAGTCGACCAGCGTCGTCTTCCGCGCGAGGTCGCCGTGATACATGCCCCGTACCTGCGGGATCGCGATGTGCGATTCGTCGACGAACATCAGGAAGTCGTCCGGGAAGTAGTCCAGCAGCGTCCACGGTGTGCTGCCCTTCGCCCGGCGCGCCAGGTGGCGGCTATAGTTCTCGATGCCCGAGCAGTAGCCGGCCTCACGCAGCGTCTCGAGATCGTAGTTCGTGCGCTCTTCGAGACGGGCTGCTTCGAGGATCTTCCCCTGCTCGCGAAGCTCCGCCAGCCGCTCGCTCAGCTCGAGTTCGATGTCGCCGATGGCCGCTTCGAGCTTCTCCGCCGACGTGACGAAGTGCTTCGCCGGGTAGATGTCGATCGCGTCTCGCTCCGCGAGCAGCTCGCCTGTCAGCGGATCGATCTCGATGATCCGCTCCACCTCGTCGCCGAAGAAGTCGATGCGTACGGCCAGTTCCTCATACGACGGCTGGATCGTGATGCTGTCGCCACGCATCCGGAACTTGCCGCGGACGAGATTCACGTCGTTTCGCTCGTACTGCATGTCGACGAGGCGGCGCATGATGCGGGAGCGGCCGAAGCGCTCGCCCTTCCGGACCTGCACCACGAAGCTCTGGTACTCCTCCGGCTCGCCGAGCCCGTAGATGCAGGACACCGAGGCCACGATCAGCACATCGCGCCGCTCGAAGAGCGCCCGCGTGGCGGCGTGGCGCAGCTTGTCGATCTCCTGGTTGATGTCCGCATCCTTGGCGATGTACGTGTCGGTCCGGGGAATGTACGCCTCCGGCTGGTAGTAGTCGTAGTACGACACGAAGTACTCGACCGCGCTCTCCGGGAAGAATTCCTTGAACTCGGAGCAGAGCTGCGCCGCCAGCGTGCGGTTCGGCGCGAGCACGAGCGTCGGCCGCTGATAGCGCGCGACGACGTTCGCCATCGTAAACGTCTTGCCGCTTCCGGTGACGCCGAGCAGCGTCTGCGCGCGGTCGCCGCGCTGCAGGCCCGAGACGAGCGCGTCGATCGCCTGCGGCTGATCGCCGGTCGGCCGGAAATCGGACACCAGCTTGAATTCGGACATCGTGTCTCGCGAGCCTGAAATTGGAGCGCCGTTCGGCGTTCGTGGTTCAGCATATCAGGCACGGCCCGCCGCCCTCGGCGCCCCGTGCGCGATCGCCGTCGGCTCCCGACAGGACGATGTCAGGAGTCCGCATCCTATCCGCGCCCGGCGCCGCTCGATTGCCGCCCCGCGCGAACCGTCGATACAATTGCGCAGGCTCGAGTGAGGGATGAGGGAGGGGTTCGTGCGCGTACGCAAGGCAGTGGTGCTCGCGGCCGGGTACGGCACCCGCCTGCTCCCCGCGACGAAGGCACAGCCCAAGGAGTCGCTCCCCCTCGTCGACAAGCCGATCATCCAGTACACCGTCGAGGAAGCCGCGGCCGCCGGGTTGACGCAGGTGATCATCGTGACGGCCGCCAGCAAGCGCGCCGTCGAGGACCACTTCGACCGATCGCTCGAGCTGGAGATGACGCTGCGCGAGAAGGGCGACCTCACCCGCCTGGCCGAGATTCAACGCATCTCCGACCTTGCCGACATCGTCTACATCCGCCAGAAAGAGCAGCGCGGTGTCGGACACGCGGTCCTGCAGGCGCGCGACGTCGTCGGCAACGAGCCGTTCGCCCTGCTATTCCCCGACGACGTACTCCTGTCTGAGGTTCCGGTCACCCGGCAGATGGTGGACGTCTTCGAGGCGCGCGGCGGCTCTGTCATCGCCGTCGAGGAAGTGGCTGACGAGCAGGTCGAGAGTTACGGGATCGTGGGCGGCGAAGACGTGGGCGGCGGCGTGACGCGCGTCAACGCGCTCGTCGAAAAGCCGCATCTCGAGGACGCACCGTCGCGGCTCGGCATCGTCGGCCGGTACGTGCTCACACCGGAGATCTTCCGCGCCATCGAGATGACGCCGCCGGGCAAAGGGCGCGAAGTGCAGCTTACCGATGCGCTGGCCGCGCTGATGCTCGAACAACCGGTCTTCGCCTACCAGTTCGAGGGCCGGCGATTCGACACCGGTCGCCCCCTCGGGCTCCTCACCGCCGCCATCGAGATCGGCATGCGCCGCGCCGACATCGGCCCCGGACTGCGCGAATTCCTCCGCACGCTGCCGCTTGAAGACTGATGACGTGCCGGACCGCAGGGTGATCGGTCGCATCCTCTCGCTCGGCTTTCCGCTGCCGGGCCCGCTCGTCGACAACTACAATTTCCTCAGCGCGCCGTCGTTCTTCGATTACGACGCTCTCGTCGTCGATCCCGCGGCGCTCGGCCGCCTCGTCGATGGCGTCGTCGCAGGCACGATGGACGCGTGGACGTTCGCCGACGCGCCCGTCACGAACGACGCCGCCGCGGACGCCGCCGTCAGCCTGGCTGGCATTCTTGCGCGCCGCTGCCAGGAAACGGCCAGGCTGCTCGACAACGGCGGCGTCATCGTCTGTTTCCTTCACCCCGAGGCCGCGCTTCGCGGCATCGATGGCGCCGGCGACGTCCGCCTGTACTGCTGGCTGCCGCCCGAAGCGCTCGATGCGGCGTGCATTCGGCCGGCCGGCGGCACGCAGGCGGACGTGGTCGACTACCAGCATCCGCTTGCGCCGTTCCTGCATCGCCAGCTCTCCGAGGTCACCTATCGCGCCTTCCTCGACGTCGATCCCTGGCCCGGTTTCACCGCGTCGGGAGGCTGCGTCTTCGCGCGGAGCAAGGGCGGCGCGCCGATCGGCGTAGAGCTTCCCATCGACTCGCCGGGGCGCCTCGTGTTCCTGCCCGCGATCAAGCCTCCAACCGGCGACGAGCGGTACACCATGTCGAGCGATCTTCAGGCCGGCATCCGGCGGGCGCTCGGCGCCGAGGCGCCGGGCCGCGAGCCGCCGTGGGTGGCATCGTTCTCGCTCCCCGGCCTCGACGAACGGGATGCGGCGCTCGACGCGGCTCGCCCGGCGCGCGACGCCGCGCAAGCCGCGCTCGACGCGGCGCAGCAGGCCCACGATGAGCTGGCGCGCTATCGCCGGCTCCTGTGGCAGGAGGGCAGCGTGGGACTGGACGAGACGGTGCTCGACGCCCTGCGCGCCATCGGCATCGACGTATACGCCCAGGATCACAATGCGCTGGAACTGCGAGTGGACGGCCGAACCGCCTTGCTCGAGATCGAGGCGAGCGAGCAGGCCATCGACCTCGCACCCCATTTCCGCCTTCGCCAGCGCATTGAGCGCGCCATCGAGCGCCGCGCCGACCTGCCACGGGGAATACTCGTCGTGAACGGACGCAGGCTCACCCCGCCCGCGGAGCGCGACGACGAGGTCACCGGCGCGCTCCGCCTCGCCGCCGAGACGATGCGCTACTGCATCGCCCCGACGTCGACGCTCTTTGCCGCCGTCGCGGCACAGCTGACCGGCGACGCGGCATCGGTGGCCGTCTACCGCGCCTCGCTGGTCACGCACGACGGCCTGCTGGCGACTTAGCCCTCATCGATCAGCCGCCACCACACCCGCGACGGCACCCTCGCGAGCCCTCGCCTCCTCCGTCGCCGAACCGAAGGTCCGACTCGGCCACCGCCCTGCTCTCGGCTCTCCCGTCCCGCGCGCTTGATTTCGATCAGCGCGCCCGTCATCCTCTCCCGGTCGAGATCGCAACGCGCAACGCCACGCGAATCGGAAATGGAGGACGCCGTTATGTCATCTAAATGGGCGCTCGTGCTCGGCGCTTCCAGCGGCTTCGGCGCCGCGACGTCCGTCGAACTCGCGAAGGCCGGCTACGGCATCTTCGGCGTGCACTTCGACCTCCGATCGACGCTGCCCAACGCCGTTCGCGTGCAGGACGATGTGAAGGCCGCCGGTCAGGAGGCGCTCTTCTTCAACATCAACGCTGCCGACCCGGACAAGCGCGCCGCCACGCTCGACACCATGCGCGACAAGCTCGGCGTCGACGGCTACGTCCACGTGCTGATGCACTCGCTCGCCTTCGGCACGCTGCTGCCGTTCATAGACGACCACGCCAAGCAGCGCATCAGCCAGAAGCAGATGGACATGACGCTCGACGTGATGGCGCACAGCCTCGTCTACTGGGCACAGGACATGGCCACGCGCCGGCTGCTCGGGCGCAACAGCCGCATCTTCGCGATGACCAGCTCGGGATCGACGCGCGTCATCCAGGCCTACGGGGCGGTCTCGGCAGCGAAGGCCGCGCTCGAATCGCACATCCGCCAGTTGGCGTTCGAGCTGGCGCCGCTGGGCGTGACCGCGAACGCCATCCGCGCGGGCGTCACGGACACGCCGGCGCTCCGCCGCATCCCCGGCGGACCCGAACTGCACCGGCGCGCGATGGAGCGCAACCCGAGCGGCCGAGCCACGACGACGGCCGACGTCGCCAAGGCGATCGCCGTGCTCTCCGACGAGCGGCTGTACTGGATGACGGGCAATGTGATCGGCGTCGACGGCGGCGAAGAACTCAGCGCGTAGGGCTAGAACTCCACGGGCGCGTTCGCCTCATCGAGGAGCGCCACCGCTCGCTCCAGCTTTCCCTGGCCGTCGAACCGGCTGAGGCCGTACAGCGCCTCGACGGCGCGCATCGTGTCGACCGTCGATCGCGGCGCCACGAGCACGGCGATCTCCTCGCGCATGCCACGGACCCGGTCGACGAGGTACGGGCTCGGCTCGCCGCCGCCGGTGATCACCAGGCACTCGAGGTCGCCCTGCAGCGCCGCCAACTGGACGTCGGTCTTGTCGTAACGCGTGATGACGCACGTTCGCTCGCGCGTTCCGAAGTACGGCGAGGCGGCGTCGGACGCAATCGTACCGACCATGACGCGATCCACTGTGGCATGTCCGCGCGCACCGGCGATCCATCGCCCTTCCACCGCGGCCGCGATGTCGTCGATCGAAGGCGCCGCGAGCACGCGGTCCTCCGGCAACACCGCAAGCACGCCCGTACCGGCCGCAACGGCGGCAACGTGCGCCGCCGCCACGCGCGTCACGATGGACCCCGCGAACGCCGACGCCGGCACATCTCCTGCGGTCGCGGCGACGTTGCCCACCGCGACGACGCGCGCGCCCAGCGTCTCGGCGAGCGCCTGCGCCGGACCGGGTGCGGACTCGAGCACGACGTCGCCGGTAAGCGCCTTCACCTCGTCGACAGACAGCGGCTTGCCCGGCGTGACGATGGAATCGAGAGCGGCGAAGGTGGCGGCGTCCACTGCGGCCGAGCCGTCCCCGGCCAGGCGCGCCAACATCACCGGCTTCCCGGCGCGCCCAAGCCGGTATGCGATCGCGGCGGCCACGAGGCTGCGCCCGGCCCGGGGTTCGGATGATGCGACGATAAGCACGGACATGGGCACGACTCCCAGAATCGGCGCAGTATAGCAACGGGGCGCATTACGGGCAGCGCGGCCGAGGTGGTAGCGCGAGGCGCCCCCGCCGCATTCCCGCGGTCGCCGTCCCGGCGCACGTGGGGTCCTTCGCATTGACGTCGCAGTGTCAAGGCCGGCGCGACGCTGGCGGTATCATGACGCCCAATGAGGAGATTCACGATCCTGATTGGCGCCGTCGTCGTGGTCGGGTGCGCCGTCTTGGGCATCGTCGCGGCGGTCGTCGCGCTGCGGGGCGACGACGAGGAGTCGCGCACGCGCGCCTTCTTCACGCTGCCCACACCATCATCGTGCGCGGATAGCGACCTCCAGGTCAGCATCGACGACAGCCATTTCAGCGCGTTCGTGCCCGGCAGCCGCCTCGGCAGCACGCAGGGCAGGTTCCTCCTCGTCAAGTTCACGGCGTCGGGCACGGCACTGCCCCCGGCCACTGAACTCGCCGGCCGGTTCATCCTCGCCGAGGCATCCGGGCGCCGCTACACGCCCGTCGACGAACCGCACGGCGCCACGCCCGAGACGGGAACTTCGCCTCGACAGCAGCAGCTCATATTCGACGTGCCCCAGGCGCTGAGCGCCGCCAAGCTCATGTTCGACGACGGATGCGTCCACCAGGAGTGGATCGCGCCGTAGC
>CAYJMJ010000016.1:0-54110 GCA_964371095.1 uncultured Dehalococcoidia bacterium | reverse complement strand
GGGGCTGCGCGACGCTAAGCATCTTCTCCGGACGACACCAAAAGCACTGTGGCGCGGGCTTTCAGCCCGCGTGGACGAGCCGATGGCCGGAGGCTCGCATCGCCGCCGGTGTCATGCTGAGCGCAGCGAAGCATCTTCCCCGGACGACACCAATAGCACCGTCGCTCGGGCTGTAGGGACAGGTCTTTAGACCTGTCCGCCCACACCCCCTCGGCCGCCACCGGCGACCGCGTCGCGACGTGGCGTGTACATCGCGCCGACGTCATCGGCTTCACCGGCTACTCCGAGGCCCCGCACCTCCACTACCAGATCACCCGCCTGTCCGACGCCGCCCGCCTCTGCCCGACCAACGAGCCCGGCTTCGAAGACGGCGGGTGGGCGTTCCGGTGACGCGCGCCGCCGAATGAAGGATGAACGGATCAAGCGGCCACTCCCCAACTCACACAAGTACCCGCGGAGGTTCAGCGGGACTAGGGTCTCTTACACACCCAACCACTATCGGTCATCCTTCGGTATGCGAAGGCGAATACTACGCGAGGTCAATGTCGCAGAGTGGCTCACCGCCGTGACGATAGCGGTGGCGCTAATCGCATGGGGGATCGGCAACGTTTACGGGAATCACCACACCGCGGGATGGACTTTGATCGCCGTTGGTCTCGCGGCGCTCGTCGTGGTGACGGGGCTATATGGCGGTCATCTTGCTGTTGTCGCGCAGGATTACGCCGCATCCGAACAGAGAGATAGCGCGCGCACCATGGAAGTGCTGCCCGCCATTCGTGTGACGCCCATCTTTGACCACGGGTTCAGGTATCTCGCCGTCGAGAACTTGGGTGGATCAGCCGAGTTTCGGGCCCAGATTGAGGTTGTCGAGGGACGGGAACACTGGCTGCGCTCAGGTTGGCCAACGCCTCTGATGCCGTACAACGGATGTTGGGACGACAACAGTCCGACGGGAGTGATCAAGCTCTTTCAAGGTCAGACGGGCCGAATTGCCATGTTCGGACTTCTGTCGCAGGGAGGAGATAAGGACCCTCATTGCCTGCCCCAGTTCTCGCACTTCGACGAATCGTCATCGCATCGTTTCTTCGGCAATCGCATCGATTCGTTAGATGATGTGGAGCGATTCCCGCTGGTCTGGAGAGTCACGATAGGCTCACTCCCCTCGATGAAATGTCCGTTCGTGGCAACGTATCGTTTTCGGCTGAACGTGGCGCTCGAAGAGATAAGCTAGCTCCGCCGAATACCCGGTCGCGATGGGGCATCGTCGCTGCGCTCCGTCCGCGCTCGGAGCTCCCCTTCCCTCATAGGGAAGGGGCCGGGGGTTAGGTGACACGCCCCCTCGGACTTCCGCCCCCACCCCGCGTATCCTCGCCGTGGCCCGCTGCGCCACCCGATGCCCTGGCTTCAGCTCAGCCGAATCCCCGGCCCGACGGGGCCGCCCGCCCGCGCGCACCGTCCGCGCTCGGAGCTCCCCTTCCCTCATAGGGAAGGGGCCGGGGGTTAGGTCGCGCCCGCGCGCGTGCAAAGGTACAGGGAGCCGCGCCGGAAAAAAGTGCAATTCTGCAATAAATGTCGTCGAACCCGGCGGCCGCCCCTATAGAAGGCGCCGGGGGTCCGCGGAGACCGAAAAATGACAAAACGAATTCCGGCTTCGCAAATGCCGGCCTCCGGGCTGGTGCTACACTTGGCTCCGATGAAACCCGCGCTCAAAGGGCTCGTGATCAGCGGTGGCAAGGGCAGCCGCCTCCGCCCGCTCACCTACACCGGCGCCAAGCAGATGGTGCCGATCGCCAACAAGCCCATCCTCTTCTACGCCATCGAGAGCATCGTCGATGCCGGCATCCGCGACATCACGATCGTCGTGTCGCCCGAGACCGGCGACCAGATCCGAGACGGCGCCGGCGATGGCAGCCGCTTCGGCGCGCGCATCGGCTACATCGAGCAGCTCGAGCCGGGCGGCATCGCCCAGGCGATCGGCCTCGCTCGCGAGGCGATGGCCGGCGCGCCGTTCGTCGCCTTCCTCGGCGACAACTTCCTGACGCAGGGCATCGCCGGCAACGTGCAGGCCTTCGCCGCGTCCGGCGACGAGGCCGCCATCCTGCTCAAGCGCGTCGACGACGCGACCGCCTTCGGCGTCGCCCAGTTCGATGGCGAGCGGCTCGTCCGCGTCGTCGAGAAGCCGAAGGAGCCGCCGAGCGATCTCGCCGTCATCGGCATCTACCTCTTCACCAGCCGCGTGTTCGAAGCGATCGCCTCGATCGAGCCGTCCGCGCGCGGCGAGTTGGAGATCACGGACACGATCCAGTGGCTGCTCGACCACGGCCACCGCGTGCGCGCCGACGTCGTCGAGGGCGAGTGGATCGACACCGGCAAGCACGACGACCTGCTCGCCGCGAACCGCATCGTGCTCGAATTGCTGGCCGATGACCCGTCCGGCGGCATGGTCGACGAGGCGTCGAAGCTGCACGGACGCGTCGTGCTCCAGCCCGGCTGCGAGATCGTCAACAGCGTGATCAGCGGCCCGGCGATCATCGGCGAGCGCTCGCGCATCGAGAATTCATACGTCGGGCCGTTCACGTCGATCGGCCGGGACTGCCGGATCATCGAAAGCGAGATCGCCGCGAGCGTCGTCATGGAGAACACGCACATCGAGCGCCTGGGCCACCGCATCGAGCACAGCCTGATCGGCCGCGACGTCGAGCTGTCGGCCGACGACCGCAAGCCGCGCGGCTACCAGCTCGTGCTGGGCGACTTCAGCCGCGTGCGGGTGCCCTGATGCGGCGGTTGTTCGTCGCGGGCGGCGCAGGCTTCATCGGCAGCAACTTCATCCGCCACGTGCTGCGCGAGCGCCCGGACACGGCCGTCGTGAACTTCGACGCGCTCACCTACGCGGGCAACCCGGACAACCTGCTCGACGTGGCGGGCGATGCGCGCTACTCCTTCGTGCACGGCAGCGTCGCCGATGCGGCCGCCGTCGGCGCAGCGATGCGCGGCTGCGACGCTGCGATCAACTTCGCCGCGGAGTCCCACGTCGACCGCTCGATCCACGATGCGGCGGACTTCATTGAGACGAACGTGCGCGGCGCCTACCACGTGCTGGCCGCCGCGCGCGATGCCGGCGTCGAGCGCCTCCTCCACATCTCGACCGACGAGGTATACGGCCCGGCGACACGCGACAACCCGCGCCGCGAGGACGACGCGTTCCGCCCGCGCAGCCCGTATGCCGTCAGCAAGGCCGCGGGCGACCTCATGTGCCGCGCCTTCGCGGAGACGTACGGGCTGCAGGCCGTCGTCGCGCGGCCGGCGAATAATGTCGGACCGTACCAGTATCCGGAGAAGGCGGTGCCGCTGTTCGTCACGAACGCGCTCGACGGCGAGCCGCTGCCGGTCTACGGCGAGGGGCTGCAAGAGCGCGACCGCCTGTATGTCGAGGACTGCGTCCGTGCCCTGCTGCTCCTGCTCGAGCGTGGCGAGCGCGGCGAGGCGTACAACATCCAGGCCGACAACCACCGGCCGAACATCGCCGTCGCGCGCGCGATCCTGGACCTGCTCGACAAACCATACGACCTCATCCGCTTCGTCGAGGACCGAGAGGGGCACGATGCCTGCTACTACATGGATTGGTCGAAGCTGCGTGCCCTCGGCTGGGAGCCGCAGCTCGGCTTCGAGCAGGTGATGGAGCGTACCGTGCGCTGGTACGCCGACAACCGCGCGTGGTGGGAGAAGATCAAGTCCGGCGACTTCCGCCGATACTACGAGCGCCAGTACGGCCGGCGGCTCGCGAACGCCCGTCCGTACGCGTGAACGACCTCGTCGTGCGGGCGGCCTCCGGCGCGTGAGCTGCGGCTGTTCGGCAGCGGCGCGCCCGCCGGACGAGCGTCCGTGCTGATGGCTCCAGCGCACCCTGCGCGGTAGGATGCCGCGGTTCATGGCATCCTCACCTCGCGATCCGGACGGCAGCCGCGTGGCGCCTATTGCCGAGCCGGCTGAACGGGCCGGCGCGGGCGCATTTGAGTCGCTCCGAATCGGAAACTTTCGGCTGCTCATCGGCGCCACGCTGACCGCCGGCTTCGCGCAGTGGATGGAACAAATCGGCCAGGGATGGCTGGTCCACGAACTTACGAGTTCGCCGTTTCAACTCGGCCTCGTCCAGTTCTTGCGCGGGTTCAGCATCCTCTTTATCTCGCCGGTCGTCGGCGCCGTCGCCGAGCGCGTCGACCGAAAGAAGCTCGCGAGCGGCGCGACCGCGCTGAACGCCGTCAACGCGCTCGTCGTCGGACTGCTCGTCCTCACCGGCCGCGTCGAGATGTGGCATCTCTACGTCACGGCGTTCATCGGTGGCACGGCGAGCAGCGTGTACAACCCTGTGCGGCAGCACCTGGTGTACAGTTCCGTCGGTCCGGGGTCATTGACGAACGCCATCGCGCTCAACGCGGGGGCGAACAACGTCTCCCGCGTGGTCGCGCCGAACGTCAGCGGGGCGATGATCGGCTTCTTCGGCGTGGAGTCGTCGTTCTTCGCCGAGGCGCTGTTCTTCGCCGCCGCCGTCGTCATGACGATGCAGCTACGTCTCCAGCCAGTCGTCGCGCGTTCGAGCGAATCGGTGTGGCACAGCGTCCGTCTCGGCATCTCGTTTCTGCGGCGCCATCCGGTGCTGAGCAGGCTGGTGCTGCTCCAGGCCGTGCCGACGTTCCTGGTCTATCCGTACCTGCAACTGATGCCCGTGATGTCGGTGGACTACCTGCACGTCGGCGCGCAGGGGTTCGGCCTCTTGCAGACTGGCGTGGGCGTGGGGTCGATACTCATGACGCTGGTCGTCGCCCAGTTCGCCTCGGTCCGGCACAAAGGTCCGCTCATGAGCGTGGCGCTCATGATGTACATGGCCATGATCCTGACGTTCTCCTTCTCACGGATCTTCGCGCTGTCGTTCGGGCTGCTGGTCCTCGGCGGCATGAACCTGATCGTCTTCACGACGTTCAACCAGAGCCTGCTCCAGCTGAATCTGGAAGACGAGTACCGCTCCCGCGTCCTTGCGCTCTTTACGATGGTGCAAGGGCTGAATCCGCTCGGCAGTCTCGTCATGGGATCGGTCGCCGAGGTGATCGGCACGCCGCACGCGATCGCCGCGATGACGGCGCTGGCGGTGCTGGCGGCGATGTTCGCGGGCGTCGGCAGCCGTCACGTGCGGCAGCTGTAGGGGGACAGCGGGCGGTGTCGCGGGTTCGTCAGGCGGCGGCGCGTCCGGCGGTACGGTCGTCGCCGAGCGGCAGTCCGCCACCCGCATGCAGCCGCGCGAGGGCGTTGACGACCTTCGGGCTGAACTGTGCGCCGGCGCCACGCTCGATCTCCTGAAGGGCGAGCCACGCGGGTCGGCGTGCCCGGTAAGGCCGGTCGTGCGTCATGGCGTCGAAGCTGTCGGCGACGGCGACGATGGCGGCGGCCTCCGGGATCTGCTCGCCGGCGAGGCCGTTGGGGTAGCCGGCGCCGTCCCATCGCTCGTGATGCGCGGCGGCAACGTCCACGGCCAGCTCGAAGCCCGGGCGTCCTCGCAAGAACTCCGCGCCCCAGGTGGTGTGCTGCTGCATGATCGACCACTCGTCGGCGTCCAGATGACCGGTGCTCGACAGCAGAGAATCGGGCACCCGCACCTTGCCGATGTCGTGAAGCACAGCCGCCAGCGCGACATCGGCCGCGGATCGCTCGTCGTAGCCGAGTTCACGTGCGAGCGCCTCCGTGATGGCGCGGACACGTTGCAGGTGATGCCCCGTGGCCTGATCATGGGCTTCCGCGGCGGCGGCCAGCATGATGACGGTCTCCACCTGCGCCTCGGCGAGCTGCTCGGAGGTCGTCGCCATGCGCACGATGGCGGAAACCTGGTTGGCCACCGCGGTGAGAAAGTGCGCGTCGCGGGCGGAGAATGCGCCTTCGTTCTTGCTGCCGACCGCGAGCAGTCCCACGGCTTCGCCCTGCCAGAGCATCGGCACGAGGAGCGCGGAGCGGATGCCTGTCGCGCGCAGGAACTCGCGGTCGGGTGCGGGCAGCCGCTCGTCCTCGGCCGGGTGGTCGATCATGATCGGCGCCCTCGTGTTCACCATGATGCGTTGCACGGTCAACATGCGGTGGCCGCGCCGGAGGCCCGCGGGAGCGGCAACCGGGGACTCCGCCTCGGCTACGTAGAGGTTCTGGAACGGTGGACGCGCCTCCGTTCCGAATATCTCGATGCTCACGCCCGCATATCCGGCGCCCACCGAAAGCCGCCGTGATACGAGGCGCAGCTTGTCGCCGAGGTCGCCCGGAGACGTCAAGAGCGGCACCAGTTCCCCGATCATCCGGGCGGCGCGGTCCCCGCTCAGGCGCACGACTTCGGCGTCTCGGCCGTCGCTGGGGCGCCGCTCGCGGCGCTCGGCATACATCGACGCGTCGGCGCTCTGCACGAGCCCGGCGACGGTATCGCCGTCCTCGGGATAGACGGCCAGGCCGACGGTGATATTGATGGGGACGGCGGACGCGGTTCGCGGGCTGACGACGCGAGCGGCCGCGAGGCCTTCGAGGACGGCCGCTCGAAATGCCCGCGCCGCATCCCGGCCCGCGCCCGGGAGGAGCACGAGAAACTCGTCGCCGCCGTAGCGGCCGACGAGGGCGCCGGCGCTCCGCAGCATGTCGGCCACCTTGATGAGGACGGCATCGCCCACCGGGTGACCGAAGGTGTCGTTCGTGGCCTTCATGCCATCGACGTCGACCATGGCCACCGCGCAGGGCCGTGTGCAGTGTTCGGCGCCGATCGCTGAGCGGAGCGCGTCGATGATGGACACGTGGTTGAGCACGCCCGTCAGGCCGTCGTGCTCGGCGCGATCGCGAAGCAGTTCCTCGGCGTTTCGGCGCTCGGTGATGTCGCGGAAGCTCCAGACACGTCCGACGGGCGCGCCGTCTCGCATCAATGCGCGCGAGTACGACTCAATCGAACGGCCGTCCGTGAAGCGAAGCACTTCGAACGCCTCATCGGGCCGCGCGTACAGGCTGCGAATTCGCTCGAGGAACGCGGCGGGCTCTGCGAGTCGGCGAGAAAGCGCGGCGGTCAACCGACTCGTATCGCGGCTGACGAGCACGTCGGAGGGAATCTGCCAGATCTCGCCGAACAGACGGTTCGTGTGGGCGAGCTTGCCATCGTAAAAGGCGAGCACGCCGTCGGTCGTGGATTCGATCGTCTCGCGAAGCACCTGCTCGTGGTCGCTGAGCGCGAGGTTCGCTGTTTCCAGCTCGGCGGTTCGCGCGGCGACGCGAGTCTCGAGTTCGGAGTTGGCCTGCAGGAGGCGGGCGCGGGCCGCCAGCAGACCGTCGCGCGCGCGGACGGCGGCATCGCGCTCGACTCGCAGTTGATGGCCCACCCAGTTCACCCAGAGGTAGATGCTGAAGAACACGCCGGCGCCGCCGATGCCCGTTGTGACGACGAACTGCGTGTCCCGGTAACTCGTCGGTCCGCCGTTCAGGTAGGCGTAGTACGGAATGACGCTGGTGGCCTCGAGCAGGACGAGCGTGGTGAAGGCGAGCGACGCCGCCCCGGTGTACACGAGGCCGCGCCGCAGATCGAGAAACGCGTTGGTGAAAATCAGGCCGAAGACGTACGCGAACGCGCCGAGCCACGAGATGCCGCCGAGGAAGTACACCATTGTCGTGTGAAATACGATCTCCGCGGCGAGCATCGCGTAGTGAGCGGTTTCGATCTGGCGGAACGAGCGCAGCAGGAATACGACGCGCCAGTAGACCAGGAAGAACAGGACCTCGGCGACGAGCGTTGCGAGGAACGGCACCGGCATCGGGATGCGCGCGACCCAGAGCACGAACCAGAGGCCAATGAACAGGGCGGCGACGACAAGGCGCGCCAGCGCCTGCGGCGTTTGTTCCTGGCGGCGTGCGTCGAGATCGCCCGCGTGGCCGCGGTCGGCGGGCGTTGTGGTCGATGCGTCCATCCGTGCAGTATCGGCGCGGCGAGGGTGACGTATTATGGCCGCGCCGCTTGGCCACGCTCCGCCCGTATTCGCAGTCGACATAACGGCACACCCGATTCCTGATCCACACGTCGCGGACGCTCACCCAGCTCCGTGGTAGGCTCGACGCCAGACGAGCCGGAAGACGTGGTACAAGGAGATAGCGATGATGACAGCCATTGCGGGCGCGACGATGATCGATGGCACGGGCGCCGCCCCCATCGTGGGGGCGACGATTATCATCGAAGAAGGACGCATCGTGCGCGCGGGGGCGAGGCTCGACGTGCCGCGAGACGCCGAGGTCTTCGATGCGGCCGGCCGAACCGTGATGCCGGGCCTCATCGACTGCCACGTCCACCTGCTCTTTCAGCCGGCGTCCCTCCAGGAGCGGCTGCTCACGCCGCCGACGTTGCAGGTGTTTTACGGGGCGCGGAACGCGGCCGAGACGCTGAACGCGGGCGTGACAACCGTACGCGACGCGGGCGGCACGCCCCAGGGGTTCAAGATGGCGTGCGAGCGCGGCCTCATTCCCGGTCCGCGCATGAAGATCGCGGTCTCGATCCTTTCGCAGTCGGGCGGGCACGGCGACGCGACGATGCCGTCGGGCGTGCGGACGCGCGCGCCGTGGGGGCCGGAGTTCCCGGAGAACATCGCCGATGGTCCCGTCGAGGTGCGGAAAGCAGCGCGCGAGATGCTGCGCGCCGGCGCCGACTTCATCAAGCTTTGCTCGACGGGAGGCGTGCTCTCGCCGGCCGACGAGCCGGGGCACACGCAGTTTTCGCCGGCCGAGATCGACGTCATGGTCGCCGAGGCTCGGGCCGCCGGCAAGACCTGCATGGCGCACGCGCAGGGGACCGAAGGAATCAAGAACGCGGTGCGCGCCGGTGTCGAGTCAATCGAGCACGGCATCTATCTCGACGATGACGTGATCGAGGAGATGAAGCAGCGCGCCACCTTCCTGGTGCCGACGCTCGTGGCGCCGATGTGGGTCATCCGGAACGCCGAGAAGAGTCCGGGCAGTGTACTGCCGCAGGCTCTGCGCAAGACGCACGAAGTGATCGAACATCACCGCGCGAGCTTCAGCCGCGCGGCGCAGGCGGGCGTGCGCATCGCAATGGGCACGGACAGCGGCGTCGGGCCGCACGGCCATAACGCCGAGGAACTCGAACGCATGGTTGAAGGCGGCATGACGCCGATGCAGGCCATCGTGGCGGCGACGAAGACGGCGAGCGAGTGCATCCACATGAGCGGCGAAGTCGGCACGCTCGAACCGGGCAAGCTCGCGGACCTGCTCGTCGTCGATGGGGACCCGCTCGCGGACGTCAAGGTGCTGCAGGATCGGGCGCGACTCGCGCTGATCATGCAGGGCGGCAAGGCGCACAAGTGCGCGCTCGATCGACGTGCCGGGACGGGCGAGTGATGCGCTCGGTCAGATCTTGCCGACGAGGCTCTTCAGCAGGGCACGCGTGCGCCCGACCGAGGCGTCGCGATCGGCGCCGGTTCCGTAGATCGGCGCGACGAAGTCCGTGACGCCGACGCTGGCGAGTGCGCGGAGCTGTTTCTCGACTGCGGCCTCGTTGCCGACGACGGCGACATCCGCAGGGCCGGCCGCGCCCTCCTTGTCGAGCATGCGCCGGTAGTTGGGCAGCTGGCCGTACATCTGGAACACCTTGCCTGCGGCTTCGCGGCCGGCGGCGACATCGTCGGTGACGCAGACTGGCAAGCCGGCCGCGATGCGCGGCGCCGGCCGCCCGGCCTCGGAAGCCGCCGCCGAGATCTTCGGCAATGCGTGTGTTTCGATGGTCTTAAGGCCGGACATCCAGAGCATCGTGCCGTCCGCGATCTCGCCGGCGAGGCGCAGCATCTTCGGCGCCAGCGCCGCGAGCAGGACCGGCATCGGGGCCGCGCCGGGTACGCGCAGGTTGGCGTTCGTCCGGTACAGCTCACCCTGAAAGCCGGCGCGGCCTTCGCGAATAAGCGGCAGGAGCACGGACAGGTACTCGCGCATGTGACGGGCGGGGTGGGCGTAGGATAGGCCGTACATTGCCTCGATGACGATCTCGTGCGAGAGGCCGACTCCCAGGACGAACCGGTTGTTGGCGGCGCCCTGCACGGTCAGCGCCTGCTGCGCCATGACGTACGGATGGCGCGGGAACGTCGGGATGACGCCGGTGCCGATCTCGATGCGCGACGTGGCCGCGCCGGCGAGCGCCGCGATCGTCAATGCGTCGATGCCAAATAGCTGGCCGAACCAGGCCGTATCGAACCCGTCGTTCTCGGCATCGACGGCCTGTTGCACCTGCTCCTGCACGGTCGAAGGCCCGATGATGTCGCCCAGCATGAGTCCGATTCGCATGGTCACAGTCCCTTCAAGAATGCGATGAGCGCGTCGTTCACCTCGTTCGGCCGCTCCTGCTGCGTCCAGTGGCCCGCGCCGGGCAACATCACCACGCCGCGCAGATCCGGCACATACTGCTTCATCGTCTCGACGCCGTTGGGCATCATGGCGATGACGGCGTCGCGGTCGCCCGCGATGAAGAGCGCCGGCTGACGCACTTTGGCATCGGCGAGCTCTGGCAGCTCTTCCCAATCGCGGTCCATGTTGCGGTAACGATTCAGCCCGCCGCGGAATCCGGTGCGCTCGAACTCGGCGATGAAGTAGTCGAGATCCGCCTGGCTGAGCCACGGCGGAAGGTGTTCCGGCTCGGGCATGCCGTCTAGGAACTTCGAGTCCTTCGGCTTGATAGTGAAGCTGCCGGCCGGCGCGTCACCGGAAGCCATGTACAGGAACGCCGGCATGGCTCGGCGAACGTCGGACTCAAGCTCGGCCTCGGCTACACCCGGCTCCTGGAAATAGAGCATGTAGAAGAACTGGTTCGCGAAGACCTGGCCGAACAGCTGCGTCGGCGGAATTGGCAGTCGCGGCGTGTATGGAACGCTGAGCCCCGCCACCGCGCGAAACTTGTCCGGATACAGCAGCGCGCTGTGCCACGCGATCGGCGCGCCCCAATCGTGACCGACGATGACCGCCGTCTGTGCGTCGAGTGCCTCGACCAGACCGGCCATGTCGGCCGTCATCTGCTTCATGCTGTAGGCCTCGATCGGCTCCGGCGCATCGGTGCGGCCGTAGCCGCGGACGTCGGGCGCCACGGCGTGGTAGCCGGCCGCCGCGAGGGCGGGCAACTGGTGCCGCCACGAGTACCACGACTCCGGGAATCCGTGGACGAGGAGCACCAGTGGGCCATCGCCGCATTCGGCGACGTGCATGTTGATGCCGTTCGTCAAGACCGACCGGTGGGTGATTTCTGGCATGAGCTTCCTTCGTAGCGGGTGCAGGCGGCGTCGCATTCGACGCGTTGACTATCGGGGAATCACCGGCCTGGCTCAAGGCCGCTGCGTGCCCGCATCGATGCGGGCGCGTCACACAAACCGCCGCCTTCGGGAACGAAATCCGGTAACGATGGCGAACATCACGCCGCACAGCACGGCCGTCACGGCGACGCCCTGCGCCGGACCGGCTCCGACGAGCACCTTGCCCTGTAACCACGGCACGGCGATGCCGCCGGCGTTGCCCATCGTTACGGTGGCCGCGGTCGCGTTCGCCATGGAGCCTTCCGACGCTATGGCCATGGTCGTCGGCCAGACCGGTCCAAGGAACAGGCCGGCCGCGAACGCGGACGCGGCGGCGATGGCAAGGACGCCAGACGAGAGAGCAAGCACCAGCGCCGCCACGCCTGCGCCGGCCGCCGACGCCGCAAGCAGACGTGTCGCCTCGCCTCCGCGCGCGAAGTACATGCTGCTGAGAACGCGGCCGACGGCGAGTGCGCCCCAGTAGCCCGCGGTGAGCAGGGCGCCGGCCATCACGCCCGCGTGCGCGGTCTCGCGCGTGTAGGAGGAGACCCATGAGCCGAGCCCGAACTCCGCGCCGACGTACAGGAACAGGACGCCGCCCATGATCCAGGCCGTCGGGTTGCCGGGCAGGCGGAACTCCTCGTCCGGCGCTGCGATCGCCTCGTGTGCCGGGCCGGTCGCCGCCACGAGCACGAGGAGAGTAAGCGCCGCGAAGACGCCGATACCGGAGTAGACGATCCAGCGCTCGCCGGTTGCTGCGAGGACGATGCCCGCCCAGATCGGCCCGGCGATGGCACCGAGCGCAAAGAACAGGTTGAGGCGGCTCATGGCGCTCGGCACGTCTTTCGATGTGAGTCCCATGAGGATGTGCAGTGCGGCGATGATCAGGCCGTCCCCGATGCCCAGCAGTCCGCCCGCGAGAAGGGCGAGTCCCCAGTTTGGCGCGAGGCCGAGCATCAGCACGCCGGCGATCGCGGCCACGAGCCCGATGATCGTGAGCTTGCGCGTGTCGTGGCCGTGGAGCGCGATAGCTACGCTCGCCGATGCCGCGATCGATCCGATGAACATCGCGGTGAGGAGCAGGCCGGCCGTATCGAGCGAGATGCCGAGATCCGTGGCGACGAAAGGCAGCACGGGTCCGAAGGCCGAGGCATAGAGTCCAACGCAGAACAGCGACATCAGCGATGCCAGGTGCAGGAGCCGGTACTCGTCGCGTACTTCGTATCGCTCGGTCGTCACGCGCCGCATCGTACAGGCCCGGGGAGCGACGCGACAGGCGCGCGCGGTTAGGTGCCGACCGGAGGGCGATGAGGGGGATCGCGCCGGCCGTCAGGCCTCGAGCGCTGGCCGATCGCGCCCGGGCGAGATGCCGCGCTCAGCGAGCTGCCGCTCGTAGATGAGGCGCTCGTAGTACGAGAGCACCTGCTGGCTGACGCGGTCCCAGCTGAAGTATTGCGCGCGCTCGCGGCCGTGCCGGCCCATCGCCGCGGAACGGGCGGGGTCGCGCAGCAGCTCGACGAGCGCGTCGGCCAGCGCCTGCGGATCTTCGGGACGCACGAGCAAACCCTCCACGCCATGCGTGACGACACCGGCAAAGCCGTCGATGTTCGACGCCACGATCGGCAGCCCGGCTGCCATCGCCTCGAGGAGGACGATGCCCTGGCTCTCGAAGCCGGTGTTCGGTGCGCAGAAGACGTGCGCGGTGTGGTGGTAGCGTGGAAGCTGGTCGAACGGCACGTTGCTGCGGAAGACGACGTCGCGGAGTCGCGCGTTGCGCACGGCGCGCTCGTACCTGCCGAACTGGCCGGCGCCGACGACGATGAGGCGG
The DNA here is from genome assembly GCA_964371095.1 of uncultured Dehalococcoidia bacterium. Classification (GTDB taxonomy): domain Bacteria; phylum Chloroflexota; class Dehalococcoidia; order DSTF01; family JACRBR01; genus CAYJMJ01. The sequence goes on along the minus strand of CAYJMJ010000016.1, from coordinate 40,946 downwards.
CTGTCGGGGATCGCTCGCTGGACTCCGACGAACGCGCGGATCAGGTACTTGAGCCCCTTTCGTTTCTCCGGCCGTCCGACGAAGAGCACGTTTCGCTTCCCATCGCTGAACTCACGCAGCGGCTCAATCTCGCGCTCGAAATGCTCGACGTCGACGCCGTTGGGAATGATGTTGTAGTAGCCGGGAAAGTACTTCTCGATGTGCTTCACGGCGGCAGCCGACACGGCGATCTTGCCGTCGAGCTTGCGTTGCCAGCGCTTGATCAGCCGCCGGCCGTAAACGTAGGCGAAGTTCGAGTCGCGCGCGGCGTGCCACGTGCCGACGTTCACCGTCATCGAGTAGCGCAGGAACTGGATCGGGAGCTGCGGCATGAACGGCTCGTGGACGTGGACGATGTCGAAGTCCGTGTCCTCGAGTACACGCTTGACCTTTCCCGCGGTGCGCAGCGAGAGCGTGATCCGGGCTATGGAGCCGCTGAACCGCAGAGGGATCGGGCGGCCGATGGTGGTGATCGGACAGATACCGGTCCGCGCGGGCTTCGATCCCGGTGCGACGATGTGCGGCTCGTGCCCACGCTCGACGAAGTTCTCGGCCAGGTGACGGATGTGATTGTTCACGCCGCCGGAGACGTCCCAATCGTACGGTGAGACGAGCGCAATCTTCATCGCAGGTCGGATTTCGTCCGGGGTGCCGGCTTGTGGCGCGCGCGGCTGATGATGAAGCTGCGGATCGTCGGCACCCAGCCCATGTTTCGAGGTGTCGCCATCATGCCGCGCCACTGCTGCACGGCGATATTGCGGTAGCCCAGCTCTGACGCGCGGGGAGACCGCCCCGGCGCGCCGCGAGTCGTCTTCGTCTCGATCGCCCGTCGCAAGTCCGCCGCGGACGTGCCCTCGAACTCGGTGCGAGCGCTGCCGATCGATTGCAGGAAATGGGCGTCGCTGGAGCCGACGGCGGCGAGATGCAACTCGTCCCGGTTCAGTCGGCGCGCTTTCGCCGACGTGATCCGGCCGGCGGGGCTGAGGTTGTATTCCTCGATGGCGTCGAAGTAAACGGCCGCGTCGCGGGTGCCGGCGATGCGCTGGAGGACGCGAGCGCTGACGCTGCGTGTCAGCCACGAAAGCGGGTGAGGGACAACCGCGATCCCGCCGAGGCGATGTATATCGGCGAGCGTCGGCTCCATCCGCCGAAAGCTGGCGATCGGCTCATCGATGAACAAGGCGATGAGGTGACCGTCCAGCGTCGTCACTTCGATGCCGGGGATCAGGTCAAAACGGAAGTGACCCCGGGCGTGCACGTCGCGCGCTTCGGCGGCGGCACGAAACGTGTCGTGCTCCGTCACGGCGATGACGTCGAGGTCGCAGGCGGTTTCGACGTAGTGCAGCAATTCCGGGACGGTCGCCATGCCGTCGCCGTACCGGGTATGGATGTGGAGATCGGCCTTGCCCAACGGTGTTCCGGCGCCTCGCTCGAGATACCTGCCGCGGTCCCGCCGTGATGGGCGCTATTGTACCGCCTGACCCTTGCCCGCACTGGCGCCGGCGCCTGGCGCGGGACGTTCCGGCAGGTCGTCGGGCCAGATGCGGTCGAGGACGCTCCATTGGCCCGGGTCCTGTCTCAGGTGCTTCTCAAATCGGTTGAGGAGCCGCTGCGTGTTCACGCGCAGATCCTCCTCGGTGTTTCCGGTGACGACGAGCGGGAGCGGGGGGCCGATCGTCGCGCGGATCTTGAATCCATCCTCTCTGCGTACCCACGACGGGATCAGGACGGCGTTCGTGCGCATCGCCAGGTCGACGGCGCCGGTGGGGAACCGCGCCGGATAACCGCAAAACGTCAGCTCGATCCCGCGCTTCTGGATATCGCGGTCGATCAAGATCGCGACCGCGCCGCCGTTGCGGAGCCAGTTGATAGCCTTCTTCATCGTCGTGAAGCTGATCGGTTCGTACTGGTGCCCGTGGACCGCCCGGAGGCCGCGCATGAGCCGCCCGAGCTCCGGCGGATCGAGCTGCTCGACGATGGCGAACATCTTGAGCCCGGCCGCCGCCACGCCCTGCAGCGCAAACTCCGGATTCGCGTAGTGCGCCGATGCGACGACGACGCCGTGCCCGGCTCTCTGGGCCTCACGGATGTACTCCAGTCCGTCGAGCGTCAGATCGTGCTCGAGGAACTCCGTCACGTTGAGCCGGTGCATGCCCACCACGTCGGCGTAGTAACGACCCGTGTTGCGCGCGCACTGGCGGCTGATGCGGTCGACTTCTTCGGCGGACGCTTCAGGGCCGAGTACGTGTCGGATGTTGCTGCGGATGTTCGGGCCGATGCGCGGGCCCCAGTCGTAGATCCGATCGGCGAGGAACCGCGATATGCCGTACCGCCAGCGCAACGGCATGCGGCCGATCGTGTGCACGACGAAGAACATCACGTAATAGCGCCACTTACTCGGACGGGGGATCCAGTTCAATACGCGTCCGACCTCTTGGGCGACCCGGCGGCAGCAGCCGGCACGACGGTCGTCTTATTCCACATCCGGCGGAAGATGAACCACTGGTCGGGATACTGTCGAATCACCTTCTCCATCGAGAGCATGATCAACCGGGTCAGCTCGTAGACGTCGCGGACCTCGTCGCCCGTCGGCTGGAAGTCGCGCAGGCCGGTGTCGATGATCGGCCGGATGACCGTGTCATCTTCGGGGCCGCGAAGCACCACGGCAGGCACGACCCACGCGTTCGTGCGGAGGGCGATCCGCGCCGGAGCGGGGGATACCAGCGCCGGCGCGCCGAAGAAGTCGACGCGAATGCCGGTCTCCTCCGTGGCGACGTCTACGAGCAGCGCCAGCACTTCGCCGCGGCGCAACGCCTTGAACACGGTGGGACCCATCCGATCGTGGCCGATGACCGTCATGCCGAGCTTGGCGCGCGAGCCCTGGACGAGCTCGTTCATCCGGTGATAGCGAAAGGTCTCCGCGATTGCGTTGATCGGGTAGCCGTGCGCGGCAAGGGCCGCGGCGCCGAAGTCCCAGTTGCCGAAGTGCAGCGTCGCTACGATGAGACCGCGGCCGGAATGGGCCGCCTCGTTGAACTCGGCCCACTGATCGAATCGCAAGCGCGACATGATCTCCTCGCGCGTGGTCGACGGGAAATGCACGAGGTCGATGACGTACTTCCCGAAGTTGCGGAAGGAACGACGGGCGATGGAATCGACGAACCTGGCGTCGTCGCTTTGGAGCACGTGCGCCAGGTTCGCGTTGAGCGCCTTCCGGTGGCGCGGAAAGATCACCCAGTAACAGACGAGGGCTACGTGCTCAGCAACCCAGTAGCCCGTCCGAAGCGGGAGCGGCCGTGTCAGGAAGATCGACAGGCGGAAGAGCCAGTAGACGGTCCGGTCGAGCAAGGAACCTCATCCCGCTATGAACTCCTCCACCATGTCGTGCGCCACGTCATCCGGGTACTGCGTCGGCGGCGACTTCATGAAGTACGCCGAAGGTCCGAGCAGCGGTCCGGAAAGGCCGCGGTCGAGCGCGATCTTGCAGCAGCGGATCGCGTCGATGACGACACCTGCGGAGTTGGGGCTGTCCCAGACCTCCAGCTTGACCTCCACGTTGAGCGGGACGTTGCCGAAGGTCGTGCCCTCCATGCGAATGTAGCACCATTTGCGGTCAAGAAGCCACGGCACGTGGTCGGACGGTCCGACGTGGACGTCGGACGCGGGTAGCTCGTAGTCCAGCTGCGACGTGACGGCATTCGTCTTGGAGATCTTCTTCGATTCCAGCCGCTCGCGTTCGAGCATGTTCAGAAAGTCCGTGTTGCCGCCGAAGTTCAGCTGGTACGTGCGGTCGAGTCGCACGCCGCGCTCGCGGAACAGCCGCGTCAGCACGCGGTGCACGATCGTCGCGCCGACCTGAGACTTGATGTCGTCGCCGATGATCGGGAGACCGGCCTCCTGGAAGCGCTTCGGCCAGTAGCCGTAGGCGTCACGGGCGATGAAGACGGGAATGCAGTTCACGAAGGCGCATCCGGCGGCGAGGACCTGCTCGACGTACCACTTCGTCGCCTCTTCCGACCCGACCGGCAGGTAGCTCACGACCACGTCGGTCTCCGTCTCCCGGAGCAGGCCGACGATGTCGTCGGTCGGTCCGGTCGCCTTCGTGATCACCTCCGAGAGGTATTTGCCCAGGCCGTCATGGGTCATGCCCCGCGAGACGCGCACGCCCTGGTGCGGCACGTCGCTGAACTTGAATGTGTTGTTCGGGGGCGTGAAGACGGCCTCCGACAGGTCGTGACCCACCTTGTTTGCATCGATGTCGATGGCGGCGACGAAGTTGATGTCGCTGATGTGATAGCCGCCGAGGTTGACGTGCATCAGCCCGGGAATCAGTTCGCCCTCTTTCGCGTCGCGGTAGAAGTACCTGCCCTGGACCAGCGAGGAGGCGCAGTTGCCGACGCCGATGATCGCGACGTTGATCTTGCCGTCCTTACGCTTGCCGGCGCCGCGCCCGGCCGCTTTCCCCGCCTTCGGTCCGCTCGGCTTCTCGCTCGTGCCAGCCATCGTTTCCGGTCCTCCTTCGGTATAGAACAGCTGATGTTCCGACATGCCGAGCACCTTGCACACCGTTTCGATGAACTGGCGCCCGGGTTGTTTCACTCCGGCCTTGATCTGGGAAAGATAGCCCTCGCTGATGCGGTAGCCGTGGCGTTCGAGCTCGGCGAGAAGCCAGCGCTGCTTCTGCCCGCGTTCCTCGATCACGTCGAACGCGCGTGTCCTGATCATCTTTACCTTCTCCGGTTAAGTTTGATGTACCTTACGGTGTGCTGCTCTGCACGGTCAAGTTATGAGAACTTAGCCCCAGCATCATAGCGGGACGGCGCGGCGCGGCGGAATAGTACGGACGGACCATTCCAGGTCACGGGGACAGTATTGAGACCGGCTTCGGGACGGTCGCGGCCTATGTGGCATCCCCCGCGTCGCCGAGGTACGTCGCGAGGCCGTCGCGGAGCGGCGTCAGGCGGGGGTGCAGGATCTCGTTGAGCGCGGTGTTATCGGCCGTGGCGGATTCGGTGATGAAGTCGATGGCGTCGGGCGTGAGGGGCGTGGACGGGAGCACCGACGCCAGCGCGCCGATGGTCTTGCCCAGGCGCACCGGCTGGTGGAGCAGCGAGCGGCGCTTACCCAGCACATCGAGCGCGGTCTTCACGACGTCGTTCATCGACATCACGTCTGGTCCGCCGAGTTCGAACACATGGTTCGCGGCCTCGGGCCTGAGGGCGGCGTCGGCCGCGATGCGGCCGACGTCATCGATGAAGACGGGCTGCATCAGCTGCTTGCCACTCCCGAACATCGGGATGAACGGGAGCAGCCGCGCGAACCCGAGGAAGCGATTCAGCGACACGTCGCCCGGGCCGTACACCCAGGTCGGACGAACGATCACCCATTCGATCCCGGCGTCCTGGAGATATTTCTCGGCCTCCCACTTGTAGCGGAACCAGTGCTTGTCGGAGTCCTTGGCGGCGCCCACGCCGCTCAGGTACACGAAGCGGCGCACACCAGCCGCCTTGGCCGCATCGACCTGATTGCGGGTGCCCTTGAGGTCGACGTCCTCGAACGTCCAGCCCTTGCGCCGGTTCTCGATGGGCGAGTTCGGGAACTGGACGGCGTTGACGACGACGTCGATGCCCGTCATCGCCGTGGCGAGCTGCTCCGGGCGGCGGACGTCGCCTTCGCGTGCCTCGACGCCGTCGCCGAACATCTTGCGCGCCTTGTCGCCGTCGCGTCCGAGGACCGCCACGCGCTCGCCGCGGCGCAGCAATTCGCGCACGATCGCCGATCCGACGAAGCCTGTGCCGCCTGACACGAGAATCATGGAGGACCTCCGCGCCGTGCTGGTTCGCCAGGTGATGGGCAGCATTCGCTGTTACATCCTATGCAGTCTCGCGCCGGGGCACGCGCGCGTCGAGGCAGGTCGATGCCGGTACTGCATAGAGCCTCACCCGGAGGACGCGTGAGTGGCATCCGCTGGCGGCAGGCCGGGCAATGCGTCGTCGCCGCGGGCGAATGCGGCGACCAGGGCGCTCAACTCGGCGGGATGCTCTTGCCAGTACGTGGCGGATGGCGCGACGGCCAGCCTCGCGTGCGGCATGCGCTCGTGCAGGGTCCGGCCCGAGGCAAGGGGGTGTATGGGATCGTCCGGGTGCGTGAGGACGAGCGCCGGGTGCGCGATCTCGGCGAACTGTTCCGTGGGCATCAGAGGGTTGCCGAGCACGCCGCGAATGGCGGGCACGATCGCCGCGCGTCGCTGGCGGCTCAGGAACTCGCGCATGTCGCCGCTGCCGCCTTCGCGCTGCAGCCGCCGCATCGACGGCAACGCCGTCACGATGCGTGCGGCGATCGACGTGCCGAACAGCTGGTACAGCGTCGCGAGGCCGCCGAGCATCCGCCGCGCCGCCCTGATATCGGCGCCGAACGGCGGCGGCGACTGGAGGATCAGGCGGGCGACCCTCTCCGGATGCACCAACGCCAACATCAGCGCGGTGCCGGCGCCCATGGATCCGCCGTAGATCGTGGGCCGCTCGACGTTCAACGCCCGGAGCAGCCCGCACATGTCCTCGGCCAACGAACTCCAACGATAGTCGCTTCGCCGCTTCGTGTAGCCCGATCTTCCGTGGCCACGCGCGTCGTAGGACACGACGTGGACGCCGAGCGACGCGATCTCACCGGCGCGCTCGCCGAAGCGTTCGGCTTCAGCGACGCTGCCGAGCAGGCCGTGCGCCATGACGAGCGGCGGATCGCCCCGGTGACCATGTTCCTCGTAGTAGACGTCGATGCCGCGGACACGGACGGTTGGCATGTGCTCTCCCGATCGCCGCGCAGCCGGCCACGCCGTGGGCGGAGCTTACAGGTGCGTGCTGAGGCCGCCGTCGACGAACATGACCTGGCCGCTGACGTAGCCGGACGCATCGGACGCCAGGTACACGGCGAGGGCGCCCAACTCGTCGGCCTTGCCGGCGCGCTTCATCGGCACGAACCGGACGGTCTGGTTCGCCGCCGGGTCCGGGTTGCCGATGGCGGCGGAATGCTCCATCCACCCCTGCGCGATGGCGTTGACCGTGATGCCCTTCGGCCCCCACTCGGTCGCGAGGGCGCGCGTCAGGTTCAAAATGCCGGCCTGCGCCGCGCAGTAGGCGGCGGCGTTCGCGATCGCGCGCTCGCCGAGCACGGACGCGACGTTGATGATCCGGCCACCGCGGTCCTGTTTCAGCATCTCTTTGCCGACAGCGCGGCAGGCGTGGAACGTGCCGGCCAGGTTGACCTGCATGACCCGGTTGAAGTCGATGTCGGTCGTGGCGTCCGCCGGCTTGCCGAGGAACAGATCCGGCGCGTTCACGAGGACGTCGATCCCGTCCATGTCTTTGGCCACCTGGCGGACCATCACCTGCACGCCCTGGCCCAGCGTGACGTCGGTCGCGACGGTCGTGGCCTTGCGTCCCATCTTCGCAAGCTCCTGCTGGACGTGGCGGGCGCGCATCACCTCTTCGCCGTCCGTGGTCACCGACGAGACCGTAACGTCGGCGCCGGCCTCGCCGAGTGCGAGGGCGATCGCCCGGCCGGCGGGAGCGCCCGCGCCGATCACCAGCGCGCGCTTGCCGCGCAGGTCATAGGCATCGATGCCAAGCCGGACGTCGCCCCATTCATTCTTCATGAGTCTCTCAGCTCTCAGCTTTCAGCGTGGCGAGTTTCGCAAGCCGCGATTTCGTTTTGTCAGAAATGCACTTCCGGTGCGAATCCCATCGGGGCGAGGCCGCCGGCGAGGCCGCCGCCATCGATTACGAATCCCTGTCCCGTCACGTAGCTCGATGCGTCGGACGCCAGGAAGATCGCGAGCGGGCCCAGCTCCCACGCGTAGCCGAGGCGCTGCGCCGGCAGGTAGCGCCCGCGCGTCTGCGCGAAGATGGCCGCCTGCTCGTTCTGGGCGGGCGCCTGCATCACGAAGCCCGGGATGATGCAGTTGACGCGAATGCCGTGCTTGATCAGCATCGCCGACAGCGATTTCGTGAGCGCGATGACGCCGGCCTTCGCGGCGCCGTAGCCGAAGCTCATGGGGTACGCGCGGGTGGCGGTGCCGGAGGCGAGGTTGATGATCGTGCCGCCGTGGCCCTGCGCAGTCATCTGCCTGGACGCGGCACGCGCGCAGTAGAACGCGCTCGACAGGTTCACGTCGAGCGTGTCGTGCCAGTCGTCGTCGTCCACGTCCCAGAGTTCGGCGTTCGCGCCCCGCATGTCGCCGATGCCTGCGTTCGACAGCATGATGTCGATCCTGCCGAACTCGTCGACGGCGCGCTGGATCAGCGCATCGCACTGGGCGGAGTGACGCACGTCCGTTGGCTGCGACACAGCGCGGCGGCCGAGGCCGGTGATGTCGGCCGCGGTGCGCTCGATCTGCTCCGCCGTGCGGGCCGCGCAGACGACGTCGGCGCCGGCGTCGGCAAGCGCAAGCGCCATCTGGCGTCCGAGGCCGCGGCCGGCGCCGGTGACGACGGCCACCTTGCCGTCGAGCTTCAGCCGTTCGAGGACCATCGGGGTGCTCCTTCGCTGGAATGCGCGGGCATTGTATGCCTCGCCAGCGCGAGCCGGAAGCGAATCCGTCACCCGGCAGGATTACGCGGCCGACACTCGTGACGCGACTCGCCTGGTTGACGGCGGGGGGCCTTCGACTCTTGACGCGCATCCGATGATGTCCCTACTGTCGAGCCCTGACGCCGGGGCGGCCGCGCGCCGCGTGCGACGTGCTCCGAAAGGCCCGGGCCAGCGCTGCGAGCCGGCGTCTGAAACGGCGTGCGGAAACGGAGGGTCGTGCCATGCAGAACATCTGGGCGAAGCTGAACTTCGGAGTGGTGGTGGTGCTGGTGCTGGTCGTCGCGGGGGCGCTTGCGCGGGGTGCCTGGGGCGGGCCGCTCGACCCGCCGGCCGCGCCGGGTTCGACGATGAAGACGCTCGAGCAGGTCGAACCGCGGACGCCGATCTCGTCGGTGCCTCACACAATTTCGCAGCCGGGGTCGTACTACCTGACCGGCGATCTCACCGGCGTCGCAGGGTCGTCTGGCATCAGCGTCACGGCAAGCGACGTTACGATCGACCTGAACGGGTTCACGCTCATCGGCGTGCCGGGCAGCACAGACGGCATTTCCGCTGCGGCCGGGCCAAACCGGATCGCCGTCCTGAACGGCCGGGTGCGAAACTGGGGCGTACACGGCGTGAACCTGCAACACGCCCACGACGGACGCTTCGAGCGGCTGCAGGTGTCGGACAACGCCAGCGTCGGAATATACGCCGGCAGCGGCAGCATCATCAGCGATTGCACCGCGCACCACAACGGCTACGGCATCTACGTCACGTCGGAGGTGTCGACGATGGACGGCGGCATCGTGAGGAACTGCGTCGTGAGCTACAACACGTCCGATGGCATCGTCGTGACCGACGGGGTGCTCGTGAAGGACAATGAATCGAAGTCAAACGCGCTGGCCGGCATACACGTCGTCGGCACGCGGAACCGCATCGAAGGTAACAACGTGACTGACAACCGCTCGTGGGACGAATGGGGGTCAATGGTCGGCTGGGGCATCGAGGTCGATGCCGCAAACAACTTCATTGTGAACAACGGCTCGAGCAACAACTGGTGGGACTTCGTCATCGCGCCGGGTAACGTCGTGGGTGCGGTGGAAGGCGGCTTTGTTACGAAGCCGTGGTCCAACGTGGTGTACTGATCGCCGGCGAGCGGCTCGGCAGCGGGAACCGCTCGGCCGGCGTGACCCGGCATTCGATGTTATCGTTGGCGCCGGAGCCGAGATGAGCGTCGACCAGATCCCGCTGACGCACGACGACCTGACGCCCGGGTGGCTCACCGAGGCGCTTCGTCATGGCCGCGTCATCGCGCATGCCCAGGTTGTGGCGGCGGAATCGGAGCCGATCGGCGCCGGCGCGGGATTCGTCGGTGACATCGCGCGCGTGCGGCTTTCCTACGACCGCGTCGAGGCGGGCGCGCCCGCGACGCTCATCGCGAAACTGCCGACGCTAGAGCCGCGCCGGCGGATGATGAGCACGGGCGCCCGTTTGTTCGAGCGGGAGATCAAGTTCTACGAGGACATCGCCCCTGGGTTGGACGTCCGAACGCCGCGGCGCTACTTCAGCGCATCGGATCCGAACGAAGGCCGCCACGTGCTGCTGCTCGAGGACCTGGCGCCGGCGCTGCCTGGCGACCAACTCGCCGGCTGCTCGCCGGCAGAGGCCGAGGCCGCCGTCCGCGCGATCGCCCGGCTGCACGCGGCATGGTGGCGGAGCGCGCGGCTGGCGGAGCTTGAGTGGATGCCGCTACTGGCCGGCGTGCACCCGTCCGCCGAAGCGTGGTGGGACCAGATGTGGGGCCCGTGCGTCGCACGCGCGGGCGGCCGATTGCCCGCGTCGGTGCTGCGCATCGGCCAGCGGCTCGGCGCGAACGCGATGTATGCGCTGAGACAGCTCGACGCCGCGCCGCGCACGATCGTGCACGGGGATTATCGTCTCGACAACCTGTTCTTCGAGGCGCGGCCCGGTGCCGCGGGGGTGGCCGTCGTGGACTGGCAGCTCTCGACGCGGGGATGCGGTGTCTACGACGTGGCGTATCTCCTGTCCGGAGGGCTCGCGCCCGCCGACCGCAGGCAACACGAGGTGCATTTGGTGCGGGCGTGGCATGAGGAACTGCTTGCGGGCGGCGTGCGCGGCTACTCGTTCGACGACGCGTGGCGCGGATACCGGCTCTCGGTGATGGTGTGCCTGACGTTCGTCACCGTCATGCTGAACGTGGTCGAGTCGGCGGACGCGCGGGCTGAGCAGCTCGTCGACGTGGTGCTGGAGCGCGCCGCGGCGGCGGCCGACGAGCTGGGTGTCGAGGAGTTGCTGCCGGGTTAGGGGATGATGTAGGCGGTATCGCGTGGCCGACGAGCGTGCGCGCCAGACGCGCGATCGGCATCGACCGAACAAGGTCCTTCGCTTCGCTCAGGACGACAGCAACGAGGGACTGTGCCGATCACAGCCATCGTTTGGCGTACGCATTCGCCTGGGCGATGACCTGGTCGACGCCCTTCGCTCCGGCGGTCAGCGTGCCGTCGACGACGGTCAGGGTGGGGATGACGTGCTCGACGTCGGGCGCGAGCTGGAACGGGTTGTAGCCAAGCTCGTGGACGCCGGTGCTGCCCCGGGACGGGTCGCCGGCGGAAAGGTGGAGGAAGCCACGGTTGTGCTTCGCGAAGACGTCCGGCCAGGCGGCGGGCAGGCCGGCGTGAGAGATCGGCGTGACGGCGCCGAGGGCGTCGTACCACCCTTCGCCGGTGACCAGCAGATCCGGGAAGCGCGCCTTCAGGTCGTCACGCAACGCGACGAGTCCGGCATAGAGGTCGTGCTGCGGGTCGTTGATCCAGACGTGCTGCGTGTCGAAGAAAACGGCCGGCAGGTCGTACGCCTCGACGAGCTTCGAGACCTGATCGACGAGGCGGGCGCGCCACGACGGCGCACCGGGATTGAGCCATGCCTGCCAGCCGGGATCGTGCGCGCGGCTGACGTCCCAATCCGGGCGGTTGCCCTGGAACACGAGACCTGACGGCGAGCGCATCTCCGCGGGCGCGCCCCACTCGCCGTACCCGGCGATGCCGGTGTTGACGCAGTTGGCGCCGAACATCGGCATCAGGTGCATGCCGTGGCGGCGGGCCGTCGCGGCCAAGCGGCCGAGGCCGTCGTCGCCGCCGAGCATCGGCTCGGGCCGGTAGTCGCCGTATTGCCAGTAATAGCGGCCCTCCCATCCCGGCAGGAATGCCAGCACGCGGCGGCCGTCGATGCGCGCGGCGACGAAATCGAGTGCGGCGGCCATCTCGTCGTAGGTGTTGAAGGTGTAGCCGCTCCAGTGCATGCCGTGCAGGGCGACGACGAGCGCCACGTCTCGCGCCCATGCGGGCACATCGGCGCGCGAGTGCCACGGCTCGATGCCGAACGCGGCGGCGACATGCGCGTCGTGGCGGCGCACGATCGCCTCGGGATCGCGGGTGCGGCCGATGCGCCACGGCGGCGTGCGCGTCTCGCCGGTCATCTCGTGCGCGGCGTCTTCGTGGATGAGCTCGATGGTGATGCCGCCGTCCCGCTGCATGACGGCGAAGCGCTTGGCGCGCACATGGTCATCGAGCGACTCGAAGTACAGGTGCTCGCCGCCGCCGAGATCGAGGAAGACGAGGGCGGTGTGGGTGGTCGACGGGTAATGCACGGTCGTGCCACCACGCGTCACGGGCTGACGAGACCATCGATGTCCCAGCAGGTCACCGGCGGGCAGGCCGCTCACGATGAGCTTCGTGCAGCGGATGCGCTGCGGCATCGATGCGGAGACGGTCGCCTCGATGCCGTCGTCCGTTCGCGTGACGGCGAGCATGGCCTTGCCGGGCGCGGAGCGCTGACCTCCGGCCCAGGTGAGCTGATCGGCGCGGACGGACGCCGAGGCGCCGTCGCGCACGACGTCCACCGGCGGAACGCCGTACGTGTTTTCGAACGAGATCACCTGGAGCGACAGCCGCCAGCCGTCGATCTCGAACGCCGGGTCGTGGAAGTCGAAGCCGAACTGCTGCATGCGGCAATTCTATGCCGTTTGTGCGCTTCACAGTGAAGCGAAGCGCGCGTATGCTGCGCGCAGTAAGGGACAGCGGCCGCCGGCGCGCGGCGAGGGGGAAACATGACGGAATACCAGTTCGAGCGCGAGTCGCGCACGCCGTACTCGGAGTCCTACACCATCGAAGCGAAGGGCGATGTCATCGGCCGTGTCGACATCCACTTCACGGCGTCGAGCATCGTGCACGCCACGCTGTGCGTGCCGACAGATTTCGACGACGACGACATCCAGGACCTGATCGGCGAGATCGACGAGCGGATCGTGCTCACGACGGACGTGTATCGCGATGACTTCGTCGTGACGGTGTGGCGGGGCGTGCAGGCCGGGGTCTACTCGGAGGAAGAGGAAGAAGAGGAAGACGAGGACGAGGAAGAAGAGGGCGACGAGGAGACCAACGGCAGCAACGGGCGGTCGGGGTAGGGCCGGGTCTTGGGGCGGCGGCCACCTTGCGCGGCGCATGGCGCCGGTCGGGGAAGATGCCTCGCTTGGCCCGGCATGACGGGTGCCCAACTCGCCATGACGGACGTTTGTTTCGGTTTGTATCCGGGTGTTGGGCGCGATGTCGGGGCGGGCGGCGCTACGGGGTGGGCGTGGCGGCGGCCTGTTCGTCGATCTGGGCGATCCAGCCGTGGTACTGGGCGAGCTTCTGCTCGAGGTGAGTCTTCATCTCTTGCAGTGCGGCCAGCTTCTGGTTGATGACGGCGGTCTGACGCTCGGTAACCTCGACGGCCTTCGCGAGCTTGGCTTTGCGTTCGGACACGTCGGCGTCGCGCCGGTACTCGGCGCGGATCTGCATCTTGATGGCCTCGGTCTCCACCATCTCCTTGATGTCGGCGAGCGTGAATCCGAGGAGCGTCTGGAGCCGCTTGATGTCCTCGACGCGGCGGACGTCGTCCTCGGAGTACAGCCGGAAGCCGCCTTCGAGGCGCGAAGGGGGCTTCAGGAGGCCCTTCTCCTCGTAGAAGCGGAGCGTGCGCTGGGTGACGCCGGTCCGCTCGGCAACTTCGCCGATCTGGAGATAGGCCTGCTCTTGGGATGCGGGATCGGTAGTGGCGCCGCGCTTTGTGGCCATGCACGGCATCCTAGCTTCAACTTAACGCGCACGTCAAGGTTAATTTTGACGAGCGTCGCTCGGGCGCCGGCCGAGCGCGCTCGATCCGGTGGTCAGACGGCGACCGCCGGCAGGTGCGGGAGAGCTCACCAGACGTCGCGCGGTGGCCGGATGCGGCGCGGGCCCGCTCGGCGCCGGACGGCGAAGGCGTTGACGAGCAGCGCTCCGGCCACGAATCCGCCGATGTGGGCGAAGTAAGCGATGCCGCCACCGGCGCCGACGGCGGAAACGCCGAGCGACGAGAAGCCGCTGAACACCTGTGCGACAAACCAGAGACCGATCAGGAGGAACGCCGGCACCGGGAAAGGGATGAAGAAGAACAGCGGGATGATGACGGCGATCGTCGCACGCGGAAAGAGGACGATGTACGCGCCCATCACGCCGGCGATGGCGCCGCTTGCGCCGACGGCCGGGGTCACGTCGGCGGCGTTGACGAACATGTGCGTGAACCCGGACAGGGCGCCGACCAGAAGGTAGAACACCGCGTAGAGGGCGTGGCCCATCGAGTCCTCCACGTTGTCGCCGAAGATCCAGAGGAACAGCATGTTCCCGAGAATGTGGAGCCAGCCACCGTGGATGAACAATGCCGAGAAGACGGTCCACACTGGATGAGGCTGCATCGCGCACACCTGCGTCGCGAGCGGTGACAGCGTGGCGTTGACGCCGAGCGCGTCGAGCGTGCACGCCGGGATGTTGCCCCAATCGTAGATGAACGTGTCGAGCCGGGTGACCTGTCCGTGCAGCGTCTGCTGGCTCAGGGAGACCTCGTAGAAGAAGACGGCGAAGTTGATGGCGATGATCGCGACGTTGACGTACGGGAAGGTGCGGGAGCGGACGCTGTCGTGAATCGGGATCATTGGCGACGGTCCGCGAACGCGTCGATGGGTCGAGCGCCGAGCGATTTGACGTCGAGCGCGAGTCCGGCGATCAGCCCGTAGACGCGATCGGCCGGCTCCGCGCAGGCGCGATTGGCGATGCCGAGCGCATCGCGAAACGCGCGACCGAGCGGGTAGGCGGGCACGACGCCGGTTCCCACCTCGTTCGAGACGACGGCTACGTCGCCGTCGAATGCAGCGGCCCACGCGGCGAGCGCGCGCGCCTGGCCGCACGCATCTTCGATCGCGTCAGCGACCTCAGCGGCTGGCGGTTCACCCGAATCGCCGAGACGCGCGAGCAGGAGGTTGCTGATCCACATCGTCATGCAGTCGACGATCACGAAATCGCCGGGCCGGGCCTGTGATTCGAGCGCCGCCGGGACGTTGTATTGCTCCTCGATCGTGCGCCACGCGGCGGGCCGCCCGGCGCGGTGGCGCTCGACGCGCAGGCGGAGGTCGTCGTCGCGCGGATCCATCGTGGCGAGGAAGAGGACGCTCCGGCCGCTGGCGATCGCGAGGCGTTCGGCGAGGTCGCTCTTGCCGCTGCGGGCGCCGCCGAGGATGAGGGTGAGCATGGCGGGCGGTCTCCTGATCGCTACAGAGTACTGCGATCGCGCTCATCAGCTCAGCAAGAGTGGATGGAGCCAGCCACGGCCGGCGAGCGCGGCAATGAGCAGGAAGAGGGTCGCCTCGGTGATCTCGGCCGTAGCGCCGTAGAGGTCGCCGGTCATGCCGCCGACGCTGCGCCGCGCGTACACGCCGATCGCGAACGCCGACGCCGCGGCGAACGCAACGACCGCGAGGCCGCCGGCACCGAACAGTGCCACGCACGCGACGATGCCAGTTCCGGACGCGAGCGCGAGGGTGGCCGGCCGCGCCGCGTCGTGAAATGCGAGACCGACGCCCTCGGTCCGGGCGTAGGGGAACGCGGCGGCCCCGGCCACCATCGCCAGGCGGGCGAGGCACGGCGTCAGCAGGAGCGCCTCGTGGCGGACGCCGCGCGGCATGGCGTCGAGGCCGGCCCACTTCAGCGCCAGGACGGTGACGATCGCGATGATCGCGAAGGTGCCGGCGTGCACGTCCCGCATGATCTCGAGCCGATGCTCGCGGTCGCGCCCGCCGAGGAGACCGTCGGCCGCGTCGGCGAGACCGTCGAGGTGGAGGCCGCCGGTGAGGGCGGCGAGCGCGACGACGAGGAGGACGTCGACCGAGGGGGTCGGCAGCGCGCGCGACGCGAGGCGATCGATCGCCAGCAGGAGCGCGCCGATGATGAGTCCGACCGCCGGAAACCACGCCTGCGCTTCGGCGACGCGCCGCATGTCACCGGCGGGCGTCCGGCGCACGCGCAGCCGCGTCAGGAACTCGAGCGCGGCCAGGAACCCCATCAGGCTTCCGGCGGCGTCTCGGCGTCGGCGCGAGCGATGCCGGCCGAATCGAAGGTCGCCATCTCTCGGGGAAGGCGAAGCGCGGCGGCGAGCAACGTCAACGCCAGCGCGGCGCCGGAGCCCTCGCCGAGCCGCATCTCCAGGTCGAGCAGCGGCCGCAACCCGAGGTGGGCGAGCGCGACACGATGTCCCGGCTCGGCCGACTGGTGGGACGCGAGCATGTAGTCGACGGACGCGGGCGCGATACCCGACGCGATGAGCGCGGCGGCCGTCGTCGGGTAGCCATCGAGCACCACGGGTGCGCCCGAGGCGGCGGCGCCCAGCGTGACGCCGGCGAGGAACGCGATCTCGAAGCCGCCGACTTTGGCGAGCACGTCGATCGGGTCGGACGGGTCGGGCGCGTTGATTGCGATCGCACGCTCGATGGCGCGCAACTTCGCGGCGTAGGCGGCATCATCGATGCCGGTGCCGCGACCGGTGGTGACGCGCGGATGCGCCGCGGCGCACACCGACGTGATGGCGGCGGCGGCCGTCGTGTTACCGATGCCCATGTCGCCGAGGGCGACCGCGACGCCGCCGGAGGCGCAAACGTCGCGCGCAAACTCGATGCCGCTCGCGACCAGGGTTTCGGCCTCGGCGCGGGACATGGCGGGGCCGATGGTCATGTTGTCCGTGCCGCCGCGCAGTTTGACGACGTGCAGGCGGGCATTGTCGTGGTCGCGGCGCACGCCTGCGTCGACCACGCGTACGTCGGCGCCCGCATGCCTGGCCAGCGCGTTGACGGCCGCGCCGCCGGCGAGGAAGTTGGCCACCATCTGCCAGGTGACATCCTGCGGGTATGCGCTGACGCCGTCCTCGGCGACGCCGTGGTCGGCGGCCGCCACGACGATCACGGAGCGCTCGATCACGGGCACGGGCTCGCGGCAGATGCCCGCGGCCCAGATCGCCAGCTCTTCGAGGCGGCCCAGGGAGCCGGCCGGCTTCGTCAGCCGGGACTGGAGCGCGCGGGCGGCGTCGCGGACGGCGCCGTCGGGCGCGCGGATGCCGGCGGCAGCCGCGTCGATGGCCCCGCGGGGCGTCATCAGAACTCGATTCCGGGCTGCGCCTTCAGCCCCTGCTGGAACGGGTGCTTGATCTCGCGCATCTCCGTCACCAGATCGGCGTAGTCGATGAGTTCCTGCGGCGCATCGCGGCCGGTGATGATCACGTGGGTGCGCTCGGGCCGTGCCCTCAGGAACGCGATGACCTCGTCGACGGGCAGCCAGCCGTACGCGAGGGGGTACGTGAACTCGTCGAGCGCCACGACGTCGTAGTCACCGGATGCGATCTTCGCCTTGCACTGCTCCCACAGATCGCGGGCGAGCGCCTTGTCCTTCTCGATGTCCTTCGAGAGCCAGGTGAAGCCGCCGCCCAGCGAGATGATCTCCAGGCCGATCTTCTTCGCGGCGCGGTTCTCGCCGTAATTGGAGGTGGTGCTCTTGATGAACTGGAGCATGCACACGCTGTAGCCGCGCCCCCAGGCGCGGAACAGCACGCCGAGAGCGGCCGTCGTCTTGCCCTTGCCGTCGCCGGTGTTGACGACGACGAGCGCCCTGCGCGCCGGATTCGCGCCCTCTGCCTCGCTCATGATGCGACTCCTGTCTGTGGACGATCTCGCGCTGCGGACAGCGGTGCGGCCTCCGGCACGACGATCGGCCGGCCGGTGACGGGGTGGGTCAGCACGCGCACGGCCATGCCGTATGTGGCTTCGATCGCTTGTGGCTGGAGCACCTCGGCCGGCGCGCCGCACGACGCGATGCAACCCTGCGACATGAGCGCGATCCGGTCGGCGAAGAGCGCGGCCAGCGTCAGGTCGTGGACGACGGCGACGACGGCGAGATCCCGTTCGCGGCACAGTTCAAGCGTCATGCGGAACGTGTCGACCTGGTGCTGCACGTCAAGGTGCGAGGTCGGCTCGTCGAGCAGCAGCAGCCGCGGCTCCTGCGCGAGCGCGCGAGCGATGACGACGCGCTGGCGCTCGCCGCCGGACAGCTCGTCGACGGGCCGGTCGCGCAGGCTCCAGCAGTCGGCCCGCTCCATGGCCGATCGTACGATCGCGATGTCATGGCGGCCCTCGGACTGGAGTAGCCGCAGGTGCGGCGTGCGGCCCATGAGCGCGACCTCGAAGGCGGTGAATCCATGCGGGAGGGCGACGCCCTGCGTGACGACGGCGACGCAGCGAGCCAGCGCGGCCGGGCGCGTGCCGCGGACCGCGGCGCCATCGATGGTGATGTCGCCGTCATAGGGAAGGACGCCCGCGATCGCGCGGAGCAGCGTCGTCTTGCCGCAGCCGTTGGGACCGATGATCGCCAGCAGCTCGCCGCGCGCGGCGTCGAGGTCGAGGCCCCGAAGCACGGGGCGCGCGCCGTAGCCGGCATGGAGGGCGCGGATCGCGAGCATCACGCCTCCCCGGGCGATGTGCGACCCTGCCGCCGCAAGAGGTAGAGGAAGAACGGCGCGCCCACGAGCGCGGTGACCACGCCGATCGGCACCTCGTAGCCGGGATTGACGCTGCGGGCGATGACGTCGGCGAGCATCAGGAACGACGCGCCGAAGAAGCCGGAGAGCGGCAGCACCCGGCGGTAGTCGGGGCCCCAGATCATCCTCACGGCGTGCGGCACGACGAGTCCCACGAAGCCGATCAGGCCGCTGACCGCGACGGCGGCGGCGGTGGCCAGCGACGCCACCGCGATGATGAGCATCTTCACCCGCTCGACGTTGACACCGAGCTGCCGCGCCTCGTCTTCGTCGAGCTGGAGGACGTTGAGCAACCGGGCGTAGGGCAGGATGACGACCGCCGCGACGAGCATGTACGGCGCGGCGATGCCAACCTGCTGCCACGACGCCGTGTTGAAGCCGCCGAGGATCCAGTTGAGAATGGCGAGCGTGCGCGTGTTGAAGGTCAGCATCATGTACGTGACGAACGACGTGCAGACCGACGAGACGGCGACGCCGCTCAGGATCAGGGAGGTCGTCGCGACGCGGCGGTTGACGCGCGCCAGCGTGTAGGCGATCGCCACTGCCGTGAGCGCCCCGGCGAACGCCGCGGGCGGCAGCGGGCTGAAGATCCACGCGGCGACGAACAGCGGCGAGATGATGATGATCGTCGCGCCGACGGCGGCGCCCGACGCGACGCCGAGCAAGTACGGCTCAGCCAGCGGGTTGCGGAAGACGCCCTGGTACGCGGCGCCGGAAAACGCGAGCGTCGCGCCGACCAGCCCGGCCAGCACGACGCGCGGCATGCGCACCTGCCAGACGATTGCGTCGGTTGTGGCGCTGTGCGCGCCGGTCGACACGAACGGCAGGTGGTCGAGCACGATGGCCAGCGTCGTCTGCGGCGGGATGTGCACCGTCCCCGAGCTCGCCGCGAACATGGCCACGGCGAGCGTCGCAAGCGCGGCGAAGGCGTATGACGGCGCCACGCTGGACCAGGTGGTGAGCCGAGGCAGCCGGGCCTCGTCGCGTGCGCTTGCGCTGCTCGTGCCGGCGATCTGCATCGTTACGGGAACCTCTCCGGGTACACGTCCTTCGCCAGCTGCTCGAGGGCGTCGACGACGCGGGGGCCGGGGCGGCTGATGATGTCCGGGTTGATGGCGAAGATCTTGCCGTTGCGGACGGCGTCGATGGCGTTCCAGCCCGGGCGTGCCTTCACCGAATCGATGCTTACGCCGTACGCCTCATCGGCCAGGATGATGACCTGGGGGTTCGCGGCGATGATCGCCTCCTGGGTCAGCTGGGGGTACGCGGTGGCGCCGCTCCCGGCAATGTTCTTCGTCTTCAGGGTACGGTACAGGTCGCCGACGAACGTATCGTCGGAGGCGCTGTAATAGGTAGAGTCCAGCTCGTGATAGACGTTGAGTTCGGAGGCGGCCGGGAGGCCCTGTAACGCCGCACGGACCTTTTCGATGCGGCCCGAGAGCGTGGCGATGAGCGACGACGCCGTGGCGTCGTTGCCGGTGATCTGGCCGAGGACCTTGATCTGGCCGAGGACGGCGTCGACGGAGCGGATGTCCTTGTCGATGTCGACGTAGAGCACAGGGATGTTGAGGCTGTCGAGCTTCGGCACGAGGCCGCTGGTGTCGCTGGCGACGATGACGAGATCGGGGTTCAGCGCGGTGATGGCTTCGACATTCGGTTCGTAGGCGTCGACCTTCGTGGGGAAGGCGCTGGCGGCGTCGGGGTAGTTCGCGTTCTTATCGACGGCGGCGAGCGACCCCTCTGCGCCGATGGCGTAGATGATCTCCGTCGCGCCGGGGGACAGCGATACGATGCGCTTCGGCGGCGCGGTGACGGTGAGCGTTCTGTCGTCGCTGCGCTTGACGGTCAGCGGGTAGGCGGGCGCCGTCGACGCCGCCTGCGCCGGCGACGGCGTGCCGTTTGGGGCGGGCGTGCTGTCCGCCTTGCTGTTCCCGCCGCAGGCCGCGGCAAGCACGGCCAGCACCGCGCCCAGCACGGCGATTAGACCCCGGATTCGAATGTTGTTCACGGTTCCCCTCCCTGGTGACCCGCCAGAGGGTGTGGCCGGCCCAATGAAAAACCCCTGCCTTCCAAAGACAGGGGCTCGGTGATCGAGGAACCGTGCGCCCCGCGTCCTTGTCCTCGAAGGCCTGCGATGGCGGCAAGGGCGGTCGACCTGGCTCCCCCCGTCGAAGCGAGGGATACAGTTGCGGGACAGCGCCGGCATCTCACCGGCTTCGCCGCGACCTTACCGAGACTATTCAGTTGTGGCCGGAGCATAGGTGACGGCGAACTGCGGGTCAAGCCGCGGGTCTCGCCGGCGATTCGTCGCGGCGGGCCGGGGTACAGTTTCCTCATGGATTACTTGTGAATTGACTTACAAGTACCCCGTTGTTAGAGTCTGATCGAACCTGAGCAGGGGGCTTCCGCGCGGGATCGCATCCCCTGCGCACGCCGGAATGCCGTCCGACGGGAGAGGATCGCTTGCCGTTCCAGGCGCTGCTCAACAACTACCTGGCCGTCTTCCTGGCGGTTATCGTCGGCTTCGTTCTCGTACTCACCGCACTGATCGCGGCGCGGATCTTGGCACCGTTCTCGAAAGAGGGCGGCAAGGCGACGTCGTATGAGTGCGGCATGCTGCCGATCGGGCAGACGCGGTCGCAGTTCCAGGTTCGCTACTACCTTTTCGCCATTCTCTTTCTGATCTTTGACGTGGAAGCCGTGTTCCTCTTCCCGTGGGCCACGACGTTCGGGCTGGCCGGAAAGACCGCATTCTGGGAGATGGTGGTCTTCATCGCGATCCTGACGGCGGGCCTGGGGTACGCGTGGAAGAAGGGGGTGCTGCAATGGCGCAAGTAGCCGACCAGACCGAGGTTGTCAGCCCGGCCGGCGCTCCTTCGGCCGCTCCGCAGCGGGCAAAGACGGGCGTCGAGCGCGAGGCAGACCGGCTGACGCCGGCGGTCTTCACACCGGGCACCGCGCTGTACCGGCAGATCCTTCCCGGCATCGTACAGATGCCGGCCGACGCATTGCTGGCGGCGTGCCGGAAGTCGTCGCTCTGGCCGATGACGTTCGGCCTGGCGTGCTGCGCGATCGAAATGATCGCGACGTTCATGCCAAACCACGACCTCGACCGGTTCGGGATCGTGCCGTGGCCGTCGCCGCGGCAGTCGGACGTGATGATCGTGTCGGGGACGGTGACGAAGAAGATGGCGCCGGCCGTGAAGCTGCTGTACGAGCAGATGCCGAATCCGAAGTGGGTGATCTCGATGGGCGCGTGCGCGACGAACGGGGGGCCGTACACCCGCTACGACCGCGTGCTGCAGGGTGTCGACAAGATCATCCCGGTGGACGTGTATGTTCCCGGCTGCCCGCCGCGGCCGGAGGCGCTCATGGACGGCATGTTGGCGCTGCAGAACAAAATCATGGAAGAGCGCAGCAAGTAGATGACGGTTCCGGAAGGGCAGGAGCAGGAAGGGCGAGCGGAAGGCGGCGAAGCCGCCGCCGGCGCGCCGACCCCGGCTCCCGCCGACGCGGCGCCGCCCGCGCCCGAGAAGCCTGCGGCCAAGCCGGCGGCCGCACGTCCGGCGAAAGAGGCCGAGCCCAAGGAGGCGCCCCGCGTCGCGCCGCCGCCGGGCAGCATCAACGAGGTCCTCGCGCAGGCGGCGCCCGGCGTGGAGATGAAGGCGTACACCGTTCCCTCGACGACGGGGGAGTCCGTCGCCATCGAGGTGTCGCGAGACGATCTTCCAGCGGTGATGACGGCGGCGCGGGACGACGCGCGGCTCGACCTCAAGTACCTCCGTTGCGTCTCCGGCGTCGACTGGCAGGACGAGGGCCTGGAGGTGGTGTATCACCTCTGGTCGTTCACGAAGTTCCACGGCCTGACGGTGAAGACGCGCGTCAGCTACGACGACGCGGTGATCCCGACGATGACCGGGCTGTATCCGGCCGCGAACTGGCACGAGCGCGAGGCGCGCGACATGTTCGGCATCCGATTCGAGGGGCATCCGGACCTGGTGCCGCTGCTCCTGCCGGAGGACATGACCGATCACTTTCCGCTGCGGAAGGACAACCCGCTGCAGGAGATCGAGGAGTGGCAGGGCGTGAACCTGCGCGACGGCGCGGGCGAGGGCGAGGAATAGGGATGGTGGCAGAGCACGACGAGCGGCTCGAAATCGTCGACATGCCCATCAACATGGGGCCGCAGCACCCGAGCACGCACGGCGTGTTCCGGATGGTGCTGGTCATCGACGGCGAGAAGGTCGTCGACGTGACGCCGCACATCGGCTACATGCACCGCGGCGGCGAGAAGCTGATGGAGGCGATGGATTTCCGCCAGGGCATCGGCTTTGCGGACCGGACCGAGTATCTGGCCCAGTTCTCCGCGGAGCTTGCGTACGTGCTCTCGGTCGAGCGGCTGATGGGGATCGAGGTGCCGGAGCGTGCGGAATACATCCGCGTGATCCTGACCGAGATGAACCGCCTGAGCAGCCACCTCATGTTCATGGGCGCGTTCGGCATCGACACGGGCCTGTTCGGGACGAGCTTCACGTACGCGTTCCGCGAGCGCGAGGTGTTGCAGGACGTGTTCGAGGAGGTGTCGGGCGACCGGCTGATGTACGCCTACTTCCGCGTCGGCGGGCTCGCGTGGGAGGTGCCGGACACATTCACGCAGCAGGTGCGCGCGGCGATGGACAAGGTGAAGCGCGGCATCGACGACCTCGACCAGTTGATGACGAAGAACGAGATCTTCATGGTGCGCTGCCAGGGCGTCGGCGCGTTCACGGCGGAGCAGGCGATCGCGAACGGCCTCAGCGGCCCGATGCTGCGCGCCTCGGGCGTCAACTGGGATCTTCGCCGCGACGAGCCGTACTCGATCTACGACCGCTTCAAGTTCCAGATTCCGGTCGGTAACTACGGCGACGTGTACGATCGGTACCTTGTGCGGCTCGAGGAGATGCGGCAGTCCGTGAGCATCATTGAGCAGGCGCTGAACCAGCTGCCTCCGGCCGGGCCGATCATGCCGGAGAAGATGCCGCGCCGGCTGCGGACTCCGCCCGGCGAGGTGTACGCCAAGGTGGAGTCGCCGCGCGGGGAATGGGGCGTGTACCTGGTCTCCAAGGGCGGCGACAAGCCGTACCGCATGAAGATGCGGTCGCCGTCGTTCTGCAATCTCTCGGCGCTGCGGGAGATGACGATCGGGCAGTTCCTGGCGGACGCCGTGCTGATCCTGGGCTCGGTTGACATCGTGCTCGGTTGCGTGGACAGGTAGGAATGATGCTGCTCGCCGCACCCTCGACGCACATTAGCCAGCCGGCGGTCCACGCGCTGATCGGGCTGATCGTCATCACGATGCTGATGACGGTGGCCGTGGCGTACGCCACCTGGTACGAGCGGAAGATCATCGCCCGCATGCAGATGCGCCTCGGGCCGACGCGCACGGGCCCGTTCGGCCTGCTGCAGCCCATCGCCGACATGGTGAAGCTGTTGGTGAAGGAAGACCTGCGGCCCGCCACCGCCGATCCGATCGCGTTCGAGCTGGCGGTGTTCGCGATCTTCGTGCCGGCATTCCTGGCGTTCGTCGCGGTGCCGTTCACGGCGGACTGGGTGATCAGCCCGCTGCCGCTGAGCCTGATCTACCTGCTCGCCGTGTCCGGGCTGTCGTTCATCGGTTTCTTGATGGCGGGCTGGGGCTCGGACAGCAAGTACGCGCTCCTGGGCGGCATGCGCGCGGCGGCCCAGCTCATCTCGTACGAGATCCCGCTGATCCTGGCGATGATCGGCCTGGTGATGATCACGCAGTCGGCGGACGTCTACCAGATCATCCTGTTCCAGGACCGGGTGCCGCTGATCGTCTGGCAGCCGCTCGGGTTCCTGGTGTTCCTGACGGCGTCGATCGCCGAGCTGGAGCGGCAGCCGTTCGACATCCCGACGGGCGAGTCGGAGGTCGCGGGCGGCGTGTTCATCGAGTACAGCGGCATCCGTTGGTCGATGTTCCAGCTGACGGCGTACGTGAACATGTACGTGTTCAGCCTGCTGGCCGCGTTCGTGTTCCTGGGCGGCTGGGAGTGGCCGTTCGGACGCGACATCGGCTGGGGATACCAACTGCTGCTCACGGTCGTGAAGATGAGCGTGTTCATCGTGTTCTACCTGTGGGTGCGCGCGTCGTTCCCGCGGCTGCGCGTCGACCAGTTGATGTCGTACGCGTGGAAGGTGTTGATCCCGTTCGCGCTCGCGCAGATCTTCCTCAACGGCGTGCTGATTGTCTACGATGCGCCGGGCGTGCTCGTGGGCGTCGCCTCAGGCGCGCTCGCGGCCGCGATGTGCGCGGTCGTCTACCGGTCGGTGCGCGTGACGCCGCGGCAACCGTTGCGGATGTACAGCAGCGCCGAACCGGCGAGGAGTGCAATCTGATGTTAGGCGTGCTCAAGAGTCTCGGTGTGACGGCGCGCGCCGTCCTTCGCAAGCCCGTTACGGTCCAGTACCCGACGGTGCATCGCGAGCTGGCGAATCGCGATCGCGCGTTCCCTATCCTGATCTGGGACGAGGAGCATGACGAGCCGTTCTGCACGGGCTGCCACGCCTGCGAGCGCGCGTGCCCCGTCGAGTGCATGACCGTCGTGATGAAGGACAACCCGAAGTTCGCGGCGGGGGAGAGCAAGCGCCGGAAGATCATCGACGAGTTCTGGATCGACTACGGCCGCTGCATGCGCTGCAACATCTGCGTCGAGGTGTGCAACTTCGAGGCGATCGGGATGAACAACACGTGGGCGGGACATGAGCTGTCGAGGTACGACCGGAGCCGGCTCGTCCTGGACCTGGATATGCTGCTGGCGCAGTCGAAGGCGAAGAAAGTCGAGCCTGGCCTAAGAGCATGAACCAGATCTTCTTCGACATCATGGCGGCGACGGTGATCGTGGGCGCGCTCGGCGTGGTGCTGGTGCGCAACGTCGTGTACGCGGCGCTCTTCCTGATCATGTCGCTGATGGGCGTGGCGGGGCTGTACATCCTGCTGTCCGTGGAGTTCCTGGCGCTGGTCCAGGTGCTGATCTACGGAGGCGCCGTGACGGTGCTCGTCATCTTCGCGCTGATGCTGACGCGGTCGCGGGAGCTGAAGCAGAAGCTCGATGGCGACCAGCGGCCGCTCGCCGCGGTCGCGGCGATGGTCCTGCTCGGCGCGTTCGCGGCGATGATCAACCAGACGACGTGGCCACGCGATATCGGCGAGGTGACCGTCGTGCCGTTCGACACGATCGGCACGGCGCTCTTCAACCGCTGGGCGGTGCCGTTCGAGATCGCGTCGGGCGTGCTGCTCGTGGCGCTCGTCGGCGCGGTGGTGATCGCCATGCAGGAAGAGGGGGAGCGGTAGGTGGAATCGGCGGCAGCGGGCATACCGCTCGCGCACTACCTCGGGCTGAGCGCGGTGCTGTTCTGCATCGGCGTGTACGGCGTGCTGGCGCGCCGGAACGCCGTGCTCATCCTCATGTCGGTGGAGCTGATGCTGAACGCCGTGAGCATCAACCTGGTGGCGTTCGCCGTGTACACCGCGCCGTCGTTGTTCGTCGGCATCATCTTCGCAGTGTTCGTCATCACGGTCGCCGCGGCCGAAGCAGGCCTCGCGCTGGGGATCGTGTTGCGTGTATTCAGGAACCGCGGGACCGCGAATGTGGACGAGGTCGACTCGCTCAAGTGGTGAGCGGATGCGGTCGCGTGGCGCGTAAGGGGAGCTGACCATCTTCGGATTCGACATGGGCGACGTGTGGATCCTGCCGGTCCTGCCGGCGGCGGCGTTCGTCCTCCTCTTGCTGTTCAGCCCGTGGCTGCCGCGAAAAGGCGATTGGCTCGCGATCGGCGCGATGGCGGCCGTGTTCGTGCTGGTGATTGCGGCCGGCAAGGACATGGCCGACGCGATCGGCGTCGGCGGCCGGTTCCACGGCGAGGCCCGAAGCTGGGAGTGGTTCAGCATTCCCGGCTACATGGACATCCGGATGGGCACGTTCGTCGATCAGATCACGCTGGTGATGATCTTCTGCGTGTCGTTGATCTCACTGCTCGTGATGATCTATTCGACCGGATACATGCACGGTGATCGCCGCTACGGCTGGTTCTACGGGATCGTCTCGCTGTTCGTCGCGTCGATGCTCGCGCTGGTGCTCGCCGACAACCTGCTCATGCTGTACGCGGCGTGGGAGATGGTCGGTCTCTGCTCGATGCTGTTGATCGGCTACTACAACGACCGCCCGTCCGCGGCGGAAGCTGCGAAGAAGGCGTTCATCACGACGCGCATCGGCGACGTCGGGTTGCTGATCGGCGTCATTATCCTGTTCAGGCAGACGGGCACGTTCAACATCCAGGAGATCCTGGAGGCGGCGCGCGCTGGCGACATCGGACGCGAATGGCTGACGGCGGCGGCGGTGTGCGTGTTCGCGGGCGCATGCGGCAAGTCGGCGCAGTTCCCGCTCCACGTCTGGCTGCCGGACGCGATGGAGGGCCCGACGCCGGTGTCGGCGCTGATCCACGCCGCGACGATGGTCGTGGCCGGCGTCTACCTCGTGGCGCGCATGCTGCCGCTGTTCGAGGTTGTACGCGGCATGCCGGAGCTGATCACGGGCATCGGCCTGGTTACGACGGTGCTGGCGGCGCTCATCGGGCTGGCGCAGCGCGACATCAAGCGGGTCGTCGCGTACTCGACGCTCAACAGCCTGGGGCTGATGTTCGTCGCGCTGGGCTCGGGCGCCGTCGGCGCGGCGATGCTCTACCTGTTCACGCACGCGTTCTTCAAGGCGCTGCTGTTCCTGTCGGCAGGGTCGGTGATCCACGCGACGGAGCAGCAGGAGGTCGACAGGCTGGGCGGGCTGTGGGGCAAATTGCCGATCACGGCGCCGGTCTTCATCATCGGCGCGCTTGCGATGGCCGGCCTGGTGCCGCTCAGCGGCTACTGGGCGAAGGACGAGATCCTCGTCGGTGTTCGGCACGGCGGGTTGAGCACGTTCTACCTGGTCGCCGTGTTCGTGACACTGCCCATCACCGCGCTGTACATGGCGCGCGTCGTGATGCTGACGTTCTTCGGGAAGCCCAGGGACGAGCACGTGTACGAGCACGCGCACGAATCCGCGCCGGCGATGACGGCGCCGCTGGTGCTGCTCGCCGTTCTCGCGGCGTTCAGCGGCTTCGTGGTGATCGAGTGGGTCGGGAAGGCGCTCGGATTCCATAGCGGCTGGCTCGGATTCGTCTACCTCGAGGAGCCCGAGAAGTTCACCATGAACTGGGGCATCGCCATCCTCTCGATCGTGCTCGTGAGCGGGTCGTTACTCGCAGGCATCCGCATCTGGGGCGGCGATGCGCAGCTGTCAAAGCGCGCGGCCGCGTTCTCGCCGTTGACGTACCGGCTGTTGCTGAACCGCTTCTACATCGACGAGCTGTACCAGCTCGGGATCAACTACGTGGTGCTCGCATCGGGACAGGTGGTCGCCTGGTTCGACCGTGCGGTGGTCAACGACGCGGGCGTCAACGGGACCGGCGAAGCAACGTCGTTCCTGGGATGGCTGGGCAAGTTCCCGCAGACCGGCAAGCTGCCGAACTACGCGCTGGCGATCGTGGTCGGCGTGGCGGTGATCGCGATCGTCGCGTTCGGATACCGGGGATAGGACGGGCCCGCTTCGGCGGGCGGACGAAGGAGCACAATGCACTCGGGCTACTGGCTCGTCGCCACCATCGCCATTCCGCTCGTCGCAGCGGCGGTGCTGGTGCTCGTCCCCGATAACCGGAAGGACGTCGTGCGGATGCTCAGCGCCTTCGTGGGCGCCGTGCTGTTCGCGCTGTCGACGTTCGTCTTCTTCGCGTACGAGGTCGACAAGGGCGGCGGGTACCAGTTCGTGCAGCGCATCGACTGGCTGCAGAACGTCGCGTTTCTGGGACCGCACGGCATCGCGCTGACGTTTGGCATCGATGGCATCGCCGCGCCGATGGTGCTTCTGACGGGCATCGTGGCGTTCGGGGGCGCGCTGATCTCTTGGAAGATCGAGCACCACAACAAGGATTTCTTCGTCTTGTTCTGGGTCCTGGTGGCGGGCGTCTACGGCACGTTCGTGTCGCTCGACCTCTTCTTCTTTTTCTTCTTCTACGAACTCGCCGTGCTGCCGATGTACCTGCTGATCGCGGTCTGGGGATCGAGCAGCGTGTTCCCGACGTTCGCGCGCCCGAAGGAGTACAGCGCGATGAAGCTGACGATCATGCTGGTCGCGGCTTCGATCCTGATCTTCCTCGGCATTTTCGCCGTGTTCAAGGAGGCGGGTCAGGGCACGTTCGACCTGCGTGTGCTGTACGCATACCAGTTCGACGAGGATTTCCAGAAGCTCGTCTTCCCGCTCTTCGTGATCGGGTGCGGGGTGCTGGCCGGCCTCTGGCCGTTCCACACGTGGTCGCCGGACGGCCATGTTTCGGCGCCGACGGCGGTGTCGATGCTGCACGCGGGCGTGCTGATGAAGCTCGGCGCGTTCGGGATCATCCGGCTCGGCATACAGCTGCTGCCGGCGGGCGCGACCTTCTGGATGCCGGGGCTCATGGTGCTGGCGACGTGCAACGTCGTGTACGGCGCGTTCGCCGCGACGGCGCAGCGGGACTTCAAGTACATGATCGGCTACTCGTCGGTGAGCCACATGGGGCTCGTCCTG
The DNA here is from genome assembly GCA_964371095.1 of uncultured Dehalococcoidia bacterium. Classification (GTDB taxonomy): domain Bacteria; phylum Chloroflexota; class Dehalococcoidia; order DSTF01; family JACRBR01; genus CAYJMJ01. Next base: position 11,733 of record CAYJMJ010000016.1, on the reverse strand, counting down.
ATGGGGCTCGCGACGATGGACGTGATCGGCGTGAACGGCGCGGTGCTGCAGATGTTCGCGCACGGCGTCATGACGGCCCTCTTCTTCGCCATGGTGGGGTCGGTGTACGACCAGGCGCACACGCGCGACATGCGGCTCTTCGGCGGGATGGTGAACAAGATGCCGCTGTTCGTGTTCTTCTTCGGCGTCGCGGGGCTGGCGTCGCTCGGGTTGCCCGGGCTGGCGGGGTTCGTCGCCGAGTTCAACATCTTCGTGGGGGCGTTCCGGACGTACCCCTGGGCGGGCGCGCTCGGCATCTTCGCGGCAATGATGACGGCGGTGTACATCCTGCGCATGTGGACGTGGACCTTCTTCGGGCAGTTCAACGAGCGCTGGGCCGACCTTAAGGAGATGACGTACCTGGAGAGGGCGACGGCGGTGATGCTGCTCGGCTCGATGCTGTTCATGGGACTCTGGCCGGCGCCGTTCGTCGATCGCATCCAGGAGAGCGTGCGTTTGCTCCCGGGAGTCTCATGAGCGATCTGAATTTCGATTACACGCTCTTCCTGCCGGAGTACATCCTGGCCGGGCTGGCAGTGCTCGTCGTGGTGCTGGACCTGTACCTGCCGCGGCTGCCGAAGTCGTGGCTGTCGTACGTTGCGGCGTTGGGCCTCGCGGCGACGGCCGGCGTGTCGCTGGCGTGGGTCAACAAGCAGAGCGACTTCGCGCAGATCGTCGCGATAGACAACTACACGACGTACTTCCGCGTGTTCTTCATGACGATCGGCGCGGTGGTGTGCCTGGCCTCCGGCAAGCTGGTCGAGGACAAGCTGCGTCATCCGGGCGAGTATTACGCGCTGATCATCCTTTCGACGATCGGCGCGGTCGGCATGGCGGCGGCGCGGGAGCTGATGACGGCGTACCTCTCGCTCGAGCTGCTGAGCTTCAGCCTGTACACGCTCGTCTCGTACGCGAAGTTCGACCGGCGCTCGAACGAGGCGGGGCTGAAGTACCTGCTGCTGGGCGCATTCTCGTCGGCGCTGTTCCTGTACGGGATGAGCCTGATCTACGGGATCAGCGGCAGCACGTACTACGCGGACATCGCGGACGGGCTGTCCGCCGGCACGAGCGACTTCAGCTATGCGCTGCTGATGGGCCTGGTGCTGATGATCGCCGGCCTCGGGTTCAAGGTCGCGGCCGTGCCGTTTCACATGTGGACGCCGGACGCCTACGAGGGCGCGCCCGTCGCAATCACCGCTTATCTGTCGACGACGTCGAAGGCGGCCGGGTTCGCGCTTCTGCTGCGCCTCTTCGGCGGCGCGTTCCAGGTCGTGCACGACGACTGGAGCTGGATGATCGCGGGCATCGCGGCGGCGACGATGATCGTCGGGAACCTCGTGGCGCTCCAACAGCACAACATCAAGCGGCTGATGGCCTATTCGTCGATCGGGCAGGTCGGCTACATGCTCATGGCGATCGCGGGGCTGTCGCACGACACGGCTTCGGCGCTGGTGCTGCACCTGACCGGCTACATGGTCTCGAACATGACGATCTTCGTCGTGATCATCGCCTGGTACAACATGACCGGGAAAGAAGAGATCGGCGACTTCCGCGGCATGCGGGAGCGGGCGCCGCTGCTGGCCGGGGCGCTTGCCGGCGCCTTGTTCTCGCTGGCGGGGCTGCCGCTGTTCGCGGGCTTCGTGACGAAGTTCATCCTGTTCCAGGCGGTCACGGACGCGGGCTACTTCTGGCTGGCCGGCATCGCGGTCGTGACGAGCGTCGTGTCGCTGTACTACTACCTGCAGGTGATGCGAGAGGCGTTCGTGAGCGCGCCGGCCGAGGGCGAGGGCGCGCTCAACGTGCCGCTGCTGATGAACGGCCTCGCGTTCGCGCTGATGCTCGGCGTGTTCTACGTCGGCCTCTACCCGCAGCAGTTGTTCGACGCCGTCCACAACGCGACGGGATTCCTGTTCGCCTGACGAGCGGCCGTCGCCCGGTGCCGATCCCGCGTAGGGGCGCAGCGTGCTGCGCCCGCGTCCGGTTCCACAACATCTCTCCGCAACCGGCCGCGGTCCGCGCATGAGCGGGTGACACGCGTCGCTTGGAGTTCGCGCCGCATCACTGTCATGCTCCGGGAGCAGGATCGTACGCATGAGCGACGTTCCACGGGGAGCGGCGAAAGAAAGTGAAAACTACAGTAAATGTCGTCTATCCGCCGAGGCCGCGCTATTGACTGCGCGCATGGCTGAGGGCACAGCTGGCTGACCGCTGTGGCGCGATGCCGATCTAGTCCCTTACCGCGGACGCCACTACCCTGACGCCCATGGACAGGCGCCCGATCATCGTCGTCGGCGGAGGAATCGCCGGGCTGACGGCGGCGTACACGTTGCAGAGGGACGGATTCGACGTCCATGTGCTGGAACGGGAGGGCTCGGCTGGCGGGCGGATGCGCAGCGAGCGGCACGGCGAGTTCGTCGTCGATCGCGGCGCGCAGTTCATCGCGAGCAGCTATCGCAACATGCGCGCGCTCGTCGACGAGCTGGGGCTGAAGCCGCAGGTGCGACGCCTGCGCACGGGCCGCGGCGCGGTGCTGCGCGACGGGAAGTTCGTCGTTTCCGACCACTCGGGCTTGAAGGCGATCCTGACGGCGCGCGACCTGAGCCTGATGAGCAAGCTGCGGCTGCCGCTCATCCTCAACGACCTTCGCAGAACGCGGAGAATGCTCGACTTCTACCACATCGAACGCGCCGCGCCGATCGATGATGCGTCGGCCGCCGACTGGGCGCTGCGCCGCTTCGGGCGCGAGGTGCTCGACTACCTGATCGAGCCGCCGTTCGCATCGACGTTCACCGTACTGCCGGAGAACCTCTCGCGGGCGTTCGTCCTCGCCACGATCCACTACATGTTCTCGGGATTCCGGCTGAGCGCGTTCGCGGGCGGAAACGGGCTGCTCACGCAGACGCTCGCGTCGAAGCTGCGCGTGCGGGCCGGCGCGGAGGTGACGAGGATCGAGCCGTCGGCGGACGGCGCGACCGTGACGCTCGCCAGCGGCGAGATGCTGACCGCCGATGCGGTTGTCGTCGCCACGCCCGGCAATCACGTCGCGCGGCTGTGCGCCGGGCTGCCGGCGGAGGAGCGGCGATTCTTCGAAGGCGTCCGGTATGCATCGAGCATCATCGTGTTCGTGATGACGTCGACGACGGAGGCCGATCCCGGCATCTACGGGGTCGGCATCGGGCGGCGCGAGGGCGTGCGGCTGTACGGCATGGCGATGGAGAACCCGAAGGAGGGTGCGGTGCCGGCTGGCAGGACCATGTTCAACTGCGCCTTCAGCGAGGAGTACGCGGCGGAGCTGATGCACCGGCCTGACAGCGACGTGATCGAGGCGTTGCACGGCGAGCTGCGCAAGCTGCCGCTGCGCGGACTCGACCGCACTGAAGGTCATGCGGTGCATCGCTGGCCGGAGCTGGTGCCGCGGTTCTATCCGGGCTACATCCGATCGCTGGCGGCGTTTCAGGGGCGGCGCGAGCGCAGCGATCGGCTGTTCTTCGCCGGCGACTATCTCGTCGGGCCGTACACCGAGGCCGCGTTGACGTCCGGGCTGCGCGCGGCGGGCGACGTGCGGGCGCGGTTCGATAGCGGAGCAAGAGTCTTGGGAGGGGAGCTGTCGTCATGACCAAGATCGTGGCCATCGGGGTGGGCAGCCTGGTGTTCGGGGTGGAGCTTCTGCGCGACGTGTACCAGACCGAGGAGCTTCGCGGCGCGGAACTGTGGCTCGTCGACCTCGATCCGGAGGCGCTGCGTCGGATGGGCGGCCTCGCAAAGCGGCTGAACGAGGCGAGCGGATGGGGCGTCACGTTGCGCACGACGCCGGAGCGGACCGAGGCGCTGGCCGGCGCGGACTTCGTCGTCACGTCGATCGCGCGCGACCGCGACAACACGTGGAAGACGGATCACGCGCTCGCGCTCAAGCACGGGTTCCCGAGCGTGCTCAGCGAAAACGGCGGGCCGGGCGGCCTGTCCCACACGTTGCGCTCGGTTCCGCCGATGCTGGCGATCGCGAAGGACGTCGAGCGGCTCGCTCCCGGCGCGCTGATGCTGAACTACACGAATCCGGAGAACCGGGTGTGCCTGGCGATCCACCGCTACACGCGGGTGCGGGCGATCGGGCTCTGCCACGGCGTCGCCGAGACGATCGAGTTCGTTGCGGAGCTGCTCGACATGCCGCGCGGCGACGTCGATCTGCGCGCGGCCGGCGTCAATCATTTCGTGTGGACGACGTCGCTGACCGACCGGCGATCGGGCGCCGACCTGCTCCCGGTGCTGCGGGAGCGGCTCGGAGATGATCCGCCGGAAAAGTGGCGGCTGTGCACGCTGCTCTTCGACCGCTTCGGCGTGTTTCCGACGACGGGCGACAATCACGTCGGCGAGTACATCGGCTGGGCGGCGGAGATCATCGGCACGGCGGGGTACGACTTCGACGCGTACGCGCACGATCGCGTGCTCGCGAACCAGAACCTCGATGCGTGGGCCGCAGGCACGAAGTCCGTCGCGTCGCTGTTGAGGCAGCCGTCGCGCGAGGCGCGGCTCGGCCACTCGTGCACCGAGATCATCGCCGCGCTCGTCGGCCACCGCAGCGTGCGCCGCCCGTCGTTCATCATCCCGAACCGCGGCTACGTCGAGAACCTGGCGCCGGACGCCGTCATCGAGGTGCCGGGGATGCTCGAGGACGGCGAGTTCCGCGGCATCGACGTCGGCCGGCTGACGACGCCCGTGGCGGCGATGGTGCAGCAGGAGATCGCGATCCAGGAGCTGGCCGTCGAGGCGGCGGTCACGGGCTCGCGCGCGCTCGCGTTACAGGCGCTGCTCATCGACCCCTGCATACACAGCGCACGTGCGGCCGAGGCGTTCCTCGACGACGTGCTGGCGGCGCATCGCTCGCAATTGCCGGCGTTCTGGGAGTAGAGCTGTCAGCGATCAGCTGTCAGCTGTCGGCCTTCGGATCGTCGCCGCGCAACGAGCACCAGCAGCACCACGAGACTGATCGCCGCGCCGACAAAGGCGATCGCCGGCCCCGGACGGTGGCGCTCGGCCGGGCGCGCCGAGGCGGTCGTGGGCGAGCGGTACGCCTGCTCGACGGCGCCGGTGGTCCTGCTCCACTCGCGGGAGACGAATTCGGTCGGCGCCGTGACGTCGGCTGTCGCGACGGACTCGCGGACCGCGGCGGCGCGTGGATCGTCGATGGATGAGTCGGCGGGCGCGCTCCTGCCGTTGGCGGCCGGACCGGAGGCCGGCTGCGCGCTGTGCGGCACGTCGATGATGCGCTCCGGCGGGGCCGGTTCGACGGCGCGGGCGCGATTGCATCGCTGGCGCGGCGTGTGGTTGTGGTCGCAGTAGGGTTGATGGGCTTCGTTCACGTCATCGATCCTGGTTCATCCCGCTCACCGAGCACGATGCATCGTACATTCTGCGGCGGCAGTCGCAAACGACGGGGCAGGCTTCTTGCTCAATGTGCGGCGATCGATCCGAGGTCGAGTTGTCGGCTCACCGCCGCCGCCCACTCGCGCGCCGAAAGGGCGTTCATGTCGGTGTGCACCTCGCGACAGATCATCGCCACGCGATCGTTGAGACGGTGCGTCCACAGGTCGATTGGGCCCGATGGGTAGCCTTCGTTTGGAACACCGTTGCACGCATCGGCGAGGGCGGACAACGGAGGGTCCTTCTGTGCCGCCCATGCCTGAAGTTGGCCGGCTCTCCGGATCAGTTCCGGAGTCTGGGAAGCGAAGTGACGCCAGACGGAAGAATCCGAAGGCGCACCACTCGAGTCGCCTTGCCATATCAGAATGCGCGATCCACCTTTCAAATCAAGTCCCACGGTGACGCCCTTGCCGGGCATCCTACGCTCATCGCTCGACACGGCGCCCTTCCACGGCGCCCAGATGCCGAGGCCGATTCCGGCCCCGAGCATTGAGAGCAACATGAGCAACTGCATCGTTCGCATCCTCGACATCCTACTCCGGCGTCCCCACGCCTGCCAATCCGGCCGTGGGACATCCGGCACGTGCCTGAAACCGCCGTCGCCGATACGATGCGGCCGGAGGAGTCGCCATGAAGTACGACATCATCGTCATCGGAGCGGGTGCGGCCGGGGCCGTGACCGCGGTACGCGCGTCGGAGGATCCGAATCGCTCGGTGCTCCTGCTCGAAGCAGGACCCTACTACCCGACGAGCGAGCAGATGCCGGCCGACCTGCTGAACGGCAACGACAACTCTTATTACGCTCACGACTGGCACTACGAGGTGGAGACATCGATCGGCGGGCGCATCGCGCCGTATCCGGCGGGGCGCGTGGTCGGCGGCTCGTCAACCGTCAACACCGCCATCGCGCTGCGCGGAACGCCGGAGGACTACGACGAGTGGGCGGCGCTCGGGAACAGCGAGTGGTCGTGGGAGAAGGTGCTGCCGTACTTCCGGCGGCTGGAGAGCGACCAGGACTTCGACGACGACTTCCACGGGCGCAACGGCCCGCTGCCGATCCGCCGGTACCGGGAGGACGAGCTGGTGCCGGTGCAGGCCGCCTTCATGAAGGCGATGCGCGCGCTCGGCTATCCGGAGGCGAAGGACAACAACGACCCCGGTTCGACCGGGCTCGCGCCGCACCCGATGAACAAGCAGGGACGGCTGCGGATGAGCGTCGCGATCTGCTACGTCGAGCCGGCGCGTCATCGGCTCAACCTGACGATCCGCGGCGAGTCGCACATCCGCCGAATCCTGACGGACGGCAACCGGGCGACGGGCGTTGAGGTCGAAGTGGGCGGCTTGGTGCAGACCGTCGAGGCGGACCGCATCGTGCTGTCGTGCGGCGCCGTCGGGTCGCCGTCGGTGCTGCTGCGGTCCGGGCTGGGCCCGGAGGCGCACCTGCGCGAGCTGGGGATCCCGGTCGTGCGCGACCTGCCGGGCGTGGGGCAGAGCCTCGACGACCACCCGATGCTCGGCGTGGTGTACAAGGCGAAGGAAGGGTACCTGAACTACGACGACCCCATCGTGCAGGTGACGTACCGCTACACGTCGTCGGGTGCGACCGAGCGCAATGACATGCAGCTCATGCCCGTGTCGCAGATCTTGACGCGCTCCGGCAAGCTCGTGTACTCGATCGGCTCGGTGATCGAGCGACAGAAGACGACGGGGCAGCTGACGCTCGTTTCGGCCGATCCGCACGAGCGGCCGCGCATCGAGAATCGCTTCTGCGAGGACCCGGAGGACATCCGGCGGCTCGTGGAGGGCGTGCGCATGGGCCTCGAGGTCGGCGAGCACCCGGAGTTCGCGCATCTGGCCGATGGCGTGATGACGCCGCCGGTCGCGGCCGTGCCCGACGACGAGGCGCTCGGCAAGTGGTGCAAGAGCGTGGCATCGAGCGGCTTCCACCCGAGCTGCACGGCGAAGATGGCGGTGGCGAGCGACCCGATGGGGGTCGTCGACCAGCATCTGCACGTGCGCGGCTTCGAGAACCTGTTCGTCGCCGACGCGTCGGTTATGCCGAAGTGCCCCCGCGCGAACATCCACCTGACGTCGGTGATGATCGGCGAGCGGCTGGGCGAATGGCTGCGCGAAGGCGTCGTGTAGCACGGTGCGGCTTGACGCGTCACCCTGAGCCGGGTGATCCGTTGCGGCCGGACAAGATGCCTCGCTTCGCTCGCCATAACCGGTGTTGACCGCCGCAAGTGGGCGATGCCTGTCCGTTGTTCAGCACGGCGTTAGGTGGCCGCTGAGAAACTCGATGACCTGCTTCGTCGCCAGCCGATACGGCGCGTCTTGAATCCGCACCACGCGGGCTGAACGCCCGCGCCACGGGCCGGCCGGCCCTCTTCAGCGCGCTGCTAGAGCGTGGAGAGCCGAAAGCCGTATCCCTGGCGGCGTATTGGACGCCGGGACCTCCGCGGTCTCGGTTCTGCGCTGGCCGCAAGTTAATTCCATGTTACGAGCGGCGTCGCTTCACACGGCGGTAGCTCCCGCGCCGATACAATGTCGCGTGCAGGAGAGTGCATCATGAGTGGAGACCAGAAAGACTTCGTCCTGACGTCGTGCCGCGACCACGACATCAAGTTCATCCGCCTCTGGTTCACGGACATCCTCGGCTCGCTGAAATCGTTCGCGATCACCGTCGAGGAGCTGGAACAGGCGCTGGACGAGGGCCAGGGGTTCGACGGAAGCAGCATCGAAGGCTTCGCGCGCATCGACGAGTCGGACATGATCGCGATGCCGGACCCGACGACGTTCGCCGTGCTGCCGTGGCGGCCGCGCGAGCGGGGCGTCGCCCGTATGTTCTGCGACATTCATCTCCCTGACGGTTCGCCGTTCGAGGGCGATCCGCGCTTCGTCCTCAAGCGCCAGCTCAAGCGGGCGGCGGAGCTGGGCTACACGTTCTACGTGGGGCCGGAACTGGAGTTCTTCTACTTCAAGTCGTCGGAGAAACCCGAGGGGCTCGACAAGGGGGGGTATTTCGACCTGACGCCGCTGGACGTCGCGAGCGACCTGCGCCGGCAGACCGTGCTCACGCTCGAGGACATGGGCATCGGCGTGGAGTACAGCCATCACGAGGTGGCGCCGAGCCAGCACGAGATCGACCTGCGCTACACCGACGCGCTGACGATGGCCGACAACGCGATGACGTACCGCCTCGTCGTCAAGGAGGTCGCGCTCGCCAACAACGTGTACGCGACGTTCATGCCGAAGCCGCTCGAGAACGAGAACGGCTCGGGCATGCACACGCACCAGTCGCTGTTCAAGGGCGACCGTAACGCGTTCTTCGACGCCGGCGACGAGTACCACCTTTCGCCGATCGCCAAGTCATACATGGCGGGTCTGCTGAGGCACGCGCCCGAGTTCACGCTGGTCACGAACCAGTGGATCAACAGCTACAAGCGGCTGATGCCGGGGTACGAGGCGCCGGTCTACATCACCTGGGCGCGGCGCAACCGCTCGGACCTGATCCGCATCCCGCAGTACAAGCCGGGGAACGAAACGGCGACGCGCATGGAGTACCGGGCTGCGGACGCGGCGTGCAATCCGTACCTGGCGTTCGCCGTCATGCTGGCGGCCGGACTCGAGGGCATCGAGCACGAATACCCGCTGCAGGCACCGACGGAGGAGAACGTCTTCGAGATCAGCGCCGAGGAGCGCGTGCGCCGCGGCATCGAGCTGCTGCCGGGCAGCCTCAAGGAGGCGATCCAGGCGTTCTCGGGCAGCGATTTCGTGCGGCGGGCGCTCGGCGACCACGTGTGGCAGAGCCTGATCCAGAACAAGACCATCGAATGGGACGCGTACCGGCGGCACGTGAGCGACTTCGAGATGGATCGCTATCTGGCGGTGCTGTAGCGATGCGTCAGTCGGGCGCCGCCTCCGCCAACGCATCGAGTGCGCCGCCCGTCAGGCGGTAGGTCGTCCAGTCGTCCATCGGCCTGGCGCCGAGGGACCGGTAGAATTGGATCGACGGCTCGTTCCAGTCGAGCACGCTCCACTCCAGCCGGCCGCATCCGCGATCGCGGGCGATCTGCGCCAGCCGCGCAAGGAGTGCCTTGCCGTGTCCGGCGCCGCGATGCTCCGGGACGACGAACAGGTCCTCGAGGTACAGGCCGGGCTTGCCGAGGAACGTCGAGAAGTTATGGAAGAAGAGCGCGAACCCGACGACCGCGCCCGGCTCCTCGGCTAGCAGCACCTCGGCGTATGGCCGCTCGCCGAAGAGATGCTCGCGGAGCGCGGCCTCGTCGAGCGCGACCTCGTGCGAGAGGCGCTCGTATGCGGCGAGGGCGCGAATCAGGGCGGCGATGGCGGGCACGTCGCCGGGAGTGGCTGGCCGGATCACGCGGGGATGCTACCACGGCTGAGAGCGCGGAGCAGTGCGGCAGGTGCGTCGGTCCATGAATGGACAAGGGCCACGCTGGATGCGAGGCCCTTGTCGCTGGCAGAGGAAGGAGGTAGCCGGACGACCGTCCCTGCACGACGGCCTGCCGCTACCAGAAAAATCGGCCCTGCGCCGAAAATCTGTTGCCAGCAACTGAAATTGTTCGGATCGCCGCGGCGGGCGCCCTCCCGGAAGTCCATACCGACGCTCCGGCACGCGCGAGCCGCGCTCGCACTCGAGGACGGCTGGTCGCGGCTCCGGCTCCGGCCTATAATCGCAGCGTGAACCGCGACCTCAACAAGCGCATTATGGCTCTCCGGTTTCGCGCCAAGCTCAAGTTCGGCTGGCGCGTCTTTCGCGATCCCGAGACGCCGGTGGCCGCGAAGTGCGTCCTTCCGGCGGTGCTCGCGTACCTGGCTATGCCGCTCGACCTGATCCCCGACTTCATTCCGGTGCTCGGCCAGCTCGACGACCTCCTCGTCGTCGCGCTCGGGCTCGGGCTCGTCCTGCTCATGACGCCGCGGCACGTGATCGAAGACCACCTCATCGAGCTGGAATGAGCGGGCTGCTTGCCGGCGCCGCTGCCGCCTCGATTGCGCCGCGGGCTGACGACCTGCGCGATGGCGTGTATCTCGGCGGGTTCGGCTCGTACCGGCAGCGCCGCGCCGCCGCGATCCATGACGAGCCGCAGTGCCGCGCGCTCGCCATCAGCGATGGCACGACGGCGTTCGTGATCGCGGTGCTCGACCTCGTCGGCGCGGCGGGTCCGCTGCTCGCCGCGATTCGAGACGACGCGGCGCGGCTGACGCGGCTGCCTCCTTCGAGCATCATCATCGCCTGCACGCACAGTCACGCGAGCCCCGATATGCAGGGTCTCTGGGGCGGCACCGGCGCCGCGTACGAGACGCACGTCGCGCACCGGGCCGCGGTCGCGATCTGGCAGGCGCACGCGGCGATGACGCCCGTAGCGGCGCGCGCGGCGACGTCCGCGCTGGGCGGCGTCGTGCGGAACCGCCGCGGCTGGCCCGAGACAGACGAGACGCTCACGACCGTGCGCTTCATCTCGACGGCGGGCGAGCGCGTGGCAACGGTGGCGACGCTCGTGAACTACGCGTGTCACCCGACGGCAAGCGGCCCGGACAACACGGAGGTCTCCCGCGACTGGTGCGGGTACGCGGCCGACATCGTCGAGCGAGAGCTTGGCGGCGTCGCGATCTACGTCAACGGCGCGGTCGGCGACGTGAACCCCGCGAAGGACGGCAGCTTCGACGCGGCGGCGTTGCTCGGCGACGCGGTGGCGCGGGCGGCGATCGCATCGCTGAGTTCGGCCGACCGGATCGGCGGCGATGTGCAGGCGCGCACGGAGCCGCTGGAGCTGCCGATGAACTTCGAGCGGCTGTCGCAACGGGTCCAGGACGCCGTGGGCCGCGCCAGCCCGGCGCTGGCGCTGCTCGGCAAGACGGGCGGGCTGCGCGCGGCGGCGCGGACGCTCCATGCGACGGGCCGGCCGGACGTCGCACAGATCGTCGCGGCGCTGGCGGGGATATCGGAGCGTAAGCTGATCGTTCGCGACGGCCGCACGTACGTGCCGACGCACTGCGGTCTGATCCGCATCGGCGGTGACCTGGAGGCGTTCGTCGCGCCCGGCGAGGTCCTGACGCGGCTGGCGCTGCCGCTCCGCGCGTCGATGGGCTCTCGCCACCGGATGTTCTTCGGCCTTGCGCACGACACGCTCGGCTACTTCCTGCCCGAGGACGAGTGGATGTCCGGGCGCAACAACAGCTACGAGGAGTCGGTGTCGCTCGGCCGGCACGCCGGCTCGATCCTGGCCGACGCGCTGCTGGCGATGGTGC
>CAYJMJ010000015.1:14675-55209 GCA_964371095.1 uncultured Dehalococcoidia bacterium | reverse complement strand
CACCCGCGGGCGGGGTCGTCGACTGACGCGGACATTCCGGCCACGAGTGCGCGGGCTGAAAGCCCGCGCTGCGGCAGGAGTGAACGGGGACGGACGCGGGCTGAAGGCCCGCGCCACGGTGTTGCCAACGCTTGTCCGAACTTGGCGCGCCCTTTACCTTGCGGGCATGAAGGACGCCGACCACAACGCGTCGACGATGCCCGCGCCGATCGACCCGATGGCCTACTACTTCCAGGACGTGCTCCTGCTCAACAAGCCGGATGCCACACGCCTGTACCTGATTCGCCACGGCCAGTCGGGCGGCAACGTCGCCCGCGAGGAGGGCCGGCCGGGTGAGTACGACCCGCCGTTGACGCCCGTCGGCGAGGAGCAGGCCCGGCGTCTCGGCGAACGCATGGCCGCGTACGGCGTCGACGTCATCTACAGCAGCCCGCTGCAGCGGGCCTACAACACGGGTCTCGCCATCGCCCGGCACACCGGCCACGAGATCGTCATCGTCGACGATCTCCAGGAGATCAACGAGCCGACGAAGGGAGTGCCCTCGGACCCGCCGGTCCTCCCATCTGGCGTGACGCACCGGGACATCAAGGCCAGGTTCGAGCAGGATCCCGTCTGGGACAACCTGCCCGGCTCGGAGAGCAGCGTCCACTTCCGGAATCGCATCACCAGCGCGATCGACGAGATCGTCGCCTCGAATCCAGGCAAGAAAGTGGCCGTGACGTGCCACGGGGGCGTCATCCAGTCGTACGTCGGCATCGTTTTCGGTCTGCGGACCGATTTCCCGTTCTACTGTTTCAACGCCTCGATCACCTCCATCCGCGCCCACGGCGACCGGCGGGTGATCTGGCGCCTCAACGATCTGGGTCACCTCGATGGGATGCGGATGACATGAGCGGCCGCCGCGCCGTTCGCGCTTTCGTTCGCCATGCACGAGCGCATCGTGCCTGAGATCGCCACCGCCAAGCTGAGCATCGACCCGCGGCTCCTGCCGCATGACGACGCGTCGCGCGTGCTCGACGTCGGCTGCGGGGACGGACGGCACGTCGCCGAGGCGGCGCGTCGCGGCTGCTTCGCCGTCGGCCTCGACTACGATGCGGCGGAGCTTGCCCAGGCGCGCGCGCGCATCGGCCGGCACCGTGTGGATCTCGTCGTCGGCGACGCCGCGCGGCTCCCGTTCCGCGATCGCGCGTTCGACGCCGTCATCTGCACGGAGACGCTCGAGCATCTGCCTGACGACATCGCCGCGATCCGCGAGATCGCCAGACTTCTTCGACCGGGCGGCACGCTCCTCGGCGCGGTTCCGTCCCACTTCACGGAACTGCTGTACTGGCGGCTCTCGCGCGGCTACTGGCACACGCCGGGCGGACACATCCGCATCTACCGGCCACGCGATCTCTCGCGACGGCTGGGCGCGGCCGGGCTCCGCGTCACGCGCGTCCGATACATGCACTTCATCGACTCGCTGATCTGGCTCCGGTTCTGCGTCACGGATTTCCTCCGGCCGTCGAGGCCGGCCTCCGGCTTCGAGGCGGCCGTCATGCTGGCCGTCGCCGCCGAGCGCCCGGTTCCCGGTTGGCGCACGAGGCTGCGGACCGCCATCGGGGGTTCCCGCTTCATCGGACTCATCGACGCGGCGGGCGCCATCGTCTGGCCGAAGAGCCTGTCGTTCGTGGCGGTCAAGCCCAAACGCTGACTACCGCAGCCTTTGGCACTCCTCGCCACGATGTGGAGAGGGGCCCTACCGGCGACGGAGCCTGAGCGTGCAGCTACAGCGACGCTCGAATCGCGCCGAGTCTTACGCAAAATGCCGCCCATGCATGGCGCCGGCGCCGTCACCCAATCGGCCGAAACTCGATTGCTATCATGGAACCGCCGCGAATCAGCGCGGCGCGAGATGAGGTGCGCCCTTGGCCGACGCGGGCCGAATCGCCGAATCCTTCTTTAGCGCGCGTTACGGGGTCGATGAAGCGATCGCCGCGGACCTCCTCGCCACCGCGATGGGGCGGGGCGGCGACCATACCGAGTTGTTCTTCGAGCACCGCGAGGGCTCGAACATCACATTCGAGCAGCAGGCCGTCAAGACGGCCAGCCGCAGCACGACGCAGGGCGTCGGCGTCCGCGTCATCCAGGGCGACGCGATCGGCTACGCCTACACGGAGGACTTGAGCCGCGATGCCATGCGCCGCGCTGCCGACACGGCGGCGCGCATCGCTTCGCGCAACGAACGCGTCGCGCCGGTCGACGTCCTGCATTTCGAATCGGCGAACTACTACGAGCCGGCGGCCAGCACGCTCGATGTGGCACCCGCGGAGAAGGTCGACCTGATCCGTCGCGCTGATGCGGCCGCCCGCGCGTTCGATACGAGCATCGCCCGGGTCGACGTGAACTTCGTCGACGAGTTGAAGCACGTGATGATCGTGACCAGCGACGGGCGCGTGGCCGGCGACGTCCAGCCGCTCGTCCGTTTCAACGTCAGCTGCCTGTCGGAGCGCGACGGCAGCCGCCAGACGGCGCGATGGGGCGGCGGCGGCCGCATGGGCATGCCCTACTTCGAAGCGCACACACCGGAATCCCTCGCCGAGGAGGCGGCCCGCCAGGCGGTGGTGCTGCAGTCCGCCATCGAGGCGCCCGCCGGCAGCTTTCCCGTCGTGTTAGCCGCGGGTGACAGCGGCATTCTGCTCCACGAAGCTATCGGTCACGGTTTGGAGGCTGACTTTAACCGCAAGAAGACCAGCAATTACACCGACCAGGTCGGCAACATCGTCGCGTCGCAACTCTGCACAGTCGTCGATGACGGCACGATCCGCGACAGCCGCGGCAGCATCAACATCGACGACGAGGGCAACCTGCCGGGCTACAACGTGCTGATAGAAGATGGCGTCCTGCGCGGCTACATTCAGGATCGCCTGTCGATGAAGCATTTCGGCGTCGCACCGACGGGCAACGGCCGGCGCCAGTCGTTCAAGCACCATCCCATGCCACGGATGACCAACACCTACATGTTGGGCGGAGAGACCGCGCCCGAGGACATCATCCGATCGGTGAAGCGGGGCATCTACTGCGTCTCCTTCAACGGCGGTCAGGTGAACATCAGCAACGGCGACTTCGTGTTCGGCGTCACCGAGGGGTATATGATTGAGGGCGGCCGTATTACCTCGCCGATCCGGAACGTGAACCTCATCGGCAACGGGCCGGACGTGCTGCGCAAGGTGACCGCCGTCGGCAGCGACTACGCGCTGAGCGACGGCCGCTGGACGTGCGGCAAGGAGGGCCAGTCGGTGCCGGTCGGCGTCGGCATCCCGACGACGCTGATAAGCAGCATGACGGTCGGCGGCACGGCACTGTAATGCGGATCCTGGCGGGCCCGGGCTCGCCGATACCAACGTACTGACAGGAAAGGACTCAGGTTGTGAAGAAGCTCATCATACTCGTGGCCATCATCGCCATCGCGGCCTTTGCGTTCTCGAAGCTCAGCGGACAACACGAAGAGCACGAATTCGGTGCGTAGCGGATTCGCAACGCCGCCGCCGGGACTGGACGCTGGTTGGACCTGAACGGCTCCCTCCTCGACTGGATCAACGACCTGGCCGGGAACTCGTGGGCTCTCGACCACGCGATGGAGTTCGCCGCGCAGTACGCGATCTACGCGATCGTGCTGCTCGCGATCGCCTCATGGTTCGTGCGCAGCGGAACCGGCGCCGACCGTCGTATGGCGCTGTATGCCGGAGCCGCGTCCGGGGCGATCAGTATCGCTATCGCGCTGATCATTCAGCACTTCTACGTGCACCAGCGACCGTTTGTGCTGCATACACACCCGCTCGTGCTGCGCAGCGACGTGACACTGCTGATCAACCACGCGCCGGACACATCCTTCCCGTCGGAACACTCGACGGCCGCGTTCGGGATCGCGTCCGGCGTCGGCACGTACCGCCATCGCCTCGGAATCCTGCTGTTGACGTTGGCGATGCTCACCGCTTTCTCGCGCGTCTACGTCGGCGTTCACTACCCGGCCGATGTCGCCGCGGGCGCGGCCATCGGAGCGCTGGTCGCCCTCGCGCTCTGGTACGCGCGACCGGGTCTGGCGTGGCTCGATCGCTCGATCGTTCTGCGGCTTGTACCGGCGCCGTTCCGTTGATCGCGTGTATTCCCCCCGGGGTGACATGAAGGAAGACCTGCTGTCCATCGCGAGCGACATCGTGTCGAAGGCGCGCGCCCTCGGCGCCGATGAGGCGGACGCAT
The DNA here is from genome assembly GCA_964371095.1 of uncultured Dehalococcoidia bacterium. Classification (GTDB taxonomy): domain Bacteria; phylum Chloroflexota; class Dehalococcoidia; order DSTF01; family JACRBR01; genus CAYJMJ01. The sequence goes on along the minus strand of CAYJMJ010000015.1, from coordinate 50,970 downwards.
ATCTGGTCAGCGGCGTCGAATCGACGGTCACCGTTCGAAAAGGCGAAGTCGAGCGGCTGTTCGAGGCCGGATCGCGCGGCGTCTCAATCCGCGTTATCAAGGACAAGCGGACCGCCGTCTGCAACACCTCCGACCTGACGCCGAACGCTGTCGACGAGATCGTGCGCACCGCGATCGACCTCGCGCGGATCAGCGAGCCCGACGAGTTCGCCGGGCTCCCCGACAGGGACGACCTGGCGATGGACATGGGCGCACAGCTGCAGCTCTACGACGAACGGATCGAAGGTCTCACCGTCGACGACATGAAGGACATTGTTCTCCGCGCCGAACAGGCGGCCTTCGACTTCGACCGGCGCGTCACGAACTCTGAAGGCGCGGAATTCGGGGCCGACCGCGGCGAACTCGTCCTCGCCAACAGCCTGGGCTTCGCCGGCGGCTTTCCGTACACCGTCGCGAGCTTCTCGGTCTCCGTAATCGCCGACGAGCCGGACGGGAAGAAGCAGAGCGACTACTGGTTCAGCGTGGAGCGCATGTTCCACCGCCTGAACACGCCCGAAGAGGTCGGCCGCCGCGCCGCCGCCCGCGTCGTTCGCAAGCTCGGCGGCCGCAAGGTCCCCACGTGCGAGGTGCCCGTCGTCTGGGACCCGATGATGACCGCCGGCCTGCTTGGCATCGTCGCCGGGGCGGCGAGCGGCGAGTCGCTCTTCAAACGCTCGACGTTTCTCGCCGAGTTCGAGGGTGAGCCGGCGCTTTCGCCGCTCGTCACGATCGTCGACGACCCGACGCTCCCCGGCCAGATCGCCTCACGCCCGTTCGACGGCGAAGGCGTTCGCACGCGCCGAAACGTGATCGTCGCCGGCGGCGTGTTCGAGCGGTTCCTGTTCGACAGCTATTACGCCCGGCGGACCGGCCGGCACACGACCGGCAACGCGGCGCGCATGGGCGACGCGATCGGCATCGGCGGCGGCAATCGCATCTGGCAGGCCGGCGCGAGCGATCCGGCCGAGATCGTCGCATCGGTGAGCAACGGGCTCTACCTGACGGACCTCATGGGCTTCGGCGTCAACCAGACCACGGGTGATTTCTCTCGCGGTGCGGCGGGCATCTGGATCGAGAACGGCGTGCTGGCGTATCCGGTCGTCGAAATAAACGTCTCCGGAAACCTCAAGCAGATGCTGCGCGACATCGACGCCGTCGGAAGCGACCTGCAGTGGCTGGCTGGCGGCGCGGCGCCGACGATCCGCATGTCGCACCTGACGGTTAGCGGCCTGTAGCACCGCACATCGGCGGCGCCTCGGCGGCCCGGTCCGCCGGCGTCGCCGGATGGGCCGCCGGGCCGGCGGCCATTCGGGGCTGCGCTCTGCGTACGCCAGTGAGAGGCGGTGCGCACCGCTGGCCGCCACTCGCGGCGTTGCGCGCGTGCGAAAACAGGTTTGCGGCGAATCCGCCGCCACGCGAGGTGCGCCAGCCCGCGTCGCGGCGCCCAACAGGGTGCCCGCCCTCTTCGCCGGCCGGATGCCGCGGCCGACATCAAGAGATGAGACGGCGTGTTGGCCGGCTGTCGCCGAGGAGCACCGCGCCGGTTGATGATCGAGGCCGTCACATGCGGACCCGTTTCCATTTCGCGGACGCCTTCTGGTTTCGCCTGCCGCTCAAGACGCTGGTCGTCACGCTCGCCGTGTTCGCGATACTCTCGCTGTATCCGGCTGTGGGTCACGGCACGTCGCAGGACCAGCAGCGCGCCATCTTCGGATTCACCGTTCTGTGTGCCTTCATCGTCATGGCGAGCATATTCACCGTGGCCATCAACGACGGCCGTATCAGCATCGAGGATGGCGAGGTCCACGTCCACTTCGAGGCGTTCTTCAACGCCAGGTTTCCGATCGCGGACATCGGCGCGGTGCGGGAGATCGATCCTCGTCCGCGATGGCGCTATCGCTTCGGTCTCTCAACGAACTTCGAGGACCGCATCTCCTGTAGCCATGGAGGCCGACTGGTCGAAATCGAGCTGATGCGGCCATGCGTCACCCGGCTCTGGCCACGCACGATCGCCGTCAGGCGGTTTTGGGTCGCCGTCCGCGAGCACGACGAGTTGCTCGCAACGCTCGCCGGACTCGCGCCGCCGGCGGAGTCGATGCCATCCATCGAGGCCGCCTAACCGCGACAGCGACGCTGTATCATGGCCTTCAGAGAGGTCCGCTCATGCTCGACCGCGGCCGGCCGCGCCCGATCTCCTTGACGATGATCGTCGCCTTCGGCGTCGCCCTGGCCGCGGTGCTCCTGATCGCCCTCTTCCCCATCTTCCCGCGACAGTTCAACATCCACGTCGGCGATACGGCTTCACGCACGGTCAAGTCGCCGCGCTCCGTGTCCTTCGAGAGCGCCTCGCTGACCAAACAGAAGCGTGACGAAGCGGCGAACGCCGTACCGCCCTCGCTCGTGTTCGACCCGTCCGTACGGTCGAAGCAGGTCGCCGCCTACGACAAGGTCGCGGCGCAGGTAACCCAGATCCGCGCCCAGAGCACCGACCTGGCCCGGAAGCGCGATGGCCTCGCCGCGCTTGGCCTGTCGCCCCGCAGTATCGACACCGCACTCGCTCTGCCGGACGACCGCTGGCAGGCGGTCATCGCGGAAGGGCGCCGCGTCCTCAATCTGGCGCTCAGCGCCTCGCTCGACGACGCCGCCGTTGCGGGCGCGAAGGATACCGTCGACACCCAGATCACCGTCGATTTCGTCGCCGACGAGGCGCTGCTCACCGCAGAACTCGTCCGCCCGCTGATCGAGGCGACCCAGGCGATTGACCAGGCGCGCACCGATCAGGCGCGCGAGGCCGCGCGCGCCGCAGTCGCGCCGCAGCGGGTCAGCGTCGAGAAGAATGACGTCATTCTCTCGGCCGACACGCGAGTAGACGAGGTGGCGGTCGAAAGACTCAAGGCAGTGGGGCTGATCTCGAACCGGGTGGAATGGCGCAACATCATCGCCGCGCTGATCCTCTCGGCGGCCGCGGCCGCGGCGGTTGCGGCGTACCTGTTCGTCATGCAGCCGCGCGGCATCACATCGGAGCGGCACCTCATCGCGCTGGCGATCGTCGTGGCGTTACCGCTGCTTGCGGCGAAGTTCTACCTGCCCCTCGTCCTGCCGGACGAGCATCGCTACTTCCTCGCGTTCATTCTCCCCATCGCCGCGGCCCCCATTCTCATCGCGGCGCTGCTCGAAACGGACGTCGCGGTTGTGCTGGCGGGCGTCATCGGCGTGTTGACGGCGTTCATCAGCGCCTTTCTGCCCAACGTATCACTCGTCGCCTCGGTGGGGCCGTTGGACACGTTGCGCCTCATGCTCGTGTACGGCGTCGCGCCGCTGACAGGCATCTTCCTCGTACACCGCGCCGATCGACTGAATCGATATCTGACGTCCGGAATCGCCGTCGCCGCGACGTCGTACAGCGTACTGCTCGCCACCTGGTTCATCGACGTCGACCGCCGCGCGGAGGACCTGGGCTGGATGGCGTTCGCCAGCGGTATCGGCGGCGTCAGCGCCGGCGTGATTGCGGCGGGCGCGTTTGTGACGGTCGGCGTGCTCTTTGGCGTGACGACGCGCGTGCAGCTCATGGAACTGTCACAGCTCAACGCTCCCCTGATGCGCCGCCTGCAGGACGAGGCGCCCGGCACGTTCCACCACAGCATCATCGTGGGCAACCTGGCAGAGCGCGCGGCCGACCTCGTCGGCGCCGATCCGCTCCTCACCCGCGTCGGCTGCTACTACCATGACGTCGGAAAGGTCCTTCAGCCCGGCATGTACATCGAGAACATCCAGACGGGCGAGACCCCGCACGACCAGATGACGCCCGTGCAGAGCGCGGAAGTCATACAGGAGCACGTGCGCGGCGGGATCGAGCTGGCGAAACGGGCACGGCTGCCGGCGCGCGTCAAGTCCTTCATCCCGGAGCACCACGGCACGCGCCTGGTGGCGTACTTCTACCGCAAAGCGGCCGAGGCGGATCCGAACGTCGATCCCGCGCTGTTCCAGTACCCCGGGCCGCGCCCCCAGTCGCGCGAGACCGCGATCGTCATGCTCGCCGATTCGACTGAGGCCGTCGTACGGGCGAGCACCGACCGTTCCACGGAGCGCATCGATCAGCTCGTCGAGGAGGTCATCGCCGAGCGCATGAGTGAAGGCCAGCTCGACGAATGCGACCTCACGCTTCGCGACCTGCGAACGATCGCCGAATCGTTCAAGTCCACGATGCGCGCCGTGTACCACCCGCGCGTGCAATACCCGGAGCCGACGGCGATGGAGGCCCGCCGCCGCGTGCGCCTCCTGTCACTGCGGCCGCCGTCCGGGAATCCGCCCGAACCGCGGAAGCGGCGCAGGTTCGACCGGTAGCGGTCGCCGTACTCATTTCAGGCGTCGTCGAGAATCGGCCCGCCCCGGTCGAGCACGGCCCCGGTCATCGAGATCACGCTGGGGCGCTCCGCACAATAGCCGCCGGCCTCGCACTTGTCGAAGAGAAACGCCTCCCGCTCCCGGCTGTACGTGATCTCCCATGTACCCGCGATGACGCCCTCACGCCCGAGCGCAATTTGCTGCTGCAGTACGGCGATGAGCGCCTCGATCTCCTTGCGTCCCACGTCTCACCTCGCCTGTAATCTCGAACCCCAACAGACCGGGGCGATCCGGGCGGATCGCCCGCTGCAAGTATGACAGGCCCAGGCCGAAGCGCTCAGCGTCCGGTTCGGTCGACGCGCCGGTATAATCTGGCGACTCCGGGCTCACGATCGGCGCGCACCATGAATCTCTCCGTTGACATCGCCGCTGGAAAACGCAGCCTCACGCTCGCCAATCCCGTGATGGTGGCGTCCGGCACGTTCAGCTACGGGGCCGACTACGCGAGCGCGTTCGACATCCAGCGCCTCGGCGCGATCGTCTGCAAGACGACGACGCTGCGGCCCCGCGCCGGCAGCCCGACGCAGCGCATCGACGAGACGCCCGCGGGCATGCTGAACTCCATCGGCCTGCAGAACATCGGCGTGGAGAAGCTGGTGCGCGACATGGCGCCCGCCTGGGAACGCTGGCGCGTCCCCGTCATCGTCAGCATCCTGGGGAGCAGCGTCGGCGAGTACGGCGACTGCGCGGCCGCGCTCGATGGCGTGCCCGGCATTGCCGCACTCGAACTCAACATCAGCAGTCCAAACGCGCAGCAGGGCGGCATGGAGTTCGGGCAGGACCCGGACATGGCGGCCGCCGTCACCGCCGCGTGCGTCCGGGCGGCGACGCTTCCGATCGTCGTCAAGCTCACGCCGAACGTGACGGACATCGTGGCGATCGCCCGCAGCGTCGTCGATGCGGGCGCCAGCGCCCTCTGCGTCGTCAACACGCTGCAGGCGATGTCGATCGATATCAGCGCCCGCAAACCGCGCATCGCTCGCGTGTTCGCGGGCCTCTCCGGTCCTGCGATCAAACCCGTGGCCCTCCGCATGGTCTGGCAGGTGGCCGGCGCCGTTGACGTGCCCGTGATCGGCTGCGGCGGCATCGCCACCGCAGCCGACGCGCTCGAATTCATCATGGCCGGCGCGCGCGCGGTGCAGGTCGGCACGGCGACGTTCCGAAATCCGATGGCGCCGATTGACGTCCTCGAAGGCATCATACGTTTCATGCGAGATGAGGAGATCGACGACATCAGGGAGATCGTTGGCGCCGCACGCCCGCGGGCTGGCTGAATCACGAATCGGATTTCCGTGATCGCCGCGCTGCCGTGGCCACTAAGGGTTCAAGCAGCGCAATCCGGCGGTCCTATGGGTGCCGGATCACACACTGCTTGCGGGAAACCCCTGATGCCATGACCATGCGCCGCCGGCGAATCCTACCCGCATGTTGATCCTCGACAAGTCCAGGGCGCTCGACAGGATGATCTGGGCCAGCGGCCGCCACGCGGTCATCGTGCCCGACGAGTTCACCCACTTCCACAACGTCCCCGGCGTTGTGCCGGGCCGGTCGCCCGACGATCTCGCATGGCGTTGGCGCGCCGCGACGGCCACGCCCCATCGGAGGCGGCGCGCATCGCACGAGGTCGCCGTACTCGATCCGGCGGCATGACGCGGTCCGACTATGACGAACCTGGCAGCGCTCCCGGACGGTCTTCCGTCAGATCTCGGTTGATATGGCGCGACATCGGCCGGAGAGCGGCGCAGTCCGGCAGGGCGCCTGGTTTGGGATTCTTGGCGGCTCTGCAAGCTCGTCTCACAGCCCGCCTTATTCGACTTCACGTTCGGTGCCGATGCGCAGCTCGTCTAGCCAGGCGCTCTGCTCACTGCGCCTGGGGTGCGGTACCTCGTCCCAAGGCGCGCGTCGGCGCGCGGGGCCTCGCGGCGCGGGACGGGCGGGGCGGCGGTGTCCACCCTGCCGCAGCGCGATGCCGAACTGCTCCTCCGTGAACCCGTCCCTGCCCATCGCTCGCCCCTCTCTGTCGGGCGCGTTGTCGGGCGCGAGCCTATCAGAAGACTCGCGTCCGGGTGGACCACGTTCTGGGGTCGGGACCACCTAAGCGCTGGCGTGCAGTCGCCCGTCAGTCATCGTCCGACTCGTGATGTTCATTGTCCGACTCGTGATGTTCATCGTCCGACTCGTGATGCCCATCGTCAGACTCGTCGTGGTCGCGGTCGTCGTCGTCATCATCGTGCTGTCGGCAGTCGCGGCCGAGGTTGCGCGAGAGGCTGAACAGATCCTTCAACGTCAGCCGCCCGTCGCCGTCGACGTCGTAGCGCGTGGTCTCGCCGTGTTGCCGGCCGCTCCGCACGTGCTGCATCTCGATGAGGACGTCGCGCCAGCCGATGCGGCCGTCGTGGTCGATGTCGCCGCGACATTCGTGATCATCGTCGTCGCCATCATCGTCGTCGCGCGTCGGTGTCGAGGTGGCGCGGGGTGTCGATGTACGCGTGGCCGCGGGGGTGCGCGTCACGGACGGTGTCCGGGTGTTGGTCGCCGTCGGGACCGGCGTATTCGTGGCCGTGGGGACGGCCGTGCTCGTCGCAGCCGGCGACGTGGCGGTCGCCGTCGCCGTCGGCGTGCTTGTCGGGACGGACGTGGCGGTGGGCGACGGCGTCGCCGTGCTGCTCGGGCTGGCGGTTGCCGTCGCCGTCGCTGTCGACGTGCTCGTCGGGACGGACGTGGCGGTGGGCGAGGGCGTCGCCGTGCTGCTCGGGCTGGCCGTTGCCGTGGACGTGGACGTGGACGTGCTCGTCGGGACGGACGTCGCGGTGGGGGACGGCGTCGCCGTGCTGCTCGGACTGGCGGTTGCCGTCGCCACCGGGGTTGCGGTCTCGGTTGGGCTGGCGATCGCCGTCGGCACCGCGGTGTCGGTTGGGCTCGCGGTCGCGCTGGCCGTCGCAGTCGCCGTCACGGTTGGACTGGCTGTCCCGGTCGCGGGAGGCGTCGGTGTCGGAGTGCTCGTGGCGGTCGCCTCGGGAGACGGTGTGGGGGTCGGAGGTGGCCCACCGAGGCAGGTGCGGGCGTAGAAGGTATCGACGCCCAGCCCGGGAATATACTCCTGCCACAACATGTGCAGTGCGCCAGCCTGCGCGCTGAACTTCTCCGAGAACGTCGAGTTGTCGTTTGGCCGCGTGGGCCGCGCGAAGGTCGCGCCGCCGTCGATGCTAACCGACACCACGACCGAGCTGCCGTCCGACCACCAGGCCAGGTAGACGGACCCGTCGCTCGCCATGATCTGCGCCGCGCGGTTGCCGGGGCCCGCCGGATCGAACGGCGCGCCAAACGTAGCGCCGCTGTCGTGGCTGGAGGCGACAAAGAACGAAGTCCCGGTCTGTCCGGTCCATGCGGCGTACGCGTCGGTGCCGGTGCCGGTGATGCTCGCCGCGAAGCCGCCGTCGACGGTGAGCTGCATGCGGGGGGCGAAGGTCGCGCCCCGGTCGCTGCTCTTGCGTACGAAGATGCCGCCGGGTGAAAGCAAGCTCTCCCAGGCCACGTACACGTCTTGCCCCGACACAGCCATCACGGGGCGCAGCGAATACACGTCGGTTCCCAGATCGACGGGCGCCGAGAACGTCGCGCCGCGGTCAGCGCTGTGGCGGAAGTACACGCGGTATTGACCGACGTAGTCGTTGTCCCAGAGAAGGTAGAGGTCGTCGCCCGATGCCTGGAACTTGAAGGAGCTATGCGCCCCGTTCCAGCCCGGCTGATCCGTCACCTTCACGATTGGTCCGAACGTGGCGCCGGCGTCGCTGCTCACCCGGAGATAGGCGGCGTCAGGTGAGCTGGGCCCGCCGGAGAACAACGCGTACACGGTATCGCCGGAGACGGTCACGCCCCAGATGCCGAAGTAGGTCACGCCCGCCAGGCCTGTGATCGTCGGTGCATCGAACGTCGCGCCGAAGTCCCTGCTGACGCCGACGTACCCCTGATTTGCCTTCGTCCAGGCCACGTAGACGTTCGATCCGTCAGCGACAACCGACGCCACATTCGGCGCGCTATCGATCACGATCGCCGGCCCGAAGGTGGCGCCGCCGTCGGCGCTGGCGCGAAACACCAGGCCCCGGGTCTCGCCCCACGCCGCGTACACATGGTCGCCCGCGACGGCGACCTGCTGCGTGCTCGCGGAGCCGTGCGGCGCGTTGCTCAGGTTGATCGGCGTCGTAAGACACACGCCCGGCGGCAGGGCGGGCGGCGCGAGGGTGCGGTCATGGACGAAGACGTCTGTCTCGCCGTTTGTGTCGCCGGGCACGACGTTGGCCGAACCCGAGGTAAAGGCGATGAAGCGGCCGTCTCCGCTCAGGCCAACACGCGCGTCGCCCGTGGCGGACGCCGCGCTGCCGTCGTCGGCGAGGCTGCCGCGCAGCGTCTCGCCGGTCTCGAGGTCGCGGATGTAGACGGAACCCGGTGACGGCGCTGCGTCGCGGACGAGCGCCGCCGACGACCAGAAGGCAACCATGCGGCCATCGCCGCTGATAGCCGGGAGCTGGCTCGCGTTCGCGGCCTGGGCGCCCGACGTAAACACGCTCACACGGCTCGTCGACCCCGTACCGGGCTCGTCGAAGACGCCGTTGGCATCGGCGTCGCGGTCTCGGACGAAGACGTCCGTCTGTACGTTCGTGTCGCCGGCCACGAGGTTGTTCGCGCCGGAGCTGAACGCCACATAGCGGCCGCCAGCGCTGATCGAGGGCTGGAAACTGAACAGGTTGCCCTGAGCACCCGCACCGTTCAGGCTGATGCGTGCCGTCGCGCCCGTGCTCATTTCGTAGGCGAACACGTCCTTCGAGCTATTCGTGTCGCCCGCAACGAGATTCGACGCGTCCGACTCGAACACCACGTAGCGGCCGTCCGCGCTGACCGCGGCGTTATCGCTGCCGCCGTTGGCCTGGACGCCGGCGCCGGACACGCTCGCGAGGCGCGTCGCGCCCGTCGCCCGCTCGCGCACGAAGATGTCCGTCGCGCCGTTCGTGTCCGATGCAACGAGGTTCGTGGCGTTCGACCGGAAGGCGACGAGTCCCCCGTCGCCGCTGAGCGATGGCAGACACGCGAAGCCGTTGGGCGAGCCGCCCACAGGATTGACGTCCACCCGCTCGGCGACTCCGGTCGCCAGCGTCCGCACGAACACACCCACGGACGAGCAGAACGCCACCACGCGGCCGTCGGCGCTGATGGCGGGGTTGAACGACGGCCAGTTCAGTTGCGCGCCACTGATGTCCAGGCTCACGCGCACCGTCGTGCCTGCCTGCCGATCGCGCAGGAAGATGTCGCTGTAGCCGTTCGTGTCGTCCGGGACGAGGTTGTTGGCGTCGGATGCGAACACGACGAAGCGACCATCGGCGCTGATCGCCGGCACACCGCTCGCCCGGATCCCCTCGATGCCGGAACTCGACACGCTCATGCGGGTCGTCGCGCCCAACGACGGGGGTGGGGTTGCCGTCTGGGTTGCCGTCTCCGTCGCCGTCGCCGTCGGCGTGCTTGTCGGCGTCGCCGTCGCGGTCGCCGTCGGCGTAGCCGTCGGTGGCGCGGCGACGAACAACGGCCGGGCCAACTCGAGCGGCTGAGCCGCGCCGTCGGTCGCGCTCAGCCGCACGGTGACGGCGCCGGCGGCGAACGCGTGGTCGAAGCTGGCGCCGGGCGCCAGCGTCTGCAACGCCGTGCCGTCACCGACATCGAGCACGGCGGCCAGCGGGGCGCCGGCGGCGTCGCGCGAGCGGTTGGTGAATCGGACGACGTCACCCGTCTGCGGCTCAGCCGACGAGAGGGCGAGTGCCGGCACGGGCGGTGCGCCGGGCGCGAGCGCCTGCGGCACCGCCGACGGCGCCACTGCCAGTGGCGCGGCAGAATCCGCCGTCGCCGCGGACGGCTCCAGCGACACGTCGATGTCCAGTTGCGCGCCTCGCAGCGCCGGCGGAACGTCCGTGGACGCCGCGGTGTACGCCGATGCGGACGGCGCGAGACCACCAGGCGTCGGAAGCATGCCGGGGATGCCGCGTACCATCGATGGCACGAGTCGCTCGGGCGACGCCGATGTCGCGACGATCAGAGCGCTCTCCGAGGCGGCGGGTGCGCCGCTGGGCGAGGCCGCAGGCGCGCTGGCCGAAGCAGCCGCGGCCGCTGCGGGCCCTGCGTCGGTGAGCATCGCGGGGCAGTCGACGACATCGCCGAAGCTCGTCGCCCAGAACCAAACGGCGCCCTCCTGCCGCGCGATGCCGATGGCAAGCCAGCGCGGGTCGATCATGTTCTCGTTGTGGCCTTCGAGCGAGCCCCGCCAGCCGAAGATCACGCTCTCCGCGTTCGGGAAGTCGCGGGCGAGGTTTTCGCCCACCGAGGCGGACGCGGGGTATCCCGCATCCGTGGCGCGCGTGCCGAGGGTGCTTCCATCCGATCCGACGTGATCGAGGAAGTCGTTGGCAGCCATGTCGTCGACGTGCCGCCGCGCGGCCCTCGTCAGCGACGGCGAGACGGCGAGCGGCGCAACGCCGTTCTGGGCGCGGTAGATGTTGATCAGCCCGAGAAACGCCTGCTCCTCGCTGTCGAGCGACACGGCCGGATCGCAGGTGGGCGTTGGGGCGGTCAGCGGCGGCGGCGGGGGTGGCGGGCCCGGAAGGACCTTGACGGTCGACGTGGCAGTTGCCGAGGCGCCGTCCTTGTCGGTGACGGTCAGCGTGAAGATGTACGTCCCCGCCGGCAAGCCGCCGAGGTTGAAGGCGCCCGTCGCAGGAGTAGGCAGCGTCCCCTCTATCGGCGCGACGCCGGAGATCGTGGTCTTCAGCGTGTAGGCCAGGGCCTGCTTGTCGTCGGTCCCGGGGTCGGTGGCGCGGTACGGCACGGCGAACGGCTTGCCGGCTTCGCCGGTGACATCGTCCATCTCCGCCTCGGGCGGGAGGTTGGTCACGATGACCGGCTTGGTCATGCTGTTCGAGGCGCCATCGGCGTCGGTCACCGTGAGCGTCACCGAGAACGCGCCGTTGTCGGCGAACGTCAACGACGTGTCGGGGCCGCTCTTCGTCCTGCCGTCGCTGAAGTCCCAGCGCCAGGACACGATGTTGTTCTCGTCATCGGTCGACCGGTCGTGGAAGAAGACCATGCGGCCCTCGCCGGGAGCTGCGGGCGAGAACGAGAAGTCCGCCGCCGGCGCATGGTTCACTGAACAGTCGGGCAATGTGAGGGTGACCGGCGGCGCGGTGCCGTCGGTGATCACCGCGACAAACGCGTACTGGCGGCGGAGGAGGCCGGGGCCGACCGGCATCGGGCGGTCGCCAGGCGCGTAGGTCAGCTTGCGCGTGAGGTCCACGACGCCGGGCGGCATATACGGGGACTGTTCGCCCACACGGTAGCCCGGGCTTGTCGTCAAGTCTTTCTCGAAGGTGCCGCAGAACGCATACGGCGCAAGCGTGCCGTCGGCGTTGCGCCGGAAGATGACCGGCCGTGAGCTGTCGGCCGCGTAGCGGAGCGCCGAGCCGTCTCCACGCGGGACGAGCAGCAGATCCGTCATCGTGTCTGCGACTTCTACCGGCGTCTCGGTCCCGGTGAGGAGCGCGGCGCCCAACGTGTGCTGGTATGGCAACTCGGCAACGGCGCTGAGCCCGTCGAGGCGCACGCCGTCGGCGCCCTCCTCCACGCGGACGGCCGGCGGCAGGCCATAGCCCTGATAGTGATTGACGTCAGAAGTCAGCACCTGCCAGATGCTCGCCTTGCTCCCGGTCCGCGCATTGCTGCCGTCGGGATCGCTGAGGCTGAAAGCTGACTTCGATCGGTTCGTGCTCTGCAACACCTCTTCGCTGAGGAAGAAGCGCGCGCCGCCGCCGCTCACCGAGCCGGAACGGACGAGCCCGGACGAGGGCGCATCCAGCTCCAGACGCGACGCGTCGATGCAGTACTCCACGGTCCCGGGGACGGCACAGTCCGGCATGTCCGCCGGGTGGGCGGGCCAGCGGGTGCTTCCTTCCTGGAACCACAGCAAGTTGGTTTGCTTCCACAGGTACGTGATTCGCACGGGCGGCCCAACGCGCACCGTCACTTCGCGGCTTGCCGGCCGGCCCGGCGTCAGCTCGACGGTCGCGGTCACGGTGTAGTCCTGCACGCGTGTGCCGGCCACGAGGGCCGTCGCGACGCGGCCGCTGGCGTCCGTGGCGCCGGAGGCGACGGTCAGCGATGCGTCTGCGCCGCCGGTGGGCGCCACCGAGAACGCGACCTGGCTGCCGGCCGCCGGTGCGCCGCCGCACGCCCTCACGGTCGCCGTGATGACCGATCGGCTGGCGCCATCCGCGGGCAGCGCGCCGCGGCTGGCGGTGAGCGACAGGTTTGAGCAGAGGTCGACGCGCTCGTCGTCGCCAGAGGCCAGGTTGCTCCAGCGCACCGGCGTCGAGGCCAGCAGCGTGCCGTCCAGCGCCGTCGCCTCCCCCGTTACTTCCAGGTCCGTCCCCGCGGGCACGGTCACGAGCAGGAAGTTATCGGCCAGGCTGCCCTTGGGAAGCCCGAGCGACCGGCTCGGCAGCAGCGCGCCGGTGTCCAGCCTCCGTACCTTCACATCGACTGTGGCAGCGCCGGATGCGAAGAAGTCGTCGGCATGCACCTCCAGGTCGGCGGATTCGAGCAGCCCGGACAGGTCCGCCGGCGTCCATCCCTCCGTGAGTGCGGGATCGGCCGGCCACTGGCTCTTCAGAACATCCAGGTCCGTCATGCTTGTGCTGTCGGCACGTGTAGCCGCCGGCGAACCGTCGGCGTTGAGCGGCATCCAGGCCGTGGCGAATCGATCGATCTTCCCGTCGCCGTTGAAGTCGAAGCGGGGGAACGTGCTCTCCGTCGTCGGGCACACGTTCGCGTCGTTCAGGTCGTAGACGCAGCCATCGAAGTTCAGGTCTTTCTTCGGATGGTCGGCGCGGCCGTCGTCGTTGAGCATGATGGCGCCGGGAGCCGGGCACCCGGGCGTCGGCCCTTCATCGCACGTCTCGAGCCATGCGTCGCGGAAGCGGCGGAAGTCGCGCATGTCGATGATGCCGTCGGGGTCAGTGCGATACGGCTCCGCGCGCCCGTAGGCCGTCGCGAAGTTCGCACGCGCGCTCTGTTGCGTGTCCGCGACATCACCCGCGGCGTCGCGGCCGAGCTTGACGCGGCGGTTGCCGTCCGCGCTCATGTCGTTGACGTCGACGAGCGCCTTCGCGGCGCCGTCGACGCCGAGCAGCGCATCGAACGTATCGAGGCGCGGGGCGGCGCCGCCCGTGGTGTCGCGTGCGGCGCCTTCGAGCAAACGCTGCCGGATCTGCAACGCCGTCAGGTTCGGATCGAACGCCAGCAGGTAGCCGATCGCCGAGGCGACCACCGGAGCGGCCATGGATGTGCCGCTCTTTGAGCCGTACCCGTCGCCAAGCACGGTGCTGTAGATGGTCTCGCCCGGCGCCGAGATGTCGCCTCCGGCCTCCGAGAACGACGCGCGCGCGAGGGTGTCGCCGTGCGCCTCGACGACGAAGGGCGGCGCCAGCGTGGGTTCCGTCCAGTTGCGTGCGGCCCACCCGAACCCGGAAGCCACGCTCGCATCGATGACGGTGCCGGGGCCGGGACAGCCGTTGGTGTCCGGGTCGGACGCTGTGAGTTCCGCCGGCGAGATGGCGCCGTCGGCGTTTGCATCGATGGCGTCGGGGCAGAAGTCGTTGCCCTCGTTGCCCGCCGCCTGCACGATGAGCACTTCGCTGCCGGCCGCCCGCGCCGCGATCGTCCGGTTGAGTTGGCCGGACTGGGAAATGTAGGTGAGCCAGTTGTCCGCGTTGTTCCAGGTGCACCAGTCCGTGGAACCGGGCAATCCGTCGTCGGCGGCGCCGGGGCCACAGTTCCGCTGGGGGTGCGCCGTCCACCACCGGCTGGCCGTCAGCGCGGGTCCGGCGCTGTAGTTGATGACGCGCATCGCCGGCAGGTCGCCGGCCTTCCTGTCGAGGACGAGGTTGAACACGTCCGGCGACTCGAGCGGATGCAGCGGGAACGCCATGATCCGCGCGAGCGGATTGCCGCCGCTGACGCCGAGGGAGCGCGTGGGGACTGCGGGACTCGTTTCGTTGTCGTAGTTGGCGCCGATGAGCCCGGCGACGTGGTTCGCGTGGCTGTCCGCCGTGTTGGCGGTGCAATCGCCGCTGGCGTTGCAGACCTGGCCGATGACCATGGCGCTGAGGTCGTTGTGCGCCTGGAACCCGTCCACCTCGATAATGGCCGTGGTCACCTGGGCGGCACGCGCACGCGCGGCCTCGAGCAGGTTCCATGCCGGGGCGAAGCGGGCGGCCTCGAGGTGCCAGTTCCTCCCGGCGCCCGTTTGCGGCGCCACAGCCCATCGCCAATCGGTCAGCGCCGGTTCGACGGCAGTGTCAGGCACGCGCGGCACGGCGTCGTTGGACGGCTGGACGTCCTGCGCCGCGAACTGCACCGCCGCGCTGGCGCGCAGTTGCGCGATCGCAGCGTCGACCGCGGAGAAGTCGGCGCTGTCCGGCGCCGTCACCATGAGCAGATTGAACGCCGGGATGCCGCCAACCACGGGTGTTCCCGCCGCCTGCAGCAGCGCGTTCGCCTCCGCGACCGTCGTCTCCGGCGCGAACCCCAGCAGAATCTTCGTGCGCGACGCGAGCACGGCGAGCCCCGGATGCACCGAGATGTCGCCGGGGTCGACGGGCGGTAGGCCGATGTTCGGGACGTGGTCGCTCGCCAGATCGCCGTCCGGCCCGGCGAGGCCGCCGAGGGCGCCCTGCAACGTGCCCTTCAGCGACGGCGACGTCGCCGAAGCATACGTGTGCGTGCCCGGCACGGAGAGCGCGATGCTGTAACCGGCGCCTGGCTGCAGGTCACCCGAGTCGAAGAGCCCGCTATCCGCGCTAACGGTCTGCACGACCGTCGATCGGTTCGTCCAGTGGATGCCCTGTCCCGGGAGGACGGTGACGGACGCCGGCACGAATCCCGCGTCCGTGATGTCGATCGTGACGTCTGCGGCGGCGGCGTTTGGCGCAAGCGGGAGTGATGCGCGGCCAACCGAAATCAGCACCGCCGCCAATGCTACGGCGGCGAGGCAAGCGGCCAGCGGACGGGCGTGACGAACTACGGTGAGCCGGCCCATGGGTCACTCCATTCTCTGCCTGAGCGAGCGACCGCGAGCCTGGCGGGTGCAACGCGACCTGACGCAAGAGGAACAGCGCGATTCTATTGAGAGGAAGCGAAGGTGTCAATGAAACCCGTCAATTCGGGGAGTCTTGCCGGACCGTGGAGCGCAGCCACAGACGCCGGTTAGAAGCTGGAGTTGTCGTTCCCTAAACCGCGGGCCGCGTTCGCGTCGCACGTCGGCGCAGTCGTACGGTCGCGCGCCGCCGGAGGACACGCGCACCGGGCGAGCCGGCGTCCGTCGACGCCACGTAGAACGCCGGAGATACTCGACAAGCGATACCTCGGTGCCGTGCCGGAGCGTCGACGATCCCGGCGCGCCCGCGAAGAACAAGCGAATCGCTCGAGCTCGAATCCGTCCGGTTCGGTGCACCGGGCTTCAAGCTGGCGTGCCACGTGCCGGGGCTGTACGGCGTCGCGGGTTGCGGAAGCTTCGCAGATGTGGGCCCAATTGGTGTCGGCCGGGGAGTGGCGCAGCCCGGTAGCGCGACCGGCTTGGGATTCCCCGGCGGCGATGCAGGCTAGTCTCACAGCCTGCCTTATTCGGCTTCACGTTCGGTGCCGATGCGCAGCGAGTCCAGTTAGGCGCACTGCTCCGACCGCGTCCGCCGTGATCCGGCTGGTGTCAACGTGGCGCAGCTCGTCCATCGCGCGCATATCGTACACGCGCCGCCGTGCCAGCGCGGTGCTCCGCGGCACGCCAGGCAAAGCGATCGTGTCTAGAACCCAAGACCGAGGATCCGGTTCGCGTTCTTCCAGAGGATCTTCTCGCGCACATCGTCTCGGAACGGTGCCGCGGCGAAGTCGGCCAGCCAGCGGTCCGGCGTGATCTGCGGGTAGTCGGAGCCGAACATCACTTTGTCCTGCAGGAGCGTGTTGGCGTACTGGATGAGCTGCGGCTGGAAGTACTTCGGCGACCAGCCGGAGATGTCCATGAACACGTTGCCCTTCTGCATGAGCACCGCGATCTGCTCGTCGACCCAGGGGAATGCCGGATGCGCCATGATGATCGTCAACTCGGGAATGTCGGCGGCGAGGTCATCGATGTGCGGGATCGGCGCGCAGTACTTCGTGCGCATGCCGGCGCCGCCCGGCATGCCCGCGCCGAAGCCGGTCATGCCCGTGTGGATCAGCACGGGCATCTTGAGGCGGGCGCACTCCTCGAACATCGGCCGCACGCGCGGATCGCTCGGGAAGAACTCCTGCAACGACGGGTGGAACTTGACGCCGCGCAGGCCGAGTTCCTCGGAGCTGCGGCGCAGCTCGTCGATCGCCTTGCGCCCCTGCCACGGGTCCACCGAACAGAATCCGATGAACCGCTTCGGGTAGCTCTTCACGAGGCCCGCGATGAAGTCGTTGCTGACCGGTGGGATACCGCTCGTGGACTCCCAGTTCTCGGCGAGGAGCACGCCGAAGATGTCGCGCTCCTCGTAATACGCCGCCATCTCGTCGGCGGTCTTCGGCACCGGGCCTGAGCGGAAGTACGCCTGCGCCGCCTCGGCGACCTTCGCCAGCTTCGACGACGGCGGCGCGCCGGACTGGCGGCGCTCGTATGGCGCGTGGACGTGGACGTCAATGGCTCGTGGCATCGCTCTTGGTCCCTCCCTCACGCAGGCGCACTCAGCGGCTGCTGGAACAGCTCGCGCGCCGCGGTCAGCGCCAGGATCTCGTTCTCTCCGTCCTCGATGATCGCCGCACGTGCGTCGCGCACCAGCTGCTCGACGAGCACGCCGCGCACGAGGCCCATGCCGCCGTGCAGCTGCGCGGCCGCCGCCGCCACGTCGAACGCGGTCTGCGTGCAGTAGACCTTCGCAGCGACTGAGTAGTGGATCGACGGCAGCCCGGACTGGAGCCGAAGCGACGCCTTGCGCGAAAGCGCGCGCGCCGCTTCGACCCTCGTGAACATGTCGAACAGCTTGCGGTGCACGAGCTGGTGCCGCGCGATCGGCACGCCGCCCTGGACGCGCTGCTCGCAGTACGCAAGCGCCTCCTCGAACGCGGCGCGCGCCACACCGACGAACGTATTGCCGATTCCCGCGTTCGTGGCGGCGAAGAGGAACGGATGGAACGCCGGCATCACTTCGGGCGGGACGACCATGTAATAACCGGGGACGCGCACGTCCTCGAAGAAGATTTCGCCCTGGTTGAGTGCGCGCTGCCCGGTCTTGTTCGTCGGCCTGCCGCGCGAGACCCCCGGCAGGTCGAGCGGCACAATGATGAACGCGTTCCCCGACATGCCGCGCTCCGGGTAGACGCCGCACCACAACAACGCGTGTGTCGCGATCGTCCCGTTCGACACCCAGGCCGACTTCTGGCCGTTGATCACCCACTCGTCGCCGTCCTTGCGGGCGACGCAGTCCATGTGGACGTCCGGCCTGGCGAACTCGCCCGTCGCCCAGATGGTGTCGGAGCCGTGGTTCGGCTCGGTGCCCGGCCAGCAGCCGATGTACTTCCCCTCGCGGTCCTCGACGAACGGCATCACGACTTCGCGCATCAGGTCCGGATTGCCGCTCCTCGCCGCGAACATGAACGGCATGCCGGAGACGCTCAGCGCAATCGCGAGCCCTGCGCTGCCCCAGCCGAACTCCTCGCCGATCAGGTGCGACTCCAGCGGTCCGAGCGACGCGCCGCCGAGCTCGGTCGGCATGCCGCGCACGTGATAGCCCGCCTCGTACGCCTTCTTGAAGACGCCCCAGAGCGGCGAACCCGGCGCGATCGCCTCGTCAGGGGTCAGCGCGTCCAGCTCGAGGCTCGCCGGTCGCAGCACCTCCGCCGCGAAGCGATGCGCCTGCTGCTTGAGCGCGACCTGGTCGCTCGTCAGGTCCGACGTGTCTGCCGCGTACGCCATCTATGCCTCCTCCGCCTTCTCGGTTGCGCGGCGCAGATCGACGCGCACGCCGCGGTCGAACGGCACCGGTTGCCACTGCAGCGGCCGGTAGCGCAGGTGCCCGTAGCCGCCCGCGAAGTGCAGCCACTTCACCATGCCGGGCTCGAGGTCGGCCGCGCCCTCCCATCGCTTGTACATGTAGGGCTCCCAGCCGTTGTAGGAGATCACCTGCCCCGGCCGCACCGACGGCGTCACCTTCGCCGCCGCGACGAAGGCGCCCAGGTCGTTCCGCACCTCAACATCCTCGCCGTCCGCGACGCCAAGTCGGGCGGCGTCGGCGTCGTTTACGAGCACGGTCGGTGCGCCACGGTGGGTCTGGAGCAGCAGCCGGTCGGTGATGTTCATCGAATGGATGCTCCAGCGGTTGTGTCCACTGGTGAGGACGAACGGGTAGTCGCCGCCCTGCTTCGGGTCTTCCTTGTGCCGCGGCAGCGCCTCGTCCGCCTCGATGAACCAGGGGTGGTCGATGTAGAACTGGGCGCGCCGGGTGAGCGTCGGATACGGCACCTTGTCCTCGACGTGCCAGCGGAACGGGTTGTGGGTCTGGTCGGCCTTGACGTCCGAAGCCTGGCTGAAGCCGCTCGGGCCACTGCCCCAGCTCGTGAAACGCACGTAGCCGCGCTCGCGCACGGTTTCGAGCGTGGTGCCCGGTGGCAGGTTCTCGGTGATCGCGCTGTCTTCGACCCACTCGCGCGCGATCATCTCCTCATCGAGCCAGAGCTTGCCGCCGGCGGTGTACTGGTCGACGAAGTCGTCGAGCCGCCGCTCCGTGCCCTTCGCGTCGCGCGACGTCAGGATCTCGCGCGCCCGCGCCCGTTCCTGCACCTTCTGCGCCAGCGCCAGCGCAATATCGACCTCGCTGCGACTATCGCCCGCGGGCTCGACGATTCGGTCGCCCATCGCGACGTTCAGCATCCACGGCGTCGGGAAGGGGAACGTCACCTTTTCGAAATGGTGCGCGGCGGGAAGCACGTAGTCGGACCAGGCGGCCGTCGTCGACATGCGCCAGTCGACGGAAACGACGCACTTGAGCTGCGGCCACAGTGAGCGCGCCAGCTTCTTGATGCCGCCGCGCGTGCGTCGCAGCGAGTTGCCCCCGGCCTCGATGTAGACGCGCGGCGGGTAGTCGGGACCGGGGTGGTTGACACCCTTCCACCAGCCGCCTTCGACCGACTCCTTCACGTAGTCGTCGAACGGGCGCGTCATCAGGGGGTCGTTGTACGCGGCGCGGTTCCAGTCCTCGGCGTAGCCCCAGTGGTAGTACCACAGGAACGCGGGCGGGATGCCTGCGCCGGCGCCGCTCTCGGCCATCCGCTGCATCAGGTCGATGTGCACCATCTCATCGGTCATCGTCGGGTCCTGCTGCTTGATCGCCGCCGTCATCAGGTCCTTCATCCGCATGACCTGGCGGATGGCGTCGGGACCAGATCCCTGCTTCATGCCGTAGAGGAAGGGCCCGTCGAACCCGGCCATCGACCACACCGAGGAACCGGTCCCCTGCCGGCCCCAGTTGCCGGTGAGTGCCAGCACGAGCAGGTACGCCCTCAGCATCAGGTCACCGTGGTAGTACTTGTTGATCGTCATGCCGGTGATCACCGTCGTGCGGCGTGACGACGCCTTGCGGGCGAGCATGCGGATGACATCCGGGTGCACGCCGCAGACCGCCGACGCCCGCTCCGGCGTGTACTCCCGCAGACGCCGCATCACCAGCTCGAAGACCGGCGCGACCTGCACATGCGCGCCTTCCTTGAGCACGACGGTGCGCTCGCCAGCCAGCGACGCGTCGAGCCCATCGAGCGCGAGCGTGCCACGCGGCGCGAGCGCCGGTGCGCGGCGCGTCTCGTCCCACAGGAAGAACTGGTCGTCGCGGCCACCGTCGACCACATCGGATTCGCGGAGGAAGCGGTGCGAGTCGAGGCGCACCAGCAGGGGAAGGTCCGTCTGCTCGCGCACAAACTCGGTGTTGTAGAGTTGGTCCTCGATGATCACCTGCGCCATGCCGAGCGCCAGCGCCGCGTCGGTGCCGGGGCGCACTGGCACGAAGTAATCGGCATGCACGTGCGACGGGCTGACGTCGGGCGCGACGAGCACGATCTCCGTGCCGCGGTAGCGCGCCTCGCTCGCAATGTGCGCCGTGGGAATCATGGTGTAGGCGGGGTTCGCGTGGGCATAGATGACGAGCTCGGCGTGGTACAGGTCGTCGACGCTGATCACCGGATCGAACTTGCCGTAGGTCAGGTACGTGCCGGGCGAGTTGTCGTTGATGACGGCGTTGACGTCGGTGCGCGTGGCGCCGAGGAGCTGTGTTACGCGGCTCAGGGGCATCATGCCGAGCAGGCCGCCCTCAGAGGGGGTGCCCTCGTGAATGATCGAGTCCGGGCCGATCTCTTCGATCGCGTCGAGGAGGTGGTCGGCGATCTCGCCGAGCGCTTGATCCCAGCTGACCCGCTCCCATTTGCCCTCGCCGCGCTCGCCCGCTCGCTTCAGCGGCTGGACAACACGCTCCTGCCCGTTGAGCAGCAGGTGCCACGACGCGCCCTTCTGGCACCCCATGGGATTGAGGTCGGGCAGGCTCGGATCGACGACCGCCATCGCGCCGATGGGCTCCGACGCCACGATCGTCCCGTCCCGCACGAACTCGTAGTACGGGCAGCTCCCCGGGTAGCAGTCGACGCAGTGCGTTGAGCGCGCGACCCGGTCCCAAGCCAGCGACGCCCGGTACAGCTGTTCGGTGTTCGTGTCTTTCATTGGGGTCTCGCTCCGGCGTCTGCGATCCTCGGCGCTGCGGCGATGACTCCGTCGCGCAGCAGCGCAAACATGCGGCGCAGATCCGCCGTGGCAGGGTCGATTTGCGCGGCCACAAGGGCGCCGTCGAAGAACGCGAGGCTGGCATGCGCGAGGTCTTGCAGCGCCGCATCGGGCGTCCCCGGAGCGACGACGCCCGTATCGGTGAACAGGCGCGCGAGACCCTGCAGGGCGAGCTGACGCACACGGCGCACGATCTCGAGCGTCGCTTCGCCTGCGTCCCTCCGTTCGAGGGCGAGGAGAAGCAACAACCGATGGAATTCCGGCCGCTCGGCCATGGCGTCCGCCAGGTGGTCCATGGCCTCGCCCAGCCGCTCACCCGGCGACAACCCCGGCCGGTCGTTCGCCCGCTGGCGGGAATCGCGGGCCTGCTGGAGCCAACGCGCCGCCGCATCTTCCAGAACCGCGGCCAGCAGCCCCTCCTTGCTGCCGAACTCCCAGTAGATAGAACTCGGCATTGCGCCGGAAGCCTCGCGGATGGCGGAGATGCTGGTACCGGCGAACCCGCGAGCAGAGAACAGCTCGGAGGCTGCGCGGAGCACACGCTCGCGCGTCTCGCCGACGACGGTCGTGGTTGTCAAAGCGATCTCTGGAATGAGCGTTCCATCATCAGGCGCAAGACTACCCGCGGCCACCCAAGCACGACAGGGCCGTTTGGACTGGTTCTGTCAAACGACCGAGACACTTGCGTGGTGAGCCCGATTAGGAGCACACGGATCCAAGCTGGTCTCGCCGGAGCCGAAAGCGGGGGCGCGTTGGCGGGTTGCGGAAGTTTCGCAGATGTGGGCCTAATTGGTGTCGGCCGGGGAGTGGCGCAGTCCGGTAGCGCGCCTGGTTTGGGACCAGGAGGTCGCAGGTTCGAATCCTGTCTCCCCGACCAGATCGCGTCCCCTCCCGCGCTGCCGATCGCCGGTAACCATATCTCGGCCGAGCGTCGCAACGGCCGCAGGCCGTTCGGCTCTTGGCAACTATTTTCGGACTCGCCGAAACTGATCGCGCGGAAGTCGCGGCCGAATACGTGCCGAATCTCAAGGACGATTCGATGGCTGCTGCCGGGTACACAATCAACCAAAACTGCATGAATTGCGGCGCCTGCGAAACCGTGTGCCCGCGCTCCGCCATCGTCGAAGCGAAGCGCCAGTTCGTCATCCGCCGCAGCGGCTGCGACAGTTGCGGTATCTGCGTCGGGTTCTGCCCGGCCCGCGCCATCGTCAAGCGCACGTAGAAGGTCCCGCCGGCCCCTGGCGGCGGCCCCGTGTCACCCGCGCCTCCCGCCGCTCGCGCGAACACCCTCACTCCAGCGACCCGCTGCCATCGGCCCCGAAGGCGGGCACCGCCAGCAGACCCTTTAGGGTGAGGCGCATGAGCCAACACTCATTCCACGCCCAGTGGCACCGGGCTGGTGCATCGGCGCCCCGGATCGACCCGCGGCCGCATACGTGTTTCACGCATGTCCACCCGCATTTGGATACGCATTTCGCGCATGCAGGACTGCCTCATCGTCCGATGCCGCGCGGCGTCCACTCCCCGATCCTGTAATTGGGTTCGCAAGCATAACGCGGACCGGGTCACGAGCAGGTCGCCAGGAGGTGCGGAATGAAATCGTTCGCTTGGAAGGCAGCCGGACTGGTCGCGCTCCTGGTGGTTGGTATCGGGACCGCCGTCACGGCTAACGCCTCGCATCTCAACGTCAACATCGCCGAATCAACTCCGGCCCTCGTCGGACAGACGAGCCAGATCGACGCCACGCTGACGTCGCTCGACACCGGCGAACCTATGGCGGGCGTGAACGTCACGTTCCTCGCCCATTCGTCGTTTGCCAAGGTGGACGGGTTCATGGAAATCGGGCGCGCCGTCACCAACAGCGAGGGCGTCGCGAGCATCGCTTACGTACCGCACGAGGCCGGAAGTCACGACATCAAGGTGGATTACGTCCCGGCCGCCGGCACCAAGACGGAAGAGGCCATGGGCTCGATCAACGTCGGCGGCGCAGCGCAGCAACTCTATGTGCAGAAGGCGGGCATCCAGGTGCCCGGGCTGAACTCGTGGCTGATCGTCGGTCTGCTGACCATCGTCTGGGGCACGCTGTTCGGCGTTGCGGTGACCGTCATCCGCATCGCGCGCGCCGGACAGAGTGACACGCGCGTCGCTCGCCGGGAGCTGGCCACGGCGCCCGCGGGCTCCGCGACCTCGCTCTCCTAACAACGGTCCGGAGCTGCCATACCATCCCAGCTCTCTCTTCAAAGCAGGAGTCGCGCCAGCGCATAGGCGCGACTCCTGCTTTGTCCGGGCATCGCCGACGCGTGGCGCGGCGATCTCGACCTGCATGAACGACCGGCCTTGATGACCGGCCTT
Organism: uncultured Dehalococcoidia bacterium; assembly: GCA_964371095.1. Taxonomy (GTDB): domain Bacteria; phylum Chloroflexota; class Dehalococcoidia; order DSTF01; family JACRBR01; genus CAYJMJ01. The sequence continues at coordinate 27,308 of CAYJMJ010000015.1, read as the reverse complement.
CCGCGCGTCGCACGCCACGCGACGCTCTGGCCATGATGCACCCCGCATCCGCAAGGCCCATCACGTATACTGAGCACGGCCGCTCCGTTCGGGCGGCCCGCCGCGTTGATGCGGAACTCCCCGTATTGTTGAGTCTCCCGCACAATTGGTACGACCAGGCCATCGACGACGCAGCCAGGCGGCCGCGCCCCGATGCAGATTGAGCGTGCGGCGCCGAACGCCGCCGCGCACAAGGAGAAGCATGACCACGGCCCGCACTATCGGACCCGCCGGCGGACCCGCCGGCACGGCCGGTCTCGCGATACGCGACGACCTGCGCAACATCGCCATCATCGCCCACGTCGACCACGGCAAGACGACGCTCGTCGATGCGATGCTCTGGCAGAGCGGCGTCTTCCGTGAAAACCAGGAGGTCGTTGACCGGGTCATGGACTCGAACGACCTCGAGCGCGAGAAGGGGATCACGATCCTCGCGAAGAACACCGCTGTGCGGTTCGGTCCGTACAAGATCAACATCGTCGACACGCCGGGCCACGCGGACTTCGGCGGCGAGGTCGAGCGCACGCTCAAGATGGTCGACGGCGTGCTCCTCCTCGTCGACGCGAGCGAAGGGCCGCTGCCGCAGACACGATTCGTGCTCAAGAAGGCGCTCGAACTCGGCCTGCCGCCGATCGTCGTGATCAACAAGATCGATCGCAAAGACGCCCGCGTCCCGGAAGTTCTGGATGAGATCTACGACCTCTTCATCGACCTCGACGCCAGCGAAGAGCAGCTCGAGTTCCCGGTCCTCTACACCATCGCCCGCGAAGGCATCTGCCGCACCGAACTGGACGGCGCAGATCACAAGCTGCTGCCCCTGTTCGAGGAGATCGTCCGCACGATCCCGGCGCCGCGGTACGACCCCGAATCGCCGCTCCAGATGCTCGTGCTGAATCTCGACTACTCCGAGTTCGTCGGACGGCTCGCGATCGGCCGCATCGTCAATGGCAAGGTGCAGAATCGCCAGGACGTCGGCGTCGTGCGCCATGACGGCAGTGTCGGACGTACGCGCGTCAGCTACCTGTACGGATTCGAAGGCCTCGAGCGCGCCGAGGTGGCCGAGGCCGGACCGGGCGACATCGTCGCGCTTGCCGGATTCGACGAGGTCAACATCGGCGATACGATCACCGATCCGTCCGATCCGCGCCCGCTTCCGCGCGTTTCGATCGACGAGCCCACGGTGAGCATGATGTTCTCCATCAACACGTCGCCGTTCGCAGGGAAGGAGGGGACGTTCGTCACCTCCCGCAATCTCAAGGACCGCCTCGAACGCGAGATCCTGACGAACGTCGCGTTGCACGTCGAACCGGGCACGTCCGCCGATGCGTTCAAGGTTTCTGGGCGCGGCGAGCTGCAGATGGCCATCCTTATCGAGACGATGCGCCGCGAGGGATTCGAGCTGTCGGCCAGCAAGCCCGAGGTCATCGTCCGCGACATCGGCGGCGTCAAGCACGAGCCGATGGAGCACCTCGTGATCGACTGCCCGGAGGATTACCTCGGCGTCGTCACGCAGAAGATCGCCCCCCGAAAGGGACGGATGGTCAACATGGTCAACCACGGCACCGGTCGCGTGCGCATCGAGTACAAGATCCCGTCTCGCGGCCTCATCGGGTTCCGCAGCCAGTTTCTGACCGACACGCGCGGCACCGGCCTGCTCAACCACCTGTTCGACGGCTACGAGCCGTGGCAGGGCGACATTCCCCACCGCACGAACGGCGCGCTGGTCGCCGACCGCACGGGCACCGTCATGTCGTACGCCATCGAGCACGCGCAGGAGCGCGGCGAGATGTTCGTCGAAGCTGGCGACCGCGTGTACGAGGGCATGGTCGTCGGAGAAAACGCGCGCGATGGCGACATCGCCGTCAACATCACCAAAGAGAAGAAGCTCACCAACATCCGCTCCTCGACGTCCGACATCGCCGTGCACCTGTTCCCGGCGCGGAAGATGTCGCTCGAGCAGGCGCTCGAATGGATTGCCGACGACGAGATGCTGGAGGTCACGCCGAAGAGCCTCAGGCTGCGCAAACGATGGCTGTCGACCGGCGATCGGGCACGCCAGGCGCGCAGGTAGCGCGCGTCGCGACCTCACCTCCGGCCCCTCTCCACGGTGTGGAGAGGAGAGACCAGCCATCTCCCTCATCCGTGCAATCCGTGTCATCCTTGTTCCCGTGACCGTCGACGAGATCGTCGCCGAACTGCGATCGCACGCGAACCCCGACAACGTCGCGGGGATGGCGCGATACGGCATCAGCCCCCTCAACACGCTCGGCGTCAACATTCCCACGCTGCGCGCGCTCGCGAAGCGCGCCGGGCGCGACCATGCGCTCGCACAGCAGCTCTGGGCCACCGGCATCCACGAGGCACGGATTCTCGCCGCAATGGTCGACGAGCCCTCGAAGGTTACGAAGCGCCAGATGGACCGCTGGGCAGCGGACTTCGACTCCTGGGACGTCGTCGATGGTTGTTGCGGCAAGCTGTTCGACGAGACGCCGCACGCGTACGAAAAGGCCTTGCAGTGGAGCGCCAGCAGACGTGAGTACGTGAAGCGCGCCGGCTTCGTGCTCATGACGCAGCTGGCCGTGCACGACAAGCGCGCGCCCGACGAGACGATGCTGCGGTTCCTGCCGGTCATCGTCCGCGAGTCGGGCGACGAGCGGAACTTCGTGAAGAAGGCCGTCAACTGGGCGCTGAGGCAGATCGGCAAGCGCAACCGCCGCCTCAACGCCGCCGCCATCGCCACCGCGCGCGAGATCCTCGAACTCGACACGCGCGCCGGCCGCTGGATCGCGCGGGACGCGCTGCGCGAGCTGACGTCGGACGCGGTGCAGCGGCGGCTCAAGGGCTGACCTGTCGCCTTCTCCGACGGCCCCCAATCCCGTAGGATGCCGCCGAATCCGTCCCATCACGGAGAGGAGGCAGCCGTGGCTGATGGCCGCAAGTTCGAGATCTCGCTCGCCGCGTGGTCGATGCACCGGATGTTCTTCGCGCGCGAGATCGACCAGCTCGGCATGGTCGACCTCTGCCACGACCTCGGCATCGGCGGGCTGGAGCTGGTCAACACGTTTTTCCCGTCGCCCCAGTACGGATACCTGAAGCAGCTGCGCAAGCGCGCCGAGGACGCGGGCGTCAAGATCCTCCTCATCATGTGCGACGCCGAGGGCAGCATGGCCGGCCCCGAGCGCGCGGGCCGCATGCTGGCGGCGAAGAATCACCACAAGTGGGTCGACATCGCCGCCGTGCTCGGCTGCCACTCGATTCGCTGCAACACCGGCGCGCAGGAAGGCGATCCGGACGCGCTCGACCGCTGCGCCGAGAGCTTCTCCGCGCTGCTTGAGTACGCCGACGCGGCCGGCATCAACATCCTCATCGAAAACCACGGCGGCGCCTCGTCGGACCCGAACTGGCTCGTGCCGCTGTTCGAGAAGGTGAACCACCCGCGCTTCGGCACGCTGCCGGACTTCGGCAACTTCCCGGACACCATCGACCGCTACGATGCCGTGCGCCGCATGATGCCGTTCGCGAAGTCCGTGAGCGCGAAGTGCTACGACTTCGACGATGCCGGCAACGAGACCACAATCGACTTCCCGCGCATCATGCGCATCGTCGATGACGCGGGATTCCACGGCTACGTCGGCATCGAATACGAAGGCACGAGGCTCGGCGAGCGCGAGGGCATCCTGGCGTGCAAGTCGTTGTTAGAGCGCTTCCAGTAACCGGAGAGAGAGGAACATGACGGACGCCCAGCCCCGGATCGCGATCATCGGCGCGGGATTCATCACGCGCGTCGGACACCTGCCGGGCTACAGTGCGGCCGGCGCGGACGTCGTCGCGATCTGCGACGTCAACCCCGAGCCCGCGAACAAGCTCGCCGCCCAGTACCGCATCCCGGCCGTCTACAGCGATTGGCGCGAGATGATCGAGAAGGAGCGGCCGGACATCGTCAGCGTCTGCCTGCCGAACGTACTGCATCGCGACCCAACGCTCTTCGCGCTCGAAGCCGGCGCGCACGTCCTGTGCGAGAAACCCCTGGCGACGAGCGTCGCCGAGGCCGGCGAAATGTTCGCGGCGGCCGCACGCGCTCGACGGCGCCTGATGGCGGCCCAGAACTGGCGCTGGGACGCCGGTTCACGCGCAATCCGCCGCATCGTCGACGCCGGCGACCTGGGCGACGTCTACTACGGCGAGGCGACGGCGCTGCGACGCATGGGCATCCCTTCGTGGGGCGCCTTTCACCAGTCGAAGCTCTCGTCGGGCGGGGCGCTGCTCGACGTCGGCGTCCACATGCTCGACCTCGCTGTATGGCTGATGAACAACCCCGAACCGGCCCGCGTCTCGGCACAAACCGCGCGAAAGTTCGGCACGCGACCGGAGATCGCGAAGATGATGCGCAGCGCCTGGGATCCCGAGGCGTTCGACGTCGAGGATTTCGCCGTTGCGCTCGTGCACTTCACGAACGGCGCGACGCTGCTGCTCCGCACCTCCTGGGCGACGCACATCGAGGCAGAGACATTCTCCGTGCGCCTCGTCGGTACCGAGGCGGGCGCGACCACCATCCCGCCGATGGTGTTCCGCAATCACGCCGGCATGCCCGTCGATGAGCATCTGCAGATCCAGAAGACGAACTCGTACGAGCGCGAGATCGCGCACTGGCTGCGCGTCGTGGCCGGCACGGAGGAGCAACTGGTGACACCAGCCGAGACGGTGAACGTGCAGCGCATCATCAACGCCGCCTACCGCTCCGCGGCCGAGGGCCGCGAGGTCGAGGTGGAGGCTGCGCCGGCGATTTAGGGGAAGGGAGAACCACAGATTGCACAGATTGTCCGTGGCGGGGCGCTGAGGCACCCACGCGGCGGATGGCGTCAGCCGCGGAGGATTCTTCGCTGCGCTCAGAATGACGGGCAGCGCTGCATAATTGCGGCGGTGCCGGCCCCGGGGGTCTGGCAGCCGGGGGCGGAGTCGCAAGACGCACGTCTCGCATGGCCGAGGAAGATTCTTCGCTGGCGCTCAGAATGACAGGGACTCGCGCTCTGCGCCTATGGGCGCCAGGTGCCTCGTGCGACGGCTGGCACGAAGCTGCCGAGGTCGGCCGGGAACGCTATGGTCCGGCCGTCTTCGGCCGACTTGTAGCAGGCCATCAGCACCTCGGTGACGGCCAGGCCGTCGTGCCACGTCTCATCCGGCATGCGGCCAGCGAGGAACGCCTGCACCATGTGGCGGTTCTCGGCGGTGTAGCCGTAGACGCCGGGCTCGTCGGCGATCACCGGCATCAGACCCTGCTCCGAGTTCTGTTTCTCGACGAGATCTTCGCCCGCCTCGCCGCGGATCTTCCGGCCGAGGAAGACGCTGAGGTCGGTGGACAGGCTGTCCACCTGCATCGCGTATTCCGGTCCGAGCAGCTCCGCGCGCAGCCGAAGCGCCGGTCCGACGAAGCTCCATGACGTCGTCGCTTCGACGAGCAGCCGCTCGCCGCCGGGCGCCCGGAGCCGCACGGCTGCCCTCGCGAAGTCCTCGGCCGGCGCTCTGCCATAGTCCACCTGGCCGCCCGACATCTCTTTCAGCAGCTCGACGTACTCGGGCCGCGTCCACTTCAGCGACGCGATCTGCGCGTTAACGTCCTCGACCTGAAGGGCGGTGCGGGTCTCGTCCGGCGCGGTGAGCAGGAAGCGGCCGGCCTCGTAGCTATGGCAGAGCATGTCGTTCAGCACGCCGCCGCCCTGGCGCTCGCCGCTCCAGAACCACGGCATGTGCGGACCACTGTGCTCTTCGGCCGCACGCGCCAGGTACGGCCGCCCGGCGATCGGCGCGGCGCGGCGCCAGATGATCTCCTTGCCGCGTGTCAGCGCCGGCTCGAAGACCTGATTCTCGAGATAGCCGTGGAGCAGCGGCATGGATTCGATCAGCTCCACCATGCGGCGAGCTTCGGCGAGGTTTCGCGCCAGCGGCTTCTCGCACGCGACGCCGATCAGCTCTCCCTTCCCGCGCATCACCGCATCGACGATCTGTTCGACCACCGCGACGCGGCTGTCGTTCGTCGTCGAGATCCACAGCGCATCGACATGAGGATCGGCGACCAGATCGGCGATCGATCCGTGCACGCGCGGCTCGCCGACGCCGGCCTGACGCGCCGAGGCCGCAAGCAATTCCGCGTTGGTGCGCGTCGGGCTGAAGACGCCGGCGACCTCGCAGTCGCGCACGCCCACGAGGCTGGCTACGTGAAACCGGTTCATGAATCCGGCACCGACGAAGCCGATGCCGAGCGTTCGTTTCGCCATGTCACGCACCTCCGAGCCGCGGACAGAACGTTCGTCTCACGGCTCGAAGCATGGTAGATGGTCGCGGTCCATCAGGCACGGGCAGACCCGCGCCGCTACGGCGTCGGCGTTGACGTGGCCGGTGGCCGGGGCGTCGGCGTGCGCGTCGGCCTCGGCGTCTCGCTGGGCGTGCGCGTTGGCGTCCGCGTGGGCCGCACCGTGCGCGTCCGCGTCGGCGTGGCGGACCTCGACGTAGACGGTGTCGCAGTCGCCGCCGGCTTCGCTGGCCGCGCTCCTGCGCGGTTGCGCCCGAGATAGACGAGCGCATCGTGGGGCGTGACGCCGTAGCGCCAGGCCGAAGTCTCGGTCATCTTCGCGAGCCACGCCGCGTAGACGAACCTCGGCCACGTCGCCGGGTCCACGGCCGCACCCTGTCCGGCGGGGATGATCGCGCGCCCGTACGGCGCCAGCAGCTTTGCCGTCGTGTTCACGAGGAACTCCGGCGTCATGCCGTCTGATCCCGCGGGATAGCCGCTGCCCGCATAGCCGTTGAGGTTGTCCTGACTGTCGAACGTATCCCAGTACAGCTGAGGGGCGATGCCGTCCGTGAATGCCACGAACTCGTTCATCGGCACCAGGTTGATGCGCCACGGCCGCGCGTCGATGGAGATGTCGACGCGCCCGAACGGCGTGCGCTTTCGCAGCTCGTCGCCGAAGCGCATGGCGTCGCCGGGGCTGCCGCGCCAGAAGCCCGACGATCCCTCCAGATCGAGCGTCAGGCTGCGCGCGCCCGCGGCGAGCACGTCGGCGGCCATCTGCGCTTCGGCTACCGGGTCGACGCCTTTGATAACCGACCATGCGTGGAACGGCACCCCCGCGTTCTCGAAGAGGGCTGCCAGCGCCTGTACCTGGCGCGGTCCGCTCACCGCGCTCGGCGACGAATCGTACGTCGCCATCCACTCGACCCCGTCATGCGTCTTGATCATGACGCCGAGGCCGTTCGCGCGCAGGTTTGCAGCGATCGCGTCCGGGCCGCCGTCGACCGAGAACTGCCAGACCCACACGCGGTGGCATGGCGGCCCGGCCGTCTTCTGTTGCTGAAATCGCCGAAGCACTGCCGGGTCGCACTGCGTGTTGGCGAGCGTGAGCGCCGCCGCTCCGGCGGAGACGCCCACCGTGGCCAGGAACTGTCTCCGGCTCAACTGCCGATCGAAGATGCTGCCGCTTTCCACCGCGACCTCCTTGCCCTCACCGCCCTCGCATCTCGCACGCTACGGTAACAGAATCGGGACCATTTTCCTACGCGCGATCGCACCGGGATCCTGACGAGAGCGCATCACGGGAACATCACAAGTTCGAAGACCGTCGACTGGTGGTGCCGTGGGAGCTCTGGCGCCAGCCCACGGACCGATGCATCAGACGCGACGCGCGACGTAGCGGCCGGACCGAAGCGACTCCAAGAACGCGGCTTCACTCCGCACGCCGTCGATGAACTCCGTCGCGCAGACGCCGACTTCGCGCACGGCGTGCGAGTCGCTTCCCCCGATGCCGGGCAGCGCGAGACCGCGAGCCAGCAGCAAGGCGTTGTCGTTCTGGAGCATGCCCTCCGTGCCGTTGTGCACCTCGACCGAGTCAAAGGCTGACGCGAGATCGGCCGGCGGCAGCGAGCCGTAACGCCGGCTTGGGTGCGCGAGGTACATCAGGCCCCCCTCGCCGCGAACCATGCGATGCAGCTCGGCGAGCGTCGCCATGGCCGGATCGTAGTACGGCATGCCGAAGACCAGCACGTGGCCAACCTCCGTCGTCACCTCCATGCCGCGGAGGACCACGAACTCCATCTCCGCCGCGACCCGCTCGATCTCTTCGAGCGGCCAAAGGGCGTCATGCTCGGTGATGCAGACGCCGTCGAGTCCGCGGGCACGCCCGGCCCGCACCAGCGCCTCGGGCGTGAGCGCGCTGCACGCCGAGTGCACCTTCGTATGGCAGTGCAGGTCGATCAGCATGCGGCTGCGCTGCCTGCTGATCGAAGAACAGACGACAGAGAGCAGAGAACAGACCGCAACCGGCGCATGTGCTGCACCTTCACCCACGTTCAACCGCTCGAGACAGACTCACGCGTCGGAGAGAAGAGTCGCGCTCAGCGTGCCCGGCCGGGCTCTCTGTTGTGCGCTCTCTGCTCTCTGTTCCAGCGGGCAGCCGCTACTGCCAGCCTTTGCGTGCGCCCGCCACCATCTCGAGCGGGCCGGCGGGCCAGTTGAAGCCGAGCCGCATCGCCGCGTTGATGTCGTCGGCGCTGGCGATGCCCTCGTCGAGCACCTTGCGGGCCTCGGCGACCATTGCGAAGTAGATGCGGTTCGCGACGAAGCCGTACGTGCCCGGCGCGTCCTTCACCTGAATCGGCACCTTACCGAGCCGGCCGGTCAGCTCGAGCATCGTGTCGATGGTCTCCCGCGAGGTCTCCGGCGCATAGATGACCTCAATTGGCTTCATGATGAACGCCGGGCTGAACCAGTGGAATCCGACGAACCGATCGCGCCGCGAGACAGCCTTGTTGAGGTCCGAGATCGAGAATCCCGACGTGTTCGACGCGAAGATGGCGTCGGCCTTCACGATTGCGTCCAACTCGGAGAACACGCTCTTCTTCAACTCAAGGTTTTCGGGCACCGCCTCGACGACGAGATCGCAGTTCCGCAGGTCGTTCACGTTCTGCGTGAACGAGAAGCGGGCCAGCGTCGCATCGCACTCGTCCTGCGTCATCTTTCCGCGCTCGACGGAGCCTTTCAGGCCGAAGCGTCCCTCCACCATCGATGCTCGCGTCTTCTCGATCAGATCGTCGTTCAGGTCGCGGATAATCGTGCGGAAGCCGTGCGCCGCGAACGTCTGGGCGATGCCGCCGCCCATGACGCCCCCGCCCATGACTCCGACCAGCTTGATGTCGTCTGCGGTCATCGTCTCGCCTCCTCCGGCGCGTGGGCGCCGGACACTTCAGCGCAGCGTCAGCTGCAGATCCGGCGCACCGTCTCGAACAGTATCTGCGTGCCGAGGCGCAGGTTCTCGACCGTGATGCGCTCGTTGTGGCCGTGCACCGTCATCATCTCCTGCATCTCCAGGATGTACGGGATGAAGCCGTACGACGTCACGCCGTGCTTGCGGAACACGCGCGAGTCCGTGAAGCCGGCCGACACGCTCGGCAGAACGAGCGCCTCCTCGACGTGATCGTGGACGGTCGACTCGATCACGCCAAACAGCTCGGTGTCGATCGGCGAGGCCGGCGTGCTCGACGCGAACACCGTGTCGACGCGCACCTTCTCGTCGCCGATCACGTCGCGGACCTGCTGCGTGAACGCTTCCGGATCCTCGCCCGGCAACAGGCGGCAATCGAGCGTGGCCTCGGCGATGCCGGGGATCACGTTGTGCTTCATGCCCGCGCGGATCGTCGTTGCGCTCACCGTGTTGGTCAGGATTGCGCGTGCGACGGGGTTTCGGCCCGCCAGCTTCTCCATGAAGCCCTGCGACGGCCCTTCCTCAAGCACCCGGTTCCGATGCAGGCGGTCGAAGTACTCGCGCAGCTCGGGCACCAACTCGACCGGGCGCGCCCAGTCCTGGACGCGCTGCAGCGCGCGGACCAGCCGATCCAGCGCGTTGTCGTCGTGCGGCACCGAGGCGTGGCCGGGGCGGCCCTCGGCCGTCAGCTTGAGCCAGAGCGGACCCTTTTCGCTGACGGAGCAGTTGACGGCCGGCCGCCGGACTCCGAAGACCTCGGCCGTGCCCCAGCCGCCCTCGTTGATCACGTACTCGGCCTCGAGCAGCTCGGGGTGGTGCGCTTCGATCCAGTCGATGCCCCACGCGCCGCCGGCCTCCTCGTCGGCCAGCGCCATGTAGACGATGTCGCGCGTGTGCGGCAAGCCGTGGCGCTTGATGAGGAACATCGCCATCAGCTCCATGATGCCCATCGACTTCATGTCGAGCGCGCCGCGGCCGTAGATCACGCCGTCGGCGACGGCGCCGGAGAACGGCTCGAAGTTCCAGTACTGGCGCTCGACCGGCACGACGTCGGTGTGGCTGAGGAGGATGAGCGGCGCCTTCGTGCCATTGCCGGTCATGGTCACGGTCATGTTCATGCGCTCGACGCCGTTCTCGCGGCCGTCCGACGCGTCGTAGAAGGCGATGTCGTCGAGGCCTTCCCGGCGGAAGAGGCCGGCCAGCCAGTCGCAGGCGGCCTTCTCGCGTCCTGGCGGGTTCGACGTGTCGATGCGGATGAAGTCGGACAGGAGCTGCGTCGCTTCTTCCGTGACGGCGTCCCAGTCGATGCGGGGCAGGTCGGGCGGCATGTGCGGCTCCTTCGATTCGAGTGGCGCGCCGGCATTGTAGAGCAGGCCGGGCGGAGCAAACAGGCGGGCTGCACCGCGCTGACTGTGGCCAACGGTGGGCAGCCGCGGGAGCGTCGATTGATGGTGTCACTCTTCGTTGCTCTGAGTCTCGTGGAGGGGCCGTTCGGGAGATTGTTCTCGGGCGACTGCGGCTGGCAGCTCCGGCAGCAGGTGGGCCGCACGCACCCTGCGACGCTCACCTGGCGGTTCGAGCGCGTTCATGGCACGACGATAGGACGGGCGGGCCGGAACTCAAAGCTTCGGACGACGAACCTAACCCCCGGCCCCCTTCCCTGAAGGGAAGGGGGATCCTGAGAGAAACGGCGTACTCGCCGCGACGACGGACGCCGGTCGGCCGGGGAAGATGCCTCGCTTCGCTCGGCATGACGGGGACTGGCCGTTGGACGCGGCCGAAGGTGGTGGGTTTCGTCGGGCACCGCGCGCAACCGCGTCGTCGGCCTCGCGTAGGGGGAGCGGTGGCGGGGCGTCGGGCGGGGCGCCGCTGGCGTGGCCGATGATGCGGGCATCGAGCGGGAGGTATGCGATGAGGACCGTGATGCTTGTGGTGCTGATGATGCTCATGGCGCTGGCCTCGGGGCTGTCGTTCGTGCTGAGGGCGGCGTGACGGCAGTCCCGCACCCGGGCGGAGACCTCGACCGGCCACCGAACGCCGTCAACTGGCGGCGGCTTCGCCGGGCACGATAGCCTGAAGGGTGAAGATCAGCGACGAGCGGCGCGACGCCTATCGGCAGGCGTACGAGGCGTGGCAGAAGGAGCTCGCCGCGCTCCACGAAGTGTTCCTCGGCGGCACGAAGACACTGGGCGGCGACCAGATGAAGGGGTTGCTGAACAGGGAAGCGCGCGCCAAGGAGCGTTACGACGAGGCGCGCCTGCGGCTGCTGGGCATCGCGGCGGCCGACGAATCCCCGTTCGACTGACTGGAGACGGATGACCTCAGGCTGGGTCGACTATCTGACAGGGCCCTATGGATTCGCATTCGCCTTCGCGGCGGGCATCCTGTCGTTCCTGTCGCCGTGCGTGCTGCCGCTCGTGCCGGCTTACCTCGCCCACCTGACCGGCACCGCCGCAACGCTCGGGCCTGAGCGCGCCGGGCGGCGCGACACGGTGACGCACGCGGCCTCGTTCGTGCTCGGTTTCACGGCCGTGTTCACGTTCATCGGCGCGTCGGTGGGGCTGATCGGCGCGGTCGTCAGCCAGGACTCCAGCTACGCCGTCCGCGACAATCTGCCGCTGCTCGCGAGGATCGGCGGCGTGTTCCTCGTGATCATGGGCCTCAACCTGATCGGCGTGATCCGGATCCCCTGGCTGTACCGCACGTACACGCTCGAGACGGCGTCGGCGAGCGGCGGGCGGCTCGCGGCCGGCGCGGCGGGCGGAGGCACGATCGTTATGGGCGGCCGCGGTTCGTCCTGGCACGGGCTCACGTACGCCAAGTCGTTCGGCGTCGGCTCGGCGTTCGCGGTCGGCTGGACGCCATGCATCGGTCCGGTGCTGGGGGCGATCCTGACGCTTTCGGCGTCAAGCTCGTCGGTCGCGGAGGGCGGCTACCTGCTGCTCGTTTACTCGCTGGGGCTCGGCGTGCCGTTCCTCATCACCGGGATGGCGGTGGTGCCGGTGACGCGGTTCCTGCGCAGCGTGCGGGGGCTGATGCCGCTCGTCGAGATCCTGACCGGCGTGCTCGTGATCTTCGTCGGCGTGCTGCTGTTCTTCAACGAGCTGACGATCTTCAACACGTACTTCAGCGACATCCCGTTTCTCGATCGGTTCAATACCATTTAGCTGTGCGCCGTGCGGGCGCAGCAGGCTGCGCCCCTACCTCCGCCACACCTCGCGCGCCGGGCGGCGAACGGACCGACGGCATCGAACCGATACACTTGAGGCATGCCACGTAAGCCCGCCGCGCCCTCTGTGCCCATGTTCTCGCCTTCGATCGATGACGAGGCGCCGGACGC
>CAYJMJ010000015.1:0-14575 GCA_964371095.1 uncultured Dehalococcoidia bacterium | reverse complement strand
CCGCGCCCTCTGTGCCCATGTTCTCGCCTTCGATCGATGACGAGGCGCCGGACGCGGGCGCGCCGCTCGCCGCGCGGATGCGGCCGCGGAGCTTCGACGAATACGTCGGGCAGGAGCATGTCGTCGGCGAGGGGCGCATGCTGCGCCGCCTCGTCGAGAGCGACAACCTGCCGTCGATGATCCTCTGGGGGCCGCCGGGCACCGGCAAGACGACGCTCGCCCGCATCATCGCCCGCCAGACCCAGTCGACCTTCGTGCCGATCTCGGCCGTCTCGGCCGGCGTCGCCGACCTGCGCAAGGCGGTCGCCGAGGCGCGCGCGCGGCGTCAGGCCGGCCTCGGACACACGGTGCTGTTCATCGACGAGATCCATCGCTTCAACAAGGCGCAGCAGGACGCGATCCTGCCGTTCGTCGAGGACGGCACGATCACGCTGATCGGCGCGACGACGGAGAACCCGTCGTTCGAGGTGATCGGCCCGCTGCTCTCGCGCTCGCGCGTGTTCGCGCTCAAGCTGCTCGAAGCCGAAAGCATCGAGCGGATCCTGCGGCACGCGCTCGAAGACGAGGATCGCGGCCTCGGCGGAAGCGGCGTGGCGGTGGATGACGACGCGGTCGCGGCACTGGCCGCGTCGGTGGGCGGCGACGCGCGTATCGCGCTGAACGCCCTCGAGGCGGCGGTCGCGGGCGCCCGTTCGATGGAAGGCGGCGCGCCGCGCGTCACGGTAGCGGACGTCGAGGAGGCGCTGCAGCATCGCACGTACCTGTACGACCGGCAGGGCGACGCGCACTACGACACGATCTCGGCGTTCATCAAGTCCCTGCGCGGCTCCGACCCCGATGCCGCGCTCTACTGGCTGGCACGCATGATCGAGGCCGGCGAGGATCCGCTGTTCATCGTCCGCCGTATGGTCATATTGGCGTCCGAGGACGTCGGACTGGCGGACCCGATGGCGCTCATGGTGGCGACGTCGTGCCAGCAGGCGGTGCACTTCATCGGCCTGCCCGAGGGCTTCTACGCGATGGCGGAGGCGGCGCTGTACCTGGCGCTCGCGCCGAAGAGCAACAGCACCGGCAGCGCCTACATGGCGGCGCTGCGCGACGTCGAGGCAACGCGCAACGAGCCTGTCCCCCTGCATCTGCGCAACGCCGTCACGGGGCTCATGCGCGACATGGGGTACGGCAAGGGATACAAGTACGCCCACGATTACGAGGGCGGCGTCGCGGAGCAGCAGCATTTGCCGGACCGCGTCGCGGGGCATCGATACTACCGGGCGACGGACCGCGGGTGGGAGGGTCGCCGCAAGCGCGAGCGGGATGGCGACGGCGCGGCGCCATCGTAGCGGCGCGCGGCGAGTCAGCAACGGCAGCCGGGGGCGGCTGCCCTACTGCATGCACAAGAAAAGGGCCTGTCCATCAAGGACAGGCCCTTCCGGCGTCTGGCTTTCGGCCTTTCGATCAGTATCCCGTGCGGGCCATGTCGCGGAGACGCTTGATGCGCTCCTCGATCGGCGGGTGCGTGCTGAACAGGCCGGAGAAGTTCTGGCTGCGCAGCCCCGCCAGCGGGTTGACGATGAACATGTGCGCCGCGGCCGGGTTCACCTGCATCGGCCGCATGCGGGTGCCGGACTCGAGCTTCGCCAGGGCATCGGCGAGCGCCTCCGGGTCGTGCGTGGTCTTCGCGCCGGTGCGGTCGGCTTCGTACTCGCGCGTGCGGGAGATCGAGAGCTGGATGATCGAGGCGGCGATCGGCATGAGGACGATGGCGAGGATGGCCAGCAGGCCGTTCTCGTTGCTCCGGCGGCCGCCGAACAGCATCCCGAACATCATGCTGTGCGTCACCCAGGCGATCGCGCCGGCAAGCATCGCGGCGACAGCGCCGATCAGGATGTCGCGGTTGCCGACGTGTCCGAGCTCGTGGGCGATCACGCCCTTCAGCTCGCGATCGTCGAGCAGCGACATGATGCCGGTCGTCGCGGCGACGACGGCGTGCTGCGGGTTGCGGCCCGTGGCGAACGCGTTCGGCGATGGGTTGTCGACCACGTAGACGCGCGGCTTCGGCAGCGAGGTCAGCGACGTCACCTCCTCGACGATACGATGCAGTCGCGGCTCCTCAGCCTGCGTGACCTCGCGGGCGCCCGCCATGCGCAGGGCCAGCGAGTCGGATTTCCAGTAGGCGAACATGTTGAACGCGCCGGCGAGCACCACGAAGAAGATCAGGCCGGCGAGACCTCCGAGAAACAGGTACCCGAGCGCTCCCAGGAGGCCCGTGAGCACCCCCATCAGCAGCAGCGTCTTGGCAGTTGCGGCCATATCCGGTGTTCCTCTTTCCTCCGCGCCGGAATGATTCGGCGCTTCATCACAAGTGTAACAGGTTCGCCGGAGGGCAACTGTGATCGGGCTGTAACGACGCGAGTGTTCGCCGGGGATGTGAGCGCGTCAGCCGCAGATGACGCGGAGTGCGGCGGCGGTGTCGGAGAGGTCGGGCAGTACGACGTCGGCGCCGCAAGACGCCAGCTCGTCGACGCTGTCGCGGCCGGTCGCCACGGCCAGCGCGAACGCGCCGTTGGCGTGGGCGGCGGTCACGTCGTGTGGCGTGTCGCCGATGATGACGACGCGATCCGGCTGTGTGCCGTTCGTCATTCTCTCGATGCCGGCGGCGATGACGGCATCGCGTGACTCCGCATCCTCGCCGAAGCCGCCAAGAGTGTCGGGGAAGAAAGGATCGATACCGTAGTGCCGCAGCTTCATCTCGCCGCCGCGGCGGAAGTTGCCGGTGCCGAGGCCCATCCGCACGTCCGCGCGGCCGGCGAGCGCATTGAGCAAGTCGCGGACGCCTGGCATGAGGCGGCCGGTAACCTCGTCGAGCGCCGGGCGAAGGTGCGCGACGTAGGCGTCGTAGAAGCGGCTCAGCTCGGGGTGGAGATTCGTCTGATCGAGGCCGTGCGCGCGTGCGGCGTCGAAGAAGATCGCCGTGTCGGTGCGGCCGGAGAACTCCACGCGGCCGAACGCATCGGGAACGCCGTAGAGATCCTCGAAGGCGCGCGCCATCGCGAGACTGCCGGCGCCGCCGGTGTACAGCAGCGTGTTGTCGATGTCCCAGAGGACGACGATGGTCATCGGGTCAGTTGCCACGCGAACTGAGCGTCTGCCGCGCGAAACCGCTCGGCGCCCAAGCCCCGCAGCGCGGGGACATCATCGCTCGACCGGCTCGCCGGCCTTGATCCAGGCTTCGGTGCCACCCTCGAGATTGAAGAGGCGGTCCGCAGGCAGTCCGGCCGCAGCCGCCATCTCTGCCGCCAGTGCGCTGCGCGAGCCCATCTTGCAGACGAAGAGGATGCGGCCTTCCTTCGGCAGCTCCTCGCGGCGGGCGAAGACGGTGTTCACGGGGATCAGCGTCGCCGCCGGGATGTGGCCGGCCTCGTACTCATGCGGGTCGCGGACGTCGATGACGGCCACCGAGACATCGTTGAGCATGTCTTTCGCCTCGGCGACATCGACCCGGTAGAAGGGCTCGCGTTCGTCTTTCGTTGGCATCGCACCCGGCTCCTGAATTCAAGTATGTTGGTCGATTAAGTATACAATCTACCACGCCCGGCTCAAGCGACCAGATGAACGCCCGGCCAACCCAGCTTAGCGACCGCCCAGCAAGGCGGCGAACCGGCCTCGATGGCCGGCTCGAAGACTCCCCCAGACACGCGAACGCATCCTATCGGCGGTGGCGTGACGGGGCAATCGCGTTGTTGACCGGCTTCGGGGCGTCCGATAGATTAAGCCACGCCAAAACGACCCCCCTTTCGACGATACCCGAGGTGCAACGATGGATTACCCGGTCATCGCGAAGCCGCCCCTCGACCAGTTCCGTGTGCGGCCGAATCTGGACGATTACGACCGGATTCGCGCCGGATTCTCGTATCCGGACGTGGTCAAGGAGCTGGACGGGTTTCCCGGCGGCGCGCTCAACATCGCCCACGAGGCGATCGATCGGCACGTGGCGCAGGGGCGCGGCGACAAGCTCTGCTGGCTGTGGGAGGGCAAAGATGGCCGCGTCGAGCGCTACACGTACGCCGATGCCCGGCGCATGTCGAACCAGTTCGCGAACGCGCTTGCCACGCTCGGCGTGGCGAAGGGCGACAGGGTCTTCTGCTTCATGGACCGCGTGCCGGAGCTGTATGCCGCGGTCTTCGGCACGCTGAAAGCCGGTTGCGTGACCGGCCCGCTCTTCTCGGCGTTCGGGCCGGATGCCGCGGGCGACCGCCTCGCCGACGCCGGCGCGAAGGTGCTCATTACGTCGCCGGAGCAGCGCGCGAAGGTCGCGCAGATGAAGCCGAACCTGCCCGAACTGCGGCACATCATCATCGTCGACCACGGAAAGGAGCCGGTACTCGAGCCGGGTGAGCTGTCGTGGAACGACCTGATGAAGGACGCCTCGACGGAGTACGAGGTCGTGCGCACGAGCCCCGAGGACCCGGCGGTGATGCACTACACGTCGGGCACCACCGGCAAGTCGAAGGGCGCGGTGCACGTCCACCAGGCCGTGCTGGGCCACTACGCGACGGGAAAGTACGTGCTCGACCTGCACCCGGACGACGTGTACTGGTGCACGGCCGACCCGGGCTGGGTCACGGGCACGTCCTACGGCATGTTCGCGCCGCACACCAACGGCGTCACCTCGGTGATCTACGAGGGCGGCTTCTCGGCGAGCAAGTGGTACGAGGTCATTGCGCGGCACGGCGTCACGGTCTGGTACACGGCGCCGACGGCGATCCGGCTGCTGATGAAGGCCGGCGAAGACGTGGCGCGGCGCCACGATCTGTCGAGCCTTCGTTACACGATGTCGGTCGGCGAGCCGTTGAACCCGGAAGCGGTCGTCTGGTCCGAAAAGGCGATTGGACTTCCGTTCCACGACAACTGGTGGCAAACCGAGACGGGCTCGATCCTCATCGCCAACTACCCCGTGTTGCCGATCAAGCCTGGCAGCATGGGCAGGCCGATGCCCGGCATCGAGCCGGGCGTGATCGACGAGCAGGGCAACCTCAAGCCGGCTGGCGAAGAGGGCGACCTGGCAGTGCGGCCGGGCTGGCCCTCGATGTTCCGCGCGTACTGGAACAACGGCGAGATGTACCGGTCCAAGTTCAAGAACGGCTGGTACATCACAGGCGACCGCGCGCGGACGGACGACGACGGCTACTTCTGGTTCGTCGGCCGCTCGGACGACGTGATCAACACCGCCGGGCATCTCGTCGGACCGTTCGAGGTGGAGAGCGCGCTCATCGAGCACCCGGCGGTCGCGGAGGCCGGCGTGATCGGCAAGCCGGACCCGGTGGCGATGGAGATCGTCAAGGCGTTTGTGACGCTGAAGGACGGTTACGAGCCGTCAGACAAATTGCGGGGCGAACTGCTGCAGTTCTGCCGCAAGAAGCTCGGCCCGGGCGTCGCACCGCGGGAGATCGATTTCCTGACGACGCTGCCCAAGACGCGGTCGGGCAAGATCATGCGGCGCCTGCTCAAGTCGCGCGAGTTAGGTCTGCCCGAAGGCGACACCAGCACGCTGGAAGAGTAGTCGTCGAGGGCGTACGCGGCCGAGATCGCGGAGCGCCCGCCTCTTGTGGCGTTCGCACGCTCGATGCTATAACCACCGCAACGGCTACGACCGGGACGAGTAGCGACGAGCAACGGCTTGCAGAGAGGGCGCGGATGTTGCGAGCGCCCGCCGGAACGTCGCGAATACCACCCGTGAGCCGCATCCCGAACGCCGGCGACTCCGGCCAGTAGGCGATGCCGTCTGGCCCCGTTACCGGCCACATGGAGCTCGCTGCGGCGAGGAACCAGGGTGGAACCACGGAGCGCGTCTCCCGTCCCTGCAGGGCGGTGACGCGCTTTTTGTTGCGCACGGAGGGTGACATGAGCATGGACACGCTGACCCGGGAGGACCGCCTCTACCGGATGCGCCATTCGGCGGCACACATCATGGCCGAGGCCGTGCTGGAGATGTTCCCGGAGGCGAAGTTCGCCATCGGCCCGCCGATCGACAACGGCTTCTACTACGACTTCGAGTTGCCGCGCGCGCTGACGCCGGAGGACCTGCCGGAAATCGAGAAGCGAATGCGCGCGCGCATGGCGAGCGACGTGCCGTTCGAGCACAGCGAGATGCCGAAAGCCGAGGCGCTCGAGCGGTTCGCCGGGCAGCCGTTCAAGGTCGAGCTGATCGAGGGCATCGCCGACGCCAACGTGTCGATCTACCAGCAGGGGGCGTTCATCGATCTGTGCGAGGGGCCGCACGTCGAGCGCACCGGCCAGGTGCCGCCGTTCAAGCTGACGTCCGTCGCCGGGGCGTACTGGCGCGGCGACGAGAAGCGCCCGATGCTGCAGCGCATCTACGGCGCGATGTTCGAGACGCAGTCCGAGTTGGACGACTACCTGGAGCGGATCGAGGAGGCGGCGCGCCGCGACCACCGCAAGCTCGGCCGCGAGCTGGAGCTGTTCACGTCGCACGAACTCGTCGGCGCGGGCCTGCCGCTGCTCCTGCCGAAGGGCGCCACCATCCGGCGCCTGCTCGAGGAGTACATCCACAAGCAGGAGCGGGACGCCGGCTACCAGCACGTCTACACGCCAGTGCTCGGCAAGGTCGACCTGTACAAGACCTCCGGGCACTGGGCGCACTATCGAGACGGCATGTTTCCGCCCATGCAGCTCGAACACGAGGAGCTGGTGCTGCGGCCGATGAACTGCCCGCATCACATCCTGATCTACCAGAACGGCCTGCACAGCTACCGCGATCTGCCCCTGCGCATCGGCGAGATGGGCACGATGTATCGATACGAGAAGTCCGGCGTGGTCGGCGGGCTGAGCCGCGTGCGGGCGATGAATCTGAACGACGCCCACATCTTCTGCCGCCCGGACCAGATCAAGGCCGAGATCGCCGGCGTCCTGCGCCTCGTCGAGCGTGCATTCGCCACGCTCCAGATCGTCGACTACACGTACCGTCTCTCGTTGCGCGACAAGGACAGCGACAAGTATGTCGACGACGACGAGTTGTGGCGCGTGGCGGAAGGCGAGCTGCGCGAGATCCTGGAGTCGGCGAAGCTGCCGTACTACGACGCCATCGGCGAGGCGGCGTTCTACGGGCCGAAGATCGACATCCAGATCCGCGACATCCTCGGCCGCGAGGAGACGCTCGCGACGATCCAGGTCGACCGCCACCTGCCCAACCAGTTCGACCTGACGTACATCGGCGAGGACGGCGCGCACCACCGGCCGGTGATGATCCACCGGGGCGTCATCGGTACGACGGAGCGGATGATGGCCTACCTCATCGAGTTGTACGCCGGCGCCTTTCCGCCATGGCTCGCGCCGGTGCAGGCGATCGTCATTCCGATCGCCGATCGGCACCTCGACTACGCGCACGAGGTGCTGGACGGCCTGCGCGCCGCCGGCCTGCGGGCGGAGGTGGACGCCCGCGGGGAGCGGATGAACGCCAAAATCCGCGACGCGCAGCTCCAGAAGATCCCGTACATGCTCGTCGTCGGCGATCGCGAGGCGGAAGCCCAGGCCGTCGCCGTGCGGACGCGCGCCGGCGAGGATCTGAAGTCGATGCCCGTGTTCCAGTTCATCGATCGGCTGCAGGACGAGGTCACGACGGCGCTCGAGCGCGAGGAGGCCGGCCCGGACGTCAGCGGCTAGGGGCACAGGACATCAGCTCGCGGCGCATCACGAGGCTCTCCTGCTCATTCGGGTCGATACGCGCGCCGATGAACGCAGCGGCAAGTTTGCCGCGGTTCACGTCAACGTGATCGACCGCCGCCAGGATGCGGCCGGATGAGGCGTGATCGATCCGCCGTGGCGAGGCGCGATCAGCGGCGCCGAGAGGCGTAGCCGCCGCGATCCGGTCATACTGGGGCGTGGCTTCAGCACCGCTCCAACATAGCGACTTCACGGGCGCGATCGTTCCGCTCGATCGCACTCGCCAGCCGAAACGGTAATGGCAGCGCGGACGGCTGAGCGATTCGCCGACCGGATCTCCGGCCTGTCGTCCGTCGAAGCAGGCCAGCGCGCCCGTGCGGCCGGCACCAACCGTTTCGAGAGCCAAGCGACGCGCTCGTACGTCCGCATCTTCATCGACAACGCGTTCCCGGCCGCGAACGTCGCGCTGATGGCAGCAGCCGCCGTCCTCGTCGCGCTCGGGCTCTTCATCGACGCGTTCTTCACGGCGGGACTCGTGCTGGGGAACATCGTGGTCGGCGTGTTCCAGGAAAGCCGCGCGAAGCGGCAACTGGACCGCATCGCCTTGCTGGCCCGTTCGAAGGCGCGCGTCATGCGCGATGGGCAAGAGCAGGCGCTCGATCCCAATGACATCGTACAGGACGATATCGTGGTCATCGGGCCGGGCGAACAGGTGCAGGCCGATGGCAAGGTCCTGACCGAGGAGCACTGCAGCGTCGATGAGTCGCTGCTGACCGGCGAGTCCGACCTCGTGCGAAAACGACAGGGTGACGATGTCTACTCCGGCAGCTTCTGCATGAGCGGGCAGGCGATCTACCGCTGCGAGCGAATTGGCCGCGAGAGTTTCGCGAACCGCATCGCCGCGACGGCGAAGGCGTTTCGCGTGGTGCGCACGCCATTGCAGCGAGAGATCGGCTACCTCATGTGGGGGATGGCGGCGGTCGTCGCGCTCATCAGCGCCGGAGTCATTGCGTCATTGCACAACATCTATGGACGCGTCCCGCTCGTCGAGACGACGCGAGCCGTTGCGGTGGTCGTCGCGCTCGTCCCGCAGGGGCTCTGGGTGATGGTCACCGTCACCTACGCTCTCGCGATCGTGCGGTTGTCGCCGCTTGGCGCGCTCGTCCAGCGTCACAACGCGATCGAGTCGATGAGCCACGTCGATGTGCTGTGCCTCGACAAGACGGGGACGATCACGACCAACGCGCTCACGCTCGAAACGGTGCACCCGCTGGGGATCGACGAATCGGAGTTGCGACGCCTGCTCGGCATCTACAGCGCGAGCGCGACGATCAGCAACCGCACGAACGACGCGATCAGGCAGTCAATCCGCGCCGAACCGGTCCCGAACATCAGTGAGGTGCATTTCGATTCCGTCCGAAAATGGAGCGCGCTCGTTCTTCATACCGAAGGGATGCGAGGCATGTACGTCCTGGGCGCGCCGGAGGTCCTGCTGGCGCACGCCACGTCGCGGGACAGCGAAAACCTCCCGTCGTCGTGGTCGAAACGCGGCTTGCGTGTGCTGCTCTTCGCGTGGCAACCGGACGTGCGTACTGTCGCCTTTCATGGAGACGAGCCTGAACTCCCGGAGGATCTCACGCCGCTCGGGTTCGCAATCTTGCGCGACCAGTTGCGCACCGGTGCGCGTGAAACGATCGCGGAGTTCGCCGACGCCGGGATCGCGCTGAAGATCATCTCCGGAGACAATCCGGAGACAGTGGCAGCACTCGCGCGGGAAGCAGGCGTTGCCGGCGCGGACCATGCGGTTTCGGGGCTCGATCTCGATGTAGGCCCTGAGCGCCTTGGAGCCATAGCTGCTGACGCGACCGTGTTCGGCCGCATCGCGCCTGCCCAGAAGGCGAGCATCGTGGAAGCGTTGCAGCGCCGCGGTCACTACGTCGCGATGATCGGCGACGGCGTGAACGACGTGCCGGCCCTCAAGCGCTCCCACGTCGCAATTTCCGTGGGTTCAGCAAGCGCGGTGACAAGGAGCATCGCCGACATCATCCTGCTCGACGACTCGTTCTCGGCCCTGCCGCGAGCCTTCATCGAGGGGCGCCGCATCCGCGCCGGAATGGAGGCGGTGATCAGGCTCTTCCTGGCGCGGACGTTCGCGGTGGCGCTGATCGTGGTGGGCACCGCTCTGCTGGCGTCGGCGTTCCCACTGTCGCCCCGCCACACGGCGATCCTCTCGATGCTCACCGTGGGCATCCCCGCGCTGTTCATCGCCGCCTGGGCGCGCCCGCGATTCACCAGCCGCTACCTGGTCCTCGCGTCCGCGCCGTTCGTGGTACCGGCGTCGATCCTGATGGCAGTCATGGGCATCGTCGTGTACAAGATCGCGCTGCGCCTCGACGACCTCAATACCGCGCGCACGGTCCTCACCGCGGCAGGAGTACTGGCGGGCAGCCTCTTGATCCCGTTCGTGGACGATGCGCCGGATCGCTGGATGCGGCTTCGCGGGCTCTTGCACCCGCCTCGCACATTGGCACTTGCCGCGTCCACCGTCGTGCTCTTCATGATCGCGATCCTGTTCGAGCCGATGCGGCGCTTCTATGAACTCGAGCCGCTCAGCCTCAAGCTTTGGCTGATCGTCGCCGTCGCCGTCGCCTGCTGGACACTTGGCCTCGCCGCGACGTGGCGCCTGATGGCGCGCTCTATCCCGTCGCTCGCGCAGAGGAACACGCCCGAGCGCCTCAGCTAGCGCTCGAGCCCATCGGCGCGCTTGCCGCCCGCGCGGACGCCAAACCTCGGCGTTGTCACTGCTCCGAGAGGCGCTGTCCGAACTCGTCGAGGCGC
This sequence comes from uncultured Dehalococcoidia bacterium, assembly GCA_964371095.1. Classification (GTDB taxonomy): domain Bacteria; phylum Chloroflexota; class Dehalococcoidia; order DSTF01; family JACRBR01; genus CAYJMJ01. The sequence continues at coordinate 4,057 of CAYJMJ010000015.1, read as the reverse complement.
TGCTCGAGGCGGCGCTGCTGGACGGACAGCGTGAGGTCGCCGCGCGTCTTTTCGAGGATGCCGCGCACGCTGTCGGTGGTGCGCCGCAGGCCGCCGGTCATCGCGTCCGGGTAATCGACCGTGACGAGCACGGAGTACATCTCGTCCATCGCCCGCAGCCACTCCTCGCACTGCTCGACGTTGCCGGAGCGAAGCGTGTCGAGCAGGTGCCGTCGCAGCTCGCCGACGGCCTCGCCCATGCCGTTGAGGTAGGCCGGCAATCCGACGTCGAGACTCTCCGGCGTCGGCAGGTCGTCGCCGGAGATGAGTGCGAGCGTGATCGACGCCTCTGCGAACTCCTTCTGCGAGTCGTGGACGAAGCCGGCGTGGTAGATGTCGGCGTGGCCGGCCAGGCTTTGCTTCGCGATCGCGAGCTGGGCGCCCGCCTTGCCGACGAGTTCTCGCGCGGCGTCGAACTCATGTCGATGCACGGCGCGGATCGCGTTGGCCGAGAAGCGGATCGCGTCGCGGCAGAGCGGCAGCGCCTTCTCGCGCGCCTGGTTCTTCGACGCGAACTCCTCCCGCACCTTGTCCATGATCGCGTCAAGCGTGTTGGAGATGTCCGACACTGTCAGCCCTCCAGCGACTCACTAACGACGGCCCGCTGAACGCTGAAAGCTGACCGCTGACAGCTCACTACAGATCCTTCACGGCGTCGGGCAGCTCGCCCTCGCGCGCGGCGTCGATCATCGTGCGCGCTTCGTCGGGCAGATCCATGCCGTAGCTGTCGAACTGCTTCTCGACCCAGCGGCCGATCTGGCGCGGGTCCTTGTAGTCTTCCGGACGCTGCGGCATCGCGCCGTATCGATCGAGCGCGCCCTGCTCGCCGGTGTGGTGCGCGAACCGAGAGAGTGCGCGCGCCGTCTTGCCACCGCAGTGCGCGCAGGCCGGAACGACCTCGTTTTGGGGATTGCGGACGAACGCGCTCGTCAGGCGCGCGCACTTCTTGCACTTGTACTCGTAGATCGGCATGACCCTAACAGCCTACCTCAAACACGATGCTAGAAATCGTCGTCGGCGCCGAAGCCGCCGTCGCCGGCGTCCTCCTCGCCCATCACGGACTCCGGATCCTCGCCGGCGGCGATGCGGTCGACCATCGAGTCGAACTCCGGACCGAGGTCCTCGCCCATTTCGTCCTTCATGCGGCGGGCCCAGCGCGCCACCGACTGCGGGTCGTTCTCGTCGACGTCGCCGAGCCCCCCATCGTCGTCCAGGTCGCCGCCGCCGCGTTGCACGGCGAAACGGGACATGAGGCGCGTCAGCTCGCCGCTCCCGCAGTGCTCGCACGCCGCCGTGACGGGCGAGCTGACGGAGCGCACGAACACGGAGGTCCGGCGCCGGCACGACGCGCAGCGGTACTCGTAGATTGGCATGGCGGTGACCAGTTTACAGTTCGTAGTGAGTAGTTCGTAGTTTCTTCATCGGCGGTCCGGGCGCACGGCGTCCTCGATGTGGTTGACGCCGAGCAACGTCCCGTCGCGCGCAAGCTCGATGGCCACCACGTCGATGCGGAGCGGCAGGTCGGCCGCCTCGGGACGGCTCTCGACGTAGTGGTCCGCGGCGAGCAGGAGCTTGCGCGCCTTGCCGCGTGTGATTGAGAGCGCGGCCATGCCGGGATAGGCGCCGCGCCGGGTGCGGACCTCGACGAACACCAGCGCCTCGCCGTCGGTGGCGACGAGGTCGATCTCCGCTTCTCGCACGCGAAAGTTCCGCTCGACGATGCGGTAGCCCTTGGCTTCGAGGTGAGCGGCCGCGGTGCGCTCGCCGAATCCGCCGAGCCGTTGGCGCTCCTCAGGCAATGGCCGGCTCCGGCTCGGGCGTTGGTGCACCATCGATGTCACCCACGGAACCACGGGCTTCCCATGCCGCTCGGACAGGCGCGAAGCAGCGTCGATGGATCGCGCACGGGCCGTGGACCTCGAGCGCGCGCATGTGGCGCGGCGTGCCGTAGCCGCGGTGCTGATCGAAGCCGTACTCGGGGTACCGGTCGTGGTACTCATCCATGAGCGCGTCTCGTGTCACCTTCGCGATGATCGAGGCGGCCGCGATCGAGGCGCAGAGCGCATCGCCGTGGATGATGGAGCGATGCCGGTACTGCGGGAGCGACACCGCGTCGATGAGCAGCATGTCCGGCGGCACCGGCAGCGCCTCGACGGCCCGCAGCATCGCCAGCTTCGTGGCGGCGATCAGCCCGAGCGCGTCGATCGTCTCGTGCGAGGCCACGCCGGCGCCCCACGCGCAGCCGCCACGTATCGCGCCGGCGAGGCGCTCGCGATCGGAGCGGCCGAGCAGCTTGCTGTCCCGCAGATCGGACCACCACGTGCGGGGCGCGTCAGGATCGAGGACGACGGCGCCGGCGACCACCGGGCCCGCGAGCGGGCCGCGTCCAGCTTCGTCGACGCCGGCGACGTTGCGGAAGCCCCGCCTCCACGCGGCGATCTCGGCCGACAACGTGGGCGCGGCGCGGAAGAGGCCCATCGCGGCGATGCTAGCAGGGTGGTCGGCCGGCGTAAAGCGTGGTGGCAATATGACCATTTCCGCGATGATGCCGAAGCTGGATGCTAGAGGCTGGAGGCTGGATCTCGTGCTCCAGCATCCAGCTTCGAGCGTCCTGCCTCCAGCATCGCGCCGTGGAACGCATGCTCATCGACTGCGATAATCCGCCATCGTCACCAGCGCATCACAAAGGAGCAACGCTATGCCCATCGTCAGGATCGAGATGTTTCCGGGCCGCACCCACGCCCAGAAGCAGGAGCTGGCACGGGCGATCACCGAAGCGGTCGCGAACATCGCCCACACGACGCCGGACGCGACGATCGTCATCTTCTCGGATATCGAGCGCGAGAACTGGGCGCAGGCGGGGAAACTGGCTTCGGACGAAGACTGAGGGTTCTCCCGATAGGTCGGGCAGTCCCGCTGGGGGATACTCCTCCGTCACCTGGAGTGATGGTCGCGGCGGCGCGGCCGATCGTAACATCGAGGGCGGCTGATGTTGACGACGGAATGTTGACGGAGACGCCTCTCCGTAACGTTCGTCGTGAATCACACGCCCGGAGGGCTCTGTTATACTGAGCGCAAGCATTCCCGCGCCGCATTCCGGGGGAAAAGGTTAGGTTGGGCTCATGAGTTCTCGCTGGCTGCGAAACAGCTTCATTTACCTGCTGATACTGGTCGCGGTCATCGCGATCGTGGTGTCCTTCTTCCGGGGCGGCAGCAGCACGAAGAACATGACGATCGGCGACGTGATCGCGGCCGGCCGGGACGGAAAGCTCAAGAGCATCGAGGTCTCAGGCCAGGGCCTCACCGTCGAACTGAAGAACGACGCTCAAAAGTACACGTCCCGGGTCGGACAGAACACCGACCTCGAGAAGACGCTGACGGACAACGGGATCCAGATCGGCGGAGGCGGCGACAAGGCGGTCGACGTCAAGTACAAGGCGCCGTCGCAGTGGGGCGCCTGGACCGGCCTCCTCGTCACGTTCTTACCGATCCTCGTGTTCGGCGCGATCCTCGTCTTCATGATGCGGCAGGCGCAGGGCTCGAACAGCCAGGCGATGAACTTCGGCAAAAGCCGCGCGCGCATGTTCACCGGCAACAAGCCCACGGTAACGTTCACGGACGTCGCCGGCGTCGATGAGGCGAAGGAGGAGCTGGCGGAGGTCGTCGAGTTCCTCAAGTACCCGGAAAAGTTCGCATCGCTCGGCGCGCGCATTCCGCGCGGCGTGCTGCTCGTCGGACCACCCGGCACGGGCAAGACGCTGCTGTCGCGCGCCGTGGCCGGTGAGGCGGGCGTGCCGTTCTTCTCGATCAGCGGCTCCGAGTTCGTCGAGATGTTCGTGGGCGTCGGTGCGAGCCGCGTGCGCGACCTCTTCGACCAGGCGAAACGCAACTCGCCGTGCATCGTCTTCGTCGACGAGATCGACGCCGTCGGCCGCCAGCGCGGCGCGGGCCTCGGCGGCTCGCACGACGAACGCGAGCAAACGCTCAACCAGATCCTCGTCGAGATGGACGGGTTCGA
>CAYJMJ010000014.1:57006-57250 GCA_964371095.1 uncultured Dehalococcoidia bacterium | reverse complement strand
GTCACGCTCACGACGAACCAGACGTTCACCTTCGAGGTGAAGCCGCCGCAGGGCTCGTACATGGTCATCCAGCGCACGACCCCGGCCTCGATCAACCAGAGCATCATCAACCTCAACTAACGGTTCTGCCAGAGGAACAAACAAACGGGGGGGGGGCGGGCCGGCCCCCCCCCCCGCCCGGGGGGGGGGGGGGGCCGGGGGTGAGGGAGGGGTGAGAGGGGGCTGTCTAAAAAGAAGGGCGAAG